>CAYREY010000043.1:0-22211 GCA_964423405.1 uncultured Chitinophaga sp. | reverse complement strand
AACTTTTATGGATGGCCACCGCGAAGAGATACGCAAAGGAACACTTACTATCATAAAATAGCAGAACCTATCTGTATGGCTCTGGCTGTATAGTATACTGGTAACAGTTAATTCATCTGTACTTTTTTAGCTGGTTGCTTCGTGCTTTCATATATCGGGTTACCTTTGCGCGGCTTTACCAACACACGCTGTTAAATGGACGATGGTAGTTTACCTGAAAAAAGACAATGGTGGCCTGAAAAGGCTTAACAGCCCCGAAAAAGGGTGCTGGATACATTTGTACGGCCCTTTTGGTACAGAAGAAACACAAAAGCTAAGCGAACAACTTTCTATTGATATTGATTTCATTACCGACTCGCTCGATATTGATGAACGCTCGCGTTACGAAAGCGAAGAAGGGGTGGACCTGATAGTGCTTAAAACCCCTATCCCCAACGATGGTATTTCGGATATAGAGGCCAGCTACATTACTATCCCCATCGGTATTATCCGCACGGCCGATTACCTGATTACTGTAAGTGCTTACAAAAACCAGGTAATAGAGTTTTTGCTAAACACCCCGCCGCGCAACTTCAACCCCGCCGATGTAGAGGGGGCTATACTTACTATATTTGAGCGTAACGTTACCATGTTTCAGCAGTTTCTTAAAAACATAAACAACGAGCGCTACGCCTACGAAAAAGCCTTGTATAAATCTAGCAGTAACGACGACCTTACCAAGTTGCTGAACATACAGAAGAGCCTTATTTACTTTGTAACCAACCTTCGTTTCAACGATTTGCTGCTGATGAAAATTCAGCGAACCAACTTTTTGAAGATTAAGGACGAAGATAAACTGGATACACTGGCCGATATTATTATAGAAAACCAGCAGGCCCTTTCTATGAGCGAGATGTATTCGGACATACTTAACGGCACCATGGATTTTTTCGGATCTATTATCTCCAACAACCTGAACGAGATAATGAAACGCCTTACCTCGGTAACCATCTTGCTTACCGTACCTATGTTAATAGCCAGCTTTTTTGGTATGAACGTTAACCTGCCCGGCGAAACACACCCGTATGCATTTGTGTTTGTGTTCAGCGCCTGCATATTGCTATCGGGCCTTATGGGTTTTTACTTTATAAAAAAGAAGTGGTTTTAGGTTACATCTGCCTCATACCCGGCATATTGTTATAGGTTGCCATAACCGGAACCATACTGTTTATAGTTGATCCAACTTTCCTGGTCAACCCTACCTCATTCTTTACCTGCATTTTTTGCAAAATATTGCTGCGGTGCGTTTTGTAAGTACTGTAACTTATACCAAGCACCTGCTCAATCTCTTCGTGTTCGCGGCCTTCTACTATCAGGTGCATCACTTCACGTTCGCGTTTGGTTAGCTGGTGGTATAGTTCAAAACCATCGTGTGTGCGGGTGTTGCCTGCCGCTTTGGGGCCATGCTGGTTTACACTTACGTAGTACCCTGGTACATTATTGCTCCAGTAGTCGTGCAGAAAGTTGAACAGGTTTTCGGTGCCGCCGTATTTATCAATAAAGGCCCGGGCCCCGTTTTCGCGGGCTTCTTTTATCAACTCGGGGGTGTTGTAGCGGCTTAGTACCGCTACCAGCACATTTTTGTACCGGCTGCTTATTTCGCGCAGTATACTAAAACTGTCGTGCCTGCAGGTGCGCAGGTTTAGTTCCATAAATACAATATCGGGTTCATCCTCTCTAAGCTGAAGCAGCAACTCATCGTAGTTGGTACAGCCTGTTGCTTTGCCCACCAGGGTCCACTGTTTCAGGTAATGCATCATACCGTTTATGTAAAATTGTTGGTCGTCCAGGGCCAGTATTTTAATGGGTAGCATGGGGGTAGTTTATGGGTTTATAAAACAGTAAATACATATCACACCATTTAGTGGTGTTGTAATTCAGCCGTGTTTTACTACTAAATACCGGGAGGTGTGTAACAACCTGCGTTTACAGTGTGTCAATAGCGCATTTTTACAAGCTGCCTGTTGTTAGTGCTAAGGTTGTAAGTAGTTTTATAATATTTTCAGCAAACTAGCTATCTGTACATTTGGCTTAGTCAACTGTGTTAATTTTCTGTTTATCTGTGTTTTGAAGCCATTGTTATTAAAATATTTATAATATAATAAATCACGGTACACCGGTATTTTCTATGTTTTAAACTCAGTTTAAGCGGCAGGTATATTAGTTATAAAGCCACTTTTTTATAAGGCGGTGGATTGTATGGGTTTTTTACTAACACGGTGTTAGTCTTTCGTTATTTTTTGTGCTTGCTCTTTTCTGTAATCGGGGTACATTTGCGAAACCCTATTAATCAATGGCTAAGTATATATTTGTAACTGGCGGCGTTACATCCAGTTTAGGAAAAGGAATTTTTGCCGCATCGCTTGCTAAACTATTGCAGGCCCGTGGTTACCGCGTAACCATTCAAAAATTCGACCCCTATATTAACGTAGACCCCGGAACCCTGAACCCCTACGAACATGGCGAGTGCTATGTAACCGAAGATGGTGCCGAAACCGACCTTGACCTGGGGCATTACGAACGTTTTTTAAATATACCTACCAGTCAGGCTAATAACGTTACTACCGGCCGTGTATATCAAACCGTTATTAATAAGGAGCGCGAAGGCGCTTACTTGGGCAAAACTGTACAGGTAATACCCCATATAACCGACGAGATTAAGCGCCGCATGTTGCTGCTCGGCCAAACCGGCGAGTACGATATTGTAATAACCGAGATAGGCGGTACCGTAGGCGATATAGAGGCCCTGCCTTATATAGAAACCCTGCGCCAGATACGCTGGGAGCTGGATGAGCACGACACCCTGGTGTGCCACCTTACCCTTATACCGTACCTTAAAAGCGCCAAAGAGCTTAAAACCAAGCCTACCCAGCACAGCGTAAAAGAACTGCAAACTATAGGTGTGCGCCCCGATATACTGGTGTGCCGTACCGAAATGCCGCTGACCGATGATATGCGCCGCAAGCTGGCTCTTTTCTGCAATGTAGACCGTGACTCGGTGCTACAGGCGCTGGACGTGGACTCGATATATGCAGTGCCGCTGGAGATGCAGCGCGAGAAAGCTGACCTGACCGTGTTACGTAAGTTACAACTAACCGCCGATAAGCCAAGCGACCTGGTTAAGTGGAACGTGTTTATAGATAAACTGCGCAACCCCAAACACGAGGTGCGTATAGGCCTGGTAGGTAAATACATAGAGCTACAGGATGCTTACAAATCAATACACGAGGCTTTTATACACGCCGGAACTATAAATGAGTGTAAGGTGATAGTGGAGCCCATACATAGTGAGCATATAGATGAGCACAATGTAGTTTCAAAGCTTGGTCATCTGGATGGCGTGCTGGTAGCGCCCGGTTTTGGCAACCGTGGTATTGAGGGTAAAATAACTGCTATTAAGTTTGTACGCGAAAACAACATACCTTTCTTTGGCATCTGCCTGGGTATGCAATGCGCTGTTATAGAGTTTGCCCGCAACGTGCTGGGTATGGAGCATGCCCACAGCACCGAAATGGAGCCTAACACCCCCTTCCCCGTTATTAATATGATGGAGGAGCAGAAGAAGATTAAAAATAAAGGCGGCACTATGCGTTTGGGTGCTTACCGTTGCGACCTGGCCCCACAATCAATAGCAGTAGGTTTGTATGGTGCCGAACATATAAGCGAGCGCCACCGCCACCGTTACGAGTTTAATAGCAAGTACCTGCAGCAGTTTGAACAGGCCGGTATGAAAGCTACGGGTAAGAACCCCGATAACGGGCTGGTAGAAATTGTAGAGATACCTAACCACCGGTATTTTATTGGTGTTCAGTTTCACCCCGAACTAAAATCTACGGTTTATAACCCCCATCCGTTGTTTGGTGGGCTGGTAAGTGCGGCCCTTAGTTACCGTACCAGCCGCCAGCAGGCACGATAAACTGATAGTGAACAGGTTAACCATTAGTCGACTGTCTTTTTAACATAACTTTGCGGTTTTACTTAAAAAACTATTTTTGTTCGAAACTAATATGCAGCCCATGTGGAAATTCTGAAGTATAAGCATCCATAGAGCTATACTTTCGGACTATCTCCTAAGGCAACCCTAAACCAAAAAAGCACATGAAGTTAAAGCATCTACTCATTCTGTTTTCTGTAGTAATTTCTGCATCGGTATTTGCCCAAAACGGCAAACTGGCAGGTGTGGTTAAAGAAGAAAACGGCCAGCCGCTCTACTCGGCCAACGTAATTATTGATGCCAGCAAAGGCCAGGCTGCTATTACCGACCTTGACGGTAACTACGAAATTAAAGACCTGCCGGCAGGTACCTACGATGTTACTTTTAAATACCTGGGCAAAGCCGATCAGGTTAAAAAAGTAACCATACTACCCGGCCAGACTATTACCGTAAGCGTTACGCTTAAAGAAAAAGAGACCCTGATAAACACCGTGGTGGTTACAGGTTCTAAATACGAAAAGAAAGCCAGTGAAGAAACTGTATCGCTGGATGTAATGAAAGGCAACGTACTGTCTAACCAGAACGTAACCGACGTATCGAGCGGCGTGCAGAAAGTACCCGGTGTAACTATAGCCGATGGCCAGGCCAACATACGTGGTGGTAGCGGCTGGAGCTACGGTGCCGGTTCGCGCGTGGCTGTATTGTACGATGATATGCTAATTACCACTGCCGATGCCGATGATGCCAAATGGAGCATGATACCGGTAGAAAACATAGACCAGATAGAGGTATTGAAAGGTGCTGCTTCGGCTATATACGGTACCGGTGCGCTTAACGGTGTTATCAACGCCCGTATGGCTTACCCTACCGATGAACCTTACACCCGCCTGCAAACTTATGCCGGTTTTTACGAAGGCCCTACCCAAACCCGCTCTATGAAATGGTGGCAGGGTGAGCCACGCTGGTTTGCCGGTTTAAACTTTGCCGACCGCCGCAAAATAGGCCAGTGGGACCTTACCACCGGTATGGCTTACAACAACGACCGCAGCTACCTGGATAGTTCTGATAACCAGGATTTTCGTGTAAATGCCAAAATACGCTACCGCTTTAAAAAGATACCCGGCCTTAACGTAGGCGCTAACTTTTTAGGCTACTGGAGCTGGGGTAAAACCTTCTTCCTGTGGGATAGCACCGGTGCAAAATCGTACCGTCCGCTGGTTAACACTGTTACCATTTACGATAACGGCCGTTACCTGATAGACCCGTTTATCAACTACTCCGATACTATGGGCAACCGTATATCGTTCCGCTACCGTTGGCTTAACTCATCTAACGTAAACAGCACCGGCCAGGGCTCTATTGCACACCGTAATATACTTGACCTTAGCTACCAGCGTGCTTTTGATGTAAGCAAAAAAGTAAAACTTAACTTTATAGCCGGTGTAGGCGGCAGGATAGATAAAATTGCCCCACCCAGCAACCCTAACGATCCTACACCCGATTCTGTTCGCCAGCGTTTAACCGATTCGCTGGGCTACTACCCGGTACCTTACCTGTTTGGCGATAAACGCCACGACTCGTACAACGCATCGGTATATGCGCAGGTAGATGGTAAATTCTTCGACCGCCTGAACATATCGCTGGGTGCCCGTTGGGAGTACTTTAACATAGATGGCCGCAACAGCTTAAAAGACCTTACTTATCCGCTGTTCCGCCTGGGCCTTAACTACCAGGCTGCCGAGGCTACCTACATCCGTGCTTCGTTTGGCCAGGGTTTCCGTTACCCGTCTATTGCCGAGTTGTACGTAACTACCAAACTGGGTGCTATCGAAATTTTTCCGAACAAAAACCTGAAACCTGAAACCGGCTATAGCGCTGAGATAGGTTTGAAACAAGGTTTCCAGATTGGCAAAAAGTCTTCGGCACCTACCATTGGTTACTTTGATGTGGCCGGTTTCTGGAACCAGTACCAGAACATGATGGAGTTTATCTTCGGTTCGTTTGGCGAGTTCAACATTCTGCAAAACAAACTGGGTGCAGGTTTCTCTTCACAAAACGTAGGTTCTACCCGTATATTGGGTGTAGATGCTGCTTTAGGTTTACAAACTACCGTAGGTGGTGTAGAATTCAATTTCCTGGGTGGTTATACCTTTATCAACACCAAAGCACTTAACTGGGATAAACCCATTACCCTGTTTAACTACGCCGGCGATACCATTACCCCAGGTATGTATGCAGGTTTCTTACAAAGTGCCTACAATGGCGAAAATGCCCCTGCCGGTTTAGATACCACCAAGTTTATTACCTATGGTATGACCTCGTCATCTAAAACCAATACACTTAAATACCGCCCTACGCACCAGTTTAAGTTATTGTTTGGCATAGTGCACAAAAACTTCGATTTCAACTTAGATTACCAGTTCATCGGCTATCAGCAAAATGTTGACTACTCTTTCGTAAGCCCGTTCTTTACCAATTTCGTTCCATCGGCATTTAAAATCAACTCGTTTGTTGGTCTTAAAAACTACCGCGCTGCCAAAGAGGCTGCCAACTACCGTGGCGATAACATTATTAACTTAGGTATAGGCTACCGTCCGGTGCCTGCACTTAAACTGGCATTTATTATTAAAAACGTAGCAAACTGGGAGTGGATGCCACGTCCGGGCCGTTTCGAAGCGCCACGTAGCTATACCCTGCAGGTTACCTATAACTTTAGCCAACTGGCTAAAAATAAGGTGGTTGCCGAATAATTTAACATGAAAAAATAACCAGAAATGGAATGACTGTCCTCAGCTCATTCCATTTTTTTTGCGTGTTGATAACATTCGCTTTACGTGTATTCTAACCTATGAGAAAATTATATTTTTGACTCATCGAAATTTTCGCAAATGAGAAATCTGTGTTTAATACTGGCAATGTTTTTTGCTGTTTCTGCGGTAGGCCAGTCGGTTAATTTAACAGGCGTAGTTAATGATGATAAAGGCCAACCGGTAACAGGAGCTACCGTTTTAGTTAAGGAACTGGGCGCCGGTACAGCTACCGACAATGCCGGCAGCTACCGCCTGATGTTAGCTCCCGGTTTTTATACCATACAAACAGAGGCTATTGGTTTTGAAACCGGAACTGATACCCTTACCCTGGAGGCATCTACGGCGGTGCAATTAACCATAAACCTTAAAACAAAGGCTGCCGAACCTGCACCGGTAGCGAATACCAAAACAGAAACCGCCCAGCCAACTGCTGTTACAGCATCGGGCACCGGCATACCGGTTACCGGTACTATTACCGATGAAAAAGGCGGGTCGCTACCCGGCGTATCGGTTAAAGTTAAAAACACTACCAATGGTACTGTTACTGATTACGACGGTAAGTACGAAATACGCCTGCCACAGGGTCTGCACACCCTCGAGTTTAGCTTTGTGGGCTTTGAAAAACGCAGTATTCCGGTTACCGTAACCGCGCTGGATAAAGCCAAAAAGCTGGATGTAAAGATGTCGGAAGACGCTATAGATATGGATATAGTGGTGGTTACTACATCTAAATACGAGAAAAACCTGGGCGCCGAAGTTACCTCTATGGAAGTATTAAAGGCATCGGTTATTAACCAGAACAACGCCAAAATGGACGAGGCCATGAATAAGGTGCCGGGCGTAAACATGCTGGGCAAAACCATCTCTATACGCGGTGGTAGTGGTTTTAGCGATGCTACCGGTAACCGTGTGCTGGCCCTGCTGGATGAAATGCCGATAATAAGCCCCGAGAACGGTAGTATCCGTTGGGAGACCGTGCCCATTGAAGCATTGGAGCAGGTAGAGATTATTAAAGGCGCCTCATCGGCCCTGTACGGTTCATCGGCGCTTAACGGGGTGCTTAACATGCGTACCATTAACCCTAAGCCCGAGGCGGTAAACAAAATATTGGTTAGCTATGGTTTTTACGACCAGCCTTACCAGCACACCTGGAGCCAGTGGTGGCAGCGTAAAGTAGTAAAGCACAATGGCGATACCGCCAGCCGCATACAGCGCCCTATGTTTGGTGGTGCGCAGGTACTGCATGCCAAACAGTATGGCGATTTTGGTATAGTGCTGGCCGGTGGCTATAATCAGGATCAGGGTTTCCGCCAGAATAACGATTACAAACGTGTGCGCCTTACTACCAAGCTACGCTATACACCGCACAAGCTACCCAACCTTACGGTGGGGTTAAACATGAATTTCTTTCACGAAAACCTGAAAGACTTTTTTGTATCGAAAGGCATTGGTGTAAATATGTATGTACCTACCGAGGTGGTACTTACCCGCACCCGTACGTTTAATATAGACCCGTACATAAACTACTACGATAAGAAAGAGAATAAGCACAGTTTGAAACTGCGCGTGTACAATACCATGTATAACTCCAACGCTGGGGTGGTGCTGGGCGGTACCGGCGATAGTACTTCTTCTACACAGTTTTATTACGACTATAGCTTTTTACGCAACTTTAAAAAGATAGACCTGGTGGTAATAGCCGGTGCCAACGGTTACCACAGTGTAATACGCGGTAAAACCTTTGGCGAGTTGTACACCCCGGGCACACAGGGCCAGTTGCTATACAACACCCGCACTATCAGCAATGTGGCGGCCTTTATACAGGTAGAGAAGAAGTTTTTTAAAAAGCTGACCATTACCGGTGGTATGCGCCTGGAGTTTGCCATGCTGGATACCAGTATGGTGAAGTATCCGTTCCATGCTATCAGCAAGGCGGCGGGCCGCTCTAAAGATAACCCCATCACTTCTCCGGTAGCGCCGCTGTTCCGCTTTGGGTTAAATTTTCAGGCTACCGAGGGTACGTTTATCCGTGCCTCTATTGGCCAGGGTTTCCGTTACCCGTCGCTGGCCGAAAAATTTGTACATACAGTGCGTAGCGGTGCCGAGGTTTTTCCTAACAAAGACCTGCGCCCCGAAACCGGCTGGAGTGCCGAGGTAGGCATAAAGCAGGGTGTTAAAATAAGCAAGTGGGTAGCCTACTTTGATGTGGCCGGCTTTATTATGCAGTACACCGATATGATTGAGTTTAACGGTTTCGAGCCCGATTCGGGTACCATTATTACCGGCCTGCCTTTCAGGGCGGTTAACGTAGAGCATGCCCGTGTAATGGGGGTAGAGGTATCGGCAGTGGCCAACGGCAAAATATTTGGTGTGCCGCTTAACTTCCTGATTGGTTACTCGTACCTGGACCCTAAAAACCTGGATTACAACCCGGCCGACCCTAACTCGGTTAAAATTTTGAAGTACCGTATACAGCACTCGGCCAAAGCCGATATACAAACCAACTACAAGGGTTTTACGGTAGGGGTTAGTGCTTTCTTCAACAGCTTTATGAAAAACATTGATAACAAAATAGGCGCGTTGAAAGTGGTAAACGATTTCCGTGCATCGCACAATAAAGGCGACTTTGTAATGGATGTGCGCGCCGGCTACAGCTATAAAGAGAAAGCCACGTTTATGTTTATATGCAAAAACATATTTAACCGCGAGTACACCCTGCGCCCCGGCCTGATAGAGGCACCGCGTAACTTCACCTTCCAGGTAGGTTATAGTTTCTAATTAATATCAATGCAACCTAATGACTGTCCGTTTGTTTACCTAAACGCCTACTAGGCGGCATCAACAGAAGTTACCGGTAGCTTGTAAAGGGTTTGTCGCAAAAATCAACTTGTTTGAGTTTTGTATCGTCATACTTTTTTTACAGGTTGAGTTAACAGCATAAACTATATAAATTATCAATCAGGCTATTGTAATTTGATAGTTCTCCCCTCTCCTTCGGAGAGGGGAGATGCCGACAGGCAGAGGGGAGAGGTCGCATTGCTTAAGCTATTTAAATTTTAGAAAAAATATGTTTTTATACCATGCTATTGACCACCACCACAGTATGTTACTATTGCGAGAATCTGTTAGGTATGTTTGTGGATAGTCGTTTACCAACTTATATACAGCCCGTGCTTTGCACGGGCTTTTTTGTGCGCGTAAAAAATAGTTCTGCACATACGCAATAAAACAGGTGTAAGTAGCGTAGATTAGTCATTGCAAATTTGTGCAATACCACAACACTACATACTCACCACCTATGCGTAACGCAAAGCTAACGCTGCTGGCCCTGGCACTACTGCTGCTGGCGGCCTGTAACAAAAACAAAGTAAACCTGCTTGAAACCACCGCTAAAGATGAGGTACCCACCCTGGGCAACCTTACCTTTACCTTCGATAAAAACCTGGTGGGCGATAGTGTGCTGAACCAGTGGGATACAACTGAATATATAGCGTTTACGCCGCCCATACCGGGCCGCTTCCGCTGGCAAAATGCCAATGAGCTGGTGTTTTCGCCAGAGAACGACCTGCAACCTGCCACTACTTACAAAGGCGAGATAACCAGCCGGGTGTTGCAATACAACCCTAAACTATCGCTGGGCAAAGGCACTACAGTTACGTTTCATACCCCGTACCTGCAGGTGCAATATGCCAATGCCATGTGGAACGTTACCGATGGTAATGCATCGAGCGCTTTTCCGCAGATAGACCTGTTTTTTAATTACAAGGTAGACCCTGCCAAACTAAAACCGCTACTGGGCATATTGCTGGATGGCAGCAAGGCCAGCTATAATATACAAACCACTACACCCGATACTAAAATATCGGTATCGATTATGGGTGTAAAGCTGGAAGATAAAGACCTGCCCGTAAGCATAAAAATAGAGAAGGGGCTTGTACCGGTAGGTGGTTCATCGCCTACCGATAAGGCGATAGAGAATGATGTGGTGATAACCTCGCCGTACAACGTAAGTATACAAAACACCGAAAGCGACCACGATGGTACACAGGGCACCATTAAAGTATTTATGAGCCAGGCACCGGTGGCCGAAAACCTGGAGCAGTATATCAGCTTTGACCCTAAGGTGAATTTTAAAACCGAAGTAACCACCGATGGTATGTTTATTACCAGCGAAGAGTTTGATGTAGATAAAAGCTACAACATGACCCTGCGCACCGGGCTTAAAGGGCGAATAGGCGGCACCCTGCGCGATGACTACTCGGCTACCATTGCCTTTGGTAAGCTGGAGCCGGACATAAACATTGTAAACCGCAAAGGCGTGTACCTGAGCCCAAAGGGCAACAAGAATATAGAGGTGCGTATCAGCTCGGTAAAAAAGGTAAAGGTTACTATATCTAAAATATACGAGAACAACCTTATAGCTGCACAACACAACGGCTACTACGTAAACGACTACGATTATGAGTACTACGATGAGGAGGGAGGCAGTAATTACAACACCAACATATCGGCAGGCGATATTATTTACGAAAAGGAAATAGAAACCCGCACCCTGCCACGCTATGGCAACAGCCGGTTGTTTACCTTCAACTTTGATGATAAGCTGAAAGACTTTAAGGGTATTTACCACATAAAGGTGCAAAGCACCGATGAGTACTGGCGCAGCGATTCGCGGTTTATATCACTATCAGATATTGGGCTTATTGCCAAAGAGGCCGGCGATAAAGTGTATGTGTTTGCTAACTCTATATCGGGTGCCGGTGCGCTGGGCGATGTAAACATTACTGTGCTGGGCGGCAACAACCAAACTATTGGTACCGGTACTACCGATGCTAACGGGGTGGTGGAGATTGACCTGAAAAAGCGCGACTTTAAAAACTTTAATACCGCTATGATAATAGCCCGCAGCGGTACCGATTTTAACTACCTGCCTTTTAATACCACGCATGTAGAAACATCGCGGTTTGATGTAGGCGGCAAGCGCAAAAACATAACCGGTTTCGATGCCTTTGTGTACAGCGCCCGCGATATATACCGCCCCGGCGAGAAAATGAACATAAGCGTAATAGCCCGCGACTGGAAATGGAGAACACCCGGCGATATACCGGTAAAAATGAAACTGCTGTTGCCTAATGGTAAAGAGTTGAAAACGCTGAAGAAAACCCTGAACAGCCAGGGCTCGCTGGAAACTGAAATAGAACTATCGCCATCGGCGGTAACAGGTACGTACAGCTTTGAGGTGTACACCGGTAACGATATACTGCTTACCAGTAAGGCGCTGCATGTAGAGGAGTTTATGCCCGACCGCATAAAGGTAACCGCTACCGCCGATAAGAAGTTTTTGAAACCTGCCGAAACCACCACGCTGGCAATAAACGCGGTTAACTTTTTTGGCCCGCCGGCGGCTAACCGCAACTACGAGGTAGAGATTCAGTTTAAACAAAAGTATTTCTCGCCCGAAAAATATGCGAAGTACAACTTTAACCTGGCCGATGTACAGGTTAACTACGATAACATTACCCGCCAGGGTGTGCTGGATGAAAGCGGCAACGCCAAAGAAACCTACACGGTGCCGCGCGAGTTTGCCAACCAGGGGCTGATGCAGGCCGACTTTTTTACTACAGTGTTTGACGAAACCGGCCGGCCGGTTAACCGCCGTACCCTGATAGATATTTACACGCAGGATATTTTTTACGGCCTGCGCAACGATGGCTACTATTACTACCCGCTTAACCAGCCAATAAACTTTGGTATGCTGGCACTGAACAAAGACGAGAAACCGGTAAATACCAAAGCACACGTGCAGGTTATAAAGCACGATTACAAAACGGTGCTCTCTAAAACATACGAGTATTTCCGCTACGAAAGCCAGAAAGATGATAAGACACTGATAGACCAGGAAATAAGCCTTGCCGGCGATAACACTCCGTTTGCTTTTGTGCCACGCACGCCCGGCCAGTACGAAATACGGATTGGCCGCCCCGGTATAAACAGTTTTGTATCGCTATCGTTTTACAGCTATGGTGCCTGGGGCTATGGCCGTGCTAATTTTGAGGTTAACAACGAGGGCAACATTGATATAGAAACCGATAAGGCCACCTACCTGGCCGGCGAAAGTGCCAAAGTACTTTTCAAAACACCGTTTAATGGTAAAATGCTGGTAACGCTGGAGAACGACCGCGTGCTGGAGCACCAATACGTAAACGTGGTTGACCGCTCGGCATCGGTTACCTTTAACCTGAACGCCGAAGACCTGCCCAATGCCTACATTACAGCTACACTTATCAAACCACATCAGGAAAGCGATATGCCGCTTACTGTGGCGCATGGTTTTAAATCGGTAACGGTAGAAGAAGCAGCGCGTAAAATACCGGTGCAGATAGTAGCCGAAAAGAGCGTACGCTCGCGCACACACCAAAAGGTGAAGGTAAAGGCAGCGCCTAACTGTAAGGTTACACTGGCCGCTGTAGATGAAGGCATACTACAGCTAACCGGTTACCAAACACCCGACCCGTACGGCTACTTTTACGCCAAGCGCGCGCTGGAGGTTAACTCCTTTGATTTGTACCCGCTGCTGTTTCCCGAGCTGCGGGCTACGTTATCCTCTACCGGTGGCGATGGTTTTGATTTAAGCAAGCGTACCAACCCGCTGCAAAACAAACGCGTAAAACTGGTAAGCTACTGGAGCGGCATTACCGATGCTGCCGGTAACGGCGAAGCCGAGTTTGAATTTGATGTACCACAGTTTAGCGGGCAGTTGCGCCTGATGGCAGTAGCCTATAAAGACGCTACCTTTGGCAGTACCGATTTTGCTATGACCGTAGCCGACCCGATAGTAATAAGCGCAGCGCTGCCGCGTTTCCTTTCGCCTGCCGATACCGTGATAATGCCGGTAACCATCAGCAACACTACCAAAAACAGTACTACTGCTACGGCCAGTGTAAAAGTAACCGGTCCGGTAAAAGTGGTAGGTGGTGCATCGCAGCAGGTGCAGCTTAAGCCTAACGCCGAGGGCCGCGCCGAGTTTAAACTGGTAGCCGACCCGCGCATAGATGCCGGTACGGTAGTGGTAGAAGTAAACGCGCTGAACGAAAAATTTATTGAAGAAACGGATATAACCGTTCGTCCGCCGGCCTCGCTGCAAAAGCTTACCGGTGCCGGTGCTATAGCCGCGGGTGCTACACAGGCCGTTAACTTCAGTATTAATAAGTTTATTGCCGGTAGTGCCGACTATCAACTCATATTGAGCAAAAATCCATGTGTAGAAGTGGCCGAGCAGATGTATAACCTGGTAAACTATCCGCACGGCTGTACTGAGCAAACGGTTAGCGCGGCTTTTCCGCAGTTGTACTTTGGCGACCTGGCCGAACTGATGAATGCCGATAAGAAGATAAAGGCCAACGCTAACTACAACGTACAGGAGGCCATCCGCAAAATAAAAATGCGCCAGTTGTATAATGGTGCCATAACCCTTTGGGATAATGAAGGCACCGAAAACTGGTGGGCCAGTGTATATGCCGCCCATTTTTTAATAGAAGCTAAAAAGGCCGGCTTTGATGTAGATAAAGGGTTAACCGATAACCTGTACCAGTACCTTAGTAACCGCCTGAAAAATAAAGAGAGCATTACCTACTACTACAACGGCACGCTTAAAAAGCAAATAGCGCCGAAAGAAGTAGCATACTCGCTGTATGTATTGGCGCTGGCTGGTAAAGCTCCGGTATCTACCATGAACTACTACAAGCAAAACCCCGACATGCTGGCGCTGGATAGTAAGTACCTGCTTAGTGCTGCTTTTGCCGTAGCCGGCGATAAAACCAAATACCGCGAGCTGCTGCCCGGTAGTTTCAGCGGCGAGGTAGCAGTGAAAGAAACCGGTGGTTCGTTCTACAGCGATTTGCGTGATGAAGCCATAGCCTTAAATGCCGTGCTGGAGGTAGACCCTGGCAATGCACAGGTAGGCACTATGGCCAAGCATGTAAGCCAGTTGCTTAAAACACGCACATACCTTAGTACACAGGAACGCGCCTTTGGTTTTCTGGCGCTGGGTAAAATAGGCCGCATGGCTGCCGGCAGTAATGTAAGCGCCAGCGTAAAAGTAAATGGTAAAGAGGTGGCACGTAATGATGGCAGCAACCTGAAACTAACCGGTAAGCAACTGGGTGGTACCAATGTAACGGTAAGTGTAACCGGTACCGGCAGGCTGTATTATTTCTGGCAAAGCGAGGGTATAACCGCCGATGGCTCGTTTAAAGAAGAAGACAGCTACCTGCGCGTGCGCAAACAGTTTTACGACCGCAATGGCCGACAGCTAAGTGGCAACACCTTTGCACAAAACGACCTGGTGATAGTAGGTATAACCATAGAGAACAGCTACAGCCGCCCGGTAGAGAACGTAGTAATAACCGATATGCTGCCAGCAGGTTTTGAAGTAGAGAACCCGCGCATAAAAGAAATACCCGGTATGAACTGGATAAAGAACGAAAGCAAGCCCGATTACCTGGATGTGCGCGACGACCGGGTAAACCTGTTTGTAAGTGCCGGTGGCAAACCGCAAACCTACTATTACTCGGTAAGGGCTGTATCGCCGGGCACGTATATAATGGGGCCGGTAATGGCCGATGCCATGTACAACGGCGAATACCACTCGTACAATGGCGGCGGGGTAATACGTATTACCGAAAGGTAGCAGGTATGTTGATAGGCTTTGGCTTAAATATTGCTATCTATATAGTATGAAAAAAGCAGGGTTGCTGTTATTGGTGTTTGTAGTGCTGTTGCCTGTAGGGTTTGCACAGGGCACCGGTAAAAAGGGCAAAGACAATAATTTCAGGTTTATGGGTAAGTGGCGCGGCGCCGAGGTATGTACCGATGTAAGTGCGCCGGTATCGCTCATGTATATTACACCCGATAACACGGCTGTTAAGCTATCGGGCCTGTACAGCGTGCAGGGCTACATAAACGGTACTATCAGCGGCGATACCATAACCATTGCCCGCCAGATAGCCGACGATGCCAACTTTGAAAACCTGCAGATAGAAGGCCGACTGGTGTTTGGTATCAACCCGTTTTCGCTATCGGGTACTATATATGTGCTTAACAATGGCCGCCCCGATACCTGTTTTGTAAAATATTATAAGTAGTTGTACGACAATAGTATGGTAACCTTATTGTTGGCTTGCTGTAGTGTAGCTGCCTGTATTAAATTTGCAGCACTTAACATTTTTTGAAAGCAACATACTGGTTTATAACAGGTTTTAAATTATGTTTGTAAATATTCATGCTCACCCAACTTATTAAATACACAACCGCGCTGGTTATTTTGCTGCACTGCTTAGGTGTAACGCAATTGGCCAGCTCGTATGCCAAAGATAAAACGGCATTTGTGAGCATGGTTAACATGGCAGAGGAGGAAACCAAAAAAGAGAAGGAATGTGGTGATGAAGATACCGAGGAGTTCTTTAGCACCACACAGCACCAGAAAGTAGCTTCTACCGGGGTGCAGACTTTTTTCATAGTTAAGAACATTTATTTCCTCGAATCGCTCAAACGAATTACACATCAGTTTGTAATAGAAAGTCCAACTCCACCACCGGACTTTAAAGCGTAACATACATACGCACATCACTTAGTTTTTTTAAGGTTTAATTCTATTGTATTAGCCCGGGTGCGTAGCAACATGCTATTGTTGTGTTTCTACCTGCCTGCACTTATTTCTTAACCCGCACTTTTTATTGTTTATTATGAAGTTAGATACCAGGTATTTTAAAACAGATGTATTGTCGGGTCTTGTAGTTTTTCTGGTAGCCTTGCCCCTGTGTTTGGGCATAGCACTGGCCAGTGGGGCTCCTCTGTTTTCGGGTATAATAGCCGGTGTGGTAGGCGGGGTAGTAGTAGGCCTGCTCAGCAACTCGCAACTTAGTGTGGCAGGCCCTGCAGCCGGCCTTACCGCTATAGTGCTTACCGCTATTACCGGTTTGGGTAGTTACGAAACATTTTTATTAGCGGTAGTAATAGCCGGTGGCATACAAATAGCACTTGGCTTTTTACGCGCCGGTACCATATCAAATTATCTGCCATCTAATGTTATAGAAGGCATGCTTACGGCCATCGGTATCATTATTATAATGAAACAGCTGCCCCATGCCATAGGCTACGATGCAGATAATGAAGGCGATTTCTTTTTTATTGAAAAAGATGGCCACAATACTTTCTCGGCCATCATAGATGCTATTAACTACTCACATGCCGGTGCTATCGTTATTACGCTCGTATCGCTGGGTATATTAATAGCCTGGAACAATGTAAAAGCCCTGCAACGTATGAAAGCCGTGCCTGGTGCACTGGTAGCAGTGCTGGCAGGTGTTATTATTAACGAAACATTTAAAGCCACCGGTTCTAACCTGGCAATTAGTACCGACCACCTGGTAAAACTACCGGTGCCGCAATCGTTCAGCGATTTTATTAACCAGTTTGCTACGCCAAATTTTGCAGCAGTACTAAGGCCCGAGGTATGGGTTACCGCTATTACCATAGCAGCCGTAGCCAGTATAGAAACCCTGCTGTGTATAGAAGCGGCCGATAAAATGGACCCGCTGAAACGCTATACCAATACCAATACCGAGTTGAAAGCACAAGGGGTAGGTAATATGCTTAGCGGCCTGCTGGGCGGCATACCCATGACCTCGGTTATTGTGCGCACCTCGGCCAACGTAAACTCGGGCGGGCGTACCAAAGTAGCCACCATTGCACACGGTGTATTGTTGCTGGTAGCTGTGCTGGCTATACCATCGCTGCTTAACCTGATACCACTGGCCAGCCTGGCCGGTATACTTATACTAATAGGCTACAAACTTGCCAGCCCGGTTGTGTTCAGGCACATGTGGGCCAATGGCTGGTCGCAGTTTATACCGTTTATAGTAACCGTAGTGGCCGTAGTATTTACCGACCTGCTGAAAGGTGTAGGCATAGGCCTGGGTGTAAGTGTAATTTTTATACTGCGCAATAATATGCGCGTGGCGTACTTTTTCCGCCAGCAGCAGTACCACCCCGGCGAAACCATACACATAGACCTGGCACAGGAGGTTTCGTTTTTAAATAAAGCCGCCATTAAGCAAACACTGATGGACATACCGGCCAACAGCAAGCTGGAGATAAACGCTGCCAACAGCCAGTATATAGATTATGATGTAATACAAATGATACAGGATTTCCTGAAAATAGGATCGAAGGATAAGAACATAGCAGTAACGCTGGTAGGCTTTAAAGATCATTACAACCTCGATGCCTCATCGCATGTTACTTCCAAATAAATATTACTAATGAAGATTAAAACAGATTATATGAAAGCACATACATCCGAAACCCAGGCATCTATTACACCTATCAGGGCATTAGAGATGCTGAAGGAAGGCAACCAGCGCTTTGTAGGCAACCTGAAAGTAAACCGCAACCTGCTGCAACAGGTAAACGAAACCCGCGACGGCCAGTGGCCCTTTGCGGTTATATTAAGCTGTATAGATAGCCGCACCTCTGCCGAACTGATATTCGACCAGGGCCTGGGCGATATTTTTTCTATACGTATAGCCGGCAATGTGGTAAACACCGATATTATTGGCAGTATAGAATACGCCTGCAAAGTGGCCGGCAGCAAACTGATAGTAGTGCTGGGCCACAGCAACTGCGGGGCTGTAAAAGGCGCCTGCGACCATGTAGAAATGGGCAGCATAACCGAACTGTTATCTAAAATACAGCCTTCTGTTTACCTCGAAAAACAAACCACCGACCCGTCTATGCGTAACTCTGATAACCCTGTGTTTGTAGAGAACGTAGCCGAAATAAATGTACGCCGCTCGGTTAAAAACATAGTTGACCGCAGCCATATACTGGAAGAAATGCTTACTACCGGTCAGATTGCTATAATAGGGGCCAAGCTATCGGTAGAAAGCGGTGCGGTAGAGTTTTTCGACGATACATTTATACACGGCGATAGCGATGTGCGCGCCGAAATGAGTTACTAAAACATAAAGCCTGCCTGGCAGGCAAACTTTTACCCAAGGGTTGGGTCTTGTAGTTTGGTGTGTGCCGCTCCGTAAGGGGCGGCACTTTTTTGTACCGGCATGTAAACCAGTTGTGTAATAGGCTATATTCGCCTTTACATCACTCCAATGTTAAGAAAACCGGGCCCTGCAAACTGTTAATAACCGGTGGAAATACCCCTTGCTTAACACAACCATAACATAAAGATTAAGATGGCTTAGCGCTGTGCAGGCACATTTGCGCCAGCAATAAAAGTGCTATGACACACAAACTATACACACTTGTACTAACCTTATTTATCACCGTATCGGCATGGGCCCAAACCGGCGTGCTATCGGGTAAAATTGTTGACGGCAAAACCGGCGAAACCCTGATGGGCGCTACTGTAATAGTAGATGATGATAACAACATGGCTATCGGTACCGACCTGGATGGTAATTTTACCATACCTAAAGTGCCTGCGGGCAAGCACAAAGTGCGTGTACGCTATATAGGCTACCAGGAAAAACTACAGGATGTAGATGTAAAAGCCGGCGAGGTAACCACCCTTAACCTTACCATGGCCGAAAACGAAGTGGTGCTGAAAGAAGCCGTGGTAACCGCTACCGTTACCCGCCGCGATAACGAGAGCGCTATAGTAATGATGCAGAAAAACAGCACCGTAATACAAAGCGGTATCTCATCGGAAGAGATGAAACGCTCACCCGATAAAAGCTCGGGCGAGGTGATACGCCGCGTAAGCGGTGCCACTATACAGGATGGTAAGTTTGCCGTTATCCGTGGCCTGGCCGACCGCTACAACATGGCGTTGATTAATAACGTTATCCTTCCCAGCACCGAGCCCGACCGTAAAGCTTTTGCTTTCGATGTGTTCCCCAGCAACATACTGGATAACATTATTATTATGAAAACCGGCCAGCCTAACCTGCCAAGCGAGTGGGCCGGTGGTTTAATACAGCTTAATACCCGCGATATACCCGAGAAGAGTTTCTTCAATGTTACATATGGTATCAGCTTTAACGAGGGCAATACTTTCCGTCCGTTTAAAACCTACGAGGGCAGCAAAACCGATTTTCTGGGTTTTGATAACAGCGTACGTCCATTGGGTAAAAACTTTCCGGGCATAGTAGCGCTTAACGATATGAAGATACAGAACGCTACCGATACCCTGCGTTCACTAGGTAAGCGCATTACCAACCGCAGCTGGAAAGTAAACAACAACCAGATTGCTTACCCCGGCCAGAGCATACAGATAAGCGGTGGCTTTGCCGTACGCAAAAAAGATATACAGGTAGGCGGTGTGTTTGCATTATCGTACAGCAACAGCCTGCGCTATACCGAGGGTACCCGTACCCGATACGATGGTACTGGTGATGAACTGGATAACGACTACCGCGATGAACGCTATAACACTGTGGTATCGGGTGCCTTGCTGGGCAACCTGAGTGTGGTGGTAAAAAACAACCATAAACTATCGTGGAAAAACATTTTTACCAATAACAGCGACAACGCCATTATACAACGTAACGGGGTTAGCTACGGCAATGCTACCGAGCAGAACCGTACCAGCCTGGAGTTTACCAGCGCCAAAGTATTTTCAAGCAACCTGTCGGGCGACCACCTGTTTGCCGGTACCGATATACGCTGGAAATGGAACGGTGGTTTTGTAATGATTAACCGCGACCAGCCACGCACTACCCGCTACAGCTACGAGCGCCCTTACACTTCATCTACGCCGTTTGGCCCTAACGAAACTACCGACCCATACGTGTTTCAGTTTAGCTATGGCGGCAGCGACCCGCGCCAGGGGGCTTATTTCTACAGCCAGCTACGCGAGAAAGTTTACAATGCCGGTACCGACCTTTCGATACCATTTAAAATCAAAAATCAGAAACAGATTGTAAGCGTAGGATACTACTACCAGTACCGCACCCGTAACTTCGAGGCGCGCAACCTGTTTATAGATTACCCCGGTGGTTATAACGATAGCCTGCGCTACGATACCAATGTAGATAACATTATTAACCAGCAGAATTTTGATAACGGCAAACTGACCATGAACCCGTTTGCTTTTCCTACCGATATTTATACAGCCAACTCAACCACCCATGCGGCGTATGTAATGATGGAGAACAACATAACCGACCGCTTTAAAGCAGTTTGGGGTTTCCGTTTCGAATCGTTTAAACAAAGCCTTACTTCGCCGGGTGCTATAGATTTTGAAGTGATACCGCAAGACCCTGAGCCTCCTATTATCCGTACCAAAATTGTAGATACTACTTATAGCCGTTCGTATTTCAGCGGGGCTTATGCATCCGACTCTGTAGGCAATGTAACTATGAAGTTCCCATTGCTGCCATCGGTTAACCTGATATACAAGCTGAACGAAACCATGAACCTGCGAGCCAGCTATAGCCAGAGCATGAGCCGTCCCGAGTTTCGTGAAACATCGCCGTTTGTGTATTACGACTTTTTACGTGATGTAAACCTGACCGGTAACGTAAACCTGATGCAGACCTTTGTACACAATGCCGATCTGCGCTACGAATACTTTATGGGCAAAGGCCAGAGCATCAACGCCAGTGTATTTTTCAAGCAATTTAAAAACACCATAGAACTTACTGCCGTAGCCAGTGGCAGCCAGCAATCGTTTATATACAACAATGCCGATAAGGCTTTCTTAGTTGGTGTGGAAGTAGAGCTGCGCAAGAACTTCGATTTTGTATCGAAGAAACTGGAAGACCTGGTGTTTGTAGCCAACATGGCTTACATATACAGCCGTGTAGACCTGCGCAATGTAAAAAACAGCAACAGCGATGAAGTGCTGCGCCCTATGCAGGGACAAAGCCCTTACATCATTAACCTGGGCCTTAGCTATGTACACCCTAAAGTAGGTACCGGTGTATCGTTACTATACAACCAGGTAGGCCAGCGCCTGTACGCTACCGGCGAAGTAGGCAACCCGGCCTGGTACGAGCACTGGAGGCCACTAATGGACCTGCAGATAAGCCAGAAATTCCTGAAAGGCAAAGGCATCATCCGCTTTACCATCAGCGATCTGATAGCTGCTAAAAGTATCTTCTATCAGAACGATGTACCTGGCAAACAACGCCAGTACCAAAAAGGTAAAGACGATGTAGTACTAAGCCAGAAAAACTTCCGCACCTATACCTTGCAGCTTGGGTTCAACTTCTAAATACCTGTTTCTCTATAAAGCAAAAGGCCGGTTTATACCGGCCTTTTTTATTGGTGTAAGGTAGCTGTACTATGTTGTTGTTTTTATACTATGTAACAATAGCATGTTAATACCCTATCGATATAAATTACTCACAAGTAGCCTTTTATATTTTCAAATGTTAACACCCTACCCCTTAAATCTGTTAACCCCT
>CAYREY010000042.1:0-41748 GCA_964423405.1 uncultured Chitinophaga sp. | reverse complement strand
GCCAATAGGGGTTCGGCTTTAAGGGTATCGTGCTTGTTCAGCATTACACGGCGCTCTTCTTTTTTTACACCGGCCAGCAGGTCGTACACCAGTAAGCCCAGCGATGAAGAGTTTTTACCCAGCGAGCCATCCTGCTGTATAGGCAGCAACATCTTTTCGGGTATTACCACATGGCGGGCATTGCGGTGCACTACGGCGCGCTCGCTGCCTACATCGTGCACCAGTTTTATCTCCAGCTGTTTAAGGTAGCGCAGGCCGCCGTGTATTAACTTGGTAGAGCGCGAGCTGGTGCCCGAGGCAAAATCGTTCTTCTCAATAAGGGCTACTTTCATGCCGCGCAAGGCAGCATCCAGCGCAATACCACAACCGGTAATACCACCGCCTATCACCAGCAGGTCGAAGGGTTGTGCCTGCAGGCGGTTGGTAAATTCGTTGCGGTTAAGGTTACTGAAGTTCATTGGGCGGCGCAAAAATATTTAAACCGGTGAAACGGCAAGGCAATTAACCATGCTGAATTGAAAAAACAGATAAGACAGCTTTAGGTTCGCTATTGAACGGCCGGCACGGGTGGCTTAAAGTAAAAATCTTTGTAGTTGCGCAGCAGGGTGCCAAACACATAGTATTGTACTATACCAAAGTCGCGGTCTTTGTTAAGCGAGGCATAGGCGCGTTCTATATCAATGGTACGCTCGCGGCCCTGCTCATCGAACTGGCTTTTGCTACGGCGGTTGATAGGCATATAAAACAGGCGTACCTCGTTTACTTCGCCGTCTTTTCCGGTAACGCGTATAATACTATACGGCACCCCGGCAGCTATCGAATCTTTAGCCGGGTTTTTGTTATCGAAGGTTTCGATAAACACCGAGGCATAAAAGCCCAGATACTGGCGTATGTACTTTTGTTGGTAGGGTTCGCTAATGCGGTACTTTTCATCGCCCGGCGATATGGTAAACGAATCGGCAGTTACCTGCTTAATTACAAATGAGTTTTGCGGGTTATCGGTATAGCTTACGCTCAGCTCTTTTATGTCTTCGGTTTTATAGTTGAATACCTGCTTGCTGCGCCAGTTTTCGGCATCGGTGCTGTAGCGGTAAGTAAGGTAGCCTTTTACACCCGGTATGTAAGCCATTTGCGGCCGGTGGGCCGGTTTACCATCTATCTCCAGCAGCATGTAAGTGTACAGGCCGTCTACGCTGGGGCCGCCTACCCAATAGCTGCTTAGCAGGTCGCCGTCGGCATCATATATTTCTGTTTTTACATGGTGTGCCATCATTTCGCGTATCACATTATCGTGCGCTGCTTTGGGCACCGGGCATAGCGATGTTACCCTGGTAACAGATTCCATCAACTGGCCTATCAAATCGGGACGGGCTACATACTTACCATCCAGCATCCAGATACCGCCGGTGTTGGTTAATTCTACTTTGCGGTTCTCGGTATCGGTCATTATAATTTTGGCAATCTTCTCTTTGTCTTTTACAGCAAAGTTGCCTTCTTCTTCGCTAAGGGTGCCTTTGGTTTGTGTGGTAATAAACCAAACTGCCGCACCAGCCAGTGCCAGTATAACAACTATGTAGGGTAGGTACTTTTTCATATTCAGCGGGCTAATTACAGTATTTTTTGGCAGTGCATTGTCACCCGTATGTAAAAAAGCTATTGGGGCTAAACAAGCGCTGCATAATTGCGCTGTTTACAGGTTGGCAAAACACCTTTAACCATCTTTAAATAAAAAGGCCCCGTAAGCGGGGCCCTTTTATTATTTGTAGTAAACGGCATTAAAGAATCACATCGCGTACTTTAATATCCTGTTTCTGTTTCTTAATTACAAAGGTGTCTTTATCCAGTATGTTACGTACGGCGGCATAGCGCAGAAAACGCTCGCGCACATATTTTTTAAGCGTAGGGTCGGTTAGTTTAGCATAGTTAACCGATACATCGTTTATGCTTTTAATAACCTGGTCGCGTACTGATTTATAGTAGTCCTCACGCATTTTCTCATCGCTGGCGCTTGGGGTGTTTTTGCCGGTTACGCTATCTACTATCAAGCTAACGGTAGGTGAGTTTTTCATCAGGGCCTCCAGTGTTTCAGCCAGGTCCTGCAGCGGGGTAAGTACTTTCTGGTTGTCGGTTATCATCTTAACCATGGCCGCATCATTTACCTGGTTGAACAGGCCTTTGGCTTCCTCTAAACGGAAGTTGGTAAGCGCATCGTAAGCGCGGGCTTTATCGCCCATGGTTACGTTACCGGCCTTATCGTATAGTTTAGATGCCAGCAGGTAGCTGCCTTTGCTCATTACAGAAGCTGCCAGTTTTTCGGTGGCATCTTCATTTTTCTTTTCGGTATACACATCACCCAAACGCATCAGCAGGTTATCGGCTTCTTCGGTACGGTTTTCGCTGTACAGGTAGTCGGCATATTTGGTAATACCTTCTTCTACTCCACCGCTCAGGTAAGCATCAATAGCTTTCTGAAACTCGTTACGCTTGTAGTAGATATCGCCGGCTTTTTTAGCGCCATCGCGGTTTTTAAGTTTCAGGTATGTTTCGGCGGCCTTTACTTCATCATCGCCACCTTTACCTTCATATTCTTTGGCTATCTGCTCCACTTTTACATCGGCACCACCCAATACATAGTACTCCAGTGCTTTGGTATAGCTACCGGCACCTCGCTCGTAGTAACGGTCGCCAATAGCGCGGGCACCTTCTTTAGCCGCCTCGGCTTTGCCATAAAAATCCATTGCCTTACGCAGGGCTTTTACTTCGTTCTTTTCATCACCACTAAATGCTTCTTCTACATACGCTTCAGCCAGTTTTTTCATGCCCTCTTTTTTCTCGGGCTTGTCGCAGCGGCTGTAGTTGCTTTGGGCATTGGTATAGTCTTTTTTATCTAAAAAGGCATCGCCTATCAGGGCATACATTTCGCGTTTCATACCGCCTTTCTGAAACGATTCGGTAGCTTTTTGCACCATTTCATTACGCTTGGCAGCATCTTTTTGCTCCATGGCTTTAGTCAACATCTCTTTACCCTTATCAATATCCTTATTCTGTGCCTGGGCCTGCACAAAACAGCCCACCGTTAACGCAACGCCAAGGGCAACACTCAAAAATTTCTTACGCATATAGTTTGATTTAGTGTGTTATTACGGTTTAAATATAAAACAACTTCGGTACTGCCAAATATTATTTTTAGTTAAGTGCACCGGTCTGTTTTTCAGATAAAAGGTGCCAGTACCGCCGGGGGACATGCTGTATATGAAGCTTCCTATTTTTGCGGTCGGGTATGTTTACGCTTTTAAAATATTGCCGCCACAAATTCTGATAGGCCTCTTCCATTTCATCAAAGCAAATTGATGTGCCGGTTCCGGTTTGGTTAAACTGCAGGGTAATGGTTTCGGTTTTATCCAGGTCGTAATACAAGCCATAGTTTCGTTTATGGTCGTAAATTATCCAGCGCTGGTCGGCATAGCGGTTTTCAAAGTGGCTTTTAATTAATGGTAGCACGTTAAAGTCGGGCTCTACGTGGGCGTAATAAATACCATCTTTGGTGAGCATAAAGCGCACAAAAGCTTTCATGCGGTGGCGTTCACGACTAACCATGCGTGCCACCTGCTGCGCCCGCAATACAGCAAAGCTGGAGTAATCGGCCTCTATATTTTTACCTGCCGTAAACGCATAGCGTATGTAGGCCAGTATGTTGTTTTCTTCTTGCAGAGTGTCGGCCAGATAGCTGCTGTAAATGGTGTTAAGCCCCTGGGCGCTCAATAGCTTTGCCAAACCGTTCCACACGCGTTCGGCTTTAGCCATGTCGCTTTCTACAATCACTGTATTACCAAACAGGGCCGGTGGGGCTTCGTTGCGGTATATATGTACATCGGCCAGCTTATACTCGTAGGCATAAAAAACGGCCGAAAGCAAGCCCTCGAAAGAACCATCGTAGATAAGCGTATGCATCAGAAAATACTTAGCTGTTGAGGATTGTATTTTAAATATTTGCTTTTGCTTTCGGCCAGTATAGCCTGCCGCAACTGAAACTCGGTAAGGTCTTTCATGGGCTCCTGCCGGCCATTGCAGGTAATGAAGTAGCGGGCGCGGTTAACGGCAACCCCCATTTTTTTCAGGTGTTCAAAATCAAGTCGCACAAAGCGGCGGCCGGCTACTATTTTTTGTGCCGAGGTAACACCAATACCCGGCACACGCATAATCATACCCAGGTCGGCCTGATTAATGTTTACCGGAAACAAATGCATGTTGCGTAATGCCCAGCTAAGCTTGGGGTCTATCTCGGTATCGAAAAACGGCATGTGTGCTGGCAGTAGTTCATCGGTAGAGAAACCATAAAAGCGCATTAGCCAGTCGCTTTGGTAAAGGCGGTTTTCGCGCAGCATAGGTACTTTACTGCCTATGGCAGGTAGCCGGGCATCGGTACTTATAGGCACATAACCCGAGTAGTAAACCCGCTTTAAACTAAACTTACTGTACAGGGCAGTGGCCGTGCGCATAATATCGCGGTCGCTTTCGCCGGTGGCACCTACTATTATTTGTGTGCTTTGTCCGGCTGGTGTAAATGATGGCGCTTTTTTAAAAACTTTCTTCTCTTCCTGATATTGAACAATGCCGGTACTAATCTGGCGCATGGGGGTTATCATATCCTCGCGTTTCTTATCGGGGGCCAACAGTTTAAGGCCTTCGTTGGTAGGCATTTCTATATTAATACTTAGCCGGTCGGCATACAGGCCGGCCTGGTGTATCAGTTCGCTGCTGGCGCCGGGTATCGATTTTAAATGGATGTAGCCGTTAAAGTTGTATTCGGTACGTAGTTTTTTAGCAACCAACACCATGCGCTCCATACTATAGTCGGCGTTTTTAGCTATACCCGAACTCAGAAACAGGCCTTCTATATAATTGCGGCGGTAAAAATTGATGGTAAGGTCAACCACTTCATCTACCGTAAAACTAGTGCGGCGTATATCGTTGCTTTTACGGGTTACGCAATAGGCGCAGTCGTAAATGCAGTGGTTGGTCATTAGTATTTTAAGCAGCGAAACGCAACGCCCGTCTTCGGTATAGGTATGGCATATACCCGAGCCGGTGTTGCCGAGCCCTTTGTTTTTATTCTGGCGGTTGCTGCCGCTGCTGGCGCACGATACATCGTACTTGGCGGCATCGGAAAGTATGGCAAGTTTAGCTTGTATCTTATCTAACATTCTAAAATTATTAGTATAATACTAACAAATTTAGTATAAATAATGTTCACCAAACATAAAAAAGCCCCCTTTGCTACTGCAAAGAGGGCAAAACAAAACTCAATCGCCCGTACTGCGGACAAAGGCGATTATCCTGTCCTAATTTTTAATAAATGGTTTTCTAACCACTCCGTTGCCTGTTGTTATGGCAAGCACGTAAGTGCCTTGTGCCAGACTATTAATATGGATGCGGTTGGTACGGGTATTATCGGCCTGTAGTTTTTTACCGGCAATATCAAACACCTCTAAGCCCAGTACAGTTATATCGCTTTGTATCATCAGCACATCGGTAGCAGGGTTAGGGTAAACAGAAATGGCAATACCGTTAATAGTTTCTATCCCCGATATAACCACGTTTACTTCGGCCGAAGTACCTGAGCAGCCATCGGCACTGGTAACTTCTACTTTGTAATTACCTGTTTGTGTAGCCGTGTACGATTGCTGGCTGGCACCACCTATTGTATTGCTGTTGTAGTACCATGCATACGAAGCACCGGTAACACTGCTGGTTAACACGGCACCATTTTGCTGAATAACCGGAGCCGGTGTAGCGTTTACTATTACTATGGCTTCGTCCGATGTATCGGCACCACAGGTACCGCTAACAGCCACTTTATAAGCACCGGCATCGGCCACTGCCGAAATTCCTACCGAATAATCACTGATAGCAGAGCCACCAATTAGTGCACCATCTTTAATCCAGTTATAAACCAGGTTGCTGCCATCGGCTGTTACATCCAGACTAAAGCTTGTACCTGAGCAAATAGTAGTTGTGGCAACCGGTTGGGTGGTAATAGCGGTTTGGGTGCCAACAGTAAGCGCCAGTATTACAACGCTATCGCAACTTTGTATAGATGTAAGTGTATCGTAGTAAGTGCCGGCTACTGTAAGTATATCGCCGTTAAAATCGTAGCTATCGCCGTCACACATGGCATGAGTGGTATTAGTAACTATAGGATTAAGTACAGTAAGGTTAAGTGTAATTACGCTATCGCAACCAACAGCGTTTGGTATGATACGGGTGTAAGCACCTGTGGTACTAATGGTGTTGCCATCAAATACAACCGACTCGCCGTTGCAGATAGTTTGGCTAAAAGAACTGGCTGTAGGTTGCAACACATCAACCGTGTACGATGCGCTGGCCGAACAGTTGGCACCTAACGATGCTGTAACCGTGTACGTGGTAGCTGTAACCGGAGAAACACTTAACGTAGCATTGCTGCCCAGGTTATTGTTCCAGGCGTAGGTGTTGCCACCATTAGCAGTAAGTGAAACACTTTGGCCGGCACAAACTGTAGTAGGCCCACTTATACTGGCAACCGGTGTGCTTTGCACCGATACGGTTTGAGAAGCAGTAGCCGTACAGCCGCTAAGTGTAGCTGTTACAGTATAGGTAGTTGCACTGGTTGGTGTAACCGTAATAGCCGCAGTAGTTTCGCTATTGCTCCAGGCATAGCTGCTGCCACCGCTGGCGGTTAGTGTAGCCGAAAGGCCCGAGCAAATACTTGATGGCCCGTTTATAGCAGCGCTAACAGATACAACGTTTACCACCTTGCTGGCAGTAGCCGAACAGTTGTTGGCATCGGTAGCGGTTACGGTATAAGTAGTAGTGGTGGTTGGGCTGTAAGTGGCCCCAGCATTGCTGCCACCGCTGTTGCTCCAGCTATACGAAGAAGAACCCGAAGCTGTAAGTGTAACCGAACTGCCGTTACAGATAGTAGCAGTAGCCGGTGCTATGCTGATAGCTGCAGGTGTATTAACTGTTAACTGTGCTGCAGAAGTAGCTATAACACCACAGCTACCGCCGCTTATTTCGCAGGTGTAGTTGCCGGCATCGTTGGTTGCTACTGCTGCTATGTTAAGTGTAGCGGCAGTTTGGCCGGCAAGGGTGTTGCCATCTTTTTTCCATTGATAAGTTACGGTAGCGCCACTGGTAGTTACGCTAAAGCTGGCTGCCTGGCCGGCACATTTGGTTTGTGCCTGTGGCTGTTGGGTTATACTTACGTTGCCGGCTCCCGGTGTAAGTGTAGCTGCTGCCGATGAAAGTGCAACGCAACCCGATGTTGATGAAACCACACAGGTATAGCTTCCGGCATCGCCGGCCTGTATGCTGTTAAGTGTAAGTGTAGCCGAGTTTGCACCAGCAATGTTATTGCCGTTTTTCTGCCATTGGTATACTGTGGTTGGAGCAGTGCCTGCTGTAACAGTAACCGATGATGAACCACCTATACACGCTGCACTAAACGAACCGATACTATATATTTCGGGTATAGAGCCAATTGCAGCTACTTGCTGTGCTGTAAGTACGCTGTTATATATACGTATATCGTCTATTGCGCCTTGTGCAGCCTGGTTGTTGTAAATAGGGGCAGTATTGCCAAAGCGGTTTATTTGTGTACCGGCATTGCCTGCTGTACCCATTACCGGCACTGCGCCCGGGTTGGTGGCCGTGTAAGCCAGTGCTCCGTCCAGGTAATACTTAAGTTCGGTGCTTTGTTTGGTTACCGCAATATGGTGCCAGCCAGTACTTAACTGTACACCGGTGCTTTGCGCACCCGAACCTGGTTTTTGCCATTTCATTTCGTTGTTTACTATGGTAAGTATATCGCCATAGCGGCCGGCAGTATCGCCAATAAGTGTTTTGTAGCCAGTGGTTACTGCATGGTAGTACCACAGGGCAATGGTGATAGTATCTTTTATAACCGGAGTAGTAAGTGCCAGTACGGCGTTTGTAGCATTACATACTACCGCGCTGTTGCCGGTGGAAAAACGATCGTTGGCATATGCCACGTTACCCGATGGCAGCAGCGTGTTACCGGCTATTTCGTCGGTAAAGCCGTTGTTCAGTTTCCAGTGGTGCATAAGGCCGGTTGGTACGGTTGCCGGTTGTACGGTTATGGTTACGGTGTTGCTGGTAATGCTGCCCGAGCAACCACCTACCACACAATCGTAGACGCCGCTGGTGGCAAGGTCGGTTGTAGCAAACTGTATAGAAGTGCCGGTTGCACCCTGTAAGTCAACACCATCTTTACGCCATTGGTAAGAGGTAGCATCGGTGGCGGCAATAGTAAGCGTTGTACCCGCACCGCAGGCCGGCGAAGCAACGCTGGCTGTAGGTTGCTGGGTTATGGCTACGTTACCGGTAACCGTTAGTATAGCTGCGGCAGATGAAATGGTAGCTCCGCTGCAGGCATCAGAAACCTCGCAGGTATAGTTGCCGGCATCGTTGCCAGTGGCGTTATTAACTGTATACGATGCTGAAGTTGCAGATGGGATAATGTTGCCACCTTTTTTCCACTGGTAAGTTACACTGCCCGAAGCAGCAACGGTAAACGTTGCCGATTGGCCTGCACAGATAGTTTGTGCCTGTGGCTGCGATGTAATGCCCGGTGAATTATATAAAGAGAATGCGTTTGATTGGGTTAGCTCATAGCCATATACACGCACATCGTCCAGCACACCAACAGCTGCCATTTGGCCGGTGTTGTTGTTACCTATCATAGTAATAGTGTTATTGGTAATGCCGGTTATTGGTGTAACCAGTTCGCCGTTAATGTACAGGTTGCCGGTAGTGCCGTTAAAGGTCATTACCATGTGGTACCATTGGTTGTTGGTTAAGCTGTAAGCAGTGGTTTGCGTGTTGTTTACCCCCACAAAACCATTGGCTACATACAACATACTGCTACCCGATACATTGTTGTATAGCAATACCCGGCTGGTAGAAGATGTACCTGTAAACTTATACCACAGCGCTATGCTCTTAGTGCCTGCTGCTATTACGTTGTTAAGCGAAAACGTGCTGTACTGAGAAGCGATAGAAAGAGCATTGTTGGCATTGCCAAAACGATCGGGAACATAGCCGCTGCTATTGATGTTGAAGTAGATGCCACCGGCAGCGTTTGAGTTGTCGGAGTTATCGAAAGGCCAGTATTGCGTTAAGTTGGTTGCAGCACTGAAAGCGGTAGGGAAGTTAAGTTTTGCAGCAGCTGAGGTAATGGTATAGCAGTTACGGGTAAGTGCGCAGGTATAGCTACCGGTATCGGCAGCAGTGATGTTGCTAACGGTGTAGGTGGCTGCATTGGCACCGGCAATGTTGTTGCCGTTCTTTGTCCATTGGTAGGTATAGCCTGTGCCCGAACCTTGTACACTAAACGAAACCTGCGACCCTGCACAAGCTGTTTTGTTTGATGGGTTTAATTGAATTTTAGGGCCCGAATACAGACCATATATTTCAAGATCGTTAAGCGCAGTGTTGTAAATACGTATCTCGTCTAAACGGCCGGTAAATTTATTGGTGCCGCTCTGGTCGCTGCCAATCATTAACGGCAACGTGTTAACGGTAAGGTTGCCGGTTTGGCTACCGGTGTACGTAAGCTGGCCGTTTACATAAATTTTTACCTGCGTACCGTTATACGTAGCGGCTACATGGTACCAGGTGGCCGATGTAAGGGCTGTAGTAGTTGTATGCGAACCGCCGGCAACTATAAAGCGGGGTTTCGAGCTTAGTATATCCAGCAAAAAGTTGTTGCCGTTGTTGGCCGGTGTTTTATCTAACAAACGTTGTGCGGTAGCAATGTTGTTGGCATTAAACCAGCACGATACTGTAAGCTGGTTGGTAAAGTTTAACAGGGAGTTATGTGCAACCTGTCCGCTTTGTGTGCCGTTAAGTATTACGGCAGCACCGGCTGTGTTTTGCGCATCTACATCCATACCATTGTAAGTAAATGTTGCATCTAATCCGTTACCACTATAATCTTTAAAATTACCCTGACTATACTCGGTAAATACCGGTAAGTATAACGTACCCGATGATATAGCCTGGCTGGTTATTTGTGTAAGCGTTGCGTTGGCCGATGTATCGGCGCCACAGCTGTTGGTGGCAATAAGGCGGTACGTGCCTACCTCTGCTGCGCCTGCATTTATTAATGTAAGTGTATCGTTGTTAGCGCCTGGTATATCTACACCGTTTTTTTGCCATTGGTAGGTATTGCCCTGGCCGGTAGCCAACGAGGCAAACGATACGGTTTGTTGCTGGCATACCGTATAGCTTTGCGGATCTACGGTAATAGTAGGGGGTATTGGTGGGTTGCTGGCTGCTACAGTGGCATTATATATTTGCTGTATATCGGCACCGCTTAATGCACGGTTGTAAATGCGGTAGTCGTCGTATAAGCCGGGTACGCTTTGTGCCCAGTAGTTACCTCCTACTGTACCAACAAACCCCGATAGGTAGTAAATAGGGCTGTTGGTTACAATTGTACCGGTAAGTACTTGTACACCATCGTAGTAAAGCGTACCGGTGGTGCCGGCCCGTACTACAGCCAGAAAGTGCCACTCGTTAAGCGTAGCGGGAGCAGCACCATAGGTAAGTCCGCTGCCGCTTATGTTCAGGCCATAGTTATTGTTATTACAAACAATAGCGGCATCGCCATTACTGTTGGGAAAAGCAAAGCCACCCCATGGGCCGTTTACGGCACCGTTGCGTTTAAACCAAAAGCATATAGTGTTGTTGCTGCCTGGACTAACCTGAGTAGTAGCACGTAAGCTCTGGGTATAAGAAGTAGTTACATACGCTCCGGGGTTTACAGCAAAGCGGTCTTCGTAGTAGCCGGTACCGGTACCTACAGCGGTATTGCTGCTGATACTATTGGCCATGCTACCATCAAATTTCCATTGCTCAATTAAGCCGTAGGTTACGTCGCATTGCGCCGTGCCCTTTAAAACAAAAGCGCAGCATAGCGCAAAAAACAAAAGCTTTGTTTTGGTTTTTATAAGGTTAGAGAAAATGTTTTTCATGACAGTTGAATTTTGTTTGAGCGCAAAAATCAGTCAGGCGCATCCCCTATTCTCTGTCACTTCACTAACGGTAGGTTTCACTTCATAAACGGTAAGCCATAAGCGCGAAACCATATACTATATTTGCCCCATGAGTTTTTACGGCACCTCTATTGCTGATTTATTAAAACGGGTTGAAACCGAAACGGGTGCAACAAAAGCTACTACCTATTTATATCTGGCAGTAGAACATAAACCGGTTGACCCAACCGCTGCGCAACAATACGCTGCAAAGTGTTTAGAGATATGCCGTGCCGAAAACCTGAAAGAAACAGAAATAGACTACTGGACCGTACGGGCGATACTGGAAGAAGGTGTTTCGGCATCGGAAAAGGCCATAGAGCATCTTGAAAAGGCGGTAGCCATTGCGGCTGAAATAAACGATGAACAGGGCCGGCTTACTGCTTTGCAGAAGATAGGGTTGCACAAACTACGGCAACACAAAACTGATGAAGCCGGAGAAATACTATTACGTTGCGTAGAAGACTACAAGCAACTACCCGATACCTTGATGAAGGCCGAGTGCTATCATCAAACCGTACAATACCTAATGAATGTTGACCTTAAGAGAGCAGGTGAACTGGCTTTGCAGGGCCTGGCAATTGCGCAACGGGTTGGCAAGCCGCTGGATCAGGTACATCATTTAAAATCGCTGTTGAACGTTGCTGCCAATACCGGCGATGATGATAAGGCGCTGGAATATGGTGTGGAAGTGCTGCGAATTAAAGATGCATTAAATGACCAGACAGCATTATTAGGCACCGCACGCCGTATTGCACACATCTATTTAAAGCAGGGCAAAGCAGATTTGGCGCAAAAGTATTTTGAACGCGAAATAGCGCTGCACTACGCACCGGTTAACGCACACCGATTAGCGCAACTGGAGACTGAAGACGCAGAAACTTATTTTTATGCCGGTAAAAAAGCCGAAGCACTAAGTTTTGCCAAGCGGGCTATAGAAGAAGCGCAAGCAGAGAACAATACACGCAAGCTCGGCAATGCGCAATATCAGCTGGGTAAGGTGCTATACCTGAATAACTCATTTGATGAAGCTATACCATACCTTGAACAAAGCATTACAACCAAAGGCCAGTCGATAGGAGTAGCCGACCATATTGCCACTTTACAATATCTTCATCCCTGTTACGAGCATACCGGTAGATATACCGAAGCCTACCGTGCGCTTAATACCCAAATGCAGCTTGAAAAGGAACTGATAAATGCTGAGCGGGTGAAAGAGGTAGCCCAGCTAAATAAACGCTACGAGACCGAGAAACGCGAGGCTGAATTACGCGAACTAAAAATAAAAAAGCAGCAGGCAGAGTTGGAGCGGGCCGATAGTGAGTTAAAAGCCATTAAGGCACAAATGAACCCCCACTTTATTTTTAATGCGCTTAACAGCATACAGGAAATGTTTTTTATTGGCGACAAACGATTGGCCAACGAACACCTGGGCAAATTCAGTCAGCTTACGCGGCAGATATTAAAGGCCAGCGGCAGGCAGTTTATAACACTGGCCGAAGAGATTGATATGTTGCAAAAGTATCTGGAGCTGGAAGGTTTGCGCTTTGAAAGCGGCTTTACATTTGCTGTAACCGTTAACAACGAAACCGATGCAGATTACATACAACTACCACCCATGCTTATACAGCCGTATGTAGAAAACGCCATCCGTCACGGACTGTTACACAAGCAGGGCGAAAAGAATGTACAGGTTAGTTTTGTATTTGATGAGCCAGCCAGATTGCTGCAATGTACTATTACGGATAACGGAGTTGGCCGTGCAGCCTCAGCAGAAATTAATAAAGGACGTAAACAACTGCACGAATCCTTTTCTACATCGGCTAATGCGCGCAGGCTTGATTTGCTGAACCAGCAACGCGATGAAAAAATAGGAGTGCAGTACGATGATTTGGATAACAGCACTAAAGTAACCATATTGATACCCGTAAGTTATGATTAAGGCTATACTGATAGATGATGAGGCCAAGGCGCGCCGTATATTAGAGGCGCTGCTGAAAGAATACTGCACCGATGTAGAGATAGTAGCAACCGCTGCCGATGTGCCATCGGGGGTTATTGCTATTAACCAGCACAAACCAGATGTGCTGTTTTTAGATGTAGAAATGCCTGGCTATACGGGTTTTCAGCTACTCGATTTTTTTCGCGATATAGATTTTGATATTGTATTTACCACTGCCCACAGCGATTATGCGGTGCAGGCTTTCCGCGTTAGCGCTATCGATTTTTTGTTGAAACCGATACAGATATCGGAACTAATAGCCGCAGTAGATAAAGTAAAGGCTAAACAAGGGCACAATAAGGAACGCCTTACAGTGCTTAAAGAAAACTTTAAAGATAATGCCGTTAAAAAACTGGCCTTGCCGGTTGCCGAAGGCTTGTTATTTGCCGATACCGATACGCTGACCCATCTGGAGGCAGATGGTGCCTACACTCATTTTCATTTTGAGGATGGCAAGAAAGTGATAGTGAGCAAAAAGATAAAAGAGTTTGAAGAGGCGCTGACACAACAAAGTAATTTTTTTCGTACCCACCGGTCGTATATAGTAAACCTTAAAAAGATAAAGCAATACGTAAAGCAGGAAGGTGGCTATGTGCTGCTGGAAAACGACATACAGGTGCCGCTTGCCCGCGAACGTAAAGACGAATTTTTGCAGGTGATTGAACGCATGAGTTTATGAAACGCGAACAGGTATATGAATTGCTGGAGCGCAAATACAAAGAGTATAACTCATCTTCTTTTATAGATACAGACCCTATTAGTGTACCGCACCGGTTCGGCAAACTACAGGATAAAGAGATCATAGGTTTCTGGGTAGCTATGCTGGCCTGGGGCAACCGTAAAAGTATTATTACATCGGGCAACAAACTGGTAGAGCTGATGGATGGAGCCCCGCACGATTTTGTGCTAAACCATCAGGAGCACGACCTGAAACGATTTTTGGATTTTAAGCACCGCACTTTTAATGCTACCGATGCACTTTACTTTATTGAGTTTTTTAAACAGCATTACAGCCACCACAACTCGCTGGAAGATGCATTTGTAAGTAAGGGCTCTAAGGGTAGCAGGTTAGAGGCTTTTCACGAATACTTTTTTGCACTGGAAGATGCACCACAACGCACGCGCAAGCATATAGCTACACCTTTACGAGGTAGTACCTGTAAACGTATGAATATGTTTTTGCGCTGGATGGTACGCAAGGATAAACATGGGGTTGACTTTGGTTTGTGGAAGAAGATAAAACCTGCAGAGTTATATATACCATTGGATGTGCATGTGGACCGTACCGCACGTAAATTGGGTTTAATAAAACGCAGACAAACCGATTGGGAAACAGTAGTGGAATTGACGGAGAACCTGAAAGGCTTTGATGCGAAGGACCCGGTGAAGTATGACTTTTCGCTGTTTGGTATTAGTGTGTTGGATAAAATGGATATAAGATAAATCAGCACAACAGATTGAAGGCTGAATACAATCGGTATAATCTGCTTTAAAAAATGTAGTTACTATGGATATTCAAAAGCAACTTTTTAATTCGTTTGAGATAGATGAGAAACATTTGCCCGCTACCGGTACCGATGAAGATAGGTTCCGTGCGGTAAGACAGGTACTGGCGCAACGGATAGATGAACTGATACGTACCGATTTTGAAAAGCTGAAATGGATACTATACCGTATTGATATAAATGAAAAGAAACTTGCCGAAGCCCTTAAAGTAAGCGAGCGCGATGCTGCCGAAGTAATAGCCGATATGATTATTACCCGCCAGATAGAGAAAGCCGAAAGCCGCAAAAAGTTTAACGAAAGCGATACCGCCGACTGGAGCTTCGACATATAGATTACGCAGATAAATGCAATTGACTACTCCGATTAAATACAGGAATTATCTAACAGAGTTTTGAATTATCTGTGTAATCTTGTGTATTAATTTGCGTAACAATGCACAAGGCCAACAACCCTCAATTAAAAAGCTGGATAGATGTAAAACCCGGCAGCGATTTTCCGATACAGAACCTGCCGTTTGGTATTTTTAAAACAACAGATAGCGCGCCACGTGCCGGTGTAGCCATTGGCGATTACGTGCTCGACCTTTCGGTAATAGCCAACTCGGGCCTGCTGGATGCCATACATTTCGATAAAGAAGTTTTTCTGCAAAGCAGCTTAAACGCATTTATAGCGTTGGGCAAATCGGTAACCAATGCCGTACGTGAACGACTGTCAGAGTTGCTTAGCGCTGATAATACCGAGCTGCGCGATAACAAAGTGTTGCGCGATAACTGCCTGATAAAGCAGAGCGATGTACAAATGCTGATGCCGGTACAGGTGCCCAACTACACCGATTTTTATTCGAGTAAAGAGCATGCTACCAACGTGGGTATTATGTTTCGCGACCCGGCCAATGCCTTATTACCTAACTGGAAACACCTGCCGGTGGGTTACCATGGCCGCGCATCGTCTATAGTAGTAAGTGGCACCCCTATACACCGCCCTAAAGGGCAAACCAAAGCCGATGATGCAACAGCACCAACTTTTGGTCCTTGCAGGCTGCTCGACTTTGAATTAGAGGTAGCTTTTATAACCGGCAAGCCAACCAACCTTGGAGAAAGTATCAGCACCGCCAATGCCGAGGAACATATTTTCGGTCTGGTGTTGTTTAACGACTGGAGCGCCCGCGATATACAAAAATGGGAGTATGTGCCACTGGGGCCGTTTCTGGCAAAAAACTTTGGCTCTACCATATCGCCATGGGTGGTTACGCTGGAGGCACTGGAGCCTTACCGTGTAGTCACACCGGTACAGGAGCCAGAAGTATTGCCGTACTTAAAATTTGAAGGCAACCGGAATATTGACCTGAGCCTGGAAGTAGAAATAGTACCAGAGAACGGACAGGGCCTGGTGGTATCGCACAGCAATTTTAAATACATGTACTGGAACATGGCGCAGCAACTGGCGCACCATACGGTTAATGGCTGTAACATACAGGTAGGCGATATGTATGCCAGTGGTACTATCAGCGGCCCAACGCCCGATAGCTACGGTTCGATGCTGGAAATTAGCTGGCAGGGTAAAAACCCTGTAAAAATGCCCGATGGTACCGAGCGCCGTTTTATTTTAGATGGCGATACCGTAATACTACGCGGCCATTGCGAAGCTAACGGCGTGCGTATTGGTTTTGGCGAATGTGCCGGTAAAGTATTGCCGGCCATTGTATAAACATGGAAGAAAAATACACCCTCTGCATTAACCAGGCGCTTGCCTGGGTTCGGGCTAATTATAGCGCGCAGGCGGTGTTTATATGTGGCAGCATTGTGCGCGGCACTGCCAATGCAGATAGCGACTTTGATATTTACGTACTACATAACGATAACTACCGCCAGCGTGTACAGAAATTTTTTAATGGCGTGCCTTGCGAGATTTTTATCAACTCTATTGTTCATACCCATACCAGTTTTGAAACAGAGTTAAAAAACAACCGCCCCTGCACAGCACATATGCTTGCAACCGGTTTGGTTTATTTTGATAACAAGAGTATAGATACTGTTGCTTTAGTAGAAGAGGCAAAAAGGTATATGCAACTATCTTTAGGCTTAACAGATAAGCAGCAAGTGGCCATGCAATACTCCATCGCCCAGGCTTTTGAAGATGCTAAGGATGTAATAGATACGGATGAAGCTACAGCCGTTATGTTGCTGAACAAAACTATAACAGAGGTTATTACTTACCTGTATGCCGTAAACAAAAAACCGTTACCCGGCATAAAACACCGCATAGCTAATCTTCAGGATATAGATAAATCCATAGCAGATATGGTGTATCAGTTTTATAAAGCGGCGACAGTAAAACAGCAACATAAACTGGTTAGCGATGTACTGAACAAGCTTGGTATACCAACCGGCTTTTTTGAATGGCAAAGCGATAAAACATACAACTAACAACGCATGACTTACTATCTGATTGGTTTACTGCTTGTAATAATGGGTGCCGGCGCGCGCACTATGTTCGAAATTGCCTACCATGCACTGGGCCGCGAGCACGACTCAATGAAACCCGATGATGATACGTTGTACCTGATATACCTTATTGTGTGGTTTATACTAATGATGGTAGCCGATATTGTTTTGCTACGAAACAAAACCCTTAAAAACCGGAATCTGTATATTGGCCTGCTTTCGGCGGGCGTGTTAGTGCCCGTTATTTATAAATTTATCAGTCATTAAATATGTTATCGTTTAAACCAGCCGACCTTGCCATACCTAAACTGCACGAACACCTGCTGAGTGCTGTTGCCCCCAGGCCTATTGCATTTGCAACTACCATTGATAAAGATGGAAACGTAAACCTGGCACCGTTTTCATTTTTTAATTGCTTTGGCTCTAATCCACCCATGCTGGTATTTTCGCCGGCGCGCAGCGGCAAAACCGGCGCTACTAAAAACACGCACGATAATGTACTGGATGTAGCCGAATGTGTAGTAAACATTGCGCCTTACAGCATACTATACCAAATGAACCTGGCCGCGCACATGTACCCCAAGGGCGTAGATGAGTTTGCCAAATCGGGCTTAACACCGCTACCCAGCGTAACCGTAAAACCACCGCGTGTAGCCGAGTGCTACGTACAAATGGAGTGCATAGTAAAGCAGGTGATAGAAACCGGACAGGGGGGCGGTGCAGGCAACCTGGTAATATGCGAGGTGACCATGATGCATATAGATGAAAAAGTGCTGGATGCCGAAGGAAGTATAGACCCTGTAAAAATGGATTACATAGCCCGCATGGGTAAACAGTATTGGTGCCGTATAGGGGCAGATAGCATTATAACCGTACCTGGTTTTAAAATGGGTAACGAGGTGGGCCTTGGCTTTGATGGCCTGCCGCAGGGCATACGCCACTCGCAGTACCTTACCGGTAACGAAATTGCACAGGTAGCCGCACTGCAAAGCTTACCTACTGCCGAAGAAATGAGCGAGTTGAGAAATGCAGATTTTATAGAAGAGATTACTACTGCTGCCGGTGGTAACTTTGCCGAATATGAACGACTGATAAACCAGCGTGTAAAAATTGAAATAAAACGCGGCAGCCTGCCGTTAGCACTACAGTTACTAATGCTGGTAGAAGAAAAAAGAAAATGATGCAATCCAAATTCACCACGTTTTTTGTACTAACCCGATTGTTTCTGCTATCGGCACCAGTACTTATTATACTAATAGTATTGGTTACCTACCTAACCGACCCTGTTTACTACAAAAGCGAGTTAAGCCCTGTAATTGAAATACTGGCGGCCAGTTTGGTTTTCATGTGCGCATATTTACTGTTTACCGAGAAAAGTCTTTTCAGGGTATTGCTATCGGAAGACGGAATACATATTGTAAATGTTATGCGGCAGAAAACCAAATTTTATAGTTATAACGATGTTGTCAACATTCAGTATGAAAACATATCTGCCCAACCTTTGAATAAATATCGCGAGGCAGATTATAGCCGTTATGAAGAGCGGGAGAAAACCTATACCATACACTTTTGCAATGGCGATAAGGTTTACCTAAGTTTAGAGAATTATGATAATGCAGAAGAGCTATGTAAGTTTATTAACCAAAAAAGGTTGCTGTAAATTGTTCTATTGCTTATGGTAACTGATAATAAATGATTCGTTCGCGTTTTACTGCTTTCTTTATTCTTACCCGAACGCTGATGGCCATAGTTCCTATAGCCTTTATTATAGCGCCGATAGGAATATATTTTGCCAATGTAAAAGGTTTTGAGGACCAATCTTCGTTACCTTCTTTTATTGTAATGGCAACTGTTATGTGGCCGCTGGTGTACCTGTTTATAAGAGAGTATGATATTATAACTATAAAACTTGGCCCCGAGGGCATACAGGCAGCAGATATAATTAAGCGAAAAAAGAGAACGTACCAATATAATCAGGTAGAAAGAACGGCCATTGAGATCCGGCGCACCATTGGGTATAACGGGCGCGGAAGACATAGAGATGTAAACGACAATCCGGTGTTTATTATTTATATGCAAAATGGTGATAGTGTTACGATGGCTTCGGATGTATATTCGAATAGTGAGCAGATGTATAATTTTATTAACGACAGAAAAACGGCTCTGGAACAGGATTAATCATGCCCTACATACCACTATTTTTAATTAAAGCCGCATTACGCCGGTTTAAACAACGCGGAGATGTATCGCGGCCACAATCATCGCGCAGGGGCTTTGAGCGCATGATGAGCAAATGGAATAAGCCCCTTAAAGGGTTTGCCTATGCGCAGGTAGATGCCGGAGGTGTGCCTGCCGAATGGATTTACCCTGATAAGTGCGACCGCAGCAAAGTACTGTTATACTTTCATGGGGGTGGCTATTTTGTGGGGAGCTACAATACACACCGCGCGCTGGTTTCTAAAATAGCCGAACATGCCGGTGTAAGTGCATTGAATATTAACTATAGTCTGGCACCGGAACACCCCTACCCCACCGCTATACACGATTGCGCAAAAGCATACCAATGGCTGCTGGCGCAGGGGTTTGCCTCGCAACAAATTTGCTTTGGTGGCGATAGCGCTGGTGGTGGCTGTACTGTAGGTACGCTTACCTTCCTGCGCGACAATAATGTGCCGCTACCCAAATGCGCCATAGCCCTTTCGCCCTGGCTGGACCTTACGTTTAGCGGCGACTCTTTCCCGACCAACGATAAGGCCGACCCTATGTTGCGCGCCGATGCGTTTGAGGCAGTAAGCAAATACTATCTGCACGATAATGACCCTAAGTCGCCCTATGCTTCGCCTCTTTTTCATTCGCTGTCGGGCCTGCCGCCTATGCTGGTGCAGGTAGGTGCCGATGAGCTGTTGTTAAGCGACTCGGTACGGTTTGCAGAATTAGCCAGAGAGCAAGGCGGCCATGTTACCCTCGAAATTTATCCGCGTATGTTTCATGTGTTTAATGGTTTCTGGCGGATATTACCCAAAGCCCGCGAAGCCAATCGTAAACTCGGCGCGTTTATAAAGCTGCAACTTTCGGATATATAATTGCATCTTTATACCAAACCACACACATGAACAAAATTACCCTGTTACTTTTAATTGCTACGGCACTCATATCGGGCTGTAAAAAAGAAAGCCAAAAGATTAGAACTATTGAATACTCGATAGGCTGTACCGATTGTATGGTGGCGTATGTGGCCGACCAACAGGGCAACCAGCAAAGCGAGTACCACCAGAACAGTAGCTGGAAATACAGCTTTAACGCAGCCAGCGGACAGCAGGTGTTGCTAATGGCCTACAATACTTCTAACAACTACCAGAGCGTAACAGCCACCATTAAACAAAATGGCTCGGTACTTACTACACAAACCACCTATTGCCCTATCAGCGGGGTTTCTTTTTGTGTAGATACGATACAATAGTGCTGGTTAACGCATAACTTCTGTTGCCGGAACCCCTGTAACCGCAGGGATTTTATATTTTCACGCCTCAAATTTTTTTATGGCACAGGAATTAAATGATCAGGAGATTATCAGACGCGAGAAACTGGCGAAGCTGATTGAGTTGGGTATAGACCCCTACCCGGCAGAGGCTTTTGAAGTAAACTATAACACCCAGCAGATACTTTCGGAGTACAACGACACTGAAAAGAATTTTCAGGATGTGAGTATTGCCGGCCGTATCATGAGCATAAACAGCAAGGGTAAGGTTACCTTTTTTAAGATACAGGATCAGGTTAGCAAAATACAATTGTTTGTAAGTATAGATAACGTTTGCCCCGGCGAAGACAAAACCTTTTACAGCACGGTGGTAACCCACCTGCTGGATATAGGTGACTTTATTGGTGTAAAGGGCGAAACCTTTATTACCAAAACCGGCGAAACATCTATTCGCGTTAAAGAGTTGAAAGTGTTGGGCAAAGCCCTGCGCCCGCTACCGGTGGTTAAAGTAAAAGACGGTGAGGTATTCGACGCCTTTGCCGATGTAGAACTACGTTACCGCCAGCGCTATGTAGACCTGGTGGTGAACCCGCATGTAAAAGATACGTTTTTAAAGCGCGCTAAGATGATACAAACCATGCGCGACTTTTTGAATGAAGCTGGCGCTATAGAGGTAGATACACCGGTGCTGCAAAATATACCGGGCGGTGCTGCTGCACGTCCGTTTATTACACACCACAACGCGCTGGATGTGCCGTTTTACCTGCGTATTGCCAACGAGCTTTACCTTAAAAGGCTGATAGTGGGCGGCTTTGATTTTGTATATGAGTTTAGCCGCAACTTCCGCAACGAGGGTATAGACCGCACCCACAACCCGGAGTTTACCGTGCTTGAGTTTTACGTAGCGTACAAGGATTATTTCTGGATGATGGAGTACACCGAAAAAATGATGGAACGTATTGCGGTTGCGTTGCACGGCACCACCGAAGTTCCTTTTGGCGATAAGACCATCAGCTTTAAAGCGCCGTTTAAGCGTGTAGCTATATACGATGCTATTAAAGAGCATACCGGTTTCGATATCAGCAATATGAATGAAGATGAGCTGCGCGATGTGTGCAAGCAACTGCATATAGAAACCGATGCCAGCATGGGTAAAGGCAAACTGGTAGATGAAATATTTGGTGAGAAATGCGAAGGCAACTATACGCAACCCACGTTTATTATCGACTATCCGGTTGAGCTAAGCCCGCTTACCAAAAAGCACCGCAGCAAAGCCGGTTTGGTAGAACGTTTTGAGCTGATGATAAACGGCAAAGAAATAGCCAACGCTTACAGCGAGCTGAACGACCCGCTTGACCAACGCGCCCGCTTTGAAGAGCAGGTAAAACTGATGGAACGCGGCGACGACGAAGCTATGTTTATAGACCACGATTTTTTACGTGCGTTGGAATATGGTATGCCACCAACCTCGGGTATAGGTATTGGTATAGACCGACTGGCTATGCTGCTGACCAACAACACTACTATACAAGAGGTGTTGTTCTTTCCGCAGATGAGGCCCGAGAAACCAATTGAAACCAAACAGGATTAGTTTTAAGCATATTTAAAAGCAACCCCGCACTAAACGGGGTTGCTTTTTCGTTTATAGTAAGTATTGAATAATTTGCAGGCACAAACCATGTTCATGAACAAGCGTTTCTTATTAGTTATAGTACTTTTCTCGGCCACCCTGCTGGGTATGGCCCAAACACGACCAACCGACCCTAAAATTTTTACGCAGGAAGACTGGGATAAGCTAAGCCAGCGCGAGAAAGATTCTATCAACAAAAAAATAGCCGCCGATTTTGAAGCAGCCCGCAAAAGTGCCGAGAGTATTGACGAGGCTAATGCCAACGAAATACTGGATAATGCGCTGCAAAATGTAAACGGCACTACGGTATTATCCTTTAACAGCTACCCTAAGGCTACCCTGCGCGAAGACCTCTCGAAGTTTAAAAATCTGCAGGAGTTTACCTGTACCAAATGCCAACAGCTTGATTTAGTAGCCCTGTTTCAACAGCTATCGCAGCTACCTCAACTGCGTAAGGTAAATATTAGCGGAGGTACATATAAAACGCTGCCTGATAACATAGGTAAATTAAAAGCACTGGAAGAACTTAACCTGAAGGATAACAACTTTGCGGCCCTGCCCGATTCGTTTGTAAACCTGAAAAGCCTGAAAGTACTGGTGCTGGAGCACAATGCTTACCTGTACGATGACAATGTATTTGACCGGATTAAAAACCTGAACGTAGAAGAACTCGATTTTTCGGCCAGTGGTTTGCTGGAGTTGAATGACAAAGTAGGCCAGGTTAAAAGCCTTAAAAAACTGAATCTCGCCATCAACGACATTAAAACATTGCCTGCTTCGTTTGCTCAGTTAACCAACCTGCAACAGCTAAATCTTTCGCAGAATGTAACTATTGATGGTACACAGATGTTTGCGCAACTGCTTACATTACCACAGCTTACCGAAATAAACCTAAGCGAATGCACCCTCGATAACTTACCGGTAGATATCAGCAAGCTAACCGCTCTTAAAAAATTAGACCTGCATGCCAACCGCCTTACCGGTTTGCCTATTACGTTTGGCTCGCTGGTTAATCTTGAATATCTGGACCTGGGCTATCTGGAGATGGGTACCCGCATGAACAAGATTGCCGACCTGGGCCCCAATTTTGGCAACCTTAAAAAGCTAAAATACCTGAACCTATCGGGCAACCAGTTAACCAGTTTGCCAGAAAACTTTGGCAACCTTACCGAACTGGAAGAGCTTAATCTGGGTTTGAATAAGCTAACCGGATTTCCGCTGGTGGTAACAAAATTTACAAGACTTAAAAAACTGGATTTAGGTTTAAACAGCATTAATAATGTACCGGCAGAAACAGGCAACCTTAGTAACCTGGAGTACCTGAATCTTACCAATAACTTTTTTACCAAACGCGAAAGCAAGATAACGTCGTTGCCTACCGAGCTATGCAAACTGCAAAAGCTAAAAGTGTTGTTGCTTAAAGACAACGTTATTGAAACCCTGCCTGAATGTATCGGCAATCTATCGCAGTTAGAAAAGCTTGACCTGCGCGATAACCTGATAGCTACGCTTCCTGCCTCATTTATCAATTTAAAAAAGCTGCAATGGCTGGATTTGAAAGCCAACGATTTTACAACATTGCCTGCCGGATTTGAACAGCTTACTGCATTGAAAGAAGTAAACCTTTCTATGAACCCCAATTTTAATTACGAAACCGGCAAAGCACAACTGGGCCAGATGAAAGCATTGGAATTTTTAGACCTGAGCTACAACAACATAACTAAAGAAGGTATAGAGCCACTGCGCGCACAGCTACCTGCTTGTAAGGTTATCAATTGGGACTACTCTACCCGTACCCTGCCACCACCGCATAACATGCGCAACCCTAAAAAGTAGTTTTTAAACACAGCGTGCATGCAGTGTTTGTTTTCTGTGCAGGAAAAATACAACTTGCACCAACAAAACATTATACCATGTACAATACACTGCTATATACTGTAGAGAACAGCATTTGTTCTATCACCCTTAACCGCCCCGATGTATTCAACTCGTTTAACGAAGAGCTGAGTGCTGAAATAATTGACGCCCTTAAAAAAGCCAACAAAGACGAAACGGTACGGGTAGTTGTATTAAGCGGTAGCGGTAAAGCATTTTGCAGCGGACAGGACCTGAAAGATATTAAGGGCAAACTGGGCGAGCGCAGCCTGGGCGAATCGGTATTGCGCCGCTATAACCCTATGATACTTGGTATCCGCGAAATGAATAAGCCGGTTATATGCAAACTGAATGGTGTGGCTGCCGGTGCAGGCGCATCGCTGGCGCTGGCCTGCGATATGATTATAGCTTCGGAAACTGCCTCGCTGATAGAAGTATTTGCCAATGTAGGCCTGGTACCCGATTCGGGCTCGTCGTTCTTTTTACCACGCCTTGTGGGTTACAACAAAGCATTTGAACTGATAACCCTTGCCAGCAAAATAAGCGCTAAAGAAGCTTACGATATGGGCTTTATATACAAAGTAGTAGCGCCTGAAGAACTGGACAACACAGTTAACGAACTGGCACAACGCTACGCTACCGGCCCAACCAAGGCTTATGCCATGATTAAAAAAATGTTGAACAAAGCCTACACCGCCAACCTGAACGAAATGTTGCTGGAAGAATATTACGGACAGGAACTTGCCGGCCGCAGCCAGGATTATATTGAAGGCGTAACTGCATTTACCGAAAAAAGAAAACCGGTATTTACCGGTAAATAACACTATGCGTACCGTTGGATTAATCGGAGGCATCAGTTGGGTATCTACTGTAGAGTATTACAAGCTGTTGAACGAAACTGTAAACCATGCGCTGGGTAGTAATAACGCCGCACGCGTATTGTTGTACTCAATAAACTATCAGGATATTATTGAGCATAACAAAACCGAAAACTGGGATGCTATTGCCGCTATATTTATAGCTGCCGCCCGAAGGCTGGAAGGAGCTGGTGCCGATTGTATTGCATTGTGCGCCAACACGGCCCACAACGTTGCAGATAGGGTACAGCAATCGATAAATATACCGCTGATAAGTATTGTAGATGCTACTATGGCTGCTATACAACAACAGCGCTTTACTAAAGTGATATTACTGGGTACACGCTTTACCATGCTTAAGCCTTTTTTTAAACCGGTACTTGAGCAAAACGGAATTGAAGTAGTGTTACCACAACCGGACGATATGGATTTTATACACGCCAGTATTTTCGATGAGTTGGGCAAAGGCATATTTACACAACAAACAAAAGACCGGTATCTGCATATTATTAATGCGCTTAGCCAAACCGGTGCACAGGGTGTAGTATTTGCCTGCACCGAAATACCCATGCTGATTAAACCCGAAGAAGTAAGCTTACCGGTATTTGATACTACACAAATACATGTGGCGGCACTCAGCAAATTTGCATTGCAGCAATAACACAGCCGGCATAAAATAAAAGAGGCCCGTTTTAAAAACGGGCCTCTTTTATTTTTTACAATAATCAATTACTGTTTAAGCACTAAACGCCTGGTAGTAATGTTATTGTTGTTGCGCACTTTTACAATTACATAACCGGCTTCAAGTTTATCAAGCGTGGCAGTGAAGATGCTACTGCGGCCGTATTTCTCGTTCACCAGTTGCTGGCCCAGTATGTTGTAGATCTCTACCGTCGCGTCGGTTTTCACCTGCCTGCTGAAGTCTACATATACCGTGTTGCCGTTGCTCCAGATCGTGATGTTCTGGTTGCCGTTCAGGTTGTTCAGCCCGGTCTGTACTTCGGCTTTTACTGTTACCGTTTGGGTAGTGGTATTGCTGCAGCCGTTGGCGCTTACTACTATCAGGCTTACCGTGTACGTGCCGGTATCGCCATAGCTGTGTATCACGTTCTGGCCCGTGGCCGTAGTGCCATCACCAAAGTCCCAGTAGTAGTCTGTAGCAGTTGTGCTGCTGTTGAACGCTACATCGGTGTTGGTTGTGGTTACGTTGCTTGATGGGCTGAACGCAGCTACGATTGGCGTGGTGCCGTTTACAGTTACTGTTTTAACTACCTGATAATTGTTGTTGTCGGTCAGCGTTAGCGTGTAGGTACCTGTTGTGGTGTTTACTGATACCGGCGTTGCTTCATTCAGCGTACCGCTGCCGATGGTTGTGTTGTTGTTGTCGGTTAGCGTGTACGTCCAGTTGGCGCTGCCCGGCTGGGTAATGTTGATGCTGCCTAAGGTTTCACATTGCTGGTCGGTGGTGGCTATCTCTGCCTTTGGGGTAAAGTGCAGTATAAAGCGGTTCCAGTCGTCTTGTGCTGAGGCCGTGAACGTGTAGTCGCCGCTTCTTACATCGTGCATCGTGTTCAGCTGTTTGTCTTCCAGCATGATGTAGCTGGTCGGGTCAAAGCTGTTCAGCCCTTCAAAGGTAAGTGTGTACGTGCCTGCACTGCCCGGTTCAAACGTCATGTTTACTGTGCTGGTGGTTTGTATGCTGCTCAGTATGTTGGTGTTCAGTTCGTAGCCGTTGTTCCGGGTGCTCAGGTTATGTCTTCCTATGCTGCCGGTCAGTTTGTTGGCGTCGTATTGCGGGTCGAACTGTTCGGTGGCATTGGCGTTAAAGCCTACCGTGGTTACGTCGTACAGCTGGTTAGCGGTGTTGGTAGCTGTTATAGTCAGTTGTTCTGGTATGCTTTGGGCATAGAACGTGGCCGGGGTGGCGGTACGCCAGTTACCGTCTATGGTATAGGTGGCGCTGCCGCCGGGGCTGGTTTTGTGTACAAAGAACGCCTGGAACGGGGCTATCAGTTTGGTACCTGTTAAGGTATAGTACTGGCCCTGTATTACATCCCACACCTGTATCTGGTTATCAAAACCGGCTGGTGGGGTAATGCTGGTCAGGTCAAGGGTAGCGTTGTATGGGTTACTTACCATGTGCCAGCCTGAGCCGAAGGCGGTATTGCTAGGGTGTTGCAGCGTACCTTTGGTCCAGTTGCTGTTGGTAAGGCCGGCTACCGCGTAGCTGGTGGCGGTGTTAGGCGTACCGCTTACAGTAAGCGTACCGGCACCGGTTTTGGCTACCGAGAAGCCCTGGGCAGGGGTAGCAGCGGTGCTGTTGGCCCTTACGGTCCAGCTCTTCATAGGGCAGGTAGCGCCGTCGGCTTCGTTGTAGCTGAACACGCTGCCGTATACTGATGTCTGGTCTAATTGGGTCTCTGAGCAGTCGGCGGTTGGGGTTACGGCGCCAGAGCTGCCGCCGGCTCCAAACTGCGCCAGCGTAGCGTTGGCTACCGGGCTGCCCATGTAGTGCTGGTTGTAGCTGTTGGCACTGGTAGCGCGGTAGTAGCGTTCTTCGTTGATAGTGCCCGTGTACGTACCCGTGTAGGTGCCTACCGGTGCGCCAAAGTCGTTGAAAATGGCGTGTGTGGTGGCCGTGCTCTTCAGCGTAAGGTTGCCGCTGTTGGTCAGGTTGCCGCTGCGTAATTCAAGTGCAGAAGTTAAAGCAACAGTACCCAATAAAGTTACACCGTCTGTATTAGATGCAGCCAATGTTTTAAGTGTAATGTTATTGGCAGTAAAGGTGCTGGCGGTAGTTCCGGTCATTATTACTACGCCGTTGTTGATAGTTACGTTGTTGGCGGTTAGTGCATTGGCATGTACTGTCAGGTCGCCATTGGTCATATCCAGCACCGAGTTGTTTTCCATTACAAAGTAGCGGGCCACTGCGTGGTAGTTACCAGTAGGGAAAACCGGATCGTTGGTTACGTTTGGTATTACCGCATCTACCGTAGATGAAGGCACCACATTATTTATCCAGTTGCCGGCTACTGACCAATCGGTACTAACAGCACCGGTCCATACATTGTAGCGCTGGTTAGCCGCGCCCGGAGTATTTATCGCTTCGGTAGAAGTAGGTGTGGCTGTATTAAATCCGGCTATACCAAAACCGGTATGCTCGTTGCGCATCCAGTCGCCGGTTGAGTTAGAATCGAACCCGTTAGGTATGCGCGATGCTCCGCCCACATTCTGCGGCGGGCTGTAGCCTGCAAACGAACTGGTAAAGAAAACCGTTGAATATACCTTGGCAGTTGATACCTCGCGGAATGCTACATCATCCAGTACACGGTTCCATGGTTTATTATCTATAACGCCATCGCCGTTCACATCTATGTAGTCGTTCAGTGCGCCGGTAAATCCTTCCACCAGTATATAGGTAACAGTGCCGTTCTCTATCTGGTCGGTACCGCTTACGGTGTTCATCCAGTAGCCACCTGCATTGGTAGTGCCCACCTGATATACGTTCTCTATCCGGCCCGTGTTAACGTTATCACCCTCTATACCCAGTACCCACAGGTTGCTGTAGTTTTTAGAGGCTTCACCATATACCTCTACATACTCGTAGATATCGGAACCGTTAATATCGGTTACAAACTCATTAATTACCGGCATGATGCCGGTGCCTTCGCCATTTAATGTAAAGTTGAAAGGGTTCTCATCAATATCGTTGGTAACCATGCTGAACGTTGCGGTACGGTTGCCGGTTGCCGATGGATCGAACGTGATAGTGAACGTTGTAGTGGCGTTAGGCGCCAGAGTGGTAGCCACTGGTGCCGTATAGGTAAAGTTAGAGGCATGGGCCCCGCCTATGGTAATAGCACCCAGTGTAAGGTTAGCTGTACCGGTGTTGGTTACCGTATAAGTTGCCGTATAAGTGCCTCCGGTAACGTTAACCGGACCAAAGCTGTAGCTGCCGGCATCGCTTATTTCAACTGCATTATTGGTAGAGTACTCTACTTTAATTTCCGGCGAAAGATTTGGCGATGGGATAAACATATTGTCTACCCTGAACATATCTTCGCAGCTTGAATTGTGCTTCCAGAAAGCACCGGCATACTTAAGGTTTAAACCGGTGTAACTGTTGTTGGATACTGTAGAAATAGCAGCGCCGGTAATAGAAGTAGGATCGGCAAAAGATGAGCCGTCATCGCGTACCCACAACGACCAATTGTTGGTAGATGGATCGTACGTAACCTTTACGCTTAGCATCTTGTTCTGCAAAAATTCTACGTTGCTGTTTATTACATTGCTCCAGTTGCTTATCTGTCCATTAAAACTTACCAGTCGCAGGTAATCAGTGCCCGATTCGCCGGCTATGAGCGCATAACCTTGTGTAGTGCCCGAGGCAAAATCCTGCTCTGAACTACCAAGCACATAGGCTAAACCGTAATTACTGCTACCAAAACCCGAAAGGGTGCTACGGTTGTGGTTAAGGTTTACATACCATTCCATTACCTGCGATGAGGTATTGAACTGGGTAGCGTACTTGCCTGTCATATCAAAACTAATCTGCTTATAGCTGGTAGTACCACAGCTTGTGGTATTGCCTTGGCTACAGTTGCTTATCTCAAGCATATTGTTGGCTGTACGTATTATAGTATTGGTAGGTGAGCAACTGGTACCGGTTTCATCTTCCGCCCAGGTGTCGGCACCTCCGCTTGAAGGGGTGCCAACTACAGCACCGGTGCGGTTAAAGTTATCGAACGATTGGTAGTTAAGGTTAAGTGAGGTGGCCGACTCGTTGTAACCACCTGCATAAGCCGGGCCGCCAAAGCAACCGGTGTTGCGGTATGAGTAAACAAAGAAATAGAACGTAGCATTGGCACCCAGGCTGGTAGCATTAAAACTGGTACTGCTGCCAAACTGCACTACGGTGCCGGTGCCAAACGCATCGCCGGCGGTGTAGGTACCCGATGGTGTACCGCTTAAAGTAGCGGTAGTATTGCGTACTACCAGGTAGCCATCGGCACCACCAGCAGGTGCATCTATTACCCCGCCTATAGCGCCTGCTGCAGGCGTAAGGGTAATATTGGTTACCGGGTTAGGTGTTACACAGGCCGGTATGCCGGTACCGGTAAAAGTAATATTGTATGGATTTTCATCGGTATCGTTATTAGTAAAGCTAAACGCCTGGCTGCTGCCACCCGATACCGGTGTATAGCGAATGGTAAAATTGGTGCTGGCACCCGGTGCCAGACTGGTAGAACCCGGTTGCGCAGATACAGAGAAAGCACCACCCGCTGTTAGTGTAGCCGGTATGGTAAGGTTTGCCGTGGCAGCGGCACTGTTGCTTATGGTAAACTGCACATCCAGCGTGCTGCCTACGTTTACCGAACCAAAATCGAATGTGCTGCCATCGGCTACGTTGCTGCTGTTGCTGGTGCGCACTACAGCTATCTCGGCTGCCGGTGTGGCTGTGGTTGTAGTAAGCGGGTTGCCGGTGGCGTTGCTGTTGTTGAATTTGTAGGTGCCACTGCAATTGCGGTAGCTATACACTTTAAAGTAGTAAGTGGTAGCCGGCGACAGGTTACTGATAGTGGCAGTAGTACCGGTTACTACGGCAGCTACTTCATTATCGGTCCATGGCGCTGCGCCTGCGGTTGGCAGACTGGCAGCATCGGCAAAAGTAAGGCCCGAGAAATCGTTATTGGTAGTGCGGATTGCTACTACATACCCATCTGCCAACGTTGCACCGGTCCATGAAAGGCCAGCTGAAGTGGTAGCCGTAGTGGTAGTGTTGGTTACGCTGGTGGCATTAGATGTAGGAGCAGCGCAAGCCACAGTGTTTACATAGCCACTCAATGTAAAATCATCTACCCGTATAGAGCCTGAAAGGGCGCCGCCAAATGTAAGCACCACAGTTACTGTACCGGTTAAACCGTTTACAGCGTTAGAAACACTGGTAGTACCAATAGCAGTACCCGAAGTAGGTATAGAACCAGAACCTACTGTAGTGCCATTTACAGTCATTGTCCAGGTATTTGACGACTGGCTTGACTGACGCCAGAAATTGAAGGATGTAATATCAATTGAATAGCCGGAGGCTACATCGAAGGTAAGCGTCCATGGGTTTGAGCCCGAAATGCTAGATGAGGCTATAGCCTGCCCCACATTGCCGGCAAAGCTGGTCCATGCAGAAGCCCCGTTAGACCATGATGAATTGCTAAGATTAGAATTTAAAACACCGGCTACCGGTGTAGCAGTAGGTGAAACGGTGTAAGGATGCGAAGAAATAGTTGTAGTACCAAAGTTATGCTGGTATAATACAGCAGCCGCCAGGGTTACTGTCAGTGTCTGATCTACAGATGTAGCAGCCGAATAGTTAGTGTTACCGGCCTGCGAAGCTGTGATAGTTGTAGTACCGGCGCCTACTATATGTATGTTGCCGCTTACTATGGTAGCCACAGCGGTGTTAGAACTTGCATAGGTAACGGTAAGACCTGATGTAGCTGTAGCGCCCGGCGCAAAATCGGCATCGGCAGTTGTTTTGGCCGGCAGTGCATTAAATGTAATGGTTTGGCTGGCTTGTGTAATATTAGCAGTAAGGCCGGTTGGCTGGGTAAGCGTGTAGTTGCCCGCCTGTGCGCCACCTAAGGTTAATGCTGCTGTTACAGCAATGTTGTTGGCCGCATTGGCCGAGGTAAACGTACCACCACCGCTTACGGTAACTACATCGCCGGGTATAACGCCAACCAAGGTAGCACCGGTAATAGTAGCGGCTGTGTTGCCGTTGTACACTTTATCTTGCGCTACAGCACCGGTAACGGTAAGTGGTTTGGCGGTAATGTTAGCCGTAAAACCCGATGGCTGAGTGAGCGTGTACTTAGCAGCATCGGTACCGCCCAGGGTATAGTTGCCGGTTAGCGTAACCGCTATACCGTTGTTAACGTTTATAGAGGCAAATGTGGCAGTTGGTGAACCGGTAATGGTAACGTTATCGCTGCCGTACACGCCCGATGGTGCTGGTGTACCGCTTATAGTAGCTGCATTGGTGCGGTCGTATTGTTTGCTGGCAATGCTGATACCGGTAACGGTTAAAGCCTTCTGGCCTATGGTAATAACCAGTGTTTTGGTATCGGTACCGTTAGTATTGCTTGCCGAAATATCTACGCTAAAGGTACCGGTTTGTGTAGGGGTGCCGGTTATCTGCCCGTTGGTAGTGTTTACCGACAGGCCAGTTGGTAACCCGGTTGCACCGTAGCTGGTAGGGCCGTTGCTGGCAGTAATTGTGTATGTAGAAAAAGCTGTGCCGTACGTACCACTGGCGGTAAGGGCGCTGGTGATAGATGGTGGTGAGCCGGATGCAATAATTGTAAAAGCTTGTGTGTTGGAAGCTGACGCAGCACCCGTGGTTGTTACACCAACATTTACAGTACCAGAAGATGCGATATCTGCTGCGGAGATAGTTGCTGTTAACTCTGTAGTCGACACAAACGTTGTAGTACGATTAGCTCCTCCCCATGTTACGGTAGATGATCCGCTGATAAAATTGGTGCCGTTAACAGTTAAGGTAAACCCGGAAGCACCAGCTGTGGCAGATGATGGTGAAATGGAAGTGGTAGTAGGTGTTGGATTAAGTGGCGCAGATGCTGATGTAAGCGCCACTGTGCGTAGCTGGATATTTCCTGTTCCTGTTCCTGCGGCATTATATGCTGATATCCTGATTTTAAGAATTGTACTGCTGGTATTGCCCGGAGCTGGTATTGTAGCCGTGTTTGATGAAGCACCTGTTCCCAGACCGGTTACCGTACCATTAGTAGCATTTGCAAATGTTGGAGACGCTCCATAGCCATATTGAACCTGATAATTTCTTGCGGCAGTTGTGGCACTGCTTAATGAAGCGGATATGGCAAGGCTTAATGTTGAATTTTGAAAAGTTTGCCCATTGCCAAGAGTTACGGTGAACTCTAAATATTTATTCAAATCAACGCTTGTAGATGTAGTCCATCCTGTGGTTCTAAAAAAGGTATTTGCATTTGTTCCTGAAATGCCAGAGCCATTTAAAGATATTGTAGTTAGTGTGGCGCCGGTTAGGTCTGTAGTACGGACACTATTTTGATTCGTAGTACTTGTAGAATAATTAGCATTTGTAATGCTTGTGGTAAAATCCCAACTTACGTAGTTGGTCTGCCCCCAACCGTTCAGTGTTAAACAAACCATTAGAATAGCAAGCGCGGTAAAGCGTAGCTTTGTTACCATAGTACACAGTTTTTTGTTAAGTCCGTAACGAATATTGAGCGTCCAATCAGGGTTTCAGCGGTGCAAAAGTATGCATATTCCGCGCCAGCCGCAACCCTGATTAAGGTATTAATAATTATATAATGTAGAGCCATTGGGTATCAGCAAAATATGCTGCCCGCAGAGACTTGTCAAGCCATTTTGTATTAAGAAAGCATTAATTGTTGCGCATTTTACGGGCCGTGTGTTTAAATAAACCTACAAAACCTGTTTAGCACTGACTATTAAACAAGTCAAAGCTACGCAAAACAAAAACCGCCCCGTGCGGTAGCGCGGGGCGGTTGGCTGGCCTTGCGGCCTTTGTTGTATTGTACGCTTAGCGGGTGTTGCCTATCAGTACCTTTTTGGTGGTAATGGTTTCGCCCTGTTTAACTTTTACTATCACATACGCGGCTTCTACATTGCCAATGGCTTTGTTGAAGATGCTGCTGCGGCCGTATTTCTCGTTCACCAGTTGCTGGCCCAGTATGTTGTAGATCTCTACCGTCGCGTCGGTTTTCACCTGCCTGCTGAAGTCTACATATACCGTGTTGCCGTTGCTCCAGATCGTGATGTTCTGGTTGCCGTTCAGGTTGTTCAGCCCGGTCTGTACTTCGGCTTTTACTGTTACCGTTTGGGTAGTGGTATTGCTGCAGCCGTTGGCGCTTACTACTATCAGGCTTACCGTGTACGTGCCGGTATCGCCATAGCTGTGTATCACGTTCTGGCCCGTGGCCGTAGTGCCATCACCAAAGTCCCAGTAGTAGTCTGTAGCAGTTGTGCTGCTGTTGAACGCTACATCGGTGTTGGTTGTGGTTACGTTGCTTGATGGGCTGAACGCAGCTACGATTGGCGTGGTGCCGTTTACAGTTACTGTTTTAACTACCTGATAATTGTTGTTGTCGGTCAGCGTTAGCGTGTAGGTACCTGTTGTGGTGTTTACTGATACCGGCGTTGCTTCATTCAGCGTACCGCTGCCGATGGTTGTGTTGTTGTTGTCGGTTAGCGTGTACGTCCAGTTGGCGCTGCCCGGCTGGGTAATGTTGATGCTGCCTAAGGTTTCACATTGCTGGTCGGTGGTGGCTATCTCTGCCTTTGGGGTAAAGTGCAGTATAAAGCGGTTCCAGTCGTCTTGTGCTGAGGCCGTGAACGTGTAGTCGCCGCTTCTTACATCGTGCATCGTGTTCAGCTGTTTGTCTTCCAGCATGATGTAGCTGGTCGGGTCAAAGCTGTTCAGCCCTTCAAAGGTAAGTGTGTACGTGCCTGCACTGCCCGGTTCAAACGTCATGTTTACTGTGCTGGTGGTTTGTATGCTGCTCAGTATGTTGGTGTTCAGTTCGTAGCCGTTGTTCCGGGTGCTCAGGTTATGTCTTCCTATGCTGCCGGTCAGTTTGTTGGCGTCGTATTGCGGGTCGAACTGTTCGGTGGCATTGGCGTTAAAGCCTACCGTGGTTACGTCGTACAGCTGGTTAGCGGTGTTGGTAGCTGTTATAGTCAGTTGTTCTGGTATGCTTTGGGCATAGAACGTGGCCGGGGTGGCGGTACGCCAGTTACCGTCTATGGTATAGGTGGCGCTGCCGCCGGGGCTGGTTTTGTGTACAAAGAACGCCTGGAACGGGGCTATCAGTTTGGTACCTGTTAAGGTATAGTACTGGCCCTGTATTACATCCCACACCTGTATCTGGTTATCAAAACCGGCTGGTGGGGTAATGCTGGTCAGGTCAAGGGTAGCGTTGTATGGGTTACTTACCATGTGCCAGCCTGAGCCGAAGGCGGTATTGCTAGGGTGTTGCAGCGTACCTTTGGTCCAGTTGCTGTTGGTAAGGCCGGCTACCGCGTAGCTGGTGGCGGTGTTAGGCGTACCGCTTACAGTAAGCGTACCGGCACCGGTTTTGGCTACCGAGAAGCCCTGGGCAGGGGTAGCAGCGGTGCTGTTGGCCCTTACGGTCCAGCTCTTCATAGGGCAGGTAGCGCCGTCGGCTTCGTTGTAGCTGAACACGCTGCCGTATACTGATGTCTGGTCTAATTGGGTCTCTGAGCAGTCGGCGGTTGGGGTTACGGCGCCAGAGCTGCCGCCGGCTCCAAACTGCGCCAGCGTAGCGTTGGCTACCGGGCTGCCCATGTAGTGCTGGTTGTAGCTGTTGGCACTGGTAGCGCGGTAGTAGCGTTCTTCGTTGATAGTGCCCGTGTACGTACCCGTGTAGGTGCCTACCGGTGCGCCAAAGTCGTTGAAAATGGCGTGTGTGGTGGCCGTGCTCTTCAGCGTAAGGTTGCCGCTGTTGGTCAGGTTGCCGCTGGCCAGTTCAAGGGCGGTGGTTACCGACAGGTTGCTGCCGCTTTGTACCGTGGCTACTGTGCCGGTGGTTTTAGCTACCTGCAATGTGCTGAAGGTGGTGCGGCCGCTTACGGCTTGTGCAGCACTACCGGTTAGTACTACTTTGCCGGCTCCGGTTACGGTAGAGGCCGTAGCGGTGCTGCTGCCGGTAAAGTCGCCGCATACGCTTAGTGTGCGCGCATTGTCTATACTAATAGTAGCGCCCGATTGTACTGTAATGTTGCCCACCTGTGCCGAGGCGCCGGTGATGACAGGGAAGTTGTTGCCTATAGGGTTGGTTGGAATAACTACGTTGTCGGCGCACGATGTAGGTGCTACACCGGTGCTCCAGTTGCCGTTGTTGAACCAATCGGTACCGGCACCCACTACGTCGCCTTGCCAGGTGTTAGGGCCACATACCGGATTGGTTAATGTAATAGAGCCGCTGGCAGGATATGCTGATGATGAGCAACCAGCACCTAACGAAACTACTATATTGTTGTACGTGCCACCGTCTAAACCGGTAATGGTAAGCACACCGCTACCGTTGGTAGTATAGTTGGCGGCAGATACCGGAGTGGAGTTTTTGTTATAGGTAACCGAGAAGGTAGTATTAGCTGCCAGACCGGTTAATGCGATGCTGCCATCGTTGCCGGTACAGGTTGGGTTGGCAGGTGTGTTGGCCGAAACAACCGGTGTAGTGCAGATGAAAAATTCATCGAAACCAATATCAGGCGTAGATGTACGTGTTTCGCCGTCGTAATCGGTGGTAACAGATGCCAGAGATGTGCCATTGTTAGAAGCAAAATCGTACGGATACGGCGCATTAGGCGAGGTGGTTTTAATATGCAAATCGCCGGTTGAGGTATTGGTAAACAGTTCGCTCAAATTAATTTCGGTAGCCGATGAGTTACCGGTAGTAACAAAGGCAAACTTACTGTTTGCATCTGAAGATGAGCCTGCCTGCCAGTTAGTAAACTGGTTGTAGCCACTACCACCCCAGGCACCTGCACGGCCACCCGAAGCATTGGCGCTTATAATAAGCAGGTTGTAGTTGCTGGCATTGGTGCCCCAGTTGGTAGCAAAGTTAGATGTACCAAAGTTTGCAATTGCATAGTGCTTTGTATTTGCATTGCCACCGGTGCGGTTGTTTACAAAAATGTTGTTCTTAACATCAATCTGACTACCCACGGTGGTACCGTTGCCGTTGGGGTAACGGAAGAATGCAAACGAACTGTTATCGGCAGTGCCGGTGCTGGCAATAGTGCCATCAATAAGTACCGAGTTGTTGTAAACCTTAACTACTGAAGTACTGCTCAGGTTATCTTCTATACCATAAAAAGCAACCCGGCGGCTAGGCGCGCCATTCAAAGCGTTGTTCATGGTTACAGAGTTATTACTAACCTCCCAGTTGCCTGAGCCGCGCAACCAGATAGCTTCAGAAATGCCATCGAGTGAGTTGTTGAGGGTTTGTACAACAAAGTTACGGCTTATTTTACCCTGCAGGTTGGTTCCGTTTGCCACTATACCCATATTGGTAACGCCGCTGGCAGAGTTGTTAATGTATGGTAATGTAACTTTATTGCCCTCTATTGTAATTATACCAGAAGAAGATGCAGGAGCCACCTCTATACCGCTTGAATAGAAATTGATACCGGCAGCCTGGTTGCCATCTATAATATTATTGGTGATTTGCATGGCACCGGTAGCTGCTGCAAAAACCGCCGTACTATAGCCGCCAGTGTAGGCCCCCGAAGAAACCAGGAAGTAAAATTCGTTGTCATCGACAATTGTTGCACCCGAGTTGGTAAGGTACAGTCCATATACATAGCCTCCGTAGATACTACCAACAAGGCCACCTCCACTTACCTGTGCGCGTTTGGCAAAGTCTGTGCTGCCAAACAGGTTGCCGGTAATAGTAGGCTGCGTGCTGCCGGCTACTTCCATAAGCACCAGACCTGAGTTATCTGAGTTAGCGTTATAAAGGTTTTGAATAGTATTGTTACTAACATTCACGGTACCTGCATTAATGCTAACGCCAATCATTTCGTTAAGGCCGCTAAAGAAATCGTCGTAATTAGTTATCCAGCCATATATAGTACCGTTTAGCGCACCACATTGAGGGGCGCTACCGCCAATGTAGTTGCCTGAAATTACGTTATTGTTAGAGGCAGCACCCGGTGCAAAGTTGATAGCTGTTTGCGGGCCCTGGCCATCTATAAAGGTATTGTAAATACTATTGCCGCTTATTGTCCAGGTTGAGCTTGGGTTAAGCGAGCCGCTTACCAGTATGGCGGTAGCACGGCTACCCGAGGTGCCACCAAAGGCAGAGAAATCGTACAGGTTGCAATTGGTAATAGAGAACACACCGGCGCCCGAAGAGGCAGAGTAAACCAGGTTATTTGGAACATTGCTGCTGGTTACACCTTTAATGTTACACTTATCAATTGCCACACTGCTGGCACCCGACGTATTAATGATAACGTTACCACCCTGCAGGTTGTGGCCGCGGCCTTCTATATTACAGTTGCGGATAGTAATGTTCTGGCAAACACCATCCAGATATATAGTGCCGGCTACGTTTGCTGTTGAGCTATAATTGTTCTGAAACGTAAGATAGTTGCCAGTACCCTCCAGGGTGTTGCTGCTGCTGTTGTAGCTGCCATCTATAACAACCCTGTCGGCTCCGGTTAGTTTAATAAACCCAAAGCCAAAACCGTTAGCCGCTGTAACAGATACAACTTTAGTGCTTGCGGTTTGCGGACGGATGTAAATAGTGTAGCCCGAGCCACAATACTCTGTAATATTGTTTAGCGAGTGAATATTGTTATCGGCTATGTTGCTGGTTACCAAAACCACCAGGTCGCCGCTAAGGCCGTTGGCGTTAATAGCTTCGAATAAGCCACCGGTGTTTCCAAAAGTGGTATAGGTACCACCACTACCTACTGTTACCGTACCCGAAAGCGGTGTTGTGCTGGCAATGCTAAAGGTGCCCGGGGCACTGTTAAGTGTAGTAGGGTAAGTAGCTACATCGGCATGTACCGGTGCACCGTGGCTGTAACCTATATTAGGTGTAGGTGCCTGGTCTTGCGCGGCTACGTAGTAATGGTATGTTTGGCCCGAAAGTATACCGCTAAGGTTAAGCTGGTAGGTGTAGGTAGTGCCCGATACCGACGATGGCGATAGACTGGCATAAGTGCCGGTGCTTAAACGCCACCATAGTGTAGGGGCCAGTGTACCTGTAGCCACACCGCTGGCATCGGTAACGGTAGCTGTAATAGTTACTGTTTGGCTGGCGCCACAGGTTGCATTAATAGCAGGTATTGCATTAACCGAAATAGTAGGCGGCACCATATCTAACGGTATCAGGTTGGCTTCGTCGGCGCCCATATCGGGGGCGGTGCCACCTTGTGGTAAGCCCAGCGGGTAGCCGGTACGTACGTTGGCAGTTTCAAAATCATCGGTTAAGCCGGCTATAGCCACTGCGCCCGACTCGGCCGGTGTGGCCACGTTGGTTTTAAGTTTAAGGTTAGGCGAGGTACCGTTGGTTGGGTCTTCAAACTGCGGGTTAGCCGAAACACTGTTATCATCAAAAGCGGTGTTGGCTTTCCACGCTGCAATATCGGCCCTGTCGGCAGTACCATCAAAACCAAATACCGTACCGGTACCGGTAGTGTATATCAGGTTATAATCTTGCGTTAAAGTGGTTGCGTTGTTAAGGTACACACCATAGTGTTTGCCACCAGTGGTTGCGTTGGCGCGGGCGTTTACAAAAATGTTGTTGCGCACGTTATCGGTAGAGCCGGTTTGTATACGACGGAAAGCGTAGGTGTTGTTAGCGGTAGAGCCCACACCGGTACCACCAATGTACACACTGTTGTAATATACACTGTTGTTGGCAGTAGTATTATCTTTTACTATACCTGTAATAACAGATGTGTTGGTAATGGCTGCACCGGCCTCATCGTAGCCCAGGCGTATGCGGTTATTGCTTACCTGTGTGTAACCAGTACCTATATAAATACCGTTAACAACCGATGCTGTGCCCGAGCCCGAACGCAGGTTGTATATAAAGTTTTTAGCTATCTGGCTAACAGAACTGCTATTGCCGGTAAAGTATATACCAGCCACCGTTGCGTTTACTGCACTGGTATTACTTAAGCCGTAAATGGTGTTGCCACTTACCGAGTGCGCCTGTGTATTGGCAGATACCGCGTAAATGCCCGCCACAGAAATAGTTGTTGCGTTTACGTTTTGCGAGTTGGTGGTAAGGAATTTAATTGTGTTGTTATTTACACTGTACAAACCGCCTGCCGATGTATTGATACCAATTACCTGGCTGGTGGTGCCTGCACCAACGTTGCTGGTTGCCAGGTTCTGGATAGTGTTGCCCGAAATATCTACCGTGTAGGCCGAGCCCGAGCCGGCCCATATACCATAACACAAAGCCGAGCCGGTACCGGGGTTACTAACCAAAAAGCTGCTGGCCGAAGCAGTACCAATTGTATTATCCTGCACATTTACACTGCCGGTGGTAACCCTTATAGCCGCCATATTAACAGCCAGTGTGCCCGACGACAGTGCGAAACTCATAGCACCAATATGGTTGTTGCTGATGGTTTGGCCTGTAGCTGTAGAAGAAGACAATATACCTACCGGTGAGTTGGCAAGTGTAGTAGCTGTGCTGGTAGTAACACTAATACCATCTATTGTATTATCATCTACCAGGTACTTGCAGTTAACCAGTACTATACCACCAAAAGCCGGTATGGTGGCCGCCCCGCCTGTAGTAGTAAAAACAGAAATACCACCTATGGTATTGCCGGTAATAGTATTAAGTGCGCCCGATGCAGAACCGGTAACGCTTATAGCACAAAAACGGGCCGCACCGGTAGTGCTGGTATTGTAGCCGGTAGTGCCGGTACCGTTAGCGGCAGCATAGCCAATGGTGTTATCATCTATAAGCACACCATTGCTGGTAGCCTGCGATAAAAGAATACCATAATTGGTAGAGGTGACTGTAGTACGCGTAGACTCCTGATAAATTTTATTGCCGGTAATGGTCCATGCCGGGCTAAAATCGTACAGGTGTATGGCGGCATTATCTACTGTAGAACGGTGTATGTTGTAAATTTTATTGTTGGTTACAACACCATTATCGTTAGCTACTGTAGCCGAAGTACCATCGGAAGTAACACCAGCGCTTGGGGTGTTGGCACCGGCAGCGCGTATATCGTTATTGGTAATTTCAATATTATCATTACCGGTAACGGTACCGGCACCAGTATGTATAAGGCCATGGAACACCGAGCTGATGTTGCCGGTAACCGAACCCTCTACAATACAGTTATTTATTTTGTTGTTGCTGGCATCGTTGTAGTAATGCACCACGCTGGCGTTGCCACCGGTGCTGGTGTTAGAAAGTATCAGCCGGCGATCGGTACCGGTACCACCGTTAAAGGTAACCCTATCGGCACCGTTAAACCTGAATACGCCGGTAAGGGCCGCCGAAGCGCCCGAATAATTGGCAGAAAGTGTTTTAGGTGTACTATTGTTAGATTGAATAGTGATAGTGTATGTACCCGCACCCGCGCCGGTTTCGCTAACCTGGTTAAGGGCCACTGCGCCGGTTTCGGTTATTGGTGTAGCGGTAATATTAACGGTAAGGTTGCCGGTAAGTACCCCCTGGTTAAGGGCGGCAAACAAACCGGTAGTGCCGGTAAGGTTGGCATATACGCCTGCCGAACCGCCTACCCCATCTATAGTAACGGTAGATGGAAATGTATTGGGTGCCTTTACAGTAAACACCTTGTTTAAGGCAATGCCCCCGTTATCGGCAGCATCGTAGGTTACCTGGTTGGCAGCAGCTGTGGCGGGTATAACCGTCCAGGTAGAAGTGCCATCGTAGGTCATTACATCAAAGGTGCTTTCGGTGCCTACTATATCGGCGGCGGTATAACCAAAGGTAGCGGTGTAGCTGGTTAAAGAGGACGGCACGGTAGCGGCGGTCCAGTAGCGCGAGGCGTAGTTGGTAGTAGCAATATCCGATGGGTGCTGGGCATCAGTAACGCGCATTTCCAGGTCTCCTACCGAGGTATTGCTGTTAACCGTAATTGATACCGGGCTGTACTCGGTAGTGCCGGTGTTTTCGCCTATAGGGTACACATAGGTAACCGGCAGGCCGCTGTTGGCTATACTGTGTATAAAACCGCCGGTGCCGTTTTGCAATATCATTTTGGTGGCCGAAAAACCCGAGCCCGCCAAACCGCCGGTGGTGTTATCTA
>CAYREY010000041.1:39111-42044 GCA_964423405.1 uncultured Chitinophaga sp. | reverse complement strand
GTACTTCATACTTCGTACTTCTAACTTCTCCCCATGTCCGATACACAAATAACCCTCGAATTTTTAGCCAATACCGATGGCCTTAAAGCTGCTGCACAGCAAATGCAATTGTTGGGCAAGCTAAGTAAAGAGCAGTACGAGCAGTTTGCCAAAGCCGGTGCCGAATATCAAAAACAGCTAAAAGATAATGCAAAGCTGCAACAGGCATGGGGCGAAACAATTACCCAAAATGCTAACCAGGCTACTTTACTAAACGTTCAGTACAGGGCAATGGGCAATGCCATTGCAAAGGCTGCTATACAACAAGCCGCCCAACGTTTTACAGAGCTGGCTAACCAGGCTGCCAACGCCACCCAAAGTATTAAAAATACGGGCAGGGAAATAGAGTATCTGGATACCGATGGTTCGTTTGCCTCGCTGCTGGACAGCGCCCGCGATGTAGTATCGGTACTTACGTTGGCTAAAAACACTACCGCGCTTTTTGGTAACGAAAGTAAAGAGCTTGCCGAAATTATTGCTAAAACCAGCGATGCAATAAACCTGGTTAACGATGCACAAAAGGTAGCCAACAACCTTATTAAAGAAGGGGGCGTGCTTGCCAAAGCATATAACTTTACACTGGCTATTGCCGAAACCCTGCAAACAGAGTTTGCCATATCCTCTACAGCGGCCTGGGCTGCAGCTACCGGTGGCATTACGCTGGTAGTGGGTGCTATTGGGGCTATGGTGTACGCTATTACCGAGGCTACCGGCCAGTCTGTAGCGGGTATTAAAATGCTTACTAAAGAGCTTGATCAGGCATACGAAAGCTATAATGCCCGAACAGAAAATATAAAACTTGAAACAAATGCTACCCGGTTAGGCTACGAAGAAGAAATGATTTTACTGCGGCAAAAAGGTGCTACAATCAGCGAAATTCAGGATGTAGAAAATAAAACAGCAGCTGAGACACTGCGCGCATTAGAAGCTCAAAAAAATGCATTGGTAAATACTTCTGCTCCTTTGCAAAGCCTCAAGTCACAATATGTAGCATTGTTTAATATGTATGATGATTCAAAATCAGCAAACCGTTCAAAAGAAGAAATAGATGCATTAAAGGCACAGTTAGATGGGGTTGGTAAACTTATAGATGAGCACGTTAAGTTAGATCAGGCCATTGCTAAGTTCTATAACGATGAACTGATACGCAAAAACAGACAGGAGATAGAGCTTAAGAATAACGCCATTGCAGGTTTCGAGCAACAAATTATGCTTAACAAAAAATACAGCGAGGCAGAGAAAAAAGCACAAATAGATATACTTGAAGAAGAACGTGATAAAAAGCTGGAAAACGATACCCTTACCATCGAACAACGTAAACTGGTACAGGTAAAGTTTAACCGCGATATGCTATTGCTGGATCAGCAGTACGATGTAATGGCACTTACACAGGCCAAACAAACCATAGATGCCAAACTTGCCGCGCAGCGCGATGGTACCCGGCAGGAGTTTGAACTACGCAAGCAAGCTATACAGGCTGCTGCCGATGTAGAGAAACGGGCAGTAGCCGAAAACACTGTCTACACGCAACAGCAACGCGCCAACATACAAGCTAAAGCCAACGCCGATATACAAAAGCTATCGCGTGAGTTTAATTTTGCTATGGCACAAAGCCAGATAGAGGCCGACCAGGCTTACCTGCAAACACGTATTATTAACGCTAAAGCTAATAGCAAGCAGCTACTGGATGCCGAACTGGCCCTTTTAGATGCACAGGCCGATGCAAAGCGGTTGGCTATTGATAAGGATGTGGCCAATGAGGAGGAACACAAAGCCCGGTTGTTGGCCCTTGATGCAGAAACTGCTAATGCAAGGCTACAAAAGCAGCTTGAATATTACGATAAGCTGAAAACAGCCCGCGAAAGTGATTTAGATGCCGGAAAAAGCCATGCGCTGGCAATGGCACAATTGGAATTAGGTGGCCCTGGTGCCGGACCGCAGGCTGCGCACCAGCTAAAACTAAAACAGTATGATATTGAAGATGCTCGCCTGAAAGAACAACTGCAGCTTTTAGATGATAAATATGCCGGGGAATCTGAATTGGTAGGTGATACTACAGAACTATATAAAACTTACCAGAAAGAACGGCAGAAGATAGATGATAGCATTAAGCTTAACGCACAGGCCCAGGCAAACGAAATATATAATTACGAGAAAGCGTTGCTTGACAAGAAAATAAATGCTGCTATTTCGGCAGCAAAGCAAACTTCCGATGCCATATTTCAAATTGTGAGTAATAGTGTACAATCTGAATTGCAGGCTGAAACTGAAAAGCTAAACAAGCGGCGTGATTTAGAACTGCAAAATAAAAACCTGACCGAGCAGCAGAAAGATGCTATTAATAAACGCTACGCCGACCAGGAGGCAAAACTTAAACGCAAGGCATACGAACAGGATAAAGCCAGCAAAATGGCACAGGCTGCCATAAACGGCGCATTGGCTATTACAAATATTTTAGCAACATTACCTAAAACTACCTTTGGTGTGTTAGATGCTATTATGATAGCCTCGGCTGTTGCCACCACCGCAGCGCAGATAGGCATAATTGCCAGCACTCCAATACCAGCATTCAAAAAAGGGGGCAAGAATATTCCATCTGGTATGAAGTTAGTGGGTGAAGAGGGTCCTGAGCTTATCTATACACCTGGCGGTGAAACTGTAATACCACATGGCGATACCGCCAAAATTTTAGAAGCCTGGAGCATACCCGTACCCAACGTAAACCCGGCCCTTAAAACCGATATGGCCATAGCCGCCGCACTACCCGCCGGTATAGATTATACTAAACTGGCACAGGCATTTGCGCAGGAGTTGCGCAACAACCCATCGGTAAATATTAGTATGGATAATGCCGGCTTTGCTATGCACCTGTTGCAGAAAAATAAAGCGGTGCA
>CAYREY010000041.1:32147-39011 GCA_964423405.1 uncultured Chitinophaga sp. | reverse complement strand
GTTACTTACACTTATAAAATGTCATGCTCAGGCTATCGGTGTAGCCGTTGCCGCTTTTGGCCGCCGCTTTAGCCGCCGCATAATCAGCATCGCCATCACATACTTTAGCACCGTTGGCACCGCTACCGTTTTCGGTGCAGTAGTAGCAGGGCGTGCAGCCCGCTATTAACAGCAGCAGGCAGGGTATCAGGTGGTACATTTTTTTCATGCTGCAATTTAAAAATCTAACATAACAATGCCCTTAAAGTTTACAATAACAGATTACACTACCAACCCGGCCGGCGATAGTACCGTGGTGAATGAGCCGGTAGGGTGGGATAGTACCACCCTGCGCCTGAAGCGCGATAAAAACTGGCGTGGTTTTTTCGATTTTGCCGACGATAGCTATAACCAGATGCAGTGGCACGGGGCGGCTATGGCAATTTTGAAAGATGCCTACGATACGTTTGGTTTAGATGCTAACTGCGAATTGAAAGTAGAATATGCCTGTAGCGAAACAGACAGCTACACCACTGTGTACCTGGGTAAATTTGCATTTGCCCGCTATAGCTATGTGTGTGCCGGTTATTGCTATGTAGAATGTGGTGTAGATAATGCCAACTGTTTAATGACATTTAAAAACCGGTACGACCAGAAAGTTGATCTGGATAATTTAAATGCCTTCGATAGCCTTTGCGATACTATTACAGTAACCGGTGTAACGGTAGATTTTTTGGCGCATGTAGGTACTACCACAACTATAAATGTGTATAGCTACGTTTTTTTAACCAGCCTTGCCGGCCAGTGGCTGGTAATAAAAGGTACCACCGGTAATAATGGTTACTATTTAATAAACAGCGCAACTACTATAAGTGGCGATACCGTACTGACTGTAGAAGGCCTGATACCCCTGGGTACCGGTATAGTTTGCGATTTGCTTACCGGATGTTTACAGCCTTACAAGGGCCTGGGTAAAGAAATAATACTACCGGCCAAAAAACTATTGAGAGAAAACAACTGGGAGATAGCCGATACCGTTCGATATTATACCGATGACGTTTTAGCATCGGAAGTTATTAGCACACCTGCTAACTATTACTTTGCGTTTGACTGGACAATCAACAACCTGACTGAAATATCTACCTCAAACAGATTTGAGTTTTTAGGTGGGTTTGTAGATACAAGTTCAAGCAACCCATTTTTTGATTTGCAGGATACATATGCCGGTATAATTGATATTGACAGCGATACAACTATACAGTGCAGTTTTGAATACGAAATTGATATACAGATTAATGGGGCGCTGTTGATGCAAACAATTGATACTGTTAATGATTTGGGTGGTGATATAGTTTTGTTGTATGGAAAGCCGGGCGAAGTGGCAAGTACAATTACATTGCAGTCTGGCCTAACCTCGCCTGTAAACGATGCTATTAATGTAAATTATAGCGGCACAATAACATTAACTCCGGGAGATAGAATTTATCTGGCCTATGTACTTAAAGGTTTTAAATATCTGACCGGTGGTGGCGGTGGTGGCCCGGCAGATCCTTTTGAACTTACCATTACTGTAAATAGTGCCAGCTTAAGCATTAAGGCAACACAGGAATGTGAGAATACCACCGCGCGCGTGTATATGGTAAATGAAACACTATCGCGCATGGCCGAGGCGTACACTGGTAATTGTTTAAAGGTTAAAAGCGATTACTTCGGGCGCACAGATTCACAGCCATACACCAGTTTAACAGACGGCTGCGGCGCGCTGGAGTGCCTTACATCGGGTTTAATTATCCGTTCGCGCAATCAGAACAAGGTGCGGATTGGCAGCGGGTTTATAAAGCCCGGTTTTAAGTTAAGTTTTAAAGATGCGTTCGACTCGTTAAAAGCCATACACAATATTGGTATGGGTATAGAAACCAATACCGCCGATGGTGGCGAATGGATACGCATAGAACCTGTAAACCATTTTTTTAATGATACGGTTTTAATGAGTTGTACAGCGGTTAATGAAATAAAATCGGTATTAGACCAGGAGAATGTTTTTAGCCGGGCTTTGGTAGGTTATAACAAATGGGGTACCGAAATAGGGCAGGGCCTTAACGATGTATTTACAAAACGCGAATACCGTACAGAGCAGAAATCTATTAACAGCTTATACCAAATGTTAAGCAACTTTATTGCCAGCGATTATGCCATTGAGGTAACCCGCCAGCAGTTTGGCAGCAATACCAAAGATTGGCGGTATGATAACGATACGTTTATTATCTGCCTTACCAACAGGCTTAGTGTTAGCGCTACATTTAACGTTAACTCAGGCGATGATACGATTACCATAACCGGTGCTGCATGGGCGCCAAATTTTAAAGTGGGCGATACTATTACCGTAACCGGTAGCGCGGGTAATGATGGTACTTACACCATTACCGTAGTAACCAGCATACCCGATATTACCATTATACGGGTAGCAGAGCCGCTGGTAAATGAAGCGTTGGTAAGCGTGGTATTTGAAAACCTGACCAACCCGCTTAAAGTAGTTGAACAGGGTAATTATACTACGGCGGCCAATATTATTTATCCCGAAACGGCCTACAACCTGCGTATTACGCCGGAGCGCAATGCCCTGCGGCACTTTAAAACAATTGTAAACTGTTATCGCGATTATGCTACTGGTAAACTGCTATACACCAACGGCGAGGGTAACTACCTGGCCGATATTGAATTGATAAATGATAGCTGCGTGATAGAAGAGGGTAGCCTGGCCGAAAATACAGATATAGCACAATCTGTATTTGCCGATGCCGGCCAGGCCACGCCCCTGTACTGGCCCGAGCTGGTAACGTTTGATTACCCTGTTACCTGGGCGCAGTACTTAACCATTAAACAAAACCCCTACGGGCTGATAGGCTACCAGTGTGGCAGCGGCCCCATGCAATACGGCTGGATAGAAGATTTTCAGCTAAAGCCCTACACCGGTATGGGCCAGTTTACCCTGCGGCCTAAAATAGAATTGTAACCCCTTTTTTATAAATTAAATAGTATTTAATATATGGCTATCGTATTATCAGCCCCGGTACACTCGTTTGTACAAATTAACGACCCGGCTACCCTGCAGTGCGCCCATCCGGTTGGTTTGTGCCTGCCCTACAGCAGCTCGTCAGATTTTACTTTTCAGATAATAGCCGAAGTAAGCGGCGATGATAAAACCTGGTTTCAGCAACACGATGGAACCTTTCTGTACACCATACTGCCCAAAACCTGTATAGCCTGCGCCGATACTGTGGAAGGTTTTCCCCAGCCCAATGCTTTTCCGTGGCGGGGGGTGTGGCAATGTACCCTGGAGGGGGATACCGATGTATGGGTGGGGAATTTTGACACCAGCGGTGCCGATGAGTTGTTTGATAGCTATGCCTTAGGGCAGTGCTTTAATCTGTGTTTTCATAAAGCAGGGCTAAACGAAGATTTAACTATTGGCAACCTTACCACCACCAGCCTGGCCTGCACCGATACCTGTTTTGTAAAAACCGATGGCGAAGATTGTTTTACCAGTTACTTCTCGTACTACAACCGCGAGGATAGCATGGGTTTTATTTATACGGGTGCTACCGGTTCGTCCGATTTTCAAAACACGGTGCGGCTGCCCTGCTACCTGCGCGATATGCAGTTGCCCGGCGAAGAGAAAAGCTATGTACGCAGCGATGGCACCAAAATAAAACTGTACGAGCGTATAGAAGAAGAATACGAACTGGTAACCGACCATATGTACCACACCTGGCATAAGCGCTTAAAGGTACTGCTGGCCCACGATCGTGTTACCATCCGCAACAGCTACATGGCCGGTTACCTGCAAAGCTGGCCCATTATCTGTAACGAAAAATACGATATCAACTGGCCCGATATGCCCTCGCAGGTAGCCACTGCCAAAACCAAAGTCGTCCGTTCTGGTGCGCTATCCCTCATCAACAACAACTGCGCATAGCAGGTAGATACAGGTAACCGGTAAGCCGGCTGTTCAGCCTCCCCTGGTGGAGGGTAGGGGGGGATGTATTTCATTCGTCAATCCGTAATTCCGTCAATCAGTAAATAACAATCCATGCAAACCTCCCGTGGTATCCTCCTTATTGCCCTCGGCCATCCGCAATACGGCAACATGGCTGCCAATGCCGCCGCCAGCATACGCATGGCTCATAAAGATATACCTATCCATCTGGTATATCACGGTAACAGCATCAGTCACCTTACACCGCAGCACAAGGCGCTGTTTACCAGCATGGCCCTGTGCCCCGATAAATACATAACCCACCATGGCAAGCTAAACTACCTGCGCGCCAAAACCTGTATGTATGCACTATCGCCGTTTACAGAGACCTTGTTTTTAGATGTGGACCTGCTGTGGTTTGGTAGTAAATCTATCACCGGTTTAATGCAGCAACTTAGCGCATTAGATTTTACCATGCAGTGTCGCGGCTATTACGATTACACCACGGGTACACAGCACGGCAACTATACCCACTGGTGCAACGTTACCGATGCGCAACAAACATATAACCTTACAGGTAATATATATCAACTAAGTAGTGAGGTAGTGTGGTTTCGCAAAACCAAACAAATGCAAAAGTACTTTGCACTGGTGCGTAAAATTTTCGATAACCCCGGTGTGCCGTTGTCGCTGCCGTTTATGGGCGGCGTAGCCGATGAGCTGGCCTTTAACATAGCCGCCTGCATACTGGGGCTGCAACCCCGCCTTACGCCCGATGTATTTTTTTATTGGGAGCAGATGGATAAAAAAGCCGGTGCCACCTGGCCGCAGGTGCTGCAACAATACCACGGCTACAGCGTAGGCGGCAACAATGCAGCACCGGCTGTACTACATAAATACGATCAAATGGCCCGTGCCCACGCACAGGCACTACGGTTACCCTACCACTTTAAACTGTACCCCAAAAAACAGTGGGATAAACAACGCACAAAGCTATGACCCTTACCGAAAAAGAACTGCAAGCCTATTTTACCGGCAAAAAAAAGCACGCCGCCTACAGCAAAACCGTCGAGATTTATGATAACCTGCGCACCCACGCCAACGGCGAGAAGCCCGCACAGTTGCTTAACGATTACCGCCCCGGCGAAAGCAGCGAGATATTCAGCTACCGGTTAAAAATTTACGAACCGGTTACTAAAGAACATATCTCGCAGATAATAACCTCGCTTAGTAAAATACGCCGCAGTAGCGATTGGAGCATTAAGTACACTCAACCGGTGCCAGCCGGCATTACCCCTGCCGAAACACCGCAACAATACTGCGAGGTGGCGTTTCCTTACTTTGGCTCGTTAACCAACTGGGTGTTTTCTGTACTGCTTAAAAACTACCTGATAGACCCTAACGCCGTGATACTGGTTACGCCACTCAATACGGATGTACAGGCGCACGAGTACCTGAAACCGTTTCCGGTACTATTCAACAGTACACAGGTGCTGGAGTATGTAGAAGATGAACTGGCCATACTTAAAAGTAAAGAACAGTGCGCCTACCGCAGCGGCAACACCCTGCGCTACGATGGCGATGTGTTTTATGTGGTAGATAAACAGCACGTACACCGCTACGAACAAACCGCCAAAGGCTATGCACTGGCCAGCAGCTATGCACACCGGTTAAGCCGCCTGCCGGTTATCCGCGTTAAAGGTTCATTTTTCGATACGTACGGGCCGTATGTGGTGTACGAGTCGCGCATAAGCCCGGTGGTACCGCGCTTAAACAAAGTAGTGCGCGAGGATAGCGACCTGGATGCTGCCAAGGTTGCCCACCTGTACCCCGAAGCCTGGGAGTATGCCACACAACCCTGCGCCGATTGTTACGATGCGGCCACCGGTCAGTGCACCGGTCAGGTACGCGTAGGTAGCAAACCGGTTGCGTGTACGGCTTGTAGCGGCAGTGGGCTGGTGCCATCATCGGGACCGTATAAAAAATATGTGGTGCGCCCCACCAATCAAAACATGGGCGAGCAATCGGTACCCATACCACCCAAGGGCTATGTTACCAAACCGGTAGAGATTGTAGAACTGCAGGACCGCATTATTGATAAAAACAGCTACAAGGCGTTGGCCAGTATCAACATGCAGTTTCTGCTGCAGGCACCGCTTAACCAAAGCGGCTATGCTAAAGAGGTGGACCGCGACGAGCTAAACAACTTTGTATATGCTATTGCCGAAGACCTGGTACAGCTAATGGATGAGTGCTATTGGTTTATCATCAACTACCGGTACAGCACCATAGTGCCAGATGTGCACCAGCGTAGCCAACTATTACCCGAAGTAAAAGTGCCCGAGAAGTTCGACATACTATCGCTCACGTATCTGCTCGATGAAATTACATCAGCCATTGAGAAGAAGATAAACCCCGTAATATTACAGGCTATGCTGTTGGAGTATGTAAACAAAAAGTTTTACAACCAGCCTGCCCTGCGCAACATGCTGGCCTGCACCCTACAGCTAGACCCTATGCCCTGCGCTACCGACGAAGAAAAAGTGCTGCGCAAACAAAACGGCGGCGTTACCGCGCGAGATTATGTTATCAGCTGCAAGCTAACCGGCTTTATACAACGCGCCGTTACCGAGCAACAAGCCCTCGGCCTCAACTTCTACCAACTACCCCTGCAACAGCAACAGGCCATACTTAATACCTATGCCGCTGAGGTGGTGGGGGAGAATGCTACAATAAGCGATAAGTGACAAATGCCGGATGGTAAATGATAGAGTCAGATGTATTTGGCTGTACAGCCTCCTCTCAGTTAACGCCTACAATAAACTTAATCGTCATTGCGAGGAGCGAGGCCCTGCGAGTGACGAAGCAATCTCCGGTACTATGGTTTTAATACAAAGATTGCTTCGTCG
>CAYREY010000041.1:0-32047 GCA_964423405.1 uncultured Chitinophaga sp. | reverse complement strand
CGAGTGACGAAGCAATCTCCGGTACTATGGTTTTAATACAAAGATTGCTTCGTCGTGCCCAAAGCGGCACTCCTCGCAATGACGGGAATAATTTTTCAAAAAAAATATCATCGCATATTGTAATAATGTTTCACAATATGCTTATATTTGCATCGCAATTCAGTTGCACACCTCACTAAGGCATTCTGCCAATTCCCCATTTGCATTTATTATTCCAGCATTGGTATTCTTCCAATCTTCAATCTGTAATTCTTCACTTCGTACTTCCCACTTCTAACTTCATACTTCAACCATGCCCCAACAACTCGGAACACTACTAAAACACATTGCCGATAAAGCCGGCATAGATACTACCGACCGCGCCTTTGCCGACTTACTAAGCATCAACGCACAAGTGGGCGACGAAGCCTTTAACGCCATTAAAACCGGTATAGATAAACTGATGGATGAGCAGGCTGCCAAAAACAGCAGCGAGTTGCACCGTCACTTTAAAGCCCTTACCCTGGCACCGGTAGATAAGTTTATGAACGAGCAGTTAGATGCACTGGGGCTGGATGATGAATTTAAAACCACCTTCAGAGCCAACAACAACAGCTACGATAAGGTAAAGAAACTACTGGCCAAAGCCATAGAGGCCGAAGCCGCGCGTAGTACCGATGGCCGCGCACAGCAGCAGTTGCTACAAACCGAAATTAACCGGCTGAACACCGAGCTTGAAACGTTACGCACCGGTGCCGATACCGAGCGCCAGCGCATACAAACAGAAGCCGATAATGCCATAACCGGCTATGCCGTAGAGGCTGCGCTGGAAGGCCGCAACTATGCCAACACCAACCTTACACGTCGCGAAAACATGCTGGCTGCCAAAACCCTGCTGATGCAGGAACTGGCTGCTAAAAACGCTACACTGCTGCGCGATGATACCGGTGCGCTGCAACTGGTTAATACTACCGATAACACAACTGCTTACGCAGAAAATAATACCCCCGTTAGTTTTGGTGCTTTTGTCGATACCCTGTTGGCAAAACACAACATGCTTAAAATAACCGATTCGCCCCGTGCGGATAAAACACCTCTCTCTAAACCCTTTGTGTCTATACCCGCCGACCAGGCCAACCAGGCCGTACTGGCCAGCAACAACGCCAACCTGCTTAATCTGGAGCGTGCGTTGCAGTAGCACACATTAAATACTATCTACTATTTATGGCAAACGGATTTGCTCCCAATATCCTCAAGTCGCTTAACGCACTTGCAGGCATTAATTACCCCGGCCTAAAGCTATCGGCTGCCGGCCACCTGGGCATGTTACTCGAAAACTCGAACATTGCAGAGGCAAAACTAACCAGCCCCGAGGGGCACCAGAAAACCGCTAAGGTTAAATACAAAGTACGCCAAACACCCGATGTAGTACAGGAAGACGATAACTGCGATGTGGATTTTGTACCGGTATATCAGGAGGCCGATATGGCCGCACCGCGCACCGCCAAAGTTGGCTTTCACTTATCGTTCGATACGGTAAGCAAGTACCTGGAAGAAGCCAGCACACCGGCTAACCTCGGCGATCCATCGGTACGCGTTATTACCGAAGTGGCCGATAGCATACAACATGCTGCCGATGCTATTATTAAAAAAATTAATCAGCGTCTGCTGGAAGATACCGTGTGGGGCACCAACGTGGTAACCGGTAACAACACGGCCGTGGCCCTAAACATTGCTAAAGACCAAACCCAGTATAACCTGGATGGTGGCTTTGCGCGCCTGCTGAACGATGCGTACGAAAACGAATTTGCCGGCAACCTGCTGATAGTAGGCAGCGGTAAGTTTAACGCGCACGAGCTGGTAAAATCGGCCAACGCACTCGGCGCCGGTGTAAACGGTGTTGACCTCAGCCGTTTTAACGGTTACAAATTTTACCCCGACCTGCAGGCTAAAACTTCGTGGGGTACCGATAAAATTGGTGTGTTTGCACAAGGCAGCATCCACTTTGTCGATTTTCAGAAATACGTAGGTTTTCAGGCCGGTAAAATAGGCGTGTCTACTTTCTTTCAGATAACACTACCGGTTAGCTACGCTTACGGCGAAGTGCAAATGACCTTCGATGCACAGCTGAAAGAAATTGATTGCCCTACTGTGCTGCTTAACGGCTACGGCGAACAGGTAACCTACAGCCGCGGCTATGCGCTGTACCTAAGCAAAACCTACGGCCTGTTCCAGTTGCCATCTACATCATTCTCATCTGCCGACCGCCTTACCGGCGTAAACGGCGCACTGCGCTACACCGTTACCAACGAGTGCGAGGAGTGCGGTTCGTAATCCGGTAGTACTCTAATCCCCCTTTAATCTGTGGCCCCGGTTTTACACCGGGGACCACACACGGAGTACATATTAACATAAATGCAATTTGTAAAGCCATCCGGCGCCCATAAGCAGCCATTGCTTCTTCTGTTCCGCACCACGTTCGTTCATTCGTTAGCAACTGGCAGTTAAGCTCTCCTCCTTCGCTGCAACACAGCGGTATTTTAAGGAGGAGGTGGTCGAGCGAAGCGAGACGAGGTGGTGTGTTTATCAACTGGTTACTCTATCGAAATTTAGAGGGGTTTTCAAAATCAAACTATATCATATGCAATGCTTAAATAACTATATTGGTATTAACTGGTGCAACGCTACACTACCGGCCAGCGGCCTGTATGTAAACGATTTGCCCGGCCTTACACTTAAAAGTATAGATAAAACTGCCAGCGATGAGCAGGCTACATTTATACAAGTGTGGCAACAGGTGCAAAAGCGCGCGCTGCGTATGTTAGGCTCGGCTATTGTGTCGGGGTTTAATTCGCGCTACCGCATTAATCAGGTATATCAGCTGTTCGATTTGGGCAAGCGCACTATACTTACCACACAGCAAACCACACCGGCTAACGAAAGTCGTGGTATAGAGATTGCGCTCAATAGCAATGCATCGTTGCTACAGGTTATTTATGTACAACAGGTATCGTTGTATCTTAAAGCAGCGCAAACTGTAACTATACAGGTGCATGATACCTTTGGCGCACTGCTCGATACGTTTGAGGTAGACGGCACACAAGGCTGGAACACCGTTAGCATCGATAAACTCTATACCAATACTGACAAGGTGCTGATAAGCTATAACGCTGCAACCACCGAAAGTCCGCTACTGCTTATTAACGAAAACCTGGCTGCTGATAACTTGACCGCCTGCACCGGTATATGCGATAGCCGCGCTACCATACGCGGCATTAAGTTTACCGATACAGCCGATATTACGTATGGTAATAATGCTTATGGGTTATCGGTAGTAGCTACTATTAAGTGCGATTATGGCAACCTGGTTTGTCGTAATAAACAGGTGTTTGCCAATGCACTTTGGTATTTGCTGGGTGCCGAAGTATTAACCGAACGTATCCACAGCGACCGGCTGAACCGTTACACTACCATAGATGCAAAAAAGGCACTGGAGCTGCGCGATGAGTTTTATGCGCAGTACAAAGCCGAGCTGGGGGTAGCACTTAGCACAATTCAACTCAACCCAACCGACTACTGCCTGGATTGTAACCAACCGGTAACCCTACAAACCAATCTGCCATGATAACTATTGCCTCTAATGCTAACTCTGTACTTGCAGGGTTGTCGAACAAATTGCAACAACTACAAAGCGGTGGGGCAGTGTATAACAGTATGTTGCAGTCAATAGGTACTACGTTGTTATTTGATATCAAAAGCCGCATACATCAGCAAGGCCTTGCCGCCGACGGCAGCAGGGTAGGAGCGTACAGTACCAGGCCCATGTATATACCGGTAAGTAAAGGTAGTGGTGCGCCGTTGGGTAAAACAGGTAAAGCTGTTTTTAAAACCGGCAAGCGCAAAGGGCAATTACACACTTCGCGCTACTACCCGGGGGGATATGCGCAATACCGTGTGGCAATGGGGTCTACAGAGCCCCTGGTACTTACCGGAGCGTTGCGAAACGGCTTTGGGCTTACCCCTACTACCAATGGTTTTAGGCTGGGTTGGGCAGATGCTACGTTGCAACAACGTGCCGCTGCGCTCGAAAGTAAGTACGGTAAACCTATCTGGGCGTTTGGCCCGGCAGAGAAAAGTAAAGCATTATTAATAGCTAAAAACTTTGTAAGCAGTGCCTTTTATTAAACAACAAATTCAATTAGTTAATCAGCATTTAGTAACCGGTTGCCTGGCCGATGCACGGTTTCAGTCGGGGCGTATTGAGGCCATTGCTGTAGATGTTTCACGTGTAAATACCAACGGGGGTATCGAAACGTTTCCTGCAGTAATGGATACCAATTACGAAGCCCGCGAAATTGTAACCGACGATACCTACCCGATTATCTTGTATCATAAGCTATTGGGTAAATCGTACAGTACGGCCGCTACCGGTAACTTTGGCGATGGAAACAAAATGCTCACCGAAAAACTGGAGATTAAGCTGGTTGTGTATGCTAAATACGCTGCCCTTAAACTTACAACAGAGCAGTTAGAGGCTTTAATTACTACCGGCTTCCCTGATGCGATAGCCAAACAATCTATAGCTCCATTTAAGCTGGATAGTATGTCGGTGACACTTGCCGCAAGTAACCTCAACGCTGCTCAGGTTTTTATGGAAGAGTACAAGGGCTTCGATTTGTTTCTGGCCCCTGAAGATATTTTGTTTTCCATCCGTTATTCTATCGAAAGTCGGTTTCGCAAAAACTGCTTTACCATTTGCGACTGTAACCCTGTATAACAGGCCAGTATCATCTTTTCATTTCCTAACCGCCGGTACTACCGGTACTAAAATTATAACACACTATGGGTTACTATCCTTCCACCTGCGACAGTTCTATACCTATTCACTCCTGCGACCCTTGCGAAACCAGAGAGTATGGCCGTATTCGCTCGGCAGGTTTTATTCACAAAGATTTTTTGTTTGCCTTAGGCGATACCACCAACAAGGCCGAATGGATACGTGGTATTGATGAGGGCCAGATACTGGTTATACCATCAACCAACGGCGAGATGCCAGAACCATCGGAAAAAACCGGCCCTGGTTACGGCGATACTACCGAAACATTGTTGGGTTACGACTTTCAGGCAAAAATCAACGATCCTAACTTTGTAAGCAACTGCGATTTTTATAATGCTCTGGTAGGTAACCGTAACTTTAAGTTCTTCTTTCGTACCAGCTCGCAAACCTATATTACCGATAAGCCGGTTACTATCATCCCCAAATTTAAAATAGATAACGACCTGAATGCCGAGGTGGTATGGAACGTATCGGTTAAATGGATGAGTGCGCAGTTTCCTTGTCCTTTCATTACACCATCCGAGGTGTTCGACAAGTGCTACATACCGGGGGAATAACAACTCCCCTTCTCTCGGAAGATGATAAGATAATCATCACAGAAGGTGGAGACGATTTATTAATTCAATAAAAACTAAAAAATGAATAGATACACGTTCTTCATATTTCTGATGGTGCTCACTGCCTCTGTAAAGGGGCAGGGAGTTCCCATCTCACAACTGCCACCGGTCACCAGTTCCTATCACGGCTCGCTGGATACCAGTGCCGTATTGCCGGTTGTACAGGATAGCGTACCTGGTAAAAAGAAAACTTATAAAGCTACTGTTGCAAATATTAAATCCTTGCTTGGTACAACCGCTACATCGGGCAATGCCTGGGTGTTGGGAGGGAATGAGGGGGCTAATCCTGATTCGATGTTTATCGGTATCGTAGGTACAGATACTTTACAGTTTCTGGTTAATGGTATACGTTCTGGATTGTTAGACAACGGATTGAAAAAAAATACATCATGGGGTGCGAAGGCGCTTAATGGTTTCTATCCTGGTAATGATAACACAGCGCTTGGTGCTGATGCACTTAGTTATGCTTCGGGTGGGGGTACAGGAATTGGAAGTGGAGATGGCAATACTGCATTAGGGTCAGGGGCGGCGTATTCTCTTACTAGTGGTTCTTACAATACAATGGTTGGCTATCGTTCAAACGTTTGTAGTTCTGGTAATGGAGTTACGTCAATTGGTGCTAATGCATCTGTATCTGATAGTGGAATTGCATTAGGTTTAGATGCAAGTATATGTATTCAGAGAATATTTGCATTAAGTCCACATATTGATTCAGTTTACCTGCCGCTTTCTTCTGGAAATACAGGATATATCTTGTCTTTAGGTATAGATAACGGCTATGGACAAAAATTTGCAAGCTGGCACCCCACCTCCTTTACCCCCTCCGATTCTCTCACTATCTATTCCATCACTCCCTCAAACTTTACAACCTATGCATGTACCGACTGTACTGGTAATGGTATTACTGGCGCTATAGTAACATTTATTGATGGCTTGTGGCGCCGGTTGAAGTTTGATTAAATCTATTACCATGACCGATAGAAAAGTTGGCTTTTTTGAAGAAGCCCCCGGACATAAAAGCAGTATGCGGCTGTTTAGTGCTATTCTCTTGCTTTTTTTCAGCGCATTTAACCTGTATTACATACGGCACCACGATTTAAACGATGTGCTGGTGGTTTTTGATATGGTATTGCTGGTTGGGGTATTTGCCCCCAAGTACCTGCAGAAAGTAGCCGAAATGCGCCTGGGTAATTATCGTTCACCTGTCGCTAAAAACGATACCCCTTAAGTTATGCTGGTACACATTAAGTTATATACCATACTATCTGAGTTTATTACAGATAAGGTGAACCTCATCAATATTCTTACCGGCTTTGGTGCTTACTGGCTGCATTTGCTTTCGGCTTCGCAGCAGTGGGTACAGTTACTTACTCCGGTCGTAACCCTTTTTAGTGTCGTTTGCCTTTGTTGCTATAACGTAATCAAGCTATGGCGTACCATAAAAAATAAACATGAGAAATAGTTTCATCTCTTTTCTGCTTTTTGCATTGGTTGTTGAGCAAGGTTGCACCGTGTCGCGAGACCGGTGCAACCAGCTTTATCCTCCACAGGTAAGCCGTTCGGTCGATACGGTACTGTTGGTAAAAGAAACGCTGCTGCACGATACTACCTACTTAGCTGCCGATAACTCGGAGTTTGAAATTATACTGGAGGCCGACACCGGTAATGTGGTGAAAGTTGTGGGCGAGCGCAGCCGACAAGGTAAGCGCTCCAGTATAAACTATTCTGCCGGGTACTCCGGTAAGCAACTATATGCCATGTTTAATTGCAACTGCGATTCGCTAGCTATATACCACGTGTTTAAACGCGCCGATACTACACTGCGCGTTGCAACTATTCAAACCAATACAGTACAGGTTAATGTGCCTGCACAACTTACCTGGTGGCAGCTGTTTAAAATAGCTTATGGTGGCTGGGCATTTTTAGTTATTGGTTTATATCTGCTGCTACGCATAGGCTGGTGGGCGCTTACAACCTACACCGGTATTCAGTTTCCTTTCACCCGTTTAATACGCTAAGCTATGGAGCTACAACTAAAACGCACTATCAAAACCGGTAAATCTACCGTTGGCGAGCTAAGTATCGGTAACCGGTTCTTTTGCTATACACTGGAGGATGCCGACCGCGGACTGAAACAAACCGATTCGCTATTCTCAATTAAGGCACGCAAGTTGTTTGGTATAACTGCCATACCTGCCGGCCGTTACGAGATTGCGTTAACCTACAGCAACCGGTTTAAAAAGTATATGCCACAGTTGCTGAATGTACCCGGTTATGAGGGTATCCGCATACACATTGGTAACCGGCCAGAGGAAACCGAAGGCTGTATTCTGGTAGGGCTGGAGAAAGCCCTGCCCGATGCTATAGGCAAAAGCCGCCTGGCGTTCGAAAAGTTGATGGTCATGCTGGAGGCTGCTGAGAAGCAACAAAAAGTGTTTATCACCATTACCTAGTTTCTTTCTTTTCTGTATGGCTAACCGGCTCCGCAATTGCGGGGCCGGTTTTGTTTTAGGCGGTTTGTGCCTGCCTGCGGCTGGCCGATATATGTTCCAGATAGGTTTGTTGCCTTAGCTGTGCGCGGCACCATACTTGTATATTAAAACCGGTATCATCATACTGGTCGTAATCCATGTTAAGTGCATAATCAAGCATTTGCTGTACCACCAGTTTTTTTTCAGTGGCATGGCAGGTGCCAAGCTTGCCCAACTGCTGAAACAGGTACCGGTGGTGTATGTATTTTTCGGGGTAAATACGGGTAAGGTATAAGAAGTTGTGTATCGTACTTTCCAGTAACGATACTTCGCCGGTTTCGTAGTGTACTATGGCTTTTTGCAGCAGCACATCTACGGTAGCTCCGTCAACCGATTTTTCAAGTTGGTCGTTTAACGAGTCGCACCAGTATAACGACCGGTTATAATCTTTAATCAAATAAAACAGGTACGATAAATGTACCGCATTGTTTACCATAGTATCGTACTTGGGCGAAATACCCAGCTGATGGTATTTTTGCTCGGCCTGGTAAATAGCCATGGTATTGGTAGTGCTATCTATGGTTCTGGATAGGTAGTTAAGCTTTGCCCTTACCAGCGTTTCCTGGCAGTAATGGTTTTGCGATGGCTTTTGCAGGTCAAGGTTTTCCAGTTTATGCATATACACATCTGCTTTGGTATAGTTGTTTTGCTCAAGGCAGCTTACTATCATATTGTAGTAAGTTATCACTATATCCATATCGCAGTTATTCATGTCCGGAAACATCTCTTCCAGTGTGGCAATGCGTAGCTCCAGATAATACTGCGCGTTTACCTTATCCTGCATCAGCGAGTAGTACAGGTTAAGTATGTTGTACACCGTGCAGCGTTGCCGCATATTCAGTGTTTCTACCTGGCCGAATAGCGGGTGGTCTAAAAAATCTTTGGTATGTTCAGCTATCTCATGTACCGGTAGTTCGCAATACTTGTGGTAATACGCTGCCAATTGGTACTGTAGCTTAAAGCAGTAGTAGCTTGTTTGTACTTCCTGCATCAGTTTTTCTTCTTCGGTGCAGTATTCGGCCAGCTCTTTATCTATTATGTTGGCCCGTCGGTTTATCTGCTTTTGCCAGTACCGGTTTACCATCATTTCGCGCAGGGCAAACTTATCGGTGCGGGTTACTTTTTTAGCCTGTTTTATTTCTTTGTTCAGTTGATTTTCCAGCCCCTTGTTGTGCAGTATTTCTATGTTCATCAGCATCTCGTAGGTGGTCATGGCTGCGCTGCTGCCCGAGTGGTAATTGCGCAAGGCCTGCATAATTTGCTGTTGCAGATAGCTTTTTTGCAGGCTCAGGTTTACTTTTTTACCGGCTTTGGCAAAGTGTTTTTTTACAGCCTCTTCGTTGTAGCTATCCAGGGCGTCTATCAGGTCAAACAGTTTCAGGTAGTCGTTGCCGCCCTGTTTGCTGCCATAGCGGGCCGCAAACTTCTTAAAATACCCTTTCTCATTTTTATCTAAACTTTTTATGAGTAAAAACAGGTCGTCGGCCATAGTATCGAAATATATTGAATAGTGTGATTAAAATATTGATAGTTAGCTTTTTGTGTGTTTTCTTGCTGCATTCAAAGTATTATTTAAAGGTATAAATTATTTTTTAACTGTTATTGGCAAATTACATATTTGGTGATAGAAAAACCAACCACCATGAGAAAGTTACTCGCCGTAGTGCTTTTTATAGTCATGTATTTACCCCTGTACCTGGTAGCCCAGAACCAGGTAATGGTAACCACACTGGTAACCCCGCCTTACTCGCCCTATCTTTCAACGTATGTCGATCAACCCAATAAGGTAAGGCTTACACTGGTAAATACCACCAATCAACCGCAGGATCTTAAACTGTGGATCCGCATTTCGGGCGATAACGGCATCAGTGTTACTACTTCATCTACGTTCAGGCCAGCGCAGCCCCTGCACCTGGATGGTGTAGGCACCGGTATATCTACTAAAAGTATAGATTTTACCAGCGAGGAAACACGCGGCTATTTCGATGACCGGAATGTAGAACTGGTGGGCATTACCCGTGCACAGTTAATACAAAACCAGGCACTGCCCGAGGGTAACTATACTATTTGTGTGCGTGCGCTCGATTACAACACCGGCCAGCCCCGCTCTATGGATGGGTGCAGCACGTTCCCTATTTATTATATAGACCCACCGGTGGCACAGCAACCTTTTTGCGGTAATACCCTAACAGCGCTTACTCCACAATTTATTCTGTTTAGCTGGACCCCACCAGCCACAGCACCGGGTGGCATACAATACGAGTTTACGCTTAAAGAGGTGCCCAACAACATGAATCCTGCGGATGTGATTAAGAATAACGTATTCCCTGTTATTTATAATACCACACAAACCGGTGCCAATACTTTGGTGTATAGTGTAGCGTTGCCTGCTCTTACCACCGGTAAAAAATACGTATGGCGGGTTAAATGCATTAGCCCCAACAACAGCGTGCAGTTTAAAAACGGTGGCTTTAGCGAGCCCTGCTGGTTTAACTACGTGTCAGGCCAATCGGCGCAGATAGATACCTCTACCACTATCAACAGCCAGGCAGTAGCCAATGCTACCATCATACTTAAAGTGCCGGCAAAAAATGCTACCATAGATGCCGTACTATCTTCCAACACCTCTAACGAGCCCGACCACTACAAGTTTGAGTGGCTACCGGCACCGGTAGCATCTGCATCGGGTGCACCGCTGCCTTACCGCTTACGCGTAGCGCATGTATTACCGGGCCAGTCGGCTGCACAGGCATTGGCTACCGATTCGCAGGTTGCCGTTAAAACAGTGGTAGATACTAAATACAACTATACCAAGCTTAGCGATTTTATACCCGGCGAAACCTATGCATGGGAAGTGCAGTACTGGCTCAACGGTCAGTTAAAACACTTTAGCGATAAATGGACCTTTCAGGTAAAGAAAAACTATGGTAAGTATAAAGTAGCCGGCAAAATAGAGTATGTGTACGACTTGCCATCGCATACCCAGTGGCAACCATCGGGTTACCTGGGCTATCTTAATTCTACCACGCCCGATAAACCTGCCCTGCCTTACAAAAACAGCATAGTGGCTTTTTACAAGGCTATACTTATAAAAGAAGGCAACAACCAGATGGTTACTATGGATGGCACGCAACTTATACAGGCCAGTCAGCAGGCCGGCGGTAGCCAGTATTTTAAAGATGCCGGCGAACTGGTGGGCATTGCGTTTACCGATGAGAACGGACGTTTTGAATTTAGCACCGATGATGTACTGGGCAAAGTGTACGAGGCCAGCAGCGGCGGCAAAACCTACAACTACTACAAGGCACTTAAAGTTACACTGGGGCCAGAGAGCAACCTGTATATTAATAACCCCGATGAGTATGTAATACTGGAAGGCGGCAACGCGGTAGAGAAAACTTTCAAGGCGCGGGTAAAATCGTATAAGCTACGTGTTAAGTTTAAAGAGCTGCCTAAAAAAGATTACTACAACAAAACACAACCGGTAGAGCCGCTGCCTAAAGATGTTACCCTGTACCTGCTGCGCGAAAAGCGCTACCCTACGTACAACTTTCCGCGCAACGAGGGTACCAGCGACCAGGCTAACAACGAAGAACTGAATGTATGTGTTTGGGGCAACTGGTGTACCAAGTATGCCGTAGTAGCTAAAAAGAAAGGTAAAACCAACCTGTACACTACGTTTGAAGATGTGGTGGTAAGCGACCCCAATAACCCCGGTAACGATAAACTATATGTATATGCCACCATAGATGGCCGGCCCGATATGGTGATGTTTCCGCAGGAGTACCGCAGCACCGATGGTACCAGTAACACCTGTACGCTATCGTTCGAAGATTTTACGTTTCAGGCCAGCAGCGATTGGGAGCGCCAGTATAATAGCGGCTGCCTTACAAAGGCTATTACCATAGTGCCCAAACTGATGGTTACTTCCAAGCTATCGGGCAGGTTGGTATCGCACTGGAACGGCGAAACCGATAAACCAAACCCCAAGCCCGATAAGCCACTGGTTAATACCAAGGTTAAGTTAATGTCGTACACGGTTAAGAAGTTGAGCGACGGTACCGAACGGGTGCAGTATAATTTACCATCTAAACTAATGGATGTAGCCACTACCGATGAGAACGGCAACTTTACATTTGATGTAAACATCTGGTCCGATTCATCCAACTTCAGCACCTCGCTGGGCGACCTTAACCCATCGGGTGGCAGTGCGCTGGCGCGGGTACTGCGGGTAGTGGTAGATAACCCTTATTACTACAGCCCCGATGAAAGCTTTGTAATAGATGGTGGCTACGAGTACGAAGTAGGTACACTGAAAGCCAACGTGCGCGAAACAAAAATGCTGGGCCTGCTCAACGATGATGCCGCCTCGCCCAAACCTATTGCCAACCAGCGCGTGTACCTGTGCCGCTGGGATGGCTGGACCGATGATTTTATACCCGCCGATGAAGGCCAGGTAAACACCGTTACCGTACCTAAAATATACGATAAAGATGGCTACGAGTACCGTGTAATTGCCGAAACAACTACCGATGCCAATGGTAAGTTTTCGTTTAGCCGGTTAGTAGGCTCGGGTAGTAAGTTAAGCAGTAGTTACGAAGACTGGCCTTATTATGTACATGTACAGCCCGATGAGCTTTCTACCAACAACTACATAACCGAGTACCCGTATGAGAAAAAATTTGATGTGTTGATGGACTTGTTTGGCTTTAAGCAGTTTAACTCAGAGGCTTCTTCTACCATGCCTAAAATGGAAGTATGGCCACAGGCAAAAGCGCTTAAGCCTACTATCCGCGGGGTTATCCATCCAAAATCTAACATGGCCTTTACCACTATAGAAGGGGCCAAGGTGTACCTGTTGCGCTACGTTACCGATAATGCCGGTTCATCTAACCAGATAATACAGGCACTAATGGATTGCTGCTTTAACGGCAACCAGAGCGATGCCTATGCCTACCTGGGGCTGGATTATGTGCAAACATCATACAAGTACACCATACACGAAACACAGATAACCGGTGCTGATGGCCGTTTTGTGTTTGATAACCTACCGGTTAAAAGTTTTTTCGGACAAAACTATTCTTATGTAGTATGGGTAGAGAAAAACGGTTTTCTTACCGAGGTGGTAAAAGTAGCCGGTGGTGCACCGCTGCTTAAAGGCCAGCAGTTTCCGTTGTATATAGATTTGCGCCTGCCTATAGAGGTACCGGTAAAAGTAGTACGCGAAGGCACCGAGATAGGGGTGCCGGCTAAAATTATAGTAGGCAACTCGTATAGCTGGACCCAAACCAAACCCGAAAACTGCGGCACCAAAGCCAACGGTTATTATAGCTGCGACCAGATAGCCACTGCCCTGTGCCCTACCGGTAAGGTTAAGCTGTATGTGTACCCTGAAAACCAGCAGGCGTTTCTGCCCGATTCGATAGAAGTGACCATTAAGCAAAGCGAGAACAAAACCGTAGTGCTGACTGTACGGGAGCGTAAACACGAGATTGGCTTTTTAATGTTTGATAAGAATACCAACAGCCTGTTGCCCCGCGCCGGTGTTACCCTGGTAGATGCCAACGTGAGCAACTTTAGTGGTAACAACGCCACACGCGAGCCCGATAAACCGGTAATGCAGCTAAACGTAGCGCCACACTGCCGCTTTAAAAGCAGTGCTACCCGGTTTGAGTTTATTGCTTACGGTGCCGAAGCATCGGGTACGCCTTATGTGCCCAAACGCATAGTGGTAAACAGCGACCCGCAGTTTTACGAAGGCTGGTGCGATGTAAGTGTTAAGCTGGAGAAAGGCTGTTCGTTTACCGGTGTGGTAAAAGCCGGTGGTGTACCGGTAGCCGGTGCCCATGTGTATGTTGACCCTGCCTTTACCGATGGGGTGCCTATAGAGGCTACCACCGATGCCGGTGGCAATTATACCCTGCGTGGTGTGCCACATAAAAAAGATGTAATTATTTATGCTGCAAAATCGGGTTACATAGGTCAGAAAATTATACTGTCATACTCGTCGGGCAGTGGCAGTAAGTATAAAATATACCTGGCCCAAACGGAGTACACCAAAAACTTTACGTTAATGGAAAGCACGCTGGATGTAACCAAACTGCTGGGCTTTAATATAGAGGTAACCGGTGCCCTGTTTGATTTAAACGGCGATATGAAAATAAGTGGCCGCTTTACCAACCTGCCTAAAAACGAAGTGCTGAGTGCAAAAGACAACAGCAGCCTTAACTTTACCAGCGTAGGTGTTAAAGCCGGCAACACCAATGGCGCCGGTGGCAAGCCTGTAGCGGTACCAACCACGCTACCGGTATACACCAATGATATAGCCATGCCGGTAAAAGTATATAGTATGCTTAGCGGCAACCTGATAGCTCCCAACTGGAGCGGAGTGCCGGTAGATGAAACTACCGTAATGGTACCGGGTGGTGGCAGTGGCCCTGGTGGCGTAGGCGCACCGGTATCGTTTAAGCAGGGCGTTATACGCGGCAGCCTGCTGGTTAGCACCAGTTCGTTCTCCGATGGGGCTAAGTTTGAGCAGCCATCGTTTGCTGCCATACCTAAGGGCGCTACCAGCGAGGTGTTCGAGGCATTTAACTCGGCAGGTGCCAAACCGCTGGCCACCAACAATGGGTTTACAGTGCAAAACGCAAGCGGTACCAACATTCGCTATACCTTGTTTGCGCGCTACCCTAAAGCCGAAGCTGAAAAAGCTACCAGCACCCTTACCAGTGGCGATATACTGAAACTGGATACCAGGCTGCATACCAAGCTTAATAACGTAACACCGGCCGATGTAAACCTGAAAGTGGGCGTGTTGCCTTTTGCACCTAACAGTGGCCCAAGCTATGTGCTGGGCGATGGCGAGATAAATATACCACTGGGCAACTGGCGCGTAACCAGCAACGACTGGTACCTGGCTAAAGAGGGCGGGCTGGTAATGGCTACCGGTAAACTGAATACGGCTGTATCGGTACCGTTTAAAAATATGAGCCTTACCTATAACGACCTGATGTATGGCGAGTTTCAGTTTAACGGTATGACCCTGGGTGGCATAGTACCACTTACCATAGAGCCATCGGCCACACGCACCTTTGGTTTTGATAAAGGTACACTGGGCGGCACCTGGAGCTTTATAGTAATAGCCGGGCAGAACAAAGATTACTGCTCATCGTTCGGCAACCTGCCGGGCATGACGGGTTCTAACCTCTTTAAAATACAAAGCATACGCTCGTTTAGTAAAACAGAGCAGGCCAAAGTAGAACTGAAAAACGGCATGGCGCCTATAGGTATATATGGCGTATCTACCTTTGCACCGGGCAGTATGGATGTAGGGGCCGATAACATTGCCATTATCGGTTCTATCGATTTTGGTGTACCGGCACTTAGCTATAACAGCAACATGAAAGTAATGTGGAAGAAAAACGGTGGCAGCACCGTACTGCAACTGCCCGATGCCCCTACCTTTACCCTAAAGGCAAAAGGCATACAGTTTAACCACGCTACAGCCGATGCGTATGAGTTTAGCAACAACCTGTTTTTGATTAAAGGTACACTGAAAGATGAAAAGCCATCGCCTAACAATTACGCCTTTAATGTAGAGCTACGCAAAACACCGGGCAGTATTAAACTGCAAACTTTTGATGCCAACAATAAGTTTTACTACAGCAGCGGCGGTAGCCGTGGCCTGGAGAAAATAACCGGCAGCATGGTGTTAAGCGGCAGCAACTGGAACAACTTTGAGTTTAGCGGCGATATGTTTGGTATGGATGGCGGTGTACAGGAAAGCGCCAAGAAAGTGAACATTACCATTAAAGGCGATATAGTAGCCAGCCCCGGCAACCAGATTGGGGTAACCGGTATCAACTCGCCGCTGGGTAAAATAAACTTTGTGTACGATTTTGCACAGCAGGCGTTTGTAGGTTCATCGCACATGGCATCGGATGTAGGTGGCCAGCATAGCGAAATGGACCTGGAGCTGATGATGGGCAGCGGCCGCTATTATATATCCGGTAGTGGCGAAACCACTTTCCCGCCCGATTTCTGGATCAGCAAGGCATCGGCGGCGTTCTTTGCCGGTAAGGTTAGCACCTTTCCATCGGCTGTGGCTACCATGTTCAGCAACTTTACGTACGATCATTCTACCCCGCCGTTTCTTAACGGTGCCTATACCGGTATAGCCGGTGCCTTTGGGGTTAAAATGCCTATACCTAAAATACCGCAGTTCAAACTCAACTTCGACCCGCTGGTAAACATGGGTATAGAACACGAGATAAGCATTAACGCTATCACGGCGCTCAACTTCTCATCTACCCCTACACTATCGCTTAATGCCAATGCCTGTGCATACCTTAAAGCGTATGCCGGTGTATCGGTAGGCGTGGGCTGTTTCCACCTGGAGGCAGCGGCCAAAGCCGGCGTGCAGATAGATGGTACCTTCAATAAAAACGCTATTGCCGTAAGCGGCTCGGCCGAGCTTAAACTAAGCGGTAGCGGCGAGTTGGGCGTAGGTTGCTGCGATAGTGATTGCGACCATCCGTTTTACTGCCCATGTATTAAAGGCGGCCTGGGGGTTTGCTTTAGCGGCGAGCTGCATGCCAACTATAACAGCGGCAGCGGACTGGATATGGGCAGCAACGGCGTAAGCTGCAGCAGCGGCAGTTGCGGTAACCAAATGAAATGTAACTAGTAACTATATATCAATGGCCCGTAACCGAAATACCGCTACGCCCAATGCCGTAAGGCAACTGTCCTCCGCTTGTTTCATCCCGCCTTATGCGGGAGGCAGAGGTGGTTGAGTGAAGCGAAACCGGAGGTGGACAATAACAACAGTATAGAACAAACACAGTAACAAAACACACACCAAACTACATATAAAATGAATTATCATATAAACCCTATAACCGGTAAGCAACCATGTACTACTATGTACAAGGCAGGCGGCAACACAACTGTCCGCAGATTGAAGGCGATGATGGAGGGAGGGCAGTTGTTCTGCTACCTGCTGTTGCTACTGGCTGTAACAGCTACCGCACCGGTTAGTGCACAGCCGCAGCCCATTGCCTTTGGTGGGGCAGCCGGTATCTACATTTTTAACCCGTTCGACCCCTGCACGCCGCAAAAGCCCAACGCCAAAGGTGGGGTAAAATATAAGCTGGAGAGGAGGGAGGCCGGTGGCCAATGGCGGTCTATAGCGTCCTACAGCGGGCCAACCAGCGAAAGTGAGCTTACCAAAGCTTACCACCGCTACTACAAATATGTATTGGGCCCCGAGTTTACCAACCCCAATGCCGTACTTAAACTGTGGCAACAGTACAACCGCACCCCGCGCTGGGATTCTCTGGGCCAGTTCTTTTTCGACCGTGCAGCGGCACTGGCTGTTTGCTATCAGTTACTGGATACTACTGCCAGTCCCGGTACCAGCTACGAGTACCAGGTTAGCCAGTTAGATAAAAACGATAAAGTGCTGGGCAGTTATACCTCTACCGCGGTGCAGTACCCCAACAAAGCAGCGTTTAGAACAACTGCAAAGCTTTCGGCAGCCGAGGGTACGCAGCTACAGGCCTATGTGGTTTGGAAACAGGAGTGCGCCACGCGCCCCGTGTTTTACCGCGTGTACCGTAAAGATGGTGCCGATGGCGATTTTCAGTTATTGCAGAATGCCGCCAACATTGCACCTGTGGGCAACACCAGCACCTATCAGTTAGAGCTGCGCGACCGCAGCACCGGTGCCAATCAGATGTACCTGTACTACGTAGTACCGGTAGATGGGTTGGGCAACACCGGCGCGCCATCCGATACCGCACTGGTAAAAACCTACGAAACCAAAGACATACTTACCCCGCAGTATTTCAGCGCCGATAAGCTACCCGGTAAACGCGGTGTGCTGCTTACCTGGAAACTGCACCACTACCAGAGCGTAGCCGGTATAGAAGTGTTTCGCTGCGATAACTACGATGGTACCTATACCAAAATAGGCACCGCCGATGAAACCGATACCAGCTATACCGACCTTACCGCTACCCCATCTAAAGTATATTACTACTACCTGCAAATAATTGACCGGTTTAGCAAAAGCAGCCTGCGCACGGCGCGTACTTCGGCCTTGTATCAGGATACCCGCGCACCACGTGCCCCACGCTATGTTACGGCTACCGCGCAGGGCGATAAGGTAAACGTAAGCTGGACCACAGCCGACCGCGAGATTGCCGGTTACTACGTGTACCGCTCGGTAGGCCACGATACGGTGTACACGCTGGTATCTGATTTTATACCGGCAAAAGATTCGATTACTACGTTTACCGATGCCACCAACGATTTTAAATCGCCGTATGGCTATAGCTATACCGTTACACAGGAAAACATCAGCCACATAAGCAGCAAGTATGCCTATCCGGCTTATCTGCCTGCACAAATTAAACAGGCCGATGCACCGGTGCCTATGCATATAGAAGCCGGCCCCGGCAAAAAAGGCGTAATGGTATTTTGGGATGATATGCAGAACTACAGCGGCGTGGTGGGTTATAAACTATACCGCCGAATACAGGGCAAAGGCGAACTGCAACCGGTAAGCGAAGCTATGCTATCGGTTAGCCGGAATTTTTACGCCGATACCACAGTAAAAGAGGGTAATGTGTACGACTATGCCGTGCAAACGGTAATGGCCGGTGGCAGCACCTCTGTTATGAGCGATGCAGCCTCTATTGCCTTTGGCGATGCCACAGTAAGCGCACCGGTGGGGCTTAGCTATGGCTTTGCCGAAACCGGTACCGGTGTAGAGCTAAGCTGGAGCGAACCCGATGCCGCCCGTGTAAAACAGGTACAAGTGTACCGGGTAGAGAAAGGCGGCACCGCACCACTTAAACTGGGCACTGTTGAAGCCGCCAATGTTACCTATACCGATTTAACTGCTGCCAAAGGCAAAGCCTATTACTACTACCTGGTAGCCATAGGCCACACCGGCACCGAAAGCGATAAAGGCAATGCCGTTTTTGTAGAGGTGGAGTAAGGGGTAAGATAAACGGGTTCGTCATTGCGAGGAGGCTTTGCGACGAAGCAATCTAAAAACAAAGATTGCTTCGTCGCTCACAGAGCCTCGCTCCTCGCAATGACGAACAAATAGTATGAGTAATAGTGGCGCAGTTAAAGTTAAATAACTTGTAAAAACCAGAATGGTAACAAACGCATTAAAAATTTTATTGTTTGTTCTTGCGCTGGCCACCGGCCTGCAACTTGCCGCGCAGGATGTAGGCAACATTAAGCAGCAGGCCCCGTTCGAAATTAGCGGCACTGCCAGCGCCAGTGTGGGCTACTATAAAGCCAACTCGTTTAACACTACCCGCAAGCCGTATGCGTATTCTATTATGCTGGCGCCTACCATATCGGTATACGGCGTGCAGATTCCGCTCAACTTTACGTTTACCGAGGGTAGCAAAAGCGTAAGCAACCCGTTTGCGCAGTTTGGTATTAACCCGTACTGGAAATGGATAAAAGGCTATTTCGGGTGGACCAACATGGCCTGGAGCCCCACTACGCTAAACGGTAAAACGTTTCTGGGTGCCGGTATAGAGTTGAATCCTTCGCTGTTCAGGTTTGGTGCTTTCTATGGCCGCATGAACCCCGCCATACGCGAGAACCTGCTGGGCCCCAACCCGCAGATACCGCAGTATAAGCGTCGCGGCTGGGGGCTTAAGCTGGGTGTGGGCAACGCCGATAACCATTTCGATTTTATATGGCTGCACAGTAAAGATGTGGCCAACAGCATACCACCGGTGGTAGATTCTATCAACCAGTTAGATTATACCCCGCAGGAGAATGCCGTGTTTGGAATCAAGAGCCACCAGGCCATGTTTAAAAAGCGGCTGACGTGGGATGTGGATGGTGCCATCAGCGCTATTACGCGCAACCTCAATTCGCCGCTGCTGGATATTGGTACCGGCTTTGGTACTAAGTTTTTAAAGGTGGCTATACCGCCCCACCTATCTACCAGCTATGCCTGGACGGCCCACACCAACCTTACCTATAAGGCCGAAACATTTTCGATAGGCTTTGATTACAACCGCGTGCAACCCGAGTATGTAAGCCACGGGTTGGATTATATGCTGAACGACCAGCAGAAGTTTAGCGGCATACAAACCTTTATGGCTGCCAAAAAGAAAGTAAACGTGGGCTTTACCGAGTTTTACCAGCACGATAACCTGAACAACCGCAAGGCCGTTAAAACACACCGCACCGGTTTGGGCAGCACCATCGGGTTAAACATAAGCCAGCTGTTTGGCGCGGCTATATCGTACAACGCCTACTTTACCCTGCAAAGCAAAGGGCTGAAAGAGCTTAACGACAGCACCAAGCTGTTGCAACTGCAACAAACCTTGGTGTTTGCCCCGTACTTCAATATTGTAAACACCAAATACGTACACAACATACTTATATCTACCTCGTACTCGCGGTTAGATGATTTTAATAAAGTAACCTCGCAGTTTAGCCGCAACAGCACCGTAAATGGTATGCTGGCTTATACGTTGGTGGTGCAGGCTATTGGGTTTACGTTTTCACCATCGTTTACTACGCTCTACTCCGAAACCCCCTTGTTTAAACTGCTTAGCGTAGGCCCTACCTTTGGTTTTGGTAAAAGCCTGCTGAAAGGCAAAATGAACCTGAACATGGCCATTACCTTTATGGCTACGAAACAAAATACACTGTGGGCTACCAAAACCATTACCCATACGCTGGGCCTGGGTTACCGCATTACCAAAAACCACGCACTTAAGTTTAACAACAACATACTGTACAACATGCAAACCACCTTTAATACCTACGAGTTTAAAGGCGATGTAACCTACACCTATACCTTTGGCTACATAGTACGCAGCAAAACAGAGCAGCAGAAGAATTTTTAGTAGCGCGGGTTTGCAGCCCGGTGCTGTGCAACCGGCACTTACCTACCCAACTGTTAAACAATATATACAAACCTGCTGCCACCGCTTTTTGTTTTGTATACTTGTAAAGCAGGTATGAAAAAAATATTACTGATAGAAGATGAAGTAAACGTAGCCGACTTTGTGCGCAAGGGCCTGGCCGAAGAGGGTTATGAGGTATCGCTGGCCTTTGATGGCAACAGCGGACTGGCTATGGCTACGCAAACCGTGTTCGACCTGGTGATACTGGATATAATGATGCCCGGTAAAAACGGGCTGGAGGTATGTCGCGATATGCGCAGTGCCGGGGTACGCTCGCCGGTGCTTTTTCTTACCGCGCTCAGCACTGCCGAAAACGTAGCCCACGGGCTGGATATAGGTGGAGACGACTACCTGGTAAAGCCCTTTAAGTTTGTAGAACTGAACGCGCGCATTAAAGCCCTGCTGCGCCGCAGCGATACAGTAGTCACAACCGGTAACAGCGCCAGCGAGGTGTACACCATTGCCGACCTGGTGGTAGATGATAAAGCCAAAACCGTAACGCGCAACAAAGTGCTGGTATCGCTTACGGCTACCGAGTACCGGCTGCTGCTGGTGCTTATAAAAAACAAGGGCCATGTACTATCGCGGGTAGATTTGCTGGAGAGCGCCTGGGATATACACCACAACATGGGTACCAACGTGGTAGATGTATATATTAATTACCTGCGTAAAAAAGTAGATAGCGGCGAACCTAAACTGATACATACCGTTATTGGTATGGGCTACGTGCTGAAAGAAATATGAAAACCCGTACCAAAATAGCATTGGCTATGTTTACGGCCAACCTGCTGATAGTGCTGCTGTTTGGCGGGGTTATTTACTATTTTCTTACCAAGTACACCTATGTAGATTTTTACAAGCGGCTGGAGACCCGCGCTACCATAGCCGCCAAGTATAAGTTTGAAACCAACCGGCTAAATGCCGATGCTGTAAAAACAATCCGCAACCAGCACCTGGAAAAGCTATCGAACGAGCGGGAGAGTATTATGCCCGTTAATGCAGCTACCGATATACCGGCGCTGGCACAAGCATCGGGGTTACCGGCACGGCTTTTAAACCAGGTGTATGCCGAAGGTAAGGCTACGTTTAAAAACGGCGAAACATTTTACACCGGTATTACCTACACCAATGCCGGGCAGCAATACCTGGTAGTAGTATCGGCCAATAACTATTATGCCTCGCACCACATAGCCTTTTTACGCAACGTGTTGCTGTGGGCCATGTTGCTTATTGGTATTATTACCACTACGCTGTCTTGGTATTTTTCGCGCCACGTGTTCGACCCTATTAAACGCATAACCGACGATGTGCGCAAGGTAAGCACCGATAACATACACCTGCGGATTGACGATAAAGAAAACAGCAGCGAGGTTAGCGAACTGGTAGCTACCTTTAACGATTTGCTGGACCGTATAGAAACCGCGCTGGAAACACAAAAGAACTTTGTAAGCAACGCCTCGCACGAACTGGGTACCCCGCTTACTACCATTATAGGCGAGGCCGATGTAACGCTGATGAAGGAGCGTACCACCGAAGAGTATAAAGAGGCATTGCAAAAAATACTGCAGCAGGCCGAACGGTTAGATCAGATAACCCGCTCGCTGTTGTTTTTGGCCCGCACCGGCTACAGCGATAAAAAGCTGAATTTTGAAATAACCCGTACCGATGAAATAGTATGGGAGGTAAAAAATACTATAGACCGGCTAAACCCCGGCAACCGTATAGAAATTGATTTCAGCCTTTTTCCCGATGACCCGAAGAAACTAAAGGTAAAAGCCAACCGGCAGTTGCTGCACCTGGCGCTGGCCAACATATTCAGCAACGCATGTAAGTACTCGCATAATAAACCCGTAAAGGTAAGCATAGCCGCCAGCGATAAAGATGTGGTAATAGTAGTGCAGGATCAGGGTGTGGGCATACCCGCCGAAGAAATAAAACATATTTACGACCCGTTTTTCAGGGCTTCTAACGTGCTTACCTTCGAGGGGTACGGCATAGGCTTGCCGCTTACGCGTAATATTGTGCGCCTGCACAGTGGCTCGCTACAGGTAGCATCGGTGGTTAACGCCGGCACTACTGTACAAATAAACCTGCCACTGGCGTTTGTTACATCCGGGTTAAGCTAAAATCCTTACTGTTTTTTCTCTAATCACATTTTAATGTGGCTCTTAGTTGGTACTAATGGCCCTGCCACAGCTTTGCACACATTAAAAAATGTTGTGCGAATATGAAAAAGAGAATACTGGTACCCATCGATTTTCAGGTAGAGTCGCTTAATACGCTGAAACTGGCGCTAAAGCAACATGCAGATAACGAAGTAATAGTACACCTGGTGTACGGCGAACTGCTGGATGAATCTATTACGCGGATGCTGTTTTACGATCCTAACAAAATAATTAAAAAGCGTACCACCGATAGCTTTACCGAAGCACTTTCAATTATCCGCAACCGGTATGCCAAAAATATAGCCGATATAGAGATAGAGTTATTTCATGGCTACACCATTACGGCGTTTAAACTGTTTGCGCTGGATAGAAATATAGATGAAGTGTACCTGCCACGTACCTACCGCATGAGAGAAACTTCTGGTTCTATCAACCTGGTAGATTTTGCCTCGCGTACCAGCCTGCCCATAAAGTGGGTAGAGTGGGATACTAACCACGGCTACACCGCCAGCGATGACCTGGTGCCGCTTTTTACCACCTGAAATTATTGTATACCAAACCACCACCACCATGCATCAAACCAAATTTCCAACTACACCGGCTGGCCGGTTAAAATTGTTTTTTACCTTCTTCGATTCGCGCTGGGAAGACCTGACCAGCGAGGGGTGGTTAAAAGTAGTGTACAAAGATTTTAGTGCCGGCCTTATTGTAGCTATGACCGCCATACCCATGGCCATGGGCTTTGCTATGGCTATGGGTATGCGCCCCGAGCATGGTATTATAGCCGGTGCATTGGCCTGTGTAATAGGCCGCACCTTTGGTGGCAGCAAGTATCAGGTATATGGCCCTACTGCCGCATTTATACCGGTAATAGCCGCGCTTATAGCCAAGTACGGACCGGCCAGCGGCGGTGCTTTCGAAACCGCTCATGGGTTTCTGGTGCTGGTATCAATTATTGCCGGGCTTATACTTATTGTAATGGGTATTTTTGGTTTTGGGCGCTATGCCAAACTGGTGCCCAACTCTATTATAGTAGGCTTTACTATAGGCATAGCAACCGCCATTGCGCTTACTAATATGGAGGATATACTGGGTATAGAATCATTCTCGACACTTATAGGGCAAGATGGAGACATAAAAGGAGGCCTGCTGGCCAACATCACCACCGCATTGGGCAATCTGGATAAGATAAACATCTGGTCGGTACTGTTGGGTGTGCTTACGTTTGCAGTTACCAAACTGCTGTTGCGTATATCGGTGTTTATACCCGGCCCGGTTATAGCCATGGGGCTGGCAACTGTTTTATCAGCTACCGTACTGGCCGATAAAGGCATAATACTGGTAAAAGATATATACGGTTCAATACCCAACAACTTTTTTGTTTTTACTGCGCCCACGCTGCCGGCCTTAAATGGTACGGTTATATTAGATATTATTTACTTTGTAGGTGCCATTGTATTTGTATCGGGGGTAGAAAGTATCCTTTGTTCATCTATGGCCGATAAACTGGCCGGTAACAAGGGCACCCCGTTTAACCCCGATAAGGAGTTTTTCGGGCAGGGTATGGTGCAGGTATTAACCCCGCTGGTGCAGGGCTTTCCGTGTACCGGTGCGCTGGCCCGTACAGCTACCAGCATAAAAGCAGGTGCTACCACGCCGCTGGCCGGTTATTTTAAGGCTGTACTTAAACTTACTATGGCCTATTTTCTGGCGCAATACCTGGAACTGATACCCATGGCCTGCATAGGCGGCATACTGGTATGGGTGGCCAGCAACATGATTAAGGTATCTGAAATAAAAGAGATAAAACACCTGGGCAAATTTGAATTTGCTATGATGGTGTACACAGCTGTTATGGTGCCACTTACCGATTTTTTAACCGGTGTGCTTAGTGCCCTTATTATTTACTATGTGGTAACGTATGCTTTTAAACGTCGCAACCCCGGGGTAGTGGCGTAACAAAGCGTTGGCTATAATAAGCAGGTGTGGTATTGTGTAAGTTGCTACACTGTTAGCCTAAGGCCTGGTTTAAGTCGGCAATTACATCGTTCACATCTTCTATACCTACGCTCAGGCGCACCAGGCCATCGGTAATGCCGTAGGCTTCGCGCTGCTCTTTTGGTACAAACGAGTGGCTCATGCTGGCCGGGTGTTGTATCAGCGTATCTATAGTACCCAGCGATGCCGTTAGCTTGCAGAATTTTATCTTCTTCATTAGCCGTTCGCCGGCTTTGTAACCGTTTTTAAGTTCAAACGAAAGCACCCCGCCAAACTTGCGCATCTGTTTTTTTGCCAGTACATGGTCGGGGTGGTTTTTTAAGCCCAGGTAGTTAACCTTGCTTATGGCCGGGTGGCTTTGCAAAAACGTAGCTACCGCCAGTGCATTGGCGCAGTGCTGCTCCATACGCAGGCTAAGGGTTTTCATGCCCACGTTCAGCAGCCAGGCATCAAACGGTGCGCAGATGCTGCCGTTCAGCTTGCGGGTTTTCCAAACCTGCTTTTTCATAAATGCCACGTCGCGGCCTATTAAAAAACCACTCAGCCCGGTGCCGTGCCCGTTCAGGTATTTGGTGCCGGAGTGCAGTATAAAATCTACCCCGAATTTTAGGGGCTGCTGCAGGTAGGGCGATGCAAACGTATTATCTACCGCTACTTTGGCTCCGTACTTTTTACCCAGGGCACTAAGCGCGGTAAGGTTGTAGCAGTTGAGGGTAGGGTTGCTGGGCGTTTCGGCGTACAGTAGTTTTATTTTCTTCTCGGCTTTCAGTATCGATTCCAGCTCTTTCAGGTTTTTGAAATCGGCAAAAATCACATCTACCCCAAAGTCTTCTTCGTATTGGTTAAAGTAATCTACACTGGTGCCGTATATGTTGCCCTGTGCCAGTATTTTATCGCCGGGCTTTAGCAGGCTTTGGTACAGCGCCGCCAGTGCCGACATGCCCGAGGCAAACACCAGCGCTTTGGCTTTTATGCCCAGTCCGTAGGTTTCCAGTTGTTCTACCTTGCCTTCTACCAGTTCGGCGTTGGGGTGGCTCCAGCGCGAGTAAATAAAAGCCTCTTCTTCGCCACGAAAAACCTGCTGCGCTTTTTCGGCGCTCTCGTACACATAGGTGCTAGATGTAAATATGGGGGCAGAATGTGGTGTGATAAGGCCCGGCCCAAAGTTATCCTGTGCGGTTACCGAAGCAAAGCCCAAACCACGCCCGGCTGCCTTATTTTTTGTGGTTTGTTGCTTCTTATTCATACATTAACATTTATAAATACGATACTACTTTTTAATTATGAGTTATACGTTACAACAACACCTTGCCTACAATGTTTGGGCAAACCGCAAAATAGCAGAATTTATCGAATCGGCTGGCGAAAATGTGTTCCATTCTGAGGTAATCAGCAGTTTCCCCAGCCTGCAAAAAACGGTGCTGCATATTTGGGATGCCGAGTATATCTGGCTCAAACGCCTTCAGGGCGAGAGCCTTACCACTTTCCCCGGTAAAAGCTTTACCGGTACCATGCAGCAATGCCTGCAGGGCTGGCTGCAATGCTCACAACAGTTTGCCGATTACATTGCCAGCAAAAATGAGCACTACTACACATCGGTATGTCAATACGAGAATATGAAAGGAGATGCCTTTTCAAATACGGTAGAAGATATAGTAATGCACTTAGTAAACCACGGAGCTTTCCACCGCGGGCAGGTAATAACGTTGCTGCGCCAGCAGGGTTACACACAATTAAGCAGTACCGATCTGATTACCTTTGTGCGGCTGTAAGCCAGCACTATCAACGTGGCATACTATCACCACCTCATTGCACAAAAAAAGCGGGCCTAAGCCCGCTTTTTTATTAATCGTATTTGGTATTTAAATCCAAAATCGCATTTCCAAAATCTAAAATCTCCTCTATCTGCCCGGCAGGCCTTTAATCATACGTCCGGCGCTGCTCATTTTCTGCATGCTCTTCATCATGGCTTTCATTTGCTCAAACTGTTTCAAAAAAGCATTTACCTCCTGTATAGTATTACCGCTGCCTTTGGCTATACGCTGTTTGCGTTTGCCATCCAGTATATCGGGGTTGCCGCGCTCGGCCGGTGTCATCGATAGTATGATGGCTTCTACTTTCTTAAATGAATCATCATTAATATCAATATCCTTTATCTGCTTGCCTACGCCGGGTAGCATGCCCAACAGGTCTTTAATGTTACCCATCTTTTTAATCTGGGCCAGCTGTGCCAGAAAGTCGTTAAAGTCAAACTGGTTCTTGCGGATCTTCGCCTCCAGTTCCTGTGCTTTCTTCTCGTCGTACTGCTCCTGTGCTTTCTCTACAAACGATACGATATCGCCCATACCCAGTATACGCGAGGCCATACGTTCAGGGAAGAACACATCCAGTGTATCTACTTTCTCGCCGGTGCTTACAAACTTAATAGGCTTGCCTACCGTGTAGGTAATGGTAAGCGCTGCACCACCGCGGGTATCACCATCCAGCTTGGTTAGTACCACGCCGTCAAAGTCCAGTCGGTCGTTGAACGCCTTGGCGGTATTCACCGCATCCTGACCAGTCATTGAGTCCACCACAAACAATATCTGGTCGGGGTTGGTTTTTTGTTTTACCGCGCTTATCTCGTTCATCATCTCCTCGTCCACAGCTAAGCGGCCGGCGGTATCTATTATCACCAGGTCAAGCCCCTGGGCTTTGGCATGTGCCAGGCCGTTAAGCGCTATCTGTACGGGGTTGTTGCTTTCTTTTTCGTGGTAAACCGGTATACCTATTTTTTCGCCCAGTACAATCAACTGGTCAATAGCCGCAGGGCGGTACACGTCGGCCGCCACCATTAGGGGGCGTTTAAACTTTTTGGTTTTAAGCCAGTAGGCCAGCTTATGCGTAAAGGTGGTTTTACCCGAACCCTGCAAACCGGCTATCAGCACTACGGCGGGGCTGCCCTTCAGGTTAAAATCGGCCTCTTTGCCACCCATCAACTGGGTCAGCTCATCGTGCATAATTTTAACCATCATCTGGCCCGGCTGCACGGCGGTAAGCACGCCCTGGCCCATAGCCTTATCCTTTACGCGGTCGGTAAACTCTTTGGCAATTTTATAGTTCACGTCGGCATCTACCAGTGCGCGGCGTACTTCCTTAATAGTATCGGCTACGTTCAGTTCGGTCAGCTTGCTTTGTCCGGTTATCGATTTAAACGCGCCTTCAATCCTTTCCGATAAATTCTCAAACATGGTATTTCAGTTTTGGTTGTTAGTTGCCGGTTGCCGTAACAGCCGCGGGGCTGAAGGCAGGCCGTAACCTAAAACCTGTTTTTAAGAGGTGCAAATGTAGCAGAGATAGGCAAATTTGGTAGTAAAGAATGTGGTTTTAACCCCCAAAGGGTTTTAAACCCTTTGGGGGCTGTAAACACACTATGGTTAATACTACAACCTCACCAGCTTAACCACCCGGCTGTTGCCGTTGTGGGTTACGCGCAGGTAATACACCCCTTTGGCGGCTTCAAAGTTCAGCTCTGTTTTGCTTTGGCGGATAGTAGTGTTATATACTATGCGCCCGTTGGCATCGTACACATCCAGGTTGCCACCGGTGTAGCGGGTATCGCACTCTACCACCCAGTTGCCGCTTTGCAGCGGGTTAGGCTGTACGCGCAGCAGAGCCGTATTGTCTATATCGTTTATACCGGTAGGGTTCATGTTTATAGCGTTAGAGGTAGCCGTACAGCCATTGGTATCGGTTACCTGCACCTGGTAGCTGCCCGGCACGGTTACCACATAGCGGTTGCTGGTAGCACCGTTAATAGGGCTGCCGTCTTTTATCCACTGGTAGCTTTGTGCGTTGTAAGCGCTTAGTGTATCGCCGCTTACGCTTATACTAACCGATGGGGTAGGGTACACACTCAGCGCAATACGGTTCGATTCTACTGTACAGTTGTTGCTGCCCGTTACCGTTACATAATAGTTGCCGGCGTTAAGCGCCTGTATGCAGCTACCGGTTGCACCGGTGTTCCAAAGGTAAGTGCCGGCATTGGCCGGTGCGCATATACTTACACTATCGCCAGGACAGAAGGAAGTAGCCGCTGCCGTAAGGTTAACCGCCGCTACGGTTTTAAGGCTCAGTTGCAGCGTAGTTACCGAGTCGCAGCCACCGGCGGTGGTGGCCGTATCGGCATACTGCCCGGCGGTGGTTAACTGCTGCCCGGCAAACGTATAACTGCCACCGGGGCAAATGCTATCGGTTACCGTGGCGGTTACCACCGGTGCTATGCTTACCTGTGTAGTAGTGGCGCTGCCGTTGCAGCTACCGTTGGGCAGGGTATAGGTTACGGTGTAGGTACCTGTGCTGCTGTTGGCGGGGTCTATCTCGCCGGTGTTGGTGTTTATAGCCAAACCGTTACCCGCGCTGAAGGTGCCACCGGTAGTACCGGTAAGGGTTACACTCTGCAAACCTGCACCGGTGCAGTAGCTGTTGCTGCTGTACGCTATGGTAGCGCTGCTGCCGGTACTTATGGCCACTGTGGCGGTGGTGGTAAAATCGGGACAGCCTGGCAGCGTATACGTTACCGTATAGCTGCCCGGTGTGCTTTGCGATGGGTTGATAGCGCCGGTGCTGCTGTTTATGCTAAGGCCCTGTGCTGCGCTGAACGTGCCACCGGTAGTACCGGTAAAACTTACCTGCTGCGGCGTATTTACACTGGTGCAATACGGGCTACCGGTATAGCTGATAGTAGCCGAACCGGTGCTGTTTACACAGCAGGCGTTACTTAACGCCGACACATGATAGGTGTTGGTTGCTTTCCAGCAGCAGTATTGCGCATTAAGCGAGTAGAGCGAGCCGCCGCCAAACTGGTTATTAAAGTAATCCAGCACCTGGTCTATAGTATTGCAGCCGCCCTGGTTGGTGGTGGTGTTGCAGGTATAGGCGCATATAATACCAAAGTTGTAACCGTTGGGGTTATTTACGGTAGTAGGTGGTATATCTATTACCGAGTAGTTGGCCGGTGTAGGGCCGTTGATAGTAGTGGAGGTAACCGCCGGGTTGCAATGCTGGTTGGTAGTGTTGTAAAAACCGGCGCGTATTACTTTGGCCACATTGGCGGCATAGGTACCGGTTATATTTATCTGCACCGGTTCGTAGGTTACTACACCTATTTTAAGATTAGGTATGTTGGCATCTACATCTATATTCAGCGTGCCGCCATCGTAGTTGGTAAACACTATTACATTGCCCTGCGGGCTGCATGCGCTAAGCGATGAGGCAATAGTAACCGTAGCAGTAGTGCTGAAGGGGCTGCACACACCGCTATCGGCTACGCTGTAGGTAACCGTGTAGGTGCCCGGTGTGCTGGTAGCTGGTGTAATAGCACCGGTAGTGGCATCTATAGTTAAACCGGCGGTAGTGGTAAATATGCCACCGGTAGTACCGGTAAGCGTAACCGGCTGTGGTGTGGTAAGTGTATTGCTGTATGGGCTGCCCGCATAGCTGATAGCAGCCGTACACGGCGGCAGCGATATGCTGCATATATCCTGCCAGATACTATCTACCTGTTGGGCGGTAAGTTGCTGCTGGCTTACGCTGGCATATTTTACACAACCGGCTTTAGCCTCGCAGGTTACCACGTTATCATCGCGGAAAAAGATAATAGGCGTAGTACTGGTAGCCGGTTTGTAAATATTACCGTTATCGGTATAGCTGGCAAACAGCACCCCGTTTACATACACCGATATTACATTGGTGTTGCCATCGCGCACAAAGGTAAACAGGTAGTACACGTTTGGCTGAAAGTACGGGCAGGTGCCCACATTGCCGTTAGGGTAAAAGTTAAGGCAGTTGTTTAGCAGGTAAAAACCGGCATCGGTAGTGCTATTGCTAAAATCAATAATACGCGAGTAGCCGCTTAGGGTGTTGAATTTAAAAAACAGGTTTATGGTATAGCTACCGGTAATGCTGTTGTTAGGGTAGCTTACGCCACCACCGGCGTTAAAACAAAATACATCCGACACCGAGCAATCGCCGTTAGTAGTACGTATGGTATCGGTGCCAAAGGCACCGGGTAGTGCGCTACAGGCCAGCGTTTCGCTAAGGCTACCACCGCCACCGGTACCGGCAAAGGTGTTGTTAAAGTAATACTCTTGCAGGGGTTGTGCACTCAGGCCAAAGGTTACCAGTAGTAACAAACAGGGTATCAGTTTTTTCATCATAGTGTGTTTACAGGCGTAAAGGTACAATTACCGGTTGGTAATGCAATTGCCTGTATAAGATAAATTAAAAAAAGTATAAGTAAACGCTTGTAGTACTACTGGTATATTGAACAAAGCAACAGCAATGCGTTTTGCTTTATACCTTAGCTTACGCATTAAATCTTACTATCAAATACAAAAGTCCCGAAAGGGGCTTTTTTTATGCCTTTACAAAACCATGTCAACCCCTTCTGTATGTAAGTGTTTTGCTATCAACTGGTTATAAAATTTCGTGTTAACACCCCTACCTGCAAAATGGTAACACCCTGTTTAGACAGCAGGGTGAGTATTTTAATAGGAATTAAATAATTTTATAATATTAAATACATTAATTAATATTTAATATATTTCTTTTTTCGTCATTACACCTTCCCCGCCATTGCGGGGAGCGAGGCTCTGCGAGCACCTTGGCCGTCATTGCAAACCGCAGGTCCCGCGCTTGCCGCGGGAGAGGTTTCGGCTTTGCGAAACCAACTGTAAACCAATAACAGGATTTATTCTAAAACCTGTAAACTTATTTTAGGACGATACAATTTGTATCGGCGGCTGTTCTGTCCTCCGCTGGCGGAGGTGGTTGAGCGAAGCGAAACCGGAGGTGGATGTACAATTACCAGAAACCCTTACTGTGCCTTTGTTTGAGCATTATCAATTCATCCTTAGCTTGACGTGTATGCCGCCAGCGGAGGATAGTATGCCTCCGGCATTTGTGCAATAACCAACACGCCATT
>CAYREY010000040.1:39832-42224 GCA_964423405.1 uncultured Chitinophaga sp. | reverse complement strand
AATCCGTAACTCCGTCAATCTGTAAATATAAAGCCTACCTCGCCACTATCAGCCTGCGCGTAATGCTGTGGCCCTGTAATGTTAGTTGCAGCATATACACACCGGTAGGCTGGCTGCTAAGGTCAAGCTGGGTACGGCTACCGGTACCGGTGTATATGGCTTCATGTATGGTTTTGCCCATAGCATCGCTTACTTTAATAAGGCCGCCCTGTAGCTGTTTGCCCAATATACTTACCTCAAACTTACCGGCAGATGGGTTAGGTGTAACCAGCAGCATACCCTGTGTAAGGTAAGGCAGGCTGTTTATTACGGTATCTTCCGGCTCTACTGCCGGTGCTACATGTACACAGTCGCCGGCTTTGCCTATTACCTCTTCGTAGTTGGCATTTACTACGGCTATTACTTTTTCAATACAGATAAAGGTATCGGTAAGTGTATCGAAGTATACGCGCATAAACGTAATAGGGCTTTGCTGTTTAAACAGGGCATTTTCATCGGGCGCTATGCCTACTATGTGCCCGCTGGCCGAGGTGCGTATATCCGGTGCGTAATTGCCCACCGCCAGGTTCTTAACAGAATCTACCACCAGCCCGTGTAACTTAAACTCGTAAGCCAGCATAGGGCTTACCGGGTTATGTACACTCAGGTCAATATAATGCTGTTGCAGGTTAGTATCGCTTATGGTAAAGGTTACACTATCGTATGGGTTATAAATGTTGTACGGAAACTCGCAGTGCTTATGCGTGTTCTGGTAGTTGCCGGGGTGCTGGTGGTTGCCGGCATTGTACAGCAGGCAGCCGTTAAGCCTTGCGGCATCGGTAACGGTTATCTGTTCGTCGCCATTCAGGTCGTTACAAATGGTGTAGGTGGTGGTATCTTCTTTTATAGCATTCAGGTACACATCTATATCGCTGGTGTTGGCGGTGTAGTTAATGTCTACATCGCCGCGCACGCCGCTGCCGTTACACACGCCGTTGCAATCGGTTACGGCGTTGCCCAGTGTATCGCCGGCACAATCAACATACGGGGTACAGTTGGGTAGTATTTCATATATCTTATAGCCACCGGCATCGTAGTACAGGTGCAGGCATACCTGCGCCCAGTTGTTATCGTAGGTGCGCTCGTAGTGGCCCAGCCGGTCGGGGCTCTGGTCCCAGTTTACACGTACCACCAGTGTATAGTTGCCGGTATCTATGTCGGTAATGTCTATCCACTGGCAATCCAGCCCGGCACTGTATATATCGCCGCAACCGGTGCTTATGCCCATATCGTTGCAACTGTAGCGTGCGGTGCCGCCACCGCTGCACTCCAGGTCAAGCACACAAAAACCATTTTTAAAACCCTGTTGCAGTTGCTGGTGGTTGGCATCGTATATCAGGTATTCGGCATAGCCGGCATAGTGGTAGTGGCCATGGCAGGCATCAAATACATATTGTCCCGAGGCCGTATCGGGTATGCCTATGTAGTAATCCTGGTTACCTATGTTGCGTATATGGGTGCTAAAGCGTATTAACCGCCGTGTACCGTAACCGGCCAGGCAACCCTCGCTGATATAGCAATTGTTTGGCCCTACGGTCAGGTTATCTACATACATACTTGTTTCCAGTTCGTTGCCATCTACTTCCAGGTCGGGCTGTGCACACAGCGGGTTTGGCCAGTACAGGCAACTGCCATCATCTATAGTAGCCTGCGGGTTGTAATTGCAACTGGCAGTATCGGTACAGCCACGTACCGGCCCGCTAAACTGTAGCAACCACTTAATAGTTTGCCCTGCACAGGCGGTGTTATAGTCGCCCACCCGTATGTAGTAGGTATGCCCCGCCGTAAGCGTTACCTGTATGTTCGATTGAAAACCAGCGCAGCCATCATCATCGTATGCTGTGGTGCCAATGTTTGTTTCATCAAAAGTTAAGCCGGCACAGTGGTCGTACAGGTATAGTTTGGTATCGCAGCCGTTACCCAGGTTACAGGTATTAATAAAATACAAACCGGTAGTATCGGGCGTGTATGTGTACCAGGTATCGGGGTTGGGTGCTGTAAACGTATCCAGCCCTGCCACCAACGGGTTGGTGCAACTTACACCGGGGGCGCAGTTAAAGTAGGTAACCTCTTGTGCGCCATACTGGCCACCGTGCGCCACCGTATCGTTGTTAAGTAAAATAGTGTACGAGCCCAAGCCATATCCGCAGCACAGGCCATCGCCGGCGGCATCGCGTATGGTAAAGCGCACGCACTGGTTGGGCGCAATACAAACGGTATCGCTGTTTACTCGGCCACTATCTATAAACACATTGTTTTGCTGGTAGTATAAATCCCAGCTTACCTCTTGCGGAAAATTATCGGGCACTATTTTTATTATAACCCTGCTTTGGCCATTGGGGCAGTTAACCTG
>CAYREY010000040.1:6827-39732 GCA_964423405.1 uncultured Chitinophaga sp. | reverse complement strand
CCATCCAGCCCGGGGTAAACGGGTACTGTTACCGGTGCAAACACCAGGTTTTCTTCCTTGCTGTAGTGCTCTTCTATTTCGTTTAGTATACCTAGTATTTCGGTTACGGTAGGGGCTGTTACCAGCCTGCTGCGGAAAGGCTTTATACTTGGCAAACCTGCAAAGTAAGGGCCGTAGTGGCGGCGCATTTCAAATATGCCCACCTTTTCGCCTTTCCATTCTATACTTTTAAGCAGGTGTGTTTTGGCGGCATCCAGTCGTTCGCTAAGGGTAGGAGGGGCGTGGTGCGTACCGGTAGCCATATAATGTTTTACCTCGCGGAATATAAACGGATGCCCTATCGAGGCACGGCCAATCATGGCACCATCGGCACCATACTTTTTCATCATATCTACAGCCTTTTCGGGCGTATTGATGTCGCCGTTGCCAAACACCGGTATTTTAAGGCGTGGGTTATTTTTTACTTTTTCTATCCACTCCCAACGGGCACTGCCGTTATACATCTGGTGTTTAGTACGGCAGTGTATACTTATAGCCTGTATGCCTACATCCTGCAGGCGCTCGGCCACTTCTACTATACGTATGCTGTTATCATCCCAACCAAGGCGGGTTTTTACGGTAACCGGCAGTTTGGTGCCTTTAACTATAGCTGCCGTAAGCGATACCATTTTATCTATATCGCGCAGTATACCCGAGCCTGCATTACGGCACACCACGTTTTTAACAGGGCAACCGTAGTTAATATCAAGTACTTCGGGTTTAGCTTCTTCTACTATGGCGGCACTGCGTACCATGGCATCTTCTTCGCCACCAAAAATCTGTATGCCTATCGGGCGTTCATCTTCGTATATATCCAGCTTTTTCATGCTCTTATCCGCATCGCGTATAAGGCCATCGGCACTTATAAACTCGGTGTACAGCATGTCGGCCCCGTACTTTTTGCACAGGTGGCGAAAAGGCGGATCGCTCACGTCTTCCATGGGCGCCAGCAACAAGGGCATATCGGGTAGTTCTACAGATCCTATTTTTACCATACAGTGGGGCAAATATAGCTATAAATAAAAAAGGCTGGTGATATGCATTGTTACATTCTTATGGGCTTATCAACGGCATTGAATGTAACGTAGCAATAAATGTATATATAATGGTATATGTTTTTTGTATTTGCAGGCTTAGGGTAACTCAGCACAGTATGGCTACCGAGTCTGTAATTCATTCTACAAGTTATTTGCAAAATGCACCAAGTTTATCTCTGGCTATGGTAAGCCCCAGCGAGTCGGCTTTACGTAAATCGGGGCAGCCTTTATCTACATTGCCCGAAAGGCAATATGCCTGCCCACGGTAAAAATATCCGTTGGGGTCGGCAGGGTTTAATTTTACATACATTTCATAATCGTCAGCCGATTCTTTAAATAATCCCATTTCTCCATACAGGTTTCCTCTTTCTGCGTATGCATTGGTAAGTTTGGGGTTAAGCGTTAGTGCTTTCGAAAAATTTCTTAGTGCATTGCCCCGGTTGTTATCTTGCCGGTAAAGGGTTCCCAGGTTAAAATAATACATTGCATTAGTGCTATCTGCCTGTATAGCCCTCAAAATTATCTGATACGAACTATCGCGCTTGCCTATATCGTTATAATAGCCGCCCATATAAAAGTAGGCATCGGCATATTTGGGGTCTTTGGCAATTATGCTTTGGCACTCATTAAGCATGCGGCTGTACTGTTTGGTTTCTATAAACAGGGCGGCTCTGCGTAATCTGAAATTCATACTATCAGGAAACATTTCTACAAGCTTGTTAAACTGTACCAGCGACTCATCGTATTTTTTCTCCATTACCAACACACGAGCATAGTTAAGTATAGCAAGGCCCGAATGTGGGGTAGTACGCGTAGCATTTTCATAATAAGCCAATCGGTTTTGGTAATTGCCTGAATAATAGATTGCCAATACTGCCGAGAAAACCATTATACCCGGCAACCAGTATTTATGTTTAAAGTAGGGGAGGTACACTTTGCTTAGCGAGTAACAAACCATAAACAGGCCAACATATGGAAACAGCATCCGGTGATCGAGGTAGTCGTATGCAAAACCTGTAAAAACCGGTTTGTAAAAAAGCGAAGGGGCCAGTGGCAACAAAAAGAAAACCCAGCCAGCAATAAAGAGCGGTTTATTTAACCGGTTGCGAAAATAGTAGCCGGCAATCAGTATGGCCGTAATAAACACCACGCCTGTACCGGTAGCCACCGGGTTAAACGCCGGCATTACCGAATAATACAAAGGCACAAAAAATTTAAACACTTCTTCGGGTATCACCGGCAGGTTGTAAATCATAGCGCCTACCGATAGAAATTTAGTGCCCGGAAACACTGATTGCCGCTGCATCCATAAGTAAAGTAGCATAACCGGTACAAGTGTTACCGGATACAGGTAGGTTTGTGTTTTTTTGTATGCATCGGGTACATATAGCAGGTAAAGCAACACCAGCAGGGCCGGCAGCACTATACCACTTTCTTTAGATAGCATTGCCAGAAAATAAAGCGGCAGTATGGCTAACACATAAACCGGTTTACCGGTATTAATAAAACGGGTGGTACTCCACAGTGCCCCAAGAGAAAAAACAGTCAGATACAAATCGCCGCGGGCCGGTAGCCAGCTTACTGCCTGGCTAAACAGATAGTGAACCGAATACAACCCGGCTATAGCAAATGCATGTTGCTCATTTACTTTTATCTCTTTCAGAAAATAGAAGAGGAGTAGTACGCATGAAACAAACAATACCAGGTTATGGAAATGATAGAATCCGGCATTTTGTTCTGCCATCATATAGTCTACCGCAAACGATAGCGATTGGAACGGCCGATATAGTTCTATAGTGCCGGGCAACAACCAGGCATCAGTAAAAAATATATCCTTAAGATTAAATTGCTGCAACACTTTGGCGCCTTCCAGTATAATTACATCATCATCGTGGTAGCTAAAACCAAACCCTGTAGTGCGTATGTATAGCAAAAAGGGTATGGTAAGCAGTATCCAGGGCAAGGCTTTATTGCTTTGCGGTAGCTGATTTTTATTGGTTTTGGCTTTAGCCATAGCTGAGTATAGCTACAATTATAACTCAATTGCCAGATAATAGAACTTGTCTTTACCGTATTTTTTAGTGCGTCGGTTCAGCTAAATAAGGGAAAGTGTATTTAAATGTAAATAATATAGTTTGTTTTATTTTAATTTGATTTAAATGTTAAAAGGATGAAGGGGGCTACTATTGCAAAAGTATAGCACCCTTTATTATTGGTTTTTGTTGCCTTTCTAAGCATTTAAACCGGTTATTTCTCACTTCATGAATAATATGTTTACAGCTTTTTTTTTGTTAGTAACGTGCCTTTTAATGTATAGGTTTTGCTACCGGGTGTGTTGTTTTTTGTATACAATGCATACAATGTGCAATCTGTTGTAAACAAAGCAAAATAGTGTAAAACTCTGTTTATCAAATTTTTATGTATAATAAATAGAAAGCAATAAAACTGGTTACTGGTTTGTTAATGTTTTAACAGACAAATGCATGTATAAATTGAGTTAAGTTTTACCTGAAACAGCAATTTAACAGGGTATAACTTAAAAATGCTACATTGGTATAAGTAATAGTGTTTAACCTGCCTGAACCCGGGTTAGCAAATTAGTAAATTGAAAACATAGTTTTTTTTTTGTTAAAGTGAATGTAGTCAGTAACGTTTCGGTTTTTTTCTGTATTTCAAAATACACCCTATGCCCATGAAAAAAATTTTACTTGCAGTACTTGTTTTGTTTAGTGCTGCCTATAATGTTCAGGCGCAATGTACAGCCGGCGCAGCCCCCAATCCGGGCGATGGCACTCCTTCGCTCACTACTACACCTACCTGTGCTACAGCCAACCAAACTACAAACGGTATTGGTGCGGGTTCATTTCAAACCATTTTGGGTTTTTCTGCCTCTACCAATTACGACCTGTATTATAATACTCAGGGGGCTCCAATAAACTGCGTGCAGGCACGTTTCCGTAACTCGGCTGGTACAACCACTACGGCCTGGACAAACATAAACTATGCTAACGCTGTGCCGGGTACCTTTACTTTTCTGCAAAGTTGTGCCGGTTGCGACAGGCTGGAGGTAACTACAGGCCGTAGCAGTAACTGGACCAATACATCAGCGCTGCTTTACTACAGGCTGGCTAATCCTACTATTACAAGTACTGGTACTGTAAGTCCGGTATGTTTTAGCACATCCTCTCAAAACACTACTCTTTCTTACACAGCTACTACAAACAGCCCTACATCGTATAGTATAGATTGGAGTGCAGCAGCAAACACCGCTGGTTTAACCGATGTAGGAAGCACTGCTCTGGCATTTTCATCGGGTAGTGGTACAGTAACTATTAACGTACCTGCAAACGTGGCCGCAGCTACCTATACAGGTACTATGACCATTACCAGTGCAAACGGTTGTACAGGTACACTGGCCCTTTCGCTAACTGTGAATGCGCTACCAGCCATTACCAGTAACCCTGTAAACCGTACAGCTTGTGCATTGGGTGCAGGAGCTGCCACCTTTACAGTCGCAGCAAGTGGTGCTGGTTTAACTTATGCCTGGCAGGTTAGTACCGATGGCGGCACTACATATAGCAGCATTACAGCAGCTGGTACCAGCCCGGTATATGCCAACTGGACTACTACAACACTTAGCCTTACCAATATTCCTACATCGGCTAACACCTATCGTTACAGGGCCTTAGTATCGGGTACCTGTACACCTTCGGTTTTCAGCAACGGGGCCATACTTACTGTAGTAAACCAACCGGCCGTAACCAATCCTTCTAATCAATCTGTTTGTTTAGGCGGTTCTTCTAATTTTAGTGTTACCACCAGCAACGGTACCACCCAATCTGTACAATGGCAATATGCTACTGCAGCTACCGGGCCATATGCATCTGTTGTAGCAGGACCCCTGCCGGTTCAACCTATACTGGTGCTACTACCACTACGTTAACTGTAGCGGGTGTTACAACAGCAGGCACTTATTATTACCGGGCCGCAGTTACCGATAATGGCTCTTCGTGTAACGATCCTTTTTCATCGCCAGCCACTTTAACAGTTGTAGCCGATCCTGCAATAGCTACCAACCCGGTAGCAGGTTCAATCTGCGTGGGCGGTACCTATGCTCCAACCATAGCAGCTACGGGCGGTACACCATCGTTAACTTACCAGTGGCAATACAGCCCCGATAACGTTACGTTTAGTAACGTAACCAACGGCACACCTGCCGGTTCAACCTACGCTAACCCAACCAGTAACAACACATTCTCGGTATCGGGCATCAGTGCAGCGGGCACGTATTACTACCGTTGTCAGGCGTTGGCAGCCGGCAGTGGTTGCGGTACGGCTACCAGTACATCAGCGGCACTTACTGTGGTTGCCGACCCTGCTGTTTCTACCAACCCGGTAGCGGCTACAATTTGTGCCGGTGGAACCTATGCCCCAACCATTGCAGCCACAGGCGGTACGCCCTCCCTTTCCTATCAGTGGCAGTACAGCGCCGATAACGTAACATTCAGCAACGTAGCCAACAGCACACCTGCGGGTTCTACATATACTAATCCTACTGTTAACAATACGTTTTCGGTTGCTGGTATATCAGCAGCTGGTACTTATTACTACCGTTGTTTGGCAGCTGCCGCCGGAAACGGTTGTAATACTGCAGCAAGCACATCGGGTACACTTACTGTAGTAGCCGACCCCGGCAGCAGCACCCCTACGTTCAGCAACGGTACCATATGTGTAGGTGGTAGCAGCAACGTAAGTGTAACAGCCAGCAACGGTACGGGTACATATACCTACCAGTGGCAGTACTCAACGTCGTTGGCCGGCACTTATGCCAACGTAGTAGCCGGTACACCGGCCGGTTCAACGTACGCCAATCCCACCACAGCAACTATGACTATAAGCGGTATAACTGCCGCTGCATCTAACTATTATTACCGATGTTTAGTAAATGCCACCGGCAATGGTTGTACGTCAGCCAATAGCGGTGGTGCATTACTTACAGTTGTAGCCGATCCTGCAATAGCTACCAATCCGGTAGCCGGTTCTATCTGTATTGGTGGTACCTATGCCCCAACCATAGCAGCTACGGGCGGTACACCATCATTAACGTATCAGTGGCAATACAGCCCCGATAACGTTACGTTTACCAACGTAACCAACGGCACACCTGCCGGTTCAACCTATGCTAACCCAACCAGTAACAATACGTTCTCGGTATCGGGCATCAGTTCCGCGGGCACGTATTACTATCGCTGCCAGGCATCAGCCGCAGGCAGTGGTTGCGGCCCTGCCACCAGTACAGCCGCAGCGCTTACAGTAGCCGCCGATCCATTAATTACAGCCCAGGCCATGAGCAATGGCACTATCTGTGTGGGGGGTACTTCTACCGCCAGTGTAACCACCACCGGTGGTGCTACAACTTTTCAGTGGCAATACTCTACCTCACTGGCAGGTACCTATACCAATGTGGCAAATGCTACACCGGCCGGCTCAACCTACGCAACACCAACAGCCGCCTCTACTACCATAGCGGGTATAACCGCCGCCGGTACGTACTACTACCGCTGTCTGGTAGGTGGTGGCAACGGTTGCGACCTACAGGTAAGCACACCGGTAAGCCTTACGGTAGTAGCGGACCCCGGCAGCAGTACCCCTACGTTCAGCAACGGTACTATATGTGTAGGCGGTAGCAGCAACGTAAGCGTAACAGCCAGCAATGGTACAGGCACCTATACCTACCAGTGGCAGTACTCAACGACGTTGGCCGGCACTTATGCCAACGTAGTAGCCGGTACACCGGCCGGTTCAACGTACGCCAATGCCACCACAGCAACAATGACTATAAGCGGTATAACTGCCGCTGCGTCGAACTATTATTACCGATGCATAGTAAATGCCACCGGCAATGGTTGTACGTCAGCCAATAGCGGCGGGGCATTGCTAACGGTAGTAGCCGACCCGGCCATTAGTGTGCAACCGGTAGCCGGTTCAATATGCGTGGGTGGCACCTATGCACCAACGGTAACCGCCACCGGCGGCACACCGTCGTTAACGTATCAGTGGCAGTATAGCCCCGATAACATTACGTTTACCAACGTAGCTAACGGTACACCGGCTGGTTCAAGCTATACCAACCCAACCAGTAACAACACGTTCTCGGTAGCTGGTATCAGTGCAGCGGGCACGTATTACTACCGCTGCCAGGCATCAGCCGCGGGCAATGGTTGTGGTACCGCTACCAGTACAGCCGCAGCACTTACAGTAGTGGCCGATCCGTCAATTACAGCTCAGGCCATGAGCAATGGTACTATCTGTGTGGGTGGTACCTCTACCGCCAGTGTAACCACCAGTGGTGGTACAGGCCTTACCTACCAGTGGCAGTACTCTACCTCGCTGGCAGGCACCTATACCAATGTGGCAAATGCTACACCGGCCGGCTCAACCTACGCAACACCAACAGCCGCCTCTACTACCATAGCGGGTATAACCGCCGCCGGTACGTACTACTACCGCTGTCTGGTAGGTGGTGGCAACGGTTGCGACCTACAGGTAAGCACACCGGTAAGCCTTACGGTAGTAGCGGACCCCGGCAGCAGTACCCCTACGTTCAGCAACGGTACTATATGTGTAGGCGGTAGCAGCAACGTAAGCGTAACAGCCAGCAATGGTACAGGCACCTATACCTACCAGTGGCAGTACTCAACGACGTTGGCCGGCACTTATGCCAACGTAGTAGCCGGTACACCGGCCGGTTCAACGTACGCCAATGCCACCACAGCAACAATGACTATAAGCGGTATAACTGCCGCTGCGTCGAACTATTATTACCGATGCATAGTAAATGCCACCGGCAATGGTTGTACGTCAGCCAATAGCGGCGGGGCATTGCTAACGGTAGTAGCCGACCCGGCCATTAGTGTGCAACCGGTAGCCGGTTCAATATGTGTGGGTGGTACCTATGCACCAACAGTAACCGCCACCGGCGGTACACCATCGCTCACATACCAGTGGCAGTATAGCCCCGATAACGTTACGTTTACCAACGTAGCCAACGGTACACCGGCGGGTTCTACGTATGCCAATACAACCAGCAACAACACATTCTCAGTTACCGGTATCAGTGCAGCGGGCACGTATTATTACCGCTGTCAGGCTTCAGCCGCGGGCAGTGGTTGTGGTACCGCTACCAGTACAGCAGCAGCACTTACGGTAGTTGCCGATCCAACAATTACATCTCAAATCTTGTCCCCTACGTCTATTTGTGTGGGAGGATCTTCAACAGCCACGGTAACAGTTAGCGGAGGTTCGGGTACTACGTACCAATGGCAGTATAGTGCCGATAACGTTACGTTCAGTAACGTTGCTACGGGAGTTCCGCTGGGTTCTACCTACGGCACGCCTACTGCTATGTCAGCTACAATCAACACAATATCAGCTGCCGGTACTTATTACTACCGGGCTCTGGTAGGTGGTAATAGTGGTTGCGATGCCCAGGTAAGCACACCTGTAAGCCTTACCGTAGTAGCCGACCCCGGCAGCAGTACCCCTACGTTCAGCAACGGTACTATATGTGTAGGCGGTAGCAGCAACGTTAGCGTAACGGCCAGCAATGGTACCGGTACATATACATACCAGTGGCAATATGCAACAGCATTGGCCGGTACCTATGCCAACGTAGTAGCTGGTACGCCGGCAGGTTCTACGTATACCAACCCTACCTCTGCTACTATGACCATAGGTGGCATATCGGCTGCAGCTGCCAACTATTATTACCGGTGTATAGTAGGTAGTACCGGTGGCGGTTGTAATACTATGACCAGTGGCGGGGCATTGCTAACCGTAGTGGCCGACCCGGCCATTAGTGTGCAACCGGTAGCCGGTTCAATATGTGTGGGTGGTACCTATGCACCAACAGTAACCGCCACCGGCGGTACACCATCGCTCACATACCAGTGGCAGTATAGCCCCGATAACGTTACGTTTACCAACGTAGCCAACGGTACACCGGCGGGTTCTACGTATGCCAATACAACCAGCAACAACACATTCTCAGTTACCGGTATCAGTGCAGCGGGCACGTATTATTACCGCTGTCAGGCTTCAGCCGCGGGCAGTGGTTGTGGTACCGCTACCAGTACAGCAGCAGCACTTACGGTAGTTGCCGATCCAACAATTACATCTCAAATCTTGTCCCCTACGTCTATTTGTGTGGGAGGATCTTCAACAGCCACGGTAACAGTTAGCGGAGGTTCGGGTACTACGTACCAATGGCAGTATAGTGCCGATAACGTTACGTTCAGTAACGTTGCTACGGGAGTTCCGCTGGGTTCTACCTACGGCACGCCTACTGCTATGTCAGCTACAATCAACACAATATCAGCTGCCGGTACTTATTACTACCGGGCTCTGGTAGGTGGTAATAGTGGTTGCGATGCCCAGGTAAGCACACCTGTAAGCCTTACCGTAGTAGCCGACCCCGGCAGCAGTACCCCTACGTTCAGCAACGGTACTATATGTGTAGGCGGTAGCAGCAACGTTAGCGTAACGGCCAGCAATGGTACCGGTACATATACATACCAGTGGCAATATGCAACAGCATTGGCCGGTACCTATGCCAACGTAGTAGCTGGTACACCGGCAGGTTCAACCTACACCAACGCTACCTCTGCAAGTATGACGATAGCCAGCATCAGTGCTGCCGGTTCCTCGTATTACTACCGCTGTATAGTAGGTAGTACTGGTAGCGGTTGCAATACCATGACCAGCGGCGGGGCATTGCTAACCGTAGTAGCCGACCCGGCCATTAGTGTGCAACCGGTAGCCGGTTCAATATGTGTGGGTGGTACCTATGCACCAACAGTAACCGCCACCGGCGGTACACCATCGCTCACATACCAGTGGCAGTATAGCCCCGATAACGTTACGTTTACCAACGTAGCCAACGGTACACCGGCGGGTTCTACGTATGCCAATACAACCAGCAACAACACATTCTCCGTTACCGGTATCAGTGCAGCGGGTACTTATTATTACCGCTGCCAGGCTTCAGCCGCAGGCAATGGTTGTGGTACTGCTACCAGTACAGCGGCAGCACTTACGGTATCTTCCGATCCTTCGTTTACAACTCAAACTATTACCCCTGCCGCTATTTGTCCGGGCGGTTCTTCAACAGCCACGGTAGCAGTTAGCGGTGGTTCGGGTACCACATATCAGTGGCAGTATAGTCCTAATAATAGCACATGGTCTAACGTGGCGGCGGGTACACCTACTGGTTCTACCTATGGTACTCCTACAGCGGCCTCAACTACTATTAATGCAATATCGGCTGCCGGTACTTATTACTACCGGTGTATGATAGGCGGTAACAATGGTTGCGATGCAGGGGTTAGCTCTTCGTTAACATTAACAGTTACCCCTGAGCCTTCCTCTACCGTGCCAACGTATACCGTTAATCCAATTTGTACTGGTGGTAGCTCGGTGGTTAGTGTTTCGGCCAGCAATGGCACGGGTACTTATACTTATCAGTGGCAGTATTCAACGGCTTTGGCCGGTACTTATGCCAACGTGGTAGCAGGTACTCCGGCTGGTTCAACCTATACCAATGCCACATCAGCTGCTATGACTGTTTCTGGTATATCTGCAGCAGGTTCGGCATACTACTATCGTTGTATTGTGGGTGCTACCGGTAGCGGTTGCGATGCAGCCAACAGTACCGGTGCTCAGTTTGTAGTAAACGTAACGCCGGCTGCTCCGCAGGCTGTAGGTAATGTAACGTTAGGTCCGGTAGCCAATGCCTCGGTAATTGCTGGTAGTAATATATTGGCCAACTGCGCAGTTACAGCCTCGCATTGTTATGTATCGGGTAGTGCCAATACATCTTGTACTTGTGGAACCAGCACCAGTACCATTCCGCCATGGGCAGGCCGCTTGTTTAACCCTGCCACCACTAACTGTGCATGGGCCGGCGATGTGGCTGCTACAGGCAAAACGTGGACGCTTGATTTAGGTTCGGTTGTACCGGTAAATGGCGTGGTAACACAAGGCCGTGGCGATGTTTCTCAGTATGTAACATCCTACACAGTATCTACCAGCTATGATGGCACAACCTTTACCCCGGTTAACGGAACATTTACTGCCAACACCAACAACACCACTGCGGTAATGAATATGTTTGGCCAATACCACGCACGATATGTGCGAATAACTGTGTCGGCTTACACCACATTCCCAAGTATGCGTATAGATGTAATATCTATACCGGAAGAGCCGGTAAGTGGTTCGTACACGGTTAACGCCTCTGCCGAGATTACTTCGGGCGCTAACACGGTGCGTTGGTATAGTGCAGCTACAGGCGGTACACTGTTGGGCACAGGCCAGGTATATACGGCAAGCATAACTCAAAACACCACGGTATATGCCGAGGCTTATAATACAACTACCGGTTGCTTTAGCTCTACACGTACACCGGTTACCCTGCGTGTAAATAATATTTACGCCGATGGCCCTGGTGGTGTGGGTAGTACCGATGGTAACTCTGATCTTACTTTCTGGGTAGATCCGGCATCTATTGTGGGTACAACTACTGTAGCAACCTGGACCGATAAATCGGGTAAAGGCACCAACGCTACTGCTGCTACCGGCCGCGAACCAGCCCGTACCACAGCAGTACTAAACGGTTACGATGTAATACGCTCAAATGGTACTAATGCCGCATCACCTTCTACGGGCGATGATGTAATGGTAACTACCAATTATATGTCAACCGGTTGGAATTCCGCCAGTTCAGACGCACGTAGATGGCTAAGTTCAAATCCGGCCACCTATCCGTCGGTTTCCAACGCTGCCTATTCTATTTTCCATGTTGCACGATTTAACGGACAGAACGGTGCTTCTGCGGGCAGGGTTATCGCATCTAACAACAACGGAGGTGTTAACTGGTTACATGGTTTCCATGCTACTCCGGGCGTAAACTGTTTCCATCCGGGCAACTGGGTAGGTACTGCCTGCGGTACTGCCAGTGGCGGTGGTAACGTAACTACCTGGCAGCTACACAGCGGCGATGGTAACCGTTACTGGAGCCGTTTAACCAACAATGGCACACTGGCTTACCAAAGCAACTGTAGCAACCTGTCTCCAGGTGGCCTTTCAATAGGTGGTTGGTCAAATACCGCTAATACTACAGTTTCGGAGTGTGCCGATGCTGATATAGCCGAAGTAATTACATTCGACCGTGTGCTGAACGATGCCCGTAAGAAGATAGTTGAAAACTACCTGCAGGCTAAGTATGCTACCGCTACTGATCTTACTACACTCGCAGGCGATATATATGCCGGCGATTTGGTTGCCAATGGCAACTACGATTTTGATGTGGCCGGTATTGGCCGCGAGGCCAATGGCTTGCACCTGCGTACCCGTTCTGGTGGTTTATATCTGTCATCTACCACTACCGATTTTCTTAAAGAGAATGGCGACTATGTAATGTTGGGTCGTTCGGCTTCTACTACCGGTTGGGAAACATCTGACCTTACACCATGTGGTACCAGCCCTAACACCAGCAGCAAACGACTTTCTAGAGTATGGTGGATTAAAACAACCGAAACCACTGCCAACGGTGGTAACGTTACACTTAGCTTCAACTTCAGCGATCTGAATTTGGGTACACCACTAGGTACTGGTACATACAGACTTTTGACCAGGCCAAATGCCAGTACAGCTGCATTTACCGCTGTAACAGCAACACCAACCGTATCGGGTAACAATGTAAGCTTTACAGTAAACGCCACTACATTCAATACAGGCGCACAGTATACACTGGGTTACGATGCCGAAGATCCGGGCGCTGTAACACTTAACGGTTCAAACTATGTAGAGGTAACCAACTCAACCGATTTACAGGTGGGTACCGGTAACTTTACGTATGAGATGTGGGTATATCCTACCTCTACAGTAGCTAATGCCGTTTACTTCGAAAACGGAAATTCTACAACTGCCGGCGTTATGCTGCGCCAAAACACAGCCAGCCAGGTAGGTTTGGTAATGAATGGTACTGCTTACACAGTTAACTATACGCCTGCACTAAATGCCTGGACCCACCTTGCTGTAGTACGCACAGGTGCTACGGTAGCACTGTGGGCTAATGGTACATCTATAGGTGACTTTACTACTACCGGCAGCGCTACACTTAATCCAACAGCCGCCTTACGTATTGGTAACGGGGTAAGTTCAAGCACCGGTTTTGTGGGTATGATGGATGAGTTCCGTTTCTATAATACCAACTCAACGGCAGTTGCAACTAATATTCACGCCAACATCACATCTGCACTAGCATCGCCGGTGTTCAGCAGCCTGAAAACGTACTTCAAATTCGATGAGCCTTCTTCTACCGGTAAAATATTCGACCTGTCGCTGAACGCCAATAACGGTACGCTGGTAGGTAGCCCAACACTTACCGATCTATCGCCATCGGGTGCTGTAATAAATGGTAATGCTGCTTTCTGTGCTTCTACACCTGGTACAGTGTATACCATTAATGTAGGCGATACCCGTGTAGGTAATTATGCCTGGAGTGTAACCGGCTCTGGCAACAGTATTACTTCTACCGCATCGGGCCCTAACGTTACCAGCGTAACAGTTACATGGGGTGCCAATAGTGGTACATTAAGCTGTGTAATTACACACTCTAATGATTGTAAAACCGAAACTATAAGCCAGGTGGTAGCTATATCTGGCCAGCCTAATATTTCGGTACAGCCTACTGCATCGCAGGAGTCGTGTGCCGGCGCTACTGTTACACTTTCAACCGGTTCGCTGAGCAGTGGTACCGGTGGTTATGATTATCAGTGGTATTTTAATACTTCTGCATCTACCAGCGGCGCTACTATTATATCGGGTGCCAGCGGTACTATACCTAACGGTTCAAGCAACGTAAACTATACACTTAATGCCAGCAATATTACCACTACTGCTCCGGCAGGCACCGGTGTAGCGGGCGGTCCATTCTATTACTACTGTGTATTTACCGGCTCTGGTGGCAGTAACTGTAACGTTACTTCCGGTTTTGGTGCCGTAACGGTTAGGGCACAACCTTCTATTACGCTCGATCCTGTTAATCTTGATATTTGTAAAGGCGGCTCTGGCTCAATGGTAGTTACAGCTACAGGTGGTACCCCTACATTGTTGTATGAGTGGGAGTACGATAACGGCACCATACTTACGGATAACACCCCTGCTGGCGTTGATTACTCGGGACAAACCGCTACTACGCTAAATATTACTACTACCAATGCTACGCCGGCTGGTACTACACCTATATGGGTTAAAGCTTATGCTACCGGTAATGGTTGTAATCCGGCTTATAGCTTGTTTGCCGACTTTAACGTGTACAACGATCCTACCGTTACCGCACCAACACCGGCTCTTCAAAGTTCAGTATGTGGTACACCACTGCCTATTTCAGGTTCGGGCTCAGGTGGTAGTGGCGGATCATTTACATATAATTGGTACTCTAATACTGTAAATAACAACACTACCGGTACGTTTATTTCTTCTGGCGGCTCAAGTTACCAACCAGTAGCCACTACCGGTACGGTTTATTACTACTACACGGTTTCTCAGTCAGCATCTGGTTGTACTTCTGCCGCATCATCTACGGCTCAGGTATCGGTTAACCCTACGCTTACAGGCACTGTTGTGGTAGATGAGTGTATGAATTTTGCTATAGGCGATAAATACTATGTACTGGTAGCAGGTACCGGCGGTACGCCTCCATACACATATCCAACTGCATTCTACACTACTACCTCTAACCAGGGCTTGTACGAGATAAATGCAGGTGCATCAAACACATACACCATAAGCGATGCGGCCGGCTGTACCTATACCACAGGTAGTGTAACTGCACCTTCGGGCCGCCCTACCGATATTGTATATACATCGGGTAGTGGCACTGTAACGGTAGATTGCTGGGTTAACAACTACGATAAATGGGTAACGTTCCGCGATGCAGCTACCAACAATGCTATTATGGCTATTAACGATAACCAGAATAACCTGGGGCTTGTTACGGTAGATGTATATAAAGATGCTACGCCTCCGGTTATCTATAATAATCCGCTGGCCACTAACTGTACCTGGATTCAGCACACAGCTATGCGCCGACACTTTAAGCTCAATTCAACCATAGCTCCTGCTTCGGGTGTAGGTGTCCGGTTGTTCTTCAGCGAGCAGGATTACCAAACCCTGAAGGCCGATGCTTGGAATAATAATACCGGCTACCCTAACCCCGACTACGCTTGTACCGAACTGGACGATGTATATAACTTTAACCAGTTATACGTTACCAAGTACACCGGTACCAACGAAGACGGCAGCTATCTGAACAATTCACCAAGCGGCTTATACAGGGTATTTGGCGATAATACTACCCCATCTAACCCGCTTGTTAAAGGCGAATATACGGGGTCGGGTACTGGTTTTCAGGGTATATATGGTGGTACGCAAACACACCATTATGTAGAAATGACTGTAACAGAGTTCTCTGAGTTTTGGCTGCATGGCTCGCAACAGTCGCAGCCACTACCGGTTGATATGATTTTCTTACAGGCAGATGCTATTGATAATTCGTTCATACGGTTAACATGGGCTACTGCTATTGAGATTAACAACCGTGGCTTTGAAGTAGAGCGCAGTACAGATGGCCAAAACTGGACACAGGTAGGCTTTGTTGAAGGCCACAATAACTCTACCGTACAGAACAATTACAGCTTCGATGATATTAACGTGGCGGCCGGTGTGGTTTACTATTACCGCCTGCGCCAGGTAGATTACGACGGAGCATTTGAATACACCGATATAGTTAGCGCCCGTATTAACGGCGAGGCTACCTTTAGCGTGAAAGACTTTGTGCCAAACCCAACTATGGATAAAACCAGCCTGTTGGTTACCGGTACTAAAGATCAGGATATAACTGTTGTATTCTACAGTATTGTTGGACAGAAAGTGCTGGAAAGCAACCACCAGTTGGTGAAAGGCGCTAACCGCATAGAATTTGAGTTGGGCAAACTGGCTGCAGGTACTTACACAGCGGTAGTTTCGTCGGCTAACGAGGTATATACCCGTAAAGTAATGATTACCAAATAACAATAACTAACAATCTATGTATAGGAGCACCTGCGGGTGCTCCTTTTTTTTGTATGATATTCTCTTAGTTTTGCCAACTTACAATCTATACTGTGAAGCTATCTGTAATAATGCCGGTTTTTAACGAGAAGAAAACCATACGCGAAATAATTGCGAAGGTAATGGCGGTGCCTATCGAGAAAGAACTGGTGATAGTGGACGATGCCTCTACCGATGGTACCCGCGATATACTGAAAGAATATGAAGGTAAACCCAACATTAAAGTTTATTACCACGAGAAGAATAAAGGTAAGAGCGGTGCCATTAAAACCGGCATACCTCACACTACCGGCGAGATAATATCTATTCAGGACGGCGACCTGGAAACTGACCCCAACGATTTTATAGCCCTTACCGAGCCTATTAAGAAAGGCGAGGCATCGGTAGTGTACGGTTCGCGTTACCTGCAGCCTAAAGAGGAGAGCCTGTACTTTGCCTATAAGTTTGGCGCACGCTTTTTAAGTGTGGTGGTAAACATTATGTATGGGCAAAATATTACCGACGAGGCCACCTGCTATAAAGTATTCCGCTCGGATATACTAAAGCAAATACCTTTAGAGTATGACCGCTTTGAGTTTTGCCCCGAAGTAACCGCCAAGGTTTCTAAAATGGGGTACAAAATAAAAGAGCTGCCCATGCACTACTACCCACGTAGTTTTGAAGAAGGTAAAAAGATGAACTGGCGCGATGGCCTGAAGGCGCTGTGGGTACTTATTAAGTTTAGATTTGTGAACTAAACCACCAACGTTTACATTGGCAAAGCAACAACCAAAACAATCTCCACAACCCAATAAGAAAGCAACTACTGCGCAAACCGGCGGCGGCTTTTTTACATACCTATGGCACAACGCAGCAATTATTGCTGTAATAGGTGCTGTATTTATGTTTGTAATGAAAGTTAACGAAGGCCCCGGCAAAATGCAGGACCTGTATATGGAGTACCAGCAACTGGCTCAAACACGTAGCAACCCCGAGCGTATAAACGAAATTGCTGCCGAATTTCAGAAACTACAGGCAGATACCGGTGCGGTTAAAGATTTTATTCGCAAATATACCCGCGGATATTACTGGGCATCGCACGATTTGGTTACCAAAAACCTGGAGCAGATTGAAGAATTGAAAGAAAAGAACCTGACGTTTGAGGATAAGATGTCGTACAAAGTAGGAGTGTACCCGCTTATAAAGTACCTGAACGAGAATACCCCTAAAGATGCAGTAATACTGTTGCCTCCCGGCGATTCCCTTTTATCTAACACCAGCCGTTGGAATTTTGTGTACGACCCCGAGTGGATGGAGTACTTTATTTACCCGCGCCTGTGTTTGGCAACCGGCCGCGAGAATGAACACCCAGACCTGGCAAAGCGTGTTACACATGTGCTGATAGTACAGGGCCGCGGCTACGATAAACTGAAGTATGATGTACCGGTAGACCAGCGACCAAGCGAAGCGGTATTACCTATTGATAACCCACCGGCTGCGGTACAAACCCAAACTAACCAGTAATGCTAACCGTTGGAATTTTACTATGCTACCTGCTGGGCCTGTCGCTCATGCTAACTATCAGCCGCAAATACACCCTGACCGAAGTTATCGGCTATTCGTTTTTGATAGGTATGGGAGTAGAAACTTTTTTTCTGTTTTTTTTAGATGTGGCAGGGGTACAATACTCACAAGGTGTTTTAATAGGCCTTAACCTGTTGGTAATAGCGCTGGCACTGGGGTTAAATTATAAAAACCTGCTTACGCTGAAAGATGAAATAAAAGGCCCCGACCTAAGCCTGAAGAACATTAACCTGCCCGCTATTTTCATTTTCTTTTTTATAGCGTATCTGTTTTATGGTATTACTACCAAGTGCCTGTTTTGGCCACCAACCGAGCACGATACCATCGGCTCGTTCGATAAACTGGGCCGCATTATGGCGCTGGAAGGCAAGCTTAAAATAAGCCTGTTTCAATACGATTTACAGGGGGCCGGTGGTCTGTATCCGCCGCTGTACCACGGTAGCTTTGCCTATGTGTACATATTTGGTGCCGAGATGCCCAAGATAATTACCACACTGTTTTTCCTTTCGCTGCTAACTACGTTTTACAGTGCGGTACGAAATTTTGTAGGTAGCACTGCTGCCATGCTGGCTACCATTTTCTTGATGCTTACACCCGAGTTGTTTTCGCATGCGGCACTATCGCTGGGCAACCTGCCTACTACCGCTTATGTGTGCGGCGCGGTGCTGGCTACCATTACCTGGTTAGAGAAAAACGACGATAAGTATTTCTGGCTGGGTGCTATCTGCATGGCCGGCGTTATATGGATACGCAGCGATACCATTGTGTTTATAGCTGCGGCACTATTGGTGCTGGGTATTTACTTTTTGCGTACACGTAACTTTAAGCAACCGTTTATCTACTCGGTAATAGCAGTGGCTCCGTTTATAATCTGGAACCTGTACCTTAAGCTTAAAATAGGCGTAGCACAGGCCGGTAAATTCGACCTGGGTATTGGCTACAATACGGAGCGTATGGGTGTAGTAGGCGGTTATGTAAAGGCTTTTCTGCTGGGTAATGTAAAAGGAGGTGTAGATGGTGGCCAGTTGTACGGGCTGGTGTTTGTGTTGTTCTTTTTGTTGCTGGCTGTTAATCTGGTGCTGATAGGTTTGAGTATCGCCAAAGTTTATAAAGCCGATACTAAAGAGGTAGCCAACACGGGTTTAAATACACTGTTATTCTTTCTGGTTTCGTTTACGCTGTACTTTGCCGTGTTTTACTTTATAAACGAAAAAGTACAGAATGCCCCTATTGCTTCGCTGATGGAAAGCTCGTTTAAACGCGGTATGTTCTTCTTTGTACCGCTGGCAGTGTTCTACACCTTTACCAACCAACTCTCTACCCGCGCCTTTAACTGGCTGGAGGGTTTTAGAAAAGGGGAGTAGGGTGTTTATGGATTTTAGTCCATTATCAAACAGATATTCTGCTTATCATGGCTGCCAGCGGTTTAATCCGCTGGCAAAATGGTAGTTACTTATAATTAACAGCCAATATTTTTGCTGATTTCCAATTACTTACAAAGGTGCTTGTAAAAATAAGTGCTAAATTGTTTGTAAAAAAGGTGGTTAATTATACTTTTGCGCTCCCTTCGAAAAAGGGATAATCAAAACCAAAAAAATTATTCATCATGCAATCACGCAGCTATAGCACCCGCACCGTATCCGACAAGGATGTGAACCGCGAGTGGTTTATTGTAGATGCAGAAGGCGCTACCCTTGGCCGTATGACCACCAAGATAGCTTCTGTTCTGCGCGGCAAACACAAGCCAACCTTTACGCCTAACATGGATTGTGGCGATTTCGTAATCGTTATCAACTCGGCAAAAGTTCGTTTAACAGGTAAAAAAATGACCGATCGTCCGTTGGTTCGTTACACCGGCCACCCGGGCGGCCAGCGTTTCGCTACTCCAAAAGAGATCATCGAAACCAACCCTAATAAACTGATAGAGCACGCTGTGAAAGGTATGCTGCCTAAAAGCCCACTGGGTAACAAGCTGTTCAAAAAATTATTTATTTACGAAGGTGCCGAGCATCCACATGCTGCACAAAAACCAAAAGCCCTGTAAAATATGGAAAACATAACAGTAGGTAGAAGAAAAGCATCTGTTGCTCGTGCATTTATAAAAGCAGGCAGCGGCAACATTACCATCAACGGCCGCGATTATAAAGAGTTCTTTTCGCTGGAGTACCTTCAGAACAAAGTTGAAGCCCCTGTTAAAACTGCCGATAGCGAAGGTAAATTCGATATCGAAGTAAACGTGTTTGGCGGTGGCATCAAAGGCCAGTCTGAAGCTGTATCACTGGCTATTGCCCGTGCGCTTATTATTGATAATCCTGAAAAACGCCCACCGCTTAAAAAAGCGAAATTGCTGCGCCGCGACGCCCGCAAAGTGGAACGTAAGAAAACCGGTCTGCGTAAAGCCCGTAAGCAGGAACAATTCAGTAAGCGTTAATCAATTGTTGAACTCAATCAATTAAAAGAAATGGAAAGATTAGAACATAAAGCATTATTAGAGGCGCAGGTTCACTTCGGTCACCTGAAAAGAAAATGGAACCCTAAGATGTTGCCATACATTTTCGGCGAGAAAAAAGGTATCCATATCATAGACCTGAACCGTACCGCTGATAAACTGGAAGACGCTGCACAAGCTGCTAAAGCAATTGCCCGTAGCGGACGCAAAATACTGTTTGTTGCTACCAAAAAACAGGCAAAAGAGGTTGTAAAAGAAGCCGCTAAGCGCGTAGGTATGCCTTACGTTACCGAGCGTTGGTTAGGTGGTATGCTTACCAACTTCAGCACCATCCGTAAGTCTATTAAAAAGATGCAGAGCATTGAAAAAATGCTGGAAGATGGTACCCTGGAAAGCGTAACCAAAAAAGAGAAACTGGTACTTACCCGCGAGAAAGAGAAAATGGAGAAAGTACTGGGTGGTGTTGCCAACATGAACCGCGTACCTGCGGCCTTGTTCCTGGTAGATATCATGCACGAAAACATTTCGTTGAAAGAGGCACAGCGCCTTAACATCAACACCATAGGTATAGTTGATACCAACAGCGACCCTACTAAAGTAGATTTCGCCATACCTGGTAACGATGACGCTGCAAAATCTATTCAGATACTAACCAACTACATAGCCGATGCTATTGCCGAAGGTTTGGCAGAGCGTGCTGCTTCTCAGGAAGGTAACGATAACGCCGACCAGGAAGAAGAATTTGTAGAAAGCGATCGTTTTAACGACGGTATCAGCGAAGAAGAAGCTGCCCGTAAGAAAGAAGAAAAAGGCGGTGGCCGTGGTCCAAGAAAACGTAGCACAGGTGGTGCTGGCGGCGCAGGCCGTTCAAGAACCGGTGGCGGTTTTGGAGCTAAAAAAGCTTAATTGAACAATTAGGTTTTTAAGGATAAACAACGAAGCGGCCAGGTTTAATAAACTTGGCTTCTTCGTTTATTGAAGAGCAGAACTGGAATTAAATAATCAATAAACATTACTAAATAATCAATACACAATGGCAACTATTACTGCAGCTCAAGTAAACGAATTAAGAAACCTGACCGGTGCAGGTTTGATGGATTGTAAAAAAGCTTTAACCGAAGCTAATGGCGACGTACAGGCCGCTATCGATTTTTTGCGCAAAAAAGGCGCTAAAGTAGCCGAGCTACGTGCAGGCCGCGCAGCAGCCGAAGGTGTTGTAATTGCTAAAACTTCGGCCGATGGCAAAAGAGGTGTAGCTGTATACCTTTCATGCGAATCTGACTTTGTGGCTAAAAATGAAAGCTTCGTAAAATTTGCAACTGATATAGCTGATATAGCTTTAGAAAAATCTCCGGCTACTTTAGAAGACCTGCTGAACCTTGACCTGAACGGTGCTACCGTTAAAGGCCAGGTACAGGAGAAAGTATCTGCCATTGGCGAGCTTATCAATGTATCGGCTTACGAAACCATAGCTGGCGAAAGCGTAGTAGCTTACAACCACATGGGTAACAAAATTGGTGTACTGGTAGCCCTTAACAAAGGCCTTAACGATGCAGTATCTACTGTAGGTAAAGACGTAGCTATGCAAATAGCCGCTATGAACCCGGTAGCTGTAGATGCAAACGGTGTACCTGCCGAAGCTATTGAAAGAGAGAAAGCCATTGCAAGAGAGAAAGCTGTTGCAGCCGGCAAACCAGAAAACATACTGGATAAAATTGCTGAAGGTGCAGGCCAAACCTTTATTAAAGAAAACACCCTGCTTAGCCAGCCTTTCGTAAAAGATGGTAGCAAAACCGTACAGCAAGTACTGGGTTCTGCCGAAAGCGGTTTAACTGTAACAGGTTTCAAACGCGTAGAAAGAGGTGCTGCTAAATAAGTAGTACTTCAGTCTGCAATAAATACAAAAGCGCAATCCGTAAGGATTGCGCTTTTTGTTTGTTATGATGAGTGATTGGCGGGAACGTATTGTGCGGGTGGACCTTGCTCCTGTTCACATTCAATATAAATGCTGCCTGTTGGGATATTTATCAGTACAAAGCCTAGGCCATTGCTGTGTAGTGTAGCAAGAGCGGTATTGAAGTTTACTATTTTATCATCAAAGTTTTCATCATGACATATTACATAGCACAAATCGCTGTCTTTTGTGCTCAGCATATTTCTAATTACTGCTGTATCCGTTGATTTGTTCAACAGTCTAAGTTTCTTGATCTCAAAAATGTCGGTTACTTCATGGTTAAGGCAATCAATAAAAGCACTGCGCTTTTTACTATTGGTTAACTCAAACAACGTTCGGTCTCTTTTGCTTTTAATAATAAAGTTGGATACGAATTTTTCGAGTAACGCTTGTTTCTCTATAGTCTTCATTTCTTCCCAATTATCCTCTTCCTGTGTTGGGTTCCCCACTCGGCCATAGCTTCCAGTACTTTTTTAAGGGTATTGCCGTAGGGAGTAAGTTCATACTCTACCGTGGGCGGTATGGTAGAGTACACGGTACGGCTTACCAGTTGGTTTACTTCCAGTTCGCGAAGTTCTTTACTAAGCATACGGGGTGTTATGTTGGGTATGTCGCGCTCCAGTTCTTTAAAGCGCTTTTTACCTTGTATCAGCGAGCCCATAATAGGTAGTTTCCATTTGCCGCTTATTACATCCAGTGTGTCTTTTACCGGCAGGGCATGGCTTCTGCAGGCTTCTTTACTGGGCTTTGTTTTTTCGGTAGTTGCCATAGTTATCTGTTAGTATACAAAAGTATAGTGCTATACTAATGTATAGTAGTTACAAATGTATAGCAAAGGTACATAAGTTTGCATCAACAAAAAAATATGTGATATGAATACAGCGCTTTGGATTGTACAAGCATTATTGGCCGCCCTGTTTTTAATGAGCGGCAGCATGAAAGCATTTAAACCGATTGATGAACTGGCGCCTAAAATGCCGTGGGTAAAAGAAGTGCCATCGTGGCAGGTGAGGTTTATTGGTATTACGCAGTTACTGGCGGCTTTTGGGTTAGTACTGCCTAAACTTACCGGTATACTACCGGTACTTACGCCGGTAGCTGCGCTGGGCCTGGTGTTTACCATGGCTTCGGCAGCCGTGTTTCATCTTAAACGCAACGAAATGCAGCCTATAGGTATAAACATGGTGTTTTTATCTATGGCTTTGTTTGTGGCAGTAGGCAGGTTGTTTATTATGCCTTAAACTTATTTTGTTTAGTAGCAAAACCCCGGCCTTACAGGCGGGGTTTTGCTGTTTTAATAGGGTGTGTGGTATTTGCTGTTCACTTTTAGTGGGGCTTTTCTATATTCACACCCGCTATGAAATACAAGCGTATCCTCCTAAAGCTAAGCGGCGAATCGTTAATGGGCAGCAAACAATTTGGCATAGATGCCGATATGGTAATGCAATACGCCCACGAAATTAAACAGGCTGTCGACTCCGGCGTTCAGGTTGCCGTGGTAATTGGCGGCGGTAATATTTTTCGCGGCATACAGGCCTCGGCCAATGGTATAGACCGCGTACAGGGCGATTATATGGGCATGTTAGCCACGGTAATAAACAGCATGGCCCTGCAAAGCGGGCTGGAGAAAATAGGTGTAATGACCCGTCTGCTTACCGCCATAGAAATGAAAGAAGTGGCCGAGCCGTTTATTAAACGCCGTGCCGTACGCCACCTTGAGAAAGGCCGTGTGGTAATATTTGGTGCCGGTACAGGTAACCCGTACTTTACTACCGATACCGCAGCAGCCCTGCGCGCTACCGAAATAGAATGCAACGTAATAATGAAAGGTACCCGTGTAGACGGTATCTACGATTCGGACCCGGAGAAGAACCCTAAAGCAAAGAAATACGATACCATTACTTATGCCGAGGCACTACAGAAAAAACTGAGTGTAATGGATCTTACAGCCTTTACGCTTTGCCAGGAAAACCACCTGCCTATTATAGTATTTGATGTAAACAAAAAAGGCAATTTGAAGAAAGTGCTGGATGGCAAAAAAATAGGTACTATTGTAACCGATAAGAAAGCAAAATAGAGTACGTTAACTCACAACCCTTTAATACACTGTTATGACCGATCAGGACGTAAAAAATTTATTAGCCGATACCCGCGCACAAATGAGCAAAGCGCTGGAGCATTTTGAGTTTGAATTATCTAAAGTACGTGCTGGCCGTGCAAGCGCCGGTATGCTGGATGGCATAGAGGTAAATGCTTACGGTTCTATGACCCCACTGTTTCAGGTAGGTAACATATCTACTCCGGATGCCCGCACTATTACCATACAGCCGTGGGATTCATCGGTATTGGCAGAAATAGAGAAAGCTATATTGAAAGCTAACATTGGTGTTACACCGCAGAACGATGGTAAAATCATCCGCCTGAACATTCCACCAATGACCGAAGAGCGCCGTAAAGACCTGGTTAAAAACACCAAAGGCGAGGCAGAAAAATGCCGCATCTCTATCCGCACCATCCGTAAAGATGCCAACGAGAAAGTGAAGAAGTTTTTGAAAGATGGTCTTACCGAAGATGCGGCCAAAGCTGCAGAAACGGATATTCAGAACCTGACCAACGAGTACTCGGCCAAGGTAGAGAAACACCTGGAAGTAAAAGAGAAAGAGATAATGACTGTGTAGTAAGCGATTGTAACTATTAATAGAAAATGCCATCTGGTTTGCCAGGTGGCATTTTTGTTTACAAAAAATGTTGATGATGGCAATGGAATAAATAAGGTTGCATGCTAACACATAATAATATTTAAGGAGCTGTATGCAACTAAATATCTGTATGCCTGCTCTAAATATCAAGCCACATTAACTATGAAAACACTATTTAACCTCGCACTTGTAATTATTTTATTTTTAAATGGGTTTGATACCAACGCACAAGGTATTACGCTTAATTTTTCCGGTACCCCTTTCTGCAATTGGGATAGCATGGGCTATATTGGTGTTACCGCTACAGGTGGCACTGGACCTTACACCTATGCATGGTCCAATGGCACAACCACCCAGTTTATTCAAAACTACCCTGGCACGTATTGTGTGACTGTTACCGATATTAATGGAAACTCGGCTACGGACTGCAGTGGCGGTGGCGCAGGCAGTTCGGTAGTAAGCGGCATGGTAAGAACCACGCCCGAAATATGTGGGGGGAGCAATGGTGCTGCCTGGATAGATAGCCTCGTAGGCACACCACCATTCAATATTTTATGGAATGGCACAACCGGGGGCGACACACTACAGAATTTATCGGCAGGAAACTATTTTGTAAATGTAACAGATGCTTCTGGTTGTATACTGGTTTACTACAACTGGTGGGGTAGCGATACTATTCCAATTACAATAACAGATAGTGCTACCTATGCTTTTAATATCACATCGCACCCGCATCACTGCCCGCAGTTGGGTAGTGCGGCGGTGCATATTACTGGTGGTGGGGTGTCGCCTTTTACTTACCAGTGGAGCACTGTGCCTCCACAAACCACCGACTCGGTGGGCAACCTTTTAGGCGGCACGTATACGGTTACTATTAACGATGCCACTAACTGCTCGATAAGCCGTGTTGTAAATATTGCTAACGACTTGCCAATTAACGCTACCAGTACCAGCACGGCAGAACTATGTAACCTTAACAATGGCACAGCTACTATAATACCGCAAAGCGGCGTACCTCCCTACACTTATTTTTGGAACACATTACCGCAGCAAAATACCATAACAGCCACAGGGCTTTCGGTAGGCAGCTACCAGGGTACTGTGTTAGATGCCAATAATTGTATGCGTGCACTTAATGTATATGTAGTTTATACATCGCCTATACAGCCTAACCTGGTAAAGGCCAACGAGAAATGTAATAACGATAGCGGTAGTATTGTGTTAACTCCCCTGTTGGGAACGCCGCCCTATAGCTATGCATGGTCTAATGGTGCAAGCAGCAGTTCGGTTAACCAGTTATCGCAGGGCTTTTATTCGGTTACGGTCAGCGATACTTCGGGCTGCACTGTAGCTGCCAGCGCTTATATAGATAATGTGCCCTCATACACTGTAAATATTACGCGCACCAACACATCGTGTACATCGGCTACCGGTTCTGCCACTGCTACTGTTACAGGTGCTACCGGGCCATATACTTATAGGTGGAGCACCATTCCGCCACAAACAACCCAAACCGCCACCGGCCTGGCAGTGGGCATGTACACCTGTACCATTACCGATGCCAATGGCTGCACCGGTGTTTATTACACCAGCATACAATACCAGAATATTATAAATGTCTACTTGTCGTCAAGCCCGGCGCTGTGTAACACACCTACGGGGTCAATATACTGTTATCCATCGGGTGGCACAGCACCTTATACTTTTAATTGGAGCAATGGCTTTGCCACACAGCATATTACCGGTATAGCAGCCGGTGGCTATTATGTTACAGTTACCGATGCCAACGGTTGTTCTACGGTAAAGGGTACGTGTGTAAATAAATACTCTAACATGTCGCTGAATGTAGCGCCTGTAAACGCTAGCTGTATTTTTACCAACGATGGCTCGGCCACTGTACTGGCATTTAATGCAGCGCAGCCGGTTACTTACCAATGGAGCAATGGGCAAAATGGCCCTACAGCCGCCGGCCTTTCGGCAGGGTTTCAATACCGCGCTTATGCTACCGATGCCAACGGCTGTCAGGCAACCAGCTACCCGGTTAGCATAGGTTATCAAAATTTATCGTGCGCCGCACAGGTATCGGGCCATGTAATTAACGATATGGATAAAGATTGTGCCCTTACTACCGGCGATATAGGTATCCCTAATATTAATGTGCAGGCCATACCCGGCTATTACGATTTTACCGATGCTAATGGTGCTTATTCGTTCATACTGCCACCGGGCAACTATGCGCTTAACCATACACTGCCTTATCATACTTTTCAAAACTGTCCGGTGGGGCCTATAGTGCTCATGGGCCTTACAGCCGGGCAAACTTCTGTCAGCAACGATTTTTTTGATACCGTGCGGGCTGCTAATGATTTATGGACCGAAGTTACTTTTCTTACCTTGCCAAGGCCGGGATTTAACCATACCGTATATGTGCACTACGGTAATAGCGGCAACATAACTATGAACCCCGTAATTGAATTTGAGTATGATGCCGACGAAACTTTTGTTTCTACTAGTGTAAACTCAGCTAACTATATACTTGACCCTGTTAACCACAAAATCATCTTCTCAAATTTTGCCAATGGCCTTCTGCCGGGTGCAAGTAATTGGTTTCAAATTGTATTTAATACAGCCGCTACTGTAGCGCTGGGTACCGATATTACCAACTGCGCTCATATTACACCGGTGCAGAACGATGTGAATTTTGTAAATAACGATTACTGTACCTCTACACCGGTAGTGGGATCTTACGATCCTAACGATAAGAGAGTATCACCTAAAGGAATGACCGCGCAGGGTTTTATCGCCCGCGAGGATTCGTTCCTGCACTATACCATTCGTTTTCAAAATACAGGTACATTTTATGCCGAGAATGTGGTGATAGTAGATACACTTGACAGCGATGTTAACCCGGGTAGTGTAGAGCGTATTACTGCATCGCATAATGTGCGCCCCGATTTTTTACAAAACAAGCACCTTGCTTTTTATTTCGACAATATTTCTCTGCCCGATAGTACCAGAAACGAGCCTGCCAGCCATGGTTTTGTATCTTTTTATGTAAAGCAGCGTCCTAACCTGGCCAACGGCACGCAGATACGTAACCGCGCAGCTATTTACTTTGACTACAATACACCTATTATAACAAACGAGGTTTTAAATACTATTGAAGTGCCTAATCAAATAGAAGAAATAGCGGCACCCGTTGTCAGGCTCTATCCAAATCCTACCAGCAACTTGCTGAATGTAGAATTTGAAAACAGCACCGCTGGCAAATTGAATCTGGACGTAGAAAACCTGCTGGGCCAAAAAGTAATTTCAACTACAATAAATGTTACAACAGGCTTTAATAGGGCTCAGTTAGCTGTAAGCGATTTACCCAGCGGCATGTATCTATTAAATCTGCATAATGGCGAGCATAAATTTGCTGTAAAGAGATTCTTAGTAGGAAGATAGCAGATGGGTAGCTGTAAAATATAGCGGTCAAGTTCGCTTGTATCAGATATTACGCCATTGTGCCGATACAGCACTGATGTTTTTTTTCTAACACATTAGTTGCGTTTTTACTTTTAAAACCACTCATTCAACTCGCATTTATATGCTACCCGTGAAAAAACGGGTAGCATTTTTCGTTTTTGTTGGTACTCATCCTATCTTTAAGCTAACTATAAACAAGCCCCCTATGATGAAAAAATCTACCCTGCTTTTTCTGTTTTTTTTATTGATGGGGCTACCCCAGTTGCAGGCTGCTGTTACCGGTGCCGATACGGTTTGTGCCGGCGAAAAAGTAACCTATTACGTGCCTTATGTGCCTGGTGCCAGTTATAGCTGGAGCATTACCGGCGGTGCACCACTAACCATACTAACAACCGACTCATTAGTAATACAGTGGGGTGCAGCCGGTACGGGTACTATAGTGGTAACGCAGTTTGGGCCTTCGGCTTTCCATACGCTTAATGTGGTAATACATCCTAAGCCAGCACCGCTTATAACCCATGCGCCTTACCCAACCTGCCCTTCCGATACCGGTAGCACACAGGGCGGCTCTGGCCAGCCCGAAACAAGGCCTAATTGCGAAAAGGTATGTAAGCTATCTACCATTACCTATACCACACAGTTAAATGCAGGTAGCTCCTACCAGTGGGTGGTTAGTGGCGCTATCAGTGCTACGGGTATAAATACCAACTCGGTTACCGTAACTTGGGATTCGAGCCTGCTGGGTTCGCTTACTGTTTACGAAACCAACCAATGGGGCTGCACCGACTCGGCTTCTATCTGTATAGAAAAAGTAAATCTGCCTACAGCTTATTTTACCCACCAGAGCAACGCCTGCAAATTTACACCTGTAGCTTTTACCAATCAATCTACCGGTGCATCATCGTACCAATGGTATTTTGGCGATGGTGGTTCTTCAACCCTACAAAATCCTACACATGCATACAGCGCAGCAGGCACCTATACTATTACACTTATAGCCTATAACGATTGCCACTGTGCCGATACGTTTCAAAGCGCTATCAACATAGATGCTTTGCCTGGGCCTACTATTACATGCCCCTCTACACTATGCGCATACGATACTGCCACATACAGTACACCGCCGGGTGGTGGATGTATTTACAACTGGTTTGCCATAGGTGGTACTATTATAGGCCCTAATAACCAGCCATCGGTTAATGTAGCCTGGGGCCCCGGGCAGATAGGCACGCTGGGCCTGGTAGTAACCGGTTGCACCGGTGTGTGCAGCGATACAACGTATGCATACATACCATTGGTACCCACAAACGCTGTAATAAGTGGTGCTACTAAAGTGTGCCCCGGCGATTGCGAGAAATACACCCTGCCTGCTTTTAGCGGTGCCGGTTTTACCTGGAGCCTGGGCAGTGGTGCTTGTGGTGTACTAAGCGATTCGGTATGTTGTAACGAGGTGGAAATTTGCTGGAGTAATTTTGTTGGCCCTTGTAACGATACCTTAAACGTTGCTTACTACGATTCGTTTTTACGTTGTGGCGGTACAGCGCAACTGGTTATACGTGTGCGGCCACGGTTAGAAATTTACGGGCAAACACTGGTATGTGCCAATGCACCGGCAAGCTACAGCACCTCTAACTCTACTGTATGTTTCTGGTCGGTAACACCGGTTGGACCAGTGTACTCACCCGGCCCTGCTGCCGGTATTACCATTAACTGGCTTAATACACCGGGTACCTATACCATTAAGGCATGGCCGCTTAACCCTAATCAAAGCTGTACCGATACCGCTTACCTGATTGTAAAGGTGGTAGCTCCGCCAACAGCACCTGTTATAACCGGCGATACGATAGTGTGCGCCAATAGCGCAGTTAATTATTGTGCTACGGCAAGCAGTACGGTTAACTGGGTTATTACCGGCGGTACACCGGTTACCGGTGTAGGTAACTGCATTACAGTATTGTGGGGTAGTACGCCGCCGTTTATAGTGCAGGCGTTTGCGCAAATGCCTAACTCGCCATTTTGTAATTCAGATACTTCTTTGCAAAACGTACATATAGCACCGGTAGGTCCACCTGCCATTACCGGTTCGCTTATTGCCTGTGCCAATGCTACTGCTACTTATGCCGCTACCAATCTTTATCCGCCGGGTAGTACATATGCCTGGAGCGTAAACCCATCTAATGCCGGGGCCGTGCTGGCACCCGGTAGTAGTAGTACGCCAATACAATGGGGTAACAATGCACCGCAAAACGTAACCGTTACACTTACTGTAAATGCCTGTGGCGCAACAGTAAGCAATAGTATAGTGGTAACCCTTAATCCGGCACCGGTACCCACTGTTACACAATTAACCAGCCTTTGTGCCGGAGGTAGTGCGCAGTTGCAGGCTACAGGCGGCGGCACTTACCAGTGGAGCGGTCCCGGTGGTTATACCTCGGCAGTTAACCCAACTACCATTACACAAAACGGGTTGTATCAGGTAACTGTAACCGGTGCCAATACCTGTACCGCTCTATCGCAGATTAATGTGCAGTATGTAAGCGGCCCTACGGCCAGTATCAGCACGTACCATAATCTTACCTACTGTGTGGGCACGCCGTTTAGCGTAAACATGTGCGCTTTGGGTAATGCCAACTATACCTATGCATGGAATGTAGGTGGCCCTGCTACGCAATGCCGTAACTTTACAGCTGCCGGTAGTTACTCGGTAACAGTTACCGATGTTACAAATGGCTGTACAGCATTATCAAATACTTTGGTAATACAGGTAGATAGCTGCAATGGCAGTGGTTCGGGTAGTTGTACCTTTAACGGCAACATCAGCTTTACGCATACCAGCTGTAATCCTATACAGTTTACCAATACATCGGTTAATGCCAACCCGGCTACTTATAGCTGGAACTTCGGCGATTTCACTGGTTCTAACCAGATAAGCCCAACACATACGTATGCGCAGGCTGGTTATTATCTGGTAACGCTAACCGGTTATGTATATAATGCATCGCAAACCGATTCGTGCCTGCTGAACGATACCGCACAGATAGAGATACCACTGGCGGCTAAATTTGATGTAGCTACCGGTTGCTATAACGACCCTGTTTGTTTTACCGATATAAGCACTTACACGGCCGGCAATACTATTACCGGTTGGCAATGGAATTTTGGCGACCTGAATACTTCTGCTGCGCAAAACCCCTGCCACCAGTATGCTACACCGGGTACCTACATTGTAACGCTGGTTGTAACCAACTCGCTTTGTACCGATACGTTTATGGATACGGTAACCGTGCCACTAAAACCTACTGCTGCCTTTACATTTAACGGGCCTAACTGCGTGGGCCAACCGGTACAGTTTACCGATGGTTCGTTCAGTTTAATTAACTACTGGAACTGGAGTTTTGGTGATGGTGGCACCTCACTTAATCAAAACCCTTTTCATACCTATACCCCATCGGGCGTATATTCAGATACGTTGATAGTACATGATATTTATGGCTGCTACGATACTACCGTGCAAAATATACCGGTGGCGGCGCCTACACTAAGCGGTAACATAACAGCATACCCCGATACGATAGTATGCGCCGGTACCAATGTATTATTAGTAGCGCCGGCTTGTGGCACCTGCACATACCTTTGGAGCAATGGCTCTACCAACGATTCTGTTACCGTAACGGCTACCGGTATATATGCTGTAACCATGACCGATGCAGGTGGTTGCCCGTACAGTACGTTTATCCGCATTATAGTAAACAATGCGCCGCCGGCTGTTATTGTAAATAACGGCGATGCCGATTTGTGTTTGGGAGAATTTACCAACCTGACTGTTACTTTTAATCAAAACTGGACGTATAGCTGGATAAGCAACGACCCCAATGCCAACGGCACTACCTTCAATTCCGTATTTGTAAATAGTACGCTTACAGGCGTAGGTGTGTTTACCTATCAGGTGGTGGTAACCGATACCAGTACAGGTTGTGGCGATACATCGTTACCATATATAATAACCGTACACCAGCCACCGGTGCCACCGCTTATTACACCGCTAACAGCCACTACAATATGCCAGGGCGATACAATTATACTGGTAGCATCGCACCCCGACCCATCGGTAACATTTGAATGGACCACCGGCGATATTAATGATACGATATACGTTACCAAAGGCGGTTGCTACGGCCTTCAGGCTACTGATACATTTGGTTGTAGTAGTAACGCAACACTTTGTGTTACGGTTAATCCGCTACCCGAGCTATGTACTTTTTACGAAGGTTGTTTTGATACCTGTGCGCCTTATACCATTGTTGGGCCTTATGGTGTAGGTTATACATACCAATGGTTGCTGAATGGTGGTATTATAATAGGAGCCACTCAGCAAACCTATACCACCAGCACCAGCGGTAGTTATTCGGTAATAGTAACTAACAGCTATGGCTGTACCGATACCACCGGCGATTTAAACCTTACGTTATATCCATGTCCGGAAGATACCCTGTGTGCCGATTTCTGGATTGATAGTGTA
>CAYREY010000040.1:0-6727 GCA_964423405.1 uncultured Chitinophaga sp. | reverse complement strand
GTTGCTACTATTACACAAAACGGCAACACCTTGCTGGCTTACCCTGCCGGTAACAGCTACCAATGGTATAACGGTTACCCGGGTGGTAGCCCTATTGTGGGTGCAACCAATCAGTTCTATACACCAATGGCAAATGGATTGTACTGTGTGGTGGTAACTAACGGTGCCGGTTGCGCCGATACAGCTTGTATAGATTACTCGGAAGTTGGTATAAGCGAGTTGAATGATAACAGTTGGGGTGTGTACCCTAACCCTAACGATGGTGCGTTTACGTTGATGGTAGAAGCCGGTACCGGTGAGCTAGCCGAGGTGAAGGTAACCGATGCCTTAGGCAGGGTGGTAGATTTGCGCAAGCTGGAGATTAAAGGCGGCCGCCACGAATTCTTTATAACCAACAGCAGTTTTGCTACCGGTATTTACTTTATACAACTACGCACCGAAGATGGAGTAGGTTTGAAACGGATGCTGGTGAAGTAACAGTTGGTAGTTTGCAATTGGCAGTCGGCAAATAATACTAAAGGCTTGTACGGGATAATCGGTACAAGCCTTTTGTATTATTCTATTTGTATCTATTGTGGACTGCGAACTGCCAATTGCCAACTATTTACGCCCACACCTTAGTGCCTTCGCTGCAATTGGTGCAAATGTCAATTTCCTTACGGCTCTTCAATATCCGGCTGCGAAACGATTTGTATAAATCGCTTTGCCATATCTGGCCAAAGGTTTTGGTGTGCAGGTCGCCCAGTTGATGTTGTGCATCTTTATCAAAACAGCAAGGCACAATCTTTCCATCCCAGGTTATAACGGCGCTGTGCCATAGTTTCCAGCAGTGATTAAGCAGTTCGTTCTTTATCTGGTATTTGCCATCGCTCTGTTTTTTATAGCGCGAGTATTTATCGATAGTGGGTATTAGTTCGTTGCCGTTTTCAAAGTCGTAAACCTGCGCTGTTTTCAGTTTTACTTCATCTACACCAATTTCGGTGGCCAGTTTTTTTACATCTTCTATCTGGTGCTCGTTTGGTTTTACTACCAAAAACTGAAACACAATATGTGGTGTCTGCGATTTTAACTCGCGTTTAGCACGTACCAGGTTTTTAGTGCCCTCTATTACTTTTTCTAAACTGCCACCAATGCGGTATTGCTCGTAGGTTTCCTGCGTAGTGCCGTCTATCGATATCAATATTCTGTCCAGTCCGCTCTCTACTGTTTCGCGTGCTTTGCGTTCGGTTAAAAAGTGCGCGTTGGTAGATGTTACGGTATAAATACCCTTTTGCGAGGCATAGCGTACCAGCTCTAAAAACTTAGGGTGCATATACGGCTCGCCCTGAAAGTAGAAGTACAGGTAAATAAGTTTGTTGCCTATTTCATCTACCGTGCGTTTATAAAAATCATAATCGAGGTTGCCGGTAGGGCGGGTAAAACTTTTTAAACCACTGGGGCACTCCGGGCAGCCCAGGTTACAGGTGGTGGTTGGCTCTATCGATACATTAAATGGCACCCCATATTGCAGTGGCTTACCGCTCCACCGTGCCAGGTAAAACGACGATAGCACCGATGCTGCATTCGCAATTTTGCGCACGCTTAGTTTCGATATGAAATTGACAGCATCTGCCGTATGCATGTGGTGAAAATAGTATTATAGTAGTAATGTTTTTTGCTCGGCCTTAGTATATAAAAAAGGCGCTACAGAAACTGCAGCGCCTTTTTTATAAAATTATTATGCTATTAATAACCGAATATTTCGTTTAGTTCCAGTACCTGTACAGGGCCTATTTCTTTAAGTGCATCCAGGTTCAGGTCTTCTTTTTTACCAATAACCACGTAGTTGTATTTTTTGCCTTTAACGTGCTCGTTAAAGAAATTGTGTACATCGGTAATGGTAGTGGTTTTGGCTTTCTCGTATATTACTTTACGTATGTCGTAGGTAAGGCCACGTTTTTTAGCACGGTCATAAGCCCAGTACATATCCGAGCGGGTAATCCAGTCGCTTTCCAGTGTTTTAATAACGCTGGCGCGGGCACCTTCAAACTGCTGGGTTACTTCGGGCATATCGTTCAGCAACTTATTCATTTCGCCCAGTGCGGTTTTCAGTTTATCGGCTTGTGTGCCTACATAGCTGGTTACGTAGTGCGACTCACTTGCATATTGCGGTACACCAAAGCTGCTGTACACCGAGTATGCCAGCGCTTGTTTTTCGCGTATCTCCTGAAACATGATTGAGCTAAGGCCCGAGCCGTAGTAATCGTTATACAGAAAAATGTTAGGGTAAAGCTCTTTGTTGAACAATACATCTTTACCTACCATTACCATTTCTACCTGTTTCATAGGGTAGTAGGCCACAAATACCTTGGCAGCGCTCAGGTCCAGCTCGGGATATTTTTGTGCAGCAGGGTACTCTTTCAGTTTACTTTTTACCGGATGCAGTTTATTAAACACAGCCAGTGCGGCGTTGGCATCTTTACTACCGTAATAGAAAATAGTGTGCTTGTAAGAGCCAAGCGATTTAATTAAATCTACCAGGTGGTTTACATCTGCTTTTTGTAGTTCAGCTTCGCTTAGCACATTGGTGAACGGGTTTTTAGGGCCGTATTTGGCGTAGTTAAGCAAGCCGCTGTATAGTATAGCACCTTTGTTGCGTTTGGCATTGGCGCGGCCCTGTATAATATCCATTACCATGGCTTCGTACACTTCTTTATCGGGTTTTACCGATGAAAGGATATGCTCGAAAAGGGTTACCCCTTTTTCCAGGTTGTCTTCCAGTCCGCTTAACGATACTGTTACTCGATCGCGCGAGGTATTTACCGAAAAGCTAAGGCCAAGTTTGTAGAACTCTTCTTTCAGTGCTTCGGCGGTATATTTATCGGTGCCCAGGTACTCCAGGTAGCTGATGGCCAGGCCCAGGTCGCGGATATTATCGGTACCCATATCGAAGATGTAATTAAGGCTGAAAGTTTTGTTTACATCGTTCTTAATGTAATCGAAAGTTACATTGCCGCTGGCCAGTTTAAGGTGGGCAATATCTTTTTCAAAATCTATAAACTTAGGGGTAAGCGATGGCTGTGGCATCTGGTCCCATTGTTTTTTGTATTCCGACTGGTCGTCTTTGTTCATCTCTACCGAAGTGATTTTCGGTTTTTCTACTTTATGCACGTTGGCTTCGCCCTGGCGTTTGTAGCACACTGCATAGTTGTTGGTGTAGTTTTCGTTTACAAACTTCACAATATCGGCTTTGGTAATGCTGGCCATTACGTTTACCTCGTTCACCCAATCTTCCCAGGCTATGTTGTGCACAAAGGTGCCCATCATGTTATAAGCGCGGCTTTCGTTTTTCTCGGCATCTTTCATACGTTGCAGTTTTATGTTCTGCACAATTGCCGGCAGCAGCCAGTCGCCGAATTCGCCTTTTTTAATTTTCTCAATCTCACCCAGTAGCAGGTCTTTTACTTCTTCCAGTTTCTGGCCTTGTTTGGGTTCGCCGTATAGTTTATGAAAACTATAGTCGGTGTTCTCATCAATGTACGAATAAGCCTGTAATACTTTTTGTTGTTGTACCAGGTCAAGGTCTATCAGGCCTGCCTCGCCGTTGGCCAGTATCATATCTACCATACGGGCCATCAGGGCCTCGCGGGTGTTGGCGCCGCCAAACAGAAAGCCAATGTACACATGCTCGGGCTGCGGGCCGGTGTACTCGCGTATGGCAGGTTGCATTAGCTGTGGGCGTGGGTTAGCAGTAAACGGCGGTATAGGGGCTGGTTGCCAGTCGCCATAATATTTCTCTACCAGGGCCAGTGTTTTCTCCGGGTCCAGGTCGCCGGCCAGTATCAGGGCCACGTTGTTAGGGCGGTAGTACGCTTTCTGGTAGTTGTAAATATTTACCATCGAAGGGTTTTTCAGGTGTTCGCCTTCGCCAATGGTAGTTTGTGTGCCATACGGGTGGTTAGGTAGTAGTGCATTGTCTAACGCGTGGTCGCTCCATACGCGGTCATTATCCTGGTTGCGGTTAAATTCTTCGTAAACAGTTTCCAGCTCAGTATGGAAAATACGCAGCACACAGGTTTTAAAGCGGGCAGCTTCCAGCTTAATAAATTTTTCCAGCGCGTTGCTTGGTATGTCGTTTACATATACCGTCATATCGGTAGATGTAAAGGCGTTGGTGCCCTGTGCACCAATAGAGGTTGTCATTTTATCGTACTCGTTGGCAATAGAGTATTTAGATGCCTGATAACTAAGCGAGTCTATAACAGCGTATAGCGCTCTTTTTCTGGCTTCGTCTTTTTCGTTTTTGTGGTACTCAAAATATGCCTGTATCGAGTCGAGCAGCACTTTCTCTTTATCCCAGTCCTTAGTGCCCAGTTGTTCGGTGCCTTTAAACATCATGTGCTCCAGGTAGTGGGCCAGACCAGTGGTTTGCGGTGGGTCGAATTTTGAACCGGCTTTTACTGCCAGTAGTGTTTGAATGCGCGGGGCATCTTTATTTACACTCATGTACACTTTCATGCCGTTTTTTAGCGTGTAGATGCGTGTATTGTATGGATCGTTGGGAGCAGCCTGGTAAGGGTGCTCGCCGGTTTGCTGCACAAGCGACATGCGGGTAGTTGCCGGGCTTGTTTGTGTAGCAGGCGTTTGAGCAGACCCGGTTTGTACGGGTGCCGATGTAGCCTGCATTAGCGATTGAGCCGGGATAGGCGTGATTTTTGTTGCCGGCCTTAGCTGTGCGTTGTTGGTCAGCTTTTTGCCGGTGGCCGTACCGGTAGCCGGTGTTGTGTTAGGCGATTGCGCAGTACATACACTAACTACCAGTGCCAGTATGCCTGCTAAAAACGAAGTTGCTTTCATGCGTGTTGTTTTATTAATAGTCTTATTTAAGGTTTATCAATCGTAATCCAGCTCCAGCCCGAAACGCTGTTGCATGGTTTTTAGTGCGGGATTTTTTTCGAGCAGGCGCTCAAATTTTTCTTTGGGTGTATATGGTTTGGCGCCTGTATCTATTTTTTTATCGGCAATAATTTCCAGTTCGATTTGTATGCCGGTGCGTTGCGAAATAAACGACTGAATGCCGTAACGTACTTCTTCAAACTGGTTTTTCTGAATATCGCTTTGCACCTTTAGTGTAAGCAGGCCTTTGTTATCCTGATTAAACCCGGGGCGGTATTTTGCCAGCGCCATGCGCAGGCCTTTTTTGGTGTCGGGTAGTTTGGCCGCGTACTCGTCCCATATTGTTGCCAGCGATTCGGCAGTCAGGTTAATCAGCGCACCGGTATATACTTCCTCCTGCTCGGTATCGGCAACCAGTAGTTTTTGTGCCGGTTCATCGGTAATATCATCCAGCGAATCGAGGGTAAGTACCTTGCGGGTTTTACCAATACTAACCGGTGGCACCGTACGGGTTACGGGTTTGCTTTCTACCGCCGGCTTGGCTGGTTCGGCTTTAGCTACAGGCTTTTCGGTACTTTGTTCAGTATTTGGCGCTTTTTCGGCGTTTTTAGAGGCCGCAACTTCGGTTTTTACTGACTCAGAGAGTTTTTTTTTACTTGATTCGGCGTCTATGGTCAACACCGAATTTACGTAGCACATTTTTATGAGCGTTAGCTCTACCGTTAGCCGCTTGTTTTTGCTCATGCGGTATTGCTGGTCGCACTGGTTACCCAGGTTAAGGCAGTTTACCAGAAAATCGGCTGAGGCCAGGGTAGATTGCTCGTAGTATTTCTGTTTCAGATTGTCGCTAAGTTCCATCAACATCAGCGTGTTCTGGTCTTTACAAAACAGCAGGTTGCGGAAATGCTCGCACAGGCCTAGTATAAAATCGTCACCCTCGAAACCTTTTTTAAGTATCTGGTCGAACAGGTTTAATACGTTGGTCAGGTTTTCGGTAAGCAGCGAGTCGGTTACTTTAAAAAAGTAATCGTAGTCGAGCACATTCAGGTTTTCCAGTACCGAAGCGTAGGTTAGTTTACCCTCGCTAAAGCTGGAAAGACGGTCGAACATAGATAGTGCATCGCGCATACCCCCATCAGCCTTTTGGGCAATAATGTGCAGGGCATCTTCTTCGGCATCTATCTTTTCTACATCGCAAATGCGGCGCAGGTGTTTTACTATGGTATCTATACCTATACGGCGGAAGTCGAAAATCTGACAACGCGACAGGATAGTGGGAAGTATCTTATGTTTTTCGGTAGTAGCCAGTATGAACTTGCAGTACGAAGGTGGTTCTTCCAGCGTTTTAAGAAATGCGTTGAAGGCACCTGCCGAAAGCATGTGCACCTCATCTATAATATAGATTTTGTACTTGCCGCTTTGTGGCGGGAAACGTACCTGCTCTACCAGCGAACGGATATCCTCTACCGAGTTGTTAGAGGCAGCATCCAGCTCGTGAATGTTAAACGAGGCATTTTGCTGAAACGAAACACAGCTGTTGCATTGGCCACAGGCTTCAAAATCGTCGGTTACGTTTTCGCAGTTAATGGTTTTGGCCAATATACGGGCAGCGGTAGTTTTACCTACCCCACGCGGCCCGCAAAACAGGAACGAGTGTGCCAAATGGCCGGTGCGTATGGCATTTTTAAGGGTAACAGCTACCTGCTCTTGCCCCACCATTTCACCGAACTTAGCCGGGCGGTATTTACGTGCACTAACTATATATTCTGCCATAACGGGGGTAAATGTATAAAAACAGTTTAATTGCCGTTTGTGGCCTCATCCACAATTGTGTGAAACTTATGTTAAAGGT
>CAYREY010000039.1:0-43955 GCA_964423405.1 uncultured Chitinophaga sp. | reverse complement strand
CACCGGTGGCGTTTACTTTCAGGCTATCGGCAAAGGTTTCCAACTCGGCTTTGTTACGGGCGCAGATAGCTACGCGCCAGCCGGCACGGGCAAATTTTTCGGCTATTGCGCGGCCAATACCCTTGGTAGCACCGGTAATTACAATGGTTTTGTTCATGGGGTGAACTTACAATTTTATAGGGTTTGCCGCTGGTTAAAATACATGGATAAATACAAGCAGCCAATGCTATTAGCCACGAATTACACGAATAAATACAGGGTAATGGGCTGTTGAGCCTCCCTTGAGGGAGGTGGCCGCAGGCCGGAGGGTGATTATGTTTAAAATTACCCTTATGGCTCTGTCATGGCAGGTAATTAAAATACCATTTCTGCTAACCAAATTTTTCTTTTCTTAGCCCCATAGTTATGCTAAAATTTTTCGAACAGTTAGGTAGTTACCTGATACTTATGCGCCAGTCGGTGGCCAGGCCCGAGAAGGCTAACATGTACTGGAATGAAACGTTCCGTCAGGCGCGCGATATTGGTATTGGTTCGCTGCCCATTATTGCCATTGTATCTACCTTTATAGGCGCGGTTAGTGCCGTACAGTTTGCTTACCAGTTCCGCACCATCAGCTTTGTGCCCATGTGGTGGATTGGTAGTATAGAGCGGAAGGGGATGATACTGGAGCTGGCTCCAACCATTTCGGCGCTGTTGCTGGCCGGTAAAGTAGGTAGCAATATAGCATCGGAGCTGGGTACCATGCGCATTAGCGAACAGATAGATGCCTACGAAATAATGGGTGTAAACACACCGGCTTACCTGATAGGCCCCAAGATTGCGGCTTCTATTTTTGTAGTGCCTATGCTGGTGGTTATAGCGGTGTTTTTGGGTATTATAGGCGGATGGATGGCCGGTTTGCTGGGCCATTTTTACTCTACAGCCGAATATTTCCGCGGGGTAACCGATAACTTTGATGGCTACGACGTAACGGTGATGCTGGTAAAATCGGTGCTGTTTGGTTTTATTATGTCGTCTATGTCGTGCTACAAAGGTTTTACGGTACAGGGTGGCGCTATTGAAATAGGCAAGGCTTCTACACAGGCGGTGGTGCTTAGCAGTATAGTTATGATTATTGTAAACTTTTTTGTGGCCTTCTTCTTGTTATGATTACGCTGATAAAACCATTGAAGAGATAAGTACAGGATTGAGCAGATTGAAGAATTAAATAACAAACAGGATATTAAGGCAACACCCATCTGAGTAATCAATGGCTGTTATCTGAGTAATCGAAACACGAAGTGTTGTGATTGAGATTAAAGACATAAAGAAAAATTTTGGTGCGCAGCAGGTGCTTAAGGGCATTAGTGCAACGTTTGAAAGCGGCAAGTGCAACCTGATAATAGGTAAATCGGGCTCGGGTAAAACGGTTACGCTAAAGTGTATGGTAGGCCTGTTTGAGCCTGACCAGGGCAATATTTACTACGACGGGCGCAACATTACCGAAATGGATTTTCACCAGCGTAAAAGCATACGCCGTGAGATAGGGATGCTGTTTCAGGGCACGGCCCTGTTCGATTCGCTTACGGTAGAAGAGAATGTGCGCTTTCCGCTGGATATGTTTACCCACCAAAGCGACAAAGAGAAACTGGAGCGGGTTAATTTTTGCCTGAGCCGCGTAAACCTGGTTAATACTAATAAGAAATTTCCGGGTGAGTTGAGCGGTGGTATGAAAAAGCGCGTAGGCATAGCCCGTGCTATAGTAATGAACCCCAAGTACCTGTTTTGCGATGAGCCAAACAGTGGCCTGGACCCTAAAACCAGTATAGTAATTGACGACCTGATAAAAGAGATAACCGAAGAGTACAACATGACCACCGTGATAAACACACACGATATGAATAGTGTGATGGGTATTGGCGATAAGGTGGTGTTTTTGCATGAGGGGCTTAAATACTGGGAGGGTAACAAAGAGGAGATAATGCAGATAACCGACGGCGAGTTGTTCGACTTTATTTTTGCATCGGACTTTTTGAAGAACCTGCGGAGGAATGCGAAAGTATAGCTGGTTTTGACCACCCCGTCCCGCTTTGAATGCCGCCCCGCCACGGCGGGGCGAAGGAGGGGAGCTTAACAGCCGGTAGTGCGTTTGTTGTATTTTGAAAATGTAATGTTTACGAGTTGTTAAGATAGGGTAGGCAGTTAGTAGAAATAAGTTAAACTTGCAGGACAATTAATCAATAATCATTAATCAACAATAGATACCAATGAGCGTTTTAGTAAACAAAGATTCGAAGATAGTTGTACAGGGTTATACCGGTAAAGAAGGTACTTTCCATGCCAGCCAGATGATAGAGTACGGCACCAACGTAATAGGTGGTGTAACACCTGGCAAAGGTGGCGAAAAACACCTGGACCGCCCTGTGTTTAATACGGTAGCCGATGCACGCAAAGCCACCGGTTGCAATGTAAGTATCATATTTGTACCGCCGGCCTTTGCTGCCGATGCTATTATGGAAGCTGCCGATGCCGGTGTAGAACTGGTGGTATGTATTACAGAGGGTATTCCGGTGCAGGATATGGTGAAAGCCAAAAACTACCTGAACGGTAAAAGCACCCGCCTGGTAGGCCCTAACTGCCCTGGCGTAATTACACCGGGCGAAGCCAAGGTGGGTATTATGCCTGGTTTTGTGTTTAAAAAAGGCCGTGTAGGTATCGTATCTAAATCGGGTACGCTTACATACGAAGCAGCCGACCAGGTTGCCAAAGCCGGCTTAGGTGTAAGCACCGCTATTGGTATAGGTGGCGACCCTATTATTGGTACCACTACCAAAGAGGCGGTGGAACTGTTTATGAACGACCCTGAAACCGACGCTATTGTAATGATAGGTGAGATTGGTGGTTCGCTGGAGGCTGATGCCGCCCGCTGGATTAAAGCCAACGGTACCAAACCGGTAGTAGGCTTTATTGCCGGACAAACCGCACCTGCAGGTCGCCGTATGGGCCACGCCGGCGCTATTATTGGTGGTAAAGACGATACTGCTGCTGCCAAAATGCAGATTATGCGCGAATGCGGTATTACCGTAGTTGACTCACCTGCTGCTATTGGCGAAACTGTTGCCAAAGTACTGAGCGCTACTGCCAAGTAATTAACGCTTGCTGAAATAATATAAAGAGCCATCTGCTGAAAAGCAGGTGGCTTTTTTGTTTACCCCCTACCCCCCTGAAGGGGGAGTAAAGGCAATAATGCAGGTGCCACGAATGCACGAATAAATACAGAGTATTTACGGATTGACTGAGTTACAGATTGACTGATTGAAAGGCAAACAGCCGCCCCCTAACCCCTGAAGGGGGAATAAAGGCAATAATGCAGTTGCCACGAATGCACGGATAAATACAATGGTATTTACTGATTGACTGAGTTACTGATTGACAGATTGAAAGGCAAACAGCCGCCCCCTAACCCATAAAGGGCGGGAAAATGCAAACAGCCAATGCAGGTGCCACGAATACACGAATGAATACAAGCAGTGCGGCCCGAGGTACGAGGGCTGTATGTAAAAGAGTGCCATCGCGAGAAATTAATCCAATAAAATAGATATGCCTGATTTCGTGGCGATCTTCTGCTGTGTGATTAGGTGTAGTTTTGCGATAGTGGTAAAATTTGATTCGTTATGTCTTAATCACAAAACGGAAGATCGCCACAGCCTTTGCGGTGTTTATTTTTTAATTGATAAAGGCTTCGCGATGATACGCTGTTTGATGTAGCCACGCCGCAGGAGAGGACTTGAAACGGATAGCGCGGCCCGCGCCTGCTACTTAAAATAACAGCGGCAGGCGAGGGAAACCTCTATTTTATTATTGGTTTTAAAAATGGAAAAGCATTTTTATGGTTAGATATTCAACCGATTGGTTGTTAGGTGGTTATAAGTATTTTTTTGAGGGGTGCTAACATGATATTTTGTAAGTAACTGGGAGCCAAACAATTACAAGTCCCGGGTGTTAACACGATATAGAGTATGTTAACCCCTGCGGTTAGCGTTGTTGTATCTCGTTGGTTAGCAGGCGGATACTGTTGCGTACTATTTCGCCCATGCTGGTGCAATCCATAAAACTAGGGTCTTTGTAGTAATCGGCCAGCTCTTTACGTAGTTGCAGTACCTTCTCTTTAGGCGATATGGTATCGCGGTCCATTACGTCTATCAGGTTGTTTAGCCGGTGGTGTGCCGATATGCTGCGGCGGGCTATAAGGGTGCGTTCTTCTTTTTGGTACTGGCGGATAGTTTCGGGGGTAAGCAGTTGCAGGGTCAGCTTAACCAGTTGGGCGTTCTCTTTAAAAAACTGGGGCAGGTACAGGGTGCGTTTGCCCTCGTAGCTTTGCTGGTCGAAATCGATAGCCCGTATGCGGAACTGCACTTCTTCAAAGTCGGGGGTAATATCAAACACATAGTTGTAGCTGCGCATATCGCCCAGCAGGCGTATAAAGCAGCGCTCGTTAAACTTTACAAACTCTTTAGCTATGCGCACCTTGTTAAACTCTTTGTTATCGATGTAGTACTGCATAAACTGGTCGCCGGGTATACCGGCTATATGTTCCTCTACCAGTGTTTTTACATCTACAAAGTAATTGATACGCGCCGGCGAAAGAATGTGCTCTAACTCCAGTCCGTATATGCGCGATGCATCGGCCTGCTTAATGTAGAAGTAATCGTAGTTATCGTTAAAGTCGTTTACAATTTTAATGCGGAAGGGGTTGCTGTTGCCAAAGGTGCAGTAGTCTATACGTTCCACGTGTAAGTGGGTGTGTACACTGGCATCGCCACCCGATTTGAGAATGGAGTAAATCTGTTTCAGCCCATCGTGTATATGTACCAGTTCGCTTTGCGGGTACAGGGCAGCTTCCCACAGGGTATCTTTACCGTTTTTATCGCGCACGGGCACGCTGCCGTTAAAGTGGCGCAGGTCGGCATAGCTAACGGGCAGTTTTATCTCGCGGGCGTTGGCCAGCAGGTATTGGCGCAACTCGTTATTAACGGGGTATATGTCTTTCTTTTTGGTAATAACCTGTTGCCGGTAGTTGTTGGGGCTGTCCATATAGCAAATATAGCATTGCCTGATTTTAGAATGAACAGCCAATGCTATTAGCCACGAATGCACGAATGAATGCAGGATATTAATGGGTTGACTGAGTTATCTATTGACGGATTGAAATATGGAGTAGTTATTCACCGTCCTGTTTTCCGATGCTTTGGAAAAGGGGGAATAATACAAGCAGCCAATGCTATTAGCCACGAATGCACGAATGAATGCAGGATATTTACGGATTGACTGAGTTACGGATTTACGGGTTGAAAGGCAAACAGCCAATACAGTGTGATGTTTTTTGATTTTCTGATTAACTGAATTCCTGATTTACAGATTGAACGGTAAAGGGCTTATTATTGTGTAAACAAACATCTCCTTTTGTATGTCGCATGTAGATTTGATAATAGAAGAGCGCGCCGCTGATATTGGTAATTTTTTAGTAGGGCGGTTATTGCCCTTCAGGCAAAAGCGCATGGTAGGCCCTTTCATATATATAGACCACATGGGCCCGGCCAAACTAAGCGACCACCAGAACTTTGATGTGCTACCGCACCCGCACATTGGTTTAAGCACCCTTACCTTTTTGTTTGAGGGTAGCATAATGCACCGCGATAGCATTGGCAGCGAGGTAGAGATTAAGCCCGGCGCCGTAAACTGGATGACCGCCGGCCGCGGCATAGTACACAGCGAGCGCACACCAGAGTACCTGCGCCACAGCGATAAAAGTATGCATGGCCTGCAGATATGGGTGGCCCTGCCCAAACACCTGGAGCAGATGGAGCCGGAGTTTCACCACATAGGAGAGGAGGGCATACCCACCTGGACAGAGGGCGGCTTGCAGTATAAACTGGTAGCCGGCGAGGCGCTGGGGCGAAAATCGGCGGTGCCGGTATACAGCCGTTTGTTTATGATAGGGATAAAGAGCACCACCCGCCAAACGGTAGATATAGGCAGTCAACTATACGGCGAGTCTGGACTATATATATTAGAGGGAGGTATTGAAACAGAAGGCACAGCCTACCACCCCAAGCAATTACTGGTAACCACCAAAAGTAACCTGTGCAGTTTTACTATAGAGGCTAACAGTACCATTTACATATTTGGCGGCGAGCCCTTTACCGAAGAAAGATTTATTGACTGGAACTTTGTGGCATCGGATAAGGCTTTGATTGAACAGGCTAAAGAACGCTGGGCCGCACAGCAGTTTGATAAGATAGAGGGTGATGATACGGAGTATGCACCTTACCCCGACAGATTGAAGAAATAGGCCCCTAAATCCCCGAAGGGGACTTAAATACAAGGGAGTTATTGGATTGATAAGTATTGCACAGAATGATTAACACAAAGCAGAGAATATGGTAAAGGTAACATCGGCCATAGGCCAGCAGGCATATAAAGTAGATATAAAAGCCGAAGGAGGCACCACCCTGGTATCGGACGAGCCGGTAAGCAACGGCGGGCAGAATCTGGGCCCATCGCCTAAAGAGCTACTGGCAGCTGCCTTGGCAGCCTGCACCAGTATAACTGTTAAAATGTACGCCGCCCGCAAAGGCTGGGATTTGCAGGATGTATATATAGAGGTAGACCTTGACCGGCTGGACGGTGAGAATAAAACGGTAATAAACAGGGTTATCCGCTTTACCGGCAAACTGGATGAAACCCAAACCGCCCGCCTGACAGCCATAGCCAACGCCTGCCCGGTACATAAAATACTTACCAATCCCATAACCGTTAATACCACTTTGCAGTAAGCCGCTGGGGTTGTAAATCAGCATTTTGTGTAAAACCGGGCTTTTTAGGTCCTGTGCAGGCTGCATATTGGTGGATAAACGGGGTTTTACACACAAAATCCACCCCGGGGTAAGTAAAGCTGATAAATTTTCAGCCAAACATTTGTAACTCTGTGCAGAAAAGATATTTTTGCGTTCCCTTTTTGGGGAGGGTATGTAATTGCCCTCAAAAACTACTAAATATGAAGGTTAAAGTACTAAGCAAAGACGGCAAAGAAACAGGAAGAGAAATCAACCTGAATGATGAGATTTTCGGAATAGAACCGAATGATCACGCGGTATATCTTTCTGTAAAATCGTATTTGGCGGCACAACGCCAGGGCACCCACAAATCGAAAGAGAAATGGGAAGTAGCCCGTACAACCAAAAAAGCTTTCCGCCAGAAAGGTACCGGTGGTGCCCGTCGTGGTTCAATGAAAGCTCCTGGTTTAAAAGGTGGTGGCCGTGCATTTGGCCCTAAACCACACCTGTACGACCTGAAGGTAAACAAAAAAGTAAAGGACCTTGCTAAAAAGAGCGCCCTTACTTACAAAGCAAAAGACGGCAACCTTATTATAGTTGAAGACTTCCAGATGGCTTCGGCTAAAACCAAAGATTTTGTAGCAGTACTAAACGGCCTTAACCTAACCGGTACCAAGAGCGTGTTTATAGTTGACGCAGCTGATAAGAATACTACACTATCGGCCCGTAACCTGCCTACTGTGGCACTTACCGAAGTGAAACACCTGAACACCTACGAAATAATGAACTGCAAAAAGCTGGTTCTTACCGAAGGTGCTGTAAAATCTATCGAATCAAATTTCTCTAATAACTAATTATAACCGCAGGAGGAAATAGCCATGGCAACTAATGTTCTAATAAAACCAATCATTACCGAGAAAAGCACCAAGAGCGCCGATAAACAAGGTAAATATGCTTTCCGCGTAGCTAAAGACGCCAACAAGCTTGAAATTAAAAAAGCTGTTGAAGCTGCTTACGGTGTACAGGTAGAATCGGTAAATACACTGGTTAACGTAGGTAAAAAGAAAGTACGTTACACTAAAAAAGGTGTTGCCAGCGGTATGAAACCATCTTACAAAAAAGCACACGTAACCCTGAAACAAGGCGAGAGCATCAATTTCTACGGTAACGTATAAGCCAGTTACCCCAGCCGGGTATCAGCAATAAAAATATTCTTAACTAAAGTGGAACCTCAACCACTGATAATAAAAAGAGAGGCGTAAAAAAGAATAAAATGGGAATTAAGAAGTACAAACCGACGACCCCGAGCATGAGGTTTACCGAATTGCTCAATTTTGAAGAAATTACCACTAATAAGCCTGAGAAATCTCTTCTATCGAAGATGAAATCGAGCGGCGGCCGTAACAGCAAAGGTCATTTGACTATGCGTTATATGGGTGGTGGCCACAAACAACGTTACCGTATTATCGATTTTAAACGCGATAAATTTAACGTTCCTGGTAAAGTTGCCTCTGTAGAATACGATCCAATCCGTACAGCATTCATCGCCCTTATCCAATATCCGGATGGCGAGAAAAGATATATCCTGGCTCCAGCCGGTATTAAAGTAGGCCAGACTGTTAACTCTGGTAAGGGTGTAGCACCTGAAGTTGGTAACACACTTACACTAGCCGAAATTCCACTGGGTGCTATTATCCACAATATTGAATTACACCCTGGTAAAGGTGGTACAATTGTACGCAGTGCTGGTGCTTCTGCACAGTTGCTGGCCCGTGAAGAGCGCTATGCCATTATAAAACTGCCTTCAGGCGAAACCCGCAAAATACTGCTTACCTGTATGGCAACAATCGGTTCGGTATCTAACGGCGATCATAACCTAATCAGCTACGGTAAAGCAGGTCGTAAACGTTGGTTAGGCCGTCGTCCACGTACCCGTCCGGTAGCCATGAACCCTGTAGATCACCCGATGGGTGGTGGTGAGGGCCGTGCTTCGGGTGGTCACCCACGCAGCCGCACCAACATTAAGGCTAAGGGCTATAAAACAAGAACCCCTAAAAAGGCTTCTTCTCAGTTTATAATCCAGCGCAGAAGTAAATAATTCAATAAGCAATAATCCATAATCAATATAAGAGATGGCACGTTCGATAAAAAAAGGACCTTACGTTCAGTTTAAACTTGGAAAAAAACTTACCAAAATGAACGATGGTGGCAAAAGAAGCGTAATTAAAACATGGAGCCGCGCTTCGATGATAGTTCCGGAAATGGTAGGCCACACGTTTGCAGTACACAACGGTAACAAATTCATACCGGTATATGTTACAGAAAACATGGTTGGTCATAAATTGGGTGAGTTTTCTCCTACCCGTCAGTTCAAAGGCCACGCCGGTAACAAATCGAAGTAATATTTAAGTAAATAGTATTTAGTAATTAGATAAATACCAAATTAAAATGGAAGCAGTAGCACATTTAAGAAATAACCCAACCTCTACCCGCAAAATGCGCCTGGTGGCCGATCTGGTACGTGGTAAAAAGGTATACGAAGCCCTTACTATATTAAAGTTCAGCAAGCAGGAAGCATCTGTTAAGTTAGAGAAACTACTTAAAAGTGCTATCAATAACTGGGAGCAGAAAAACGGTGGTGCAAAACCAGAAGACAGCGACCTGTTCGTAAAAGAAATTCAGGTTAACGCCGGTACCATGCTAAAAAGATTTTTACCTGCTCCGCAAGGCCGTGCATACCGCCTGCGTAAACGCAGCAACCACGTTACTATTAAAGTAGATAGCAAAATAGCTGTAGAAGCTCCTGCAGCAGAAGCAGAAGCTTAATTGTAACGCTACATACCATATTTAAAAATCCCTGCCCGTAAGGCAGGGATTTTTGTTTTATACCATTGCAGCGAAACAAAAAAGGGATTAAGCTGAGCCTAATCCCTTTCATGTATATCGGTATTGTACTATTAACCGTTTACTTTTTTGTGGTCGGCCAAAAACTGCTCCAGGCCAATATCGGTTAGCGGGTGTTTAAATAAACCAAGTATAGATGAAAGCGGACAGGTGGCAATATCGGCACCTGCTTCGGCACATTTTACAATGTGTAACGATGAGCGGATAGAAGCTGCCAGAATCTCTGTTTCGAAACCATATATACCGTATATGTGTGCTATCTGCTCTATCAGTTGCACGCCATCCCAGTTGCTGTCGTCTATACGGCCTATAAACGGCGATACCATGGTAGCACCGGCCTTGGCAGCCAGTATAGCCTGTGCAGCGCTAAATACAAGCGTACAGTTGGTTTTAATGCCTTTGTTGCTAAAGTGCTTAATGGCTTTAACTCCCTCTTTAATCATTGGTATTTTAACCACAATGTTGGGGTGCAGTTCGGCCAGTGCTTCGCCCTCGCGTACCATGCCGGCAAAATCGGTAGAGATAACCTCGGCACTTACCGGGCCGTTTACCATTTCGCAAATGGTTACATAATGCTTGAGTATGTTATCGTGGCCTTTAATGCCTTCTTTAGCCATTAGCGAGGGGTTGGTGGTTACGCCATCCAGTATACCCAGCGCTTCTGCTTCCTTAATATGGTCCAGGTTAGCTGTATCAATAAAAAATTTCATGGTTAGGTAGTTGTTTGTGTAATGGAATAATTGCGCCGCAAATATGCTATTAGCAACGGGCAATTGTAACCTTAATAATAAACAACCTGTGGAGATGGAAATAATGCCCGACCCGGCAAAAGGAAATAAAAATAGGGCAAGTTACTTATATCGCACCGCTCAACCGTCTACCTTTGCTGCATTTCTGCCCTGGAGGATTAAACAGGAGCTGGTCGTATAAGGCTCGCCCCGCCGCAAATGTAACAGAGTTATTGATTTTGAATAGTAACCGCACGCATTTTTTTGAAAAAATGCATAACCAACAACGCTTTATGTAATACATAAATACAGGCTTTTGGCTTAGCACTTTTTTAATAGTTTCACGGCTCAAATTTTAAGTATGTCAGCTAATACCAATCTTGAGTTTAATAAAAACGAAGATGCCATGAAACTTATACTCAGTGATCTGCGCCGCCTTAGCGAGCAGATAAAACTGGGTGGGGGTAAAAAATCGATAGAGAAACATAAAGCAAAAGGCAAGCTTACTGCCCGCGAACGTATAGAGCTATTGCTGGATAAAGGCAAGCCGTTAACCGAAATAGGCGAATTTGCCGGTTGGGAAATGTACCCCGAGCAGGGTGGCTGCCCAAGTGGCGGTGTAGTGGTAGTAATGGGTTACGTTAAAGGCCGCCTGTGCCTGATAGTAGCTAACGATGCCACTGTGAAGGCCGGTGCCTGGTTCCCTATAACCGGCAAAAAAAATCTGCGCGCGCAGGAGATAGCCATTGAAAACCATATACCTGTTATTTACCTGGTAGATAGTGCCGGAGCATTCCTGCCCATGCAGGACGAAATTTTTCCCGATAAAGAAAACTTTGGACGTATATTCTACAACAACTCTATTATGAGCTCGATGGGTATACCACAAATATCGGCCATAATGGGTAGCTGTGTAGCCGGTGGTGCTTACTTACCCATACTTAGCGATGAGGCGTTGATTGTAGAAGGGACCGGCTCGGTATTTTTAGCAGGTAGCTACCTGGTTAAAAGTGCGGTGGGCGAAGATGTAGATAACGAAACACTGGGTGGCGCTACTACCCATTGTGAAATTTCGGGCGTTACCGACTACAAGATGAAGAACGATGAGGAGTGCCTGAAAACTATCCGCAACCTGGTAGATAAATTCGGCAAGCCGGCCAATGCCGGTTTCGACCGTGCAGAGCCTGCCAAACCAACCCTGAACGAACAGGAGATATATGGCATAATACCCGAAAGCATTACCAGCCAGTACGATATGCATGAGATTATTAAGCGACTGGTTGACCGTAGTGAAATTGAAGAATACAAAGAAGACTACGGTAAAAGCATTATCTGCTGCTATGCGCGTATAGATGGATGGGCTGTAGGTATTGTAGCTAACCAACGTAAAGTGGTTAAAAGCAAAAAGGGCGAAATGCAGTTTGGTGGTGTTATATACAGCGATAGCGCCGATAAGGCAGCCCGCTTTATAATGAACTGCAACCAGAAAAAAGTGCCATTGGTTTTCTTACAGGATGTAACCGGCTTTATGGTAGGCAGCCGTAGCGAACACGGTGGTATTATTAAAGATGGCGCCAAAATGGTGAACGCCGTTAGCAATTCCGTAGTACCTAAGTTTACCATTATTATTGGTAACAGCTATGGTGCCGGTAACTATGCTATGTGTGGTAAGGCTTATGGCCCGCGTTTAATATACGCATGGCCTACCAGCCGTATTGCCGTAATGGGTGGCGACCAGGCTGCCAAAACCATGTTGCAGATTGAAGTAGCGGCCCTTAAAGCCAAAGGCCAGGAAATACAACCGGAAGACGAAAAGAACCTGCTGGATAAAATTAAAAGCCGCTACAACAAAACCCTGGACCCACGCTATGCTGCAGCCCGCCTGTGGACCGACGGCATTATAGACCCGCTGGAAACCCGCAAGGTTATCAGCATGGGTATAGAGGCTGCCAACCAGGCTCCTATAACAAAACAGTTTAGCGTAGGTGTAATACAGACCTAGCCCTTTACTAGTGCTGCTATAAAATTCGGATCCATAGCTTAGTTTAATATAACTAAGTATTGATGTACAAAGTAACGCAATGCAAACTCAATGCTCCAGCGGTGCTGCTGGCATACACCTTTGTGCTTATGGGTGATATAGCTAATTAGAAACCTACCTCAAGTGGCCCTTATGGGCGTTTGTTTGTAAACGTATTGAACAAATTGCCGATAACTGTGTTAATCAACATAGATACACTGCACTTGCAAACTCAGCTGATTTCTGATTGAACACAGCTTTTAAACTAAAAAGCGGTTCAGTTGTGTGGTATGGGCAAAATAAGTATTCAACCTTATTACGATGTTGTTGTTATAGGTGCCGGTATGGGTGGCTTAACTGCTGCCGCTACTTTAAGCAAAGCCGGATACTCTGTAGTAGTACTGGATTCCGCCAACCAGCCCGGTGGTTACCTCGCAGGATTTCACCGAAACCGGTTCCGGTTCGATACCGCTATTCACTGGCTAAACCAATGCAACCCCGGCGGACTGGTACATACCGTATTTGAAACACTGGGCACCGATTACCCAAAGGTAACTTTGCAAAAAAATATACGGCGCTACAAAGGCGATGCGCACGATTATCTGCTTACCAGTAATCCGGATAGTTTAAAACAGCAATTACAAAATGATTATCCGCATGAACGTAAGGGCATAGAGCGTTTTTTTAACGATGCAAAACAACTGGGTATGCAAATGAATACCTGGGGCAACAACATACGCGCTTCTGAAACTTACCGTGTTACAGAAAAACCAAATTTCTTTTACAAAACGCTTCGCTTTATCTGGCCGTTTTTAAAACACATCCGCTTTACAGGTCGGCAGGGTTTAAAAAAAGGATTGAACCGTTATTTTAAAGATGAAGGCCTACACCGTATTTTTAGCACCGAACCCGATTTACTTTCGTGCCTGGTACCTATTGGCTGGGCTTACTTTGGCGATTTTCAAAACCCACCTAAAGGCGGTGGACAAGCGTTTCCGGAATGGCTGACGCATGTTATAAAAAGCTTCGGTAATGAACTTTATTTTCATGCCCGCGTAACCAAAATTTTACTGCAAGGCAATCAGGCTGTAGGGGTTGAACTGGATCACCGCGGCACTACCTACAGCGTTAAAAGTAACTATGTAATTGCAGCCGCTGATGTAGAAACCCTATACGAAAAACTATTACCCCCGCAGGCAGTTCCCGAGCAATTAAAGCAACACCTGCGGCAGGCCGAATTATACGGATCATCGTTTACAATATCGGTAGCGCTCGATTGTCCGCCACAACTTTTAGGATTTGGCGAAGAGGCCATTCACATATCCCGCCAGGATATTAGCTACCAGGAGCAAACTGCTGGCAATGCAGATACTACCGAGCTAATTGTATTGGCACCATCGGTTCGCGATAGCACCATGGCACCGGCCGGGCAGGGTACCCTAACCATATTTATGCCTGCCGAAATTGAACAACATGATTATTGGAAAACCACGCGTATAAATGGAGAATTTATAAGGGGAGAGGAATATGTGAAATGGAAAAACGAACTGGCCGAATGTATAATTAAGCGGATAGAAAATATAGTTGCCCCCGGTTTGCGGCAGCACATATTGTTTTACGAAGTGGCCACACCATTTACCCACCAGCGCTACACCGGTAACCGGAACGGCACCATGATGGGTGCCCGGCCGGGTAAAAAAAATATGAAGGCCGGGGTGGCACATTACCGCACACCGGTTAAAAACCTATTACTGGGCAGCCAGTGGGCTGAGTTAGGTGGCGGAGTGCCTATTGCCTTAAAGGCGGGTTTTAACGCAGCCTTACTGGTGTTAAAAGATGAACGCCCTGAAGTATTGGATATGTATGCACGCTATATAAACGGTGCAATAACAGCTGAGCAGTTGCGTAATAACCCCATGTTTAAACCTTACCACAACAACTGGCAGCAAACGCCTACGCCTGCCGAAATGCTCGCCAACCGTAGGGCACAACCCTTAGAGATTAAAGGTTAGTAGAACATCTTCCGTTTATTTGTTGCCGTTTGGTTTTAACCAACGGCAATTTTCCAACACCTGTTAAAACAAATAGCCACCCCGGCAACTGGCCGTATAATTGCTATATTCACAGTAAACAAGCATTACATGAAAAAACTGCTTTTAATTTTACCGGTGGCCTTGTTGGTACTGGCATCGTCGTTTATGTACCAACCCAAGGCCCCTGCCACTACCATTAAATGGATGACCTGGGCCGAAGTACAGGAAGCGCAGAAGAAAGAGAAACGCAAGATATTTGTAGATGTATATACCGAGTGGTGTGGCTGGTGCAAACGTATGGATGCATCTACCTTTAGCCACCCCGATATTGTGCAATACGTGAGCGATAACTTCTATGCTGTTAAGTTCGATGCAGAAACACACGACACTATTAAGTACAACGGTAAAGAATACAAATGGGTTAACAGTGGCCGCAACGGTTATAACGAACTGGCTGCCGAATTGCTTGGTGGGCAGCTAAGTTTTCCTACAACAGTTTATATAGATGAGGAACTGAACGAGATATTTCCCGTGCCCGGTTACCTCGACCCGCAACGCTTTGAAATGGTGCTGAACTACGTAGCCAGCAACAGCTACAAAAGCATGCGCTGGGAAGACTTCGACGCTAAGTTTACCGGCAAAATACCCAAGCAGCCATAACAAAAAACCAAAGCGGTACTGTGCTTTGGTTTTTTGTCTTTCAATCCGTCAATCTGTAAATGCTATCTACTTCTCTATCACCAGATACTCCGCATTAGCACCCAGGTCTATCAACAGTTGCTGCATTTGGGTAACAAACTTAGCTGGCCCACACACATAAAAATAACTACTGAAGTCGTTGATTACCGCTATCAGAAAGTCGCGGTCTATGTGTCTGTCCAGATACCCCACTACACTCTCACGGGTATACACATTTATAAAATTATCCTTCAGCATATCCTGTAGCTCAGGGCCCATTATCACATCCTGCGAAGTACGGTTGCTGTATATCAATCGGGCATTGCGTATCTGCTTGTTTTTTTGCAGCTCGCGCAGTATAGAAAGAAACGGCGTAATGCCCGAACCACCCGCTATAAACACACCCGGCCCTTTATAGTTAATAGCACCAAAAGGCTCTTTAATAATCAACTCGCCACCCGCATTTACACGGCTTAGCTGTTTGGTAACACCGGGGTGGTCGTTATATATCTTCACCATAAACTCCAGGTGGTCCCAACGGGGTATACTGGTAAATGTAAACGGGCGGAACTGATCGCTCCATTCGGGAAGGTTAACAGCTACATCGGTAGCCTGGCCCGGTACAAACGTATAGCCATCCGGCTTTTCTACTACAAATCGCTTTACATCGTGCGTTACAAAATTGGCCTCCAGTACTTTCACAATATAACTCATACGCAGCATTTTAGTTTACCCAAATATGAAAAAAAATCAGTTGTATACCCTGCTGCCAAACCCACAGGGTTAACATTTTTCAATCGTGTTAATACCCTGTTCCTGTAATGGCTTGACTATTAGTTGCTTGTGAAATTTCGTGTTAGCACCCCTCAGTAAAAACCTTATAACTGCTTAACAACCAACTGGTTGAATTTATGGTTTTTAAAAATGTTTTTCATTTTTAAAATCATATGTAAAAGTCCGCTGCTTGCCTTTCAATCCGTCAATCTGAAAACCGGTCAATCTGTAAATACCCTGTATTTCATTCGTGCATTCGTGGCAACCGTATTGGCTGTTTGCCTTTCTTCTGTTCCCTATGTCACCTCCTGCCACACACACTTTAGGCAACAACTAACCACTTCTGTATTCTATGTTTCTATGTGGTTATAAAACTGTATTTCATTTGTGGCAACTGCCTTGGCCGCTTGCCTTTCAATCCGTCAATCTGTAAACCGGTCAATCTGTAAATACCATTGCATTTATTCGTGCATTCGTGGCAATGTATTTATATTTCTAAGTGCATTTTCTGCAACTTAGTGCCCGTATGAAAAAAGCCCTCCTGTTTTTGCTTATACTGGTAGTAGCCCTGGTAGCTATACTGGTTATTAATACCACCCGATTTAAATCGCTGCAAATAGTAAAGCCCGATGGACAGCGCCGTACCTATACTGTAGATGACAGCGCCGTGCAGCACCTTAGCCAGGCCATACAGATAAACACCGTATCGTACGATGATACCACCATAGTAAACCAGGCAGGCTTCGATTCGTTTTTTACTTTTCTTAAAACCACCTATGCGCCGGTGTTTGCTATGGTAAATGATACCATCATCAACAGCCGCAGCCTGCTGCTTACCTGGCCCGGCAAAAACACCAGCGCCAAACCGGTAATACTTTACGCCCACCTGGATGTAGTACCTATAGAAGAAAATACCCGCAGCAAATGGACCCACAACCCTTTTGGCGGCGACGTATTAGACGGCTGTGTATGGGGCCGCGGCGCGCTTGATGATAAAGGCTCCGTAATCAGCATTTTCGAGGCACTGAAAAAGCTACAGGCAACCGGCTTTGTGCCGGAGCGTACTGTTTACTTTGCCTTTGGCAGCGATGAAGAGGTAGGCGGTACCAAAGGCGCCGCTGCTATTGCTGCCCACCTGCAGGCGCAGGGCATACACTTTGAGTTTTACATGGATGAGGGCGGCATGGTATCGCAAGGTATGGTGCCTAACATAAAGCGCCCTGTAGCGCTTATTGGCACGGCAGAAAAAGGCTATGTTACATTAGAGCTGACCGCCAACGTAAAAGGGGGGCACAGCAGCCACCCGCCTAAGCAAAGTGCTATAGATGTGGTAACTGCCGCCGTTAAAAAACTACACGATAACCCCGAAGATGCCCGCACGGTAGAAACGGTAGATGAATTTCTGAATTTTGTAGGCCCCGAAATGCCCTCGCCGCTAAATGTGGTGTTTGCCAACCGCTGGCTGTTTAAGCCGCTTATAGTAAAGGAGTACGAAAAAAGCGATGAGGGCCGCGCCCTGTTGCGTACCACCCAGGTTACCACGGTAATGAATGCCGGGTTGAAAGAGAACGTTATCCCTTCGCTGGTTTCGGCAAAGGTTAACTACCGCGTGCTGAACGATGAAACCGTAGAACAGGTAATTGAGCGCGCCCGTAAAATTATTGACGACACTACGGTACACATTACCCCCGGCGAGACATATCAGCCCAGCAAAAATTCCAGCTCGGCTACCTATGGCTTTAAGCTGATACAGCAAACCAGCGCCGAAGTGTTTCCGGATGCTATTGTAAGCCCTTTCCTGATGCTGGGTAGCACCGATTCTAAGCACTTTCAGCAAATTACCGATAATACCTACCGCTTTTTGCCTGTACGTATGACCGGCGAAATACTGGGTACCATACACGGTATCGACGAAAGGGTAGGGGTGAAGGACTATATGGAATCGATAGCCTTTTACGAAACCCTGCTCCGCAACCTTAAGTAAGCCCACCACCTACATATATATAGTGTAGGCATCATGGCAGGGCTTAACACCCTCATTTATTAGTGCATTCGTGGCGAAACTGCATTGGCTGTTTGTATTTCTACTGTTTCCTATGTTCCCTCTTATAATAGAGTAGTAGCCAATAGCAGCACCATCAACCTGTATTCTATGTTCCAATGTGGTTTAATAATTGGTATTATCCGTGGGATCCGTGGCAAACTTTATGGGCTGTTTGTATTTCTACTGTTTCCTATGTTCCCTCTTATAATAGAGTAGTAGCCAATAGCAGCACCATCAACCTGTATTCTATGTTCCTATGTGGTTTAACAATTGGTATTATCCGTGGAATCCGTGGCAATGTATTGGCTGTTTGCCTTATTTTCTCTTTTTTGTTCTAAAAAAATCGGAAGGTGGTTTGGGGGGCTGTTTTGTTTTAAAATCTGTCAACCTGTAATTCTGTCAATCCGTAAGTAGCCTGTATTTAATCTGTCTAATCATTTTATACATTCGCACAAAACTTAAGCAACAATGGCCGATCAGAACCAACAGCCCGAAAACCAGATAAATATTGAATTGCCCGAAGAGATAGCCGAAGGTGTGTACTCTAACCTGGCTATTATATCGCACTCACCACAGGAGTTTGTGGTTGATTTTGTTCGTGTTATGCCCGGTTTACCCAAAGCTAAGGTAAAATCGCGCGTGGTACTTACGCCAGAGCATGCTAAGCGCCTGATGAAAGCCCTGATAGATAACGTAAAAAAATACGAATCGCAGTTTGGCCCTATTACCGATAAAGATGCCCCCGTGGTGCCTATGAACTTTGGCCCTACCGCACAGGCCTGATAGTTTTTTTGCCACATACATATAGTATAAATACCCGCCTTAAGGTGTAACCTTTTAAAAGCGGTGGTACTGCTTTTGCCCCACCTTTACATACAATAGTTTATTGTTGTGATACACAAGTTTTTTCCTTAGCTGGGTGTTCTTTCCCGCTCATTTTCACGCCCTTACTATACAAGTTGTAGGTGTACAAAATGCCCTAAACTTCCATCAGAAAATAAGTAATACAACATTAAAAGCCGCAAAAACAAGACTGGTGTTGTGTCACAAAAGTTACCAGTTTTAAACTTCGTTGCAGGCGTTGTAATTCACGGATACAAAACAGAATCAATAAAAAACAATTGGGCGTAAACAGATGCAAAAAGCGACATGCGGTATTTTATACTTTACCTTCTTGCACTACTTGCGCTGCCATCGCTGGCTACTGTAACGGCCGATTTTACGGCTAACCGTTACAATGGCTGCCCTCCGCTGCTTTCTACCTTTACCAATACTTCTACCACTACTACAGGCGTACTTACTTACCGTTGGGATTTTGCAAACGGTAATTTTTCGTCAGATACAAACCCCTCAGCCATATTTGTAAACTCTGGTACATATCGTGTAAGGCTGATAGCTACTAATGGAACAGAAAGCGATACCGTAACCAAATCAATTGTAGTGTTCCGTGTACCGCAGGCTAACTTTCAGGCACCAGCTACCACTGTTTGTTTAGGCGATACACTATACCTTAACGGTAATGTAACCTTGGGCGATGCTCCCATACGTGATTATGCCTGGGGCTTTGGTAATGGTGTTGCCAGTAGCACTGCCAATCCGTTTTATGTATATACCCAAACAGGTTTGTACGATATTACATTGGTTATTCAGGATACCAACCGGTGTAGCATTAGTCAAACCCGCAACCAGTACATAAACGTAGTAAGTAACCCCTCGGCTTCTTTTACTGCTTCGCCGGCTGTTACCTGCGCTCAATCGCAACTGGTTAGCTTTACCAATAACTCTGTTGGTAACGGACTAAGCTACCTGTGGCAGCTAACCAATACACAGCAATCAACTGCGGCCAATCCTACTCATACATATGCAAACGAAACTTATAGCGTATCACTTGTTGTTACCGATGTGAACGGTTGTACCTCAAGCACCAGTCAGAGCGTATCTGTGGAGAACCTTGATGCCGACTTTTTTGCCAATAAAACTGAAGTATGCACCGGTGAGCAGATATACTTTAATAACCTGTCTAACATCACAGGTACTTCACAATGGAGTTTTGGCGACGGTAACACCAGTACAGCTACCAGCCCATATTACAGCTATACCCAACCTGGTATATATACAGTTACGCTTACACAGACTGCTGCCGGGTGTACCGATGTTGTACAAAAAGTGGCTTACATAGTAGTTCGGCAGGGTTTTATACCAAGTTTTACAACAAGTGGCGAACCAACTCAATGTAATGAGTTAAGCCCGATAACATTTACTAATACTACACCGGGCAGCGGATTAACTTACTCGTGGAACATGGGCGATGGCTCTCCGCTGGTTACCGATTCGGTAGTATCGCACACCTACACTACAAATGGTAACTATACGGTTATGCTTACAGTTTCCGACCAGAACGGATGTATAGCTAAAATAAGTTCACGTGTGGCTATCACCACGTTTGTTCCTGGTCCTAACTTTACTACCGATGGTTTGTACTGCCGCGGCGGTACTGTCAACTTTGTCAATACCACAGCACAAGGCTATAGCCTGTATAACTCCGGTTATCAGTTTCTATGGACTTTTGGCGATGGCGACTCATCAACCGTACCCGTACCTACCCATGTTTATGATCAACCCGGCACTTATACTGTTTCGCTTACCGTTATAAACAGTATTGGTTGCGACTCAACTATAGTTAAACCAAACTTTATTACTGTCGATACGCTTGATGTGGACTTTAATGTAAGCGAAACATTTTCGCCATGTCCGCCGTTTGTTACAATTTTCAATAGCACCACAACGCATAACGGCCTTACTTATGAATGGAACTTCGGTGATGGTCTTACCGATACAGCACAGCATCCTACTCATATTTATTTCCATCCCGGTATTTTCGATGTATCGCTTACTGTAAGAACCAACAACGGTTGTTATAGCACAGCCCGCTATCCGCGCCTGATAGAAGTGCAGGGCCCATACGGTGTGTTTGCGGCTACACCTAATGATGGTTGTATACCGCTTACCGTAGATTTTATGGCCGCTATTTCCGACAATACAAAAAATATCTGGTGTGACCTGGGCGATGGTAGCCTTATTTCCGACTCGCTGATGTTCAGCTATACCTATACTACCCTGGGTACTTTCAACCCTAAATTTATACTGGTAGATCATGTAGGCTGCACCGTACCTTACGAGTTACCTGCTATTATAACCCACCAGCCGGCTTTACTTAATGTTGTAGATACTGCCATCTGCGCAGGAGCCTCTGTACAGGTTACACTGCCGGGTACCGATTCATACCACTGGTCTGCTTCGCCCGATATTACCTGCGATACCTGCTCATCTTTCACTATCACTCCGGCCGTATCGCGCAATTACATTGTAAGTGCAACCAACCAGTTCTGTTCCATCAGCGATACTATGCATGTGGTTGTAGATACTATACCTGTGCTTACACCTTCATCGGTTAAGGTATGTGCCAATACAGAGTTGCAACTCTTTGCCGGTAATGCTTACCGTATAGCCTGGTCTCCAGCTTCATTCCTTAGCGATACTTCGGTAGCTAGCCCGCTATGTGTAGCTAACGATACCATCCAATATACTGTAACCGGTTACAACAGCCTGGGCTGTTCTGCCTCTACGCAGGTAGTGGTTACTACTATCAATAAACTTGATTTATCTGCCATTGGCGATGTTACAGCCTGTGCGTTTGATTCGTTTCAACTGGCCGCTATACTGGCCGATGGCCCCGATGCACTAGTATCGTTTACCTGGTCGCCTGCCGGTTATCTGGATGCTGCCAATGTAGCTAACCCGGTTGGCCGTAACCTGATACAGTCAACTAGTTTTCAGGTAATAGCCGGCAGCGATAACTGCGCCGCCGATACAGCTACCGTAATAGTAAGTATCAACAACCTGCCTGATTTACAGGTAAGCGAATCGCTTACAACCTCGCCGGGTGCCGAAGTTAAACTATGGGCCAGCTCTATGCAGGACCTTAACTACAACTGGCTGGCTAAAGAGCAGTTCAGCTGCGCCGATTGCCGCATTACTACTATTAACCCTACCGAAACACAAACAGTATATGTAACCGGTACCAACCAATATGGTTGCCAGACTACCGACTCGCTGCTGATAAAGGTGATGGGTTGTAACCCCGATGCGGTGTTTATGCCAAACATATTTACACCCAACGGCGATGGTATGAACGATGAACTGGCCGTAACCTCTAAAGTAGTTACCAGCCTCGATTACTTCCGTGTGTTTGATGAATGGGGCCGCATGGTATTTGAAACCCGCAGCATTAACGACGGCTGGGACGGCAAAGTAAACGGACAGCCGGCATCGGTAGATGTGTTTGCCTACATACTACAGGGTAAATGCGAGAACGGTGAAGAGGTAGTAAAGTACGGCAATATCACATTAGTTAAATAAACAATTAGTATAAAACCAATTATTAGTAAACAATTTAAAACCCAAAACAATGTTAGCAGAAAGAATCAGAAAAATCCGTGAACACCGCGGTTACAAACAGGCAGCAGTAGCACAGGAAATGCACATTACCCAACAGGCGTACAGCTGTCTTGAAACCAAAGCAGGCAACCTGAAAATGGAAACCATGCAACGCTTTTGCGATGTAATGAAAATCGAAACTTCATTCCTGTTGGCTTTCGATGTTCCGGTTAACGACGAGAACCTGCAGATTTTCGACCGTCTTAATTTTTCGCAAGTGGTAGAAGAGTACAAAAAGCTTAACAACAAGCTTTCGGTGTACGAAGATCTGTTGCGTAAAGACAGCGGTATCCGCGAATAATAACCGCATTTCTATTTGCAGTTTTTTAAAAGGTGATTATGAAAAAGAATTTACTTAAAGCGATAGTTTTTGCGGCAACCGGGTTCCTGCTACAAACCAATGTGGTAGCACAGGATCTGCACTTCTCGCAATATAATGCCTCGCCCATGCTGCTCAATCCTGCACTGGCAGGTATGAATGCCGGCGACTACCGGGCCTACGCCAATTTCCGTACGCAGTGGGTTACGCTTTCTAAAGGCAATACCTACCGCAGCTTTGCGGGCGGTGCCGATATGAGCGTGGGCAAAATAACAAAGCGTAACAGCTTTGCAGGTGTGGGGCTATCGTTTTACAGCGACCAGGCTGGCGAGTTGAACCTAAATACCAACCACGTAGATGCCACCGTTGCTTACCACTTTATGCTTAACCGCAAGGGCACTATGCAACTTTCGGCAGGCTTACAGGGTGGGGTAAATATCCGCAGCATTAATCAAAACAAAGCTGTGTTTGGCAGCCAGTACGACCCTAATACCGGTGGTACCGACCCCAACGGCAGCCGTGAATGGTTAGGCCGCACCCGTGTCATCTTTGCCGATGCTTCGGCAGGTATGTTGTTTAGCGCTTATACCCGTAAAGATGTAAACCTGTACGTGGGCGTAGCACTATCGCACCTTAACCAGCCTAAAATATCGTTTTTACCAAACGGTGTAGATGGCGAAAACGGCAAATCAGAAAAACTACCTATGAAACTTACCATACATGGTGGGTCATCTATACCGGTTAACAGCCGCGTAGATATTATGCCCAACTTTATGGTGCTGTGGCAGGGTACATCTTACGAGTTTAACGTAGGCTGCCACGTAAAAGCAAAACTTGGTAATGTTAAGCTAAGCAAAACAGCAATTTTCCTGGGCGCACAGTACCGCGGCTTGTACGATGCCGTAATACTAAGCACCCGCCTCGATGTAAAAGGTTTTACCTGTGGCTTTAGTTACGATGTAAACATATCTAAACTAATGCCCGGTACACGCACCGTAGGCGGACCCGAAATCAGCCTGATGTATCAGGGTAATTTCCGCAAAAAACCACGCCCGGGCCATTGCCCCGATATGTTCTGATAGCTGAACATGCAATGTACTTATACAAAAAAGGCTGCCAAAGAGGGCAGCCTTTTTTGTTGCACTATGGTTGTACAGTAAAGCTTCGTGTAAATAATGTATTGCCACCTTCATGGTCTTGTGCCGAAACATATAGCATATACACACCGGTTTGCGTACTATCCGGGAAAAAGTTAGCCCGGTAGCTGTAAGCCTTCAAACCATGCACATAAATATCCTGATACAATACCGTATCGGTTTGCTCTCTAACCATATATATGGCCAGTTCGTGCAGGTCTCCTTCATCGCTTACAGTTCCCTGCATAGCTATCGAGTCGGGCAGGGTAACTACTGTCGTATCGGTAGGTGTCAGCCAGTTTACCACTGGTGCCGTATTGGCTTTTTTGCACGATTGTATGCCGGTAGCTAACAAGGCTGCCGCCAGCGCACTTAATAAGGTTAGTTTATAGTTTTTTCTCATGCCTGGTTACCGGCTTTTTACAAACGACGACGATAGCTTTTCGCCGCCAATAATAAATGATACCACATAAACACCGGCATTAAATTTACTCACGTCAATAGTGTAGTTATTGCTACCCGAGTAAAATTGCTTTTCTTCTTCCCATACCTTCTGGCCACCGGCGCCGGTTATTTCTATCTGTACTTTACGGGTATCATAACTTTCTACCCGCATTTGCAGCTCGCTGCTTACCGGGTTAGGGTACAGCCGGTACGAAAAATCAAAAGCCGATAAGCGCACTGCCGAGTTACCTTTAGATAATATCCAAAGGTCAGGGTCAAATTGTAAGGTATCGGCAGCAAAGGGTAGCGTAAACGAGTAAACCTGTTCATCGGTGTTGTTGGGCAGGTATATCGTAGTATCGTTACGTGCGCCGGCAAACCTGAAAGGGAGCAGCATATCAAATGCCTGTATAGATGGGTCCGATTGTTCCTGCTTTATCTTAATGGTTACAAGGTTATCAAAGTTCTGGCTCCAGTTAATGGTATAAGTCGGGTAGCCTTTGCCATACACCCACTGGTCGAAAAACAATTGCAGCGAACGCCCGCTGGTGGCTTCCAGGTGTTGGCGAAGTTGCACCGTACGGGCAAAACCATAGGCAATAGCTTCGTCGTTAAGGTAGTTGCGCAGGCCGGTGTAAAATGCATTATCGCCAATATAGTAGCGCAGCATGTGTAGCACCATGGCCCCTTTGCGGTAAGTAAGGTTGCCGCTAAACAGCCGGCTAACGTTAGTGGTATCATCGCACCATACCGAGCCATCTGCATTGGCTGTTGCTCCCTGCCTGCAACCGGTTAAAAACGGTTGCCAGTATTGTGGCGACAGGTACTGATAGCACAGGCCGCTCAGGTAAGTGGCAAAACCTTCGTTCAGCCACAGGTCGCTCCAGCTGCCACAGGTTACTTTATCGCCAAACCAATGGTGGGCCAGTTCGTGCGCCATAAGCTCATAGTTAAAGCCACCCATAAACGTCATGGTCTGGTGCTCCATACCACCACCCCAGCCAAACTGTGCCATGCCGTATTTCTCATTACTAAACGGGTAGGTGCCAAACAACGAGTCGAACAGCAGCATAATGTTTATTATCTCTTTGGTATCTAAACGGGCATTCGCTTCGCTCTCGGGGTACACGTAGTTTACTACTTCTATAGTGTCGTTGGTTAGTGGTACATAATCTGAGTACACCACATAGTTGGTAACTGCAAAACATATCAGGTAGTTGGCTATGGGGTACCGGTGGCACCAGTGGTATGTTATATCGGCTCCGTTGCTTAACTCTTCTACCAATAGCCCGTTGCTGGCTACGCGGTAAGCTGCCGGTGTAGTTACTATCACATCCAGCGAATCAACTTTATCCTGCAGGTTTTGTTTACAGGGCCACCAGTCTTTGGCTCCGTATGGTTCCGATAAAGTCCAGATGATAGGTACACTGTCGTGCTCGCGCTGTACAAACGAGCCAAAACCCTCGCCGCTGGCCGGCTTACCCTGGTAGAATACCGTTACAGAGTCGGTAACTAGTGCGCCAACAGTTACCGGCAGGTTAATACGTATAACGTTTCCGGTATGCGAAAAAGGTACGGTTACACCATGGTAGTGTATGCTGTCGGTGGTAAGGCTGTCGCTCAGGTCAAACTCGGCAAAGGCTATGTCGGTATATGGTTTAAACGTGGTAGTAACCTTGCCGTTAATGTAATTTACAGCCGGGTCAATTTTAAGTTCAATACGGGTGTGTGTTACATCAAAGTTACTCACCGATTCTCTATCAGCCTTGTGTAACCGCATAAAATTTTTCTGTTCGCTTTGTGTAATGTCATCCAACACAGTTTGCGCGCGCGGGGTACCACACACACACAGCAGCGCAACAAGTACAAACCAGTTTTTCATGCAATACCAAATATAGTTAAAGCTATGGGCAATGCCTATGCTGTAAAAAATAAGGCCGGCTGTATCATCAGCCGGCCTTATACCTGTTAAACGCAGGGTGTTAAAATTATTGCACTACTGCTTTAAACTCTATCTCCACATCGGTATCGCCGGTGGCTTCGTTGCCATTTTTAATACCCGGCTGGTGTTTAAGTGTTACATGTATAGTGCCGGTGCCGGTGGTGGCCCCTGTTACCCATTTGGTAAGTAACCCTACCGGTAGGGCCGGGGTGTTTTGGTCCTGATCCAGATAGGTAAAGGCTACCGTTATATCATGCGCATGGTAAAAAAACTGGTGGTCGTTGGCTTCTTCCAGTATCTCGTTCGATATAGTATCGGCCGGTGTTTTCGATTCATCCAGCACCAGCAGCGATGCTGTATAGGTGCGGTTGGTGTTTAGTTTTATAGTATCAAATTGTACCGGTGCATTGCTGCCATCGCCATCCAGGTCGCGGAAAGCAAAGCTACTCACAGCGCCACTGGCACTATCGGTAAGTGATATGTACACCGAGGTTATCAATTCACTTTCACAGTTATCGCAATTGTTCTCATCAGGCTTGCACGAGTGCAGGGCTGTAAGCAATACTGTAACGGTTAATACAGAGAAGATGGTTTTAATTCTATTCATGTTTCTTTATTGTTTTTAATAGTGATTAATGAGAGTCTTTGTTTTTTAATTCAAAATGAAACGGCACGCGGATACGTAGCGCCGCGTTCACCCCTTTCTGGTCGGTAAAGTAGCGGAACCGGTCCAGGTAATCGCGGTACGAGATATTGGCCATATTGGTAACCGTAATGCTCACATGCACCGCCTGCTTTTTAACCTGCACTTTAAAGCCGGCTTCAAAGTTAAGCAGCCAGTAAGCTTTGGGTGGCAGGGCATAAGCCGTATCGTTTTGCGGTATTAGTTTTTGTTGCAACACATTTACTACCGATACACCAAAGTATATTTCTTTAATATATCTGAAATCGCGTAGCGTATAACGTATGCCGTTTTCAAAACGTTGGGGTGGCATCTGTGTCATCCAGTCGCGTATGGCCAGGTTGTAGGCAAACAGCAATGCTGTTTTAGAGTATAGTTCCAGCCCACGCACCGGTTTGGCGCTAAGGTCAATATCGGCACCGGTAAGCGATGCATTGGTTTGCCGGTACTCGTACGTGGGGAACTGCCCCCGTATGGTAAGCGTAGGTGGTAATACCGGTTGCAGGTATATAAACCTTGTAATCAGGTTTTCATATACCTCAATATCGGCATCAAAGTAAGTAGTGGTGGTATGTAGGCCGGTAGTAAAGCTGTAAGCCATTTCGGGTTTCAGGTTCTTATCGCCCAGTTCTACCGAGGCAGCACCGTGGTGCAGCCCGTCGGCAAATAGTTCGTTGGCCTGTGGTGCGCGCCAGGCAGTGCCCAGGTTGGTATTCCATTTTAGGTTATCGTTTATGTGGTACTCAAACCCCACACTGCCCGATGGCATTACGTAGTTAAACATGTAGGTGTTTTTATCGCCGTTGTGGTTTACAAATGCCTGTAGCCATTTGTAATCTACCCGCAGGCCGGCCTCTATACCCAGTTTGCCGCGGTGCCATTTTTCAAGGGCATATACCCCGCCGGCAAAACTCCAGAAAGCCGGTATAAAATAACCGTATTTGAAATTGTTGGTTTGTGTAATACCGTTAAAGCCCACTGTGCCGGCAAAATTTTTCACCATGCGGTGCTGCCAGCTTATATCCAGTGTAAAGGTTTGCATACTAAACTCAAACCCTGGCCTGTCGCCGGCCTTGTTGTTATAGGGCAGGTGTTTATCGTACTCTCGCCGCAGGTTGTATTGCCGGGCAAAAACAATATCCAGCGTACCGGCTTTACCGGTAGCTACATACGCTTTCGCTTTTATCATATCATGCTCCACCCGTTGGTAGGGCCTGCCTATGGTATAGCTAAAGCCCGATAGCTCCAGTGGCCTGTCAGATGCCAGGGCGCGGTTAAGGTCGGTAAGGTTGCCCAGGTGCGAGGCCGATAGTATTCCCAACCGCGTGTAAAACCGCGAGTAAAATACCTCGAAACCATACTTGTCTTTTTTCCAGCCCAGCGCTGCCGAAAAGTCCCCCTCTTCGCTACCGGTATTTTTTTGCCAGTAGCGGGGCGAGCGTACATTGCCACTGCGTTTATAAGTACCCTGCACCCGCCACGATAGTGCCGGTACTTTAGCATGGTTGCCCTGCACCGTTGCCGATACACTACCCTCGGCATTGTTGCTGTAGCCGGCAAAGTTAAACTCGCCACTAATGCCTGGCACCGATGGCAGGTGGTCTGGCTCTACCAGTATTACACCGGCTATGGCATCGCTGCCGTATTGCAGGCTGGCAGCACCTTTAACCACGGTAAGGCGTTGCGCCATAAACGGGTCAATCTCCGGCGCATGTTCGCTACCCCATTGCTGCCCTTCCAGCCGCACACCGTTATTCAATATCAGCACCCGGTTGCTGTGCAGCCCGTGTATCACTGGTTTGGCAATGGTAGAGCCCGTGTTGAGCGTAGTAACACCGCTTATTTTAGCCAGCCCTTCGCCCAGCGATAGCCCCCGTATTTTTTCAAGCTGTTTGGTTTCAAGCGTGGCTACCTGTTGGGTAGCATGGCTTTCTTTTTTAGCCTCGGTTACTTCTACATCGTGCAGTTCGTGGTCTTTGTGGCGCAGTTTTATTTTAATAGTGGTATCGCGTTGCAGCGTTAGCGTAAACTGTTGCGTTTCGCAACCAATGTGCGATATGTTGATGGTGTACACACCCGGGCATACCCCCGTAAACTGAAATTTGCCCGCCGCATCGGCAAACCGGCCCTGTTGGGTTTCACCTATTACCACGGCCACATCTTCCAGCGGGGTATTGGTCTGCTGGTCTACCACTTTACCCTTTAGTATTAAAGGGCAAAGGGTATCCTGTGCAGTACCTGCATACCATAACAATACGCTCACAAGCGCAACAATAAACTTCGGTTTCATGCTAAAACCAATGCAATAACATTATTAAATAAACAGGCATAGCCCTGCCATTGCAGGGGCTAAAGGGTAGGGGATGGGTTTAGGCTGTAGCCGGTGGGCCACGCAGGGCATTGGCACATACACTGCTGTACAATACAACAGAACTGTATGCTGCGGCTGGTTGGGCCGGGTATGTTTCGGGGCTTGCTACCTGCACATGGCTCACCTCATCGGTAAACAGCGATATATCGAACTTACATACCGCGCAGTGGGTGTGCTCATCACTGGCATGCAGGTGGTTTTCGCAGTGCTCGTGCACGTGGTTTTGCGAAAACAGGTAATGCACCTCGCGTACCGATACGGTAAACACTACAGCCATGCCAAACAGGGCCGCCAGCAGCTTTCGTAGTATGGAGGTTCTTTTCATTACGCGCCGCAAATTTAATTACTTTCCGTTACCAATTTGTTATGAAAAGAGAATTGATACTTATCCGACACACCAAATCGAGCTGGGCTGATTTTGGTATGAAAGACTTTGACCGCCCCCTTAAAAAAGACCGGACCGGCGATGCCACGCGCATGGGCGAAAAGCTGCACGCGCTTAAAGTAGTGCCCGACCTGGTGGTATGCAGCCCCGCTGTACGTACCCAACAAACCGCGGCCCTGCTATGCGATAAGTTAAAATACAGCTACGATAAAGTACGCTTTGATATGCGCCTGTACGAATCGAGTGCGCAGGACTATATGGAAGTGATACGCGAAATAGCCGCCGATGTACATACCCTGGTGGGAATTGGCCATAACCCTTCTATTACGCACTTTGCCAATCAGTTTACCGCCGGGCATGTTATAGATGATGTATCTACCACCGGTGTAGTATGGCTGGAGTTTGATAACCCCGACTGGGAACTATACCGCACCACACCCTGTACTTTAAAGGGCTACCTTACCCCTAAAACCATATAGATTTTTGATTTTAGAAGTAAGATTTTAGATTGAACAGCCAACAGCAGCTGCCTTCAAAATCTTAATGCTCTTAATGTACTTAATGGTTATACGGTATTGGGCTGTTATCCTGCCAGTCTTATAATCCTGCAAATCCTGATTCAGACAGAGGATATTTAACAGCCGAATACAATTTTTGATTTTGGAAGTATGATTTTGGATTGAACAGCCAAACACACTTTACCTAAACCACTATCAATTACCTTTTATATGTTCGGTCTCCCCTCTCCATAGGTGGAGAGGGGAGATCCGCCGCGGCGGAGAGGGGTGAGGCAAGAGAAGGTTACCCAAAAACAATTTAATATAAACTACAGCGTTGGTTAATTAGATGAAAAGGCGCTCTCTTCTTTTTACCGCTATGGCCCTTGTAGCCCTGTGCTGCCTGCAAAGCTGCGCCGTAAAGCGCGATTGCCGCGGGCACCTCAAACACCGCCTGAGCAACGGCATCTGGATATGAATTTTACGTTAAATCGCGCTGATACTGCTCAGTAAAATTAACCCGATACGGGCGTTTCTTATATTTTAGTCTTTTTCAACCCATAGCATTACACACGTATGCCAAAGAAAAAGGTGAAATTTATAAACCGCGAAATAAGCTGGCTGGCCTTCAACGGCAGGGTATTGCAAGAGGCCGCCGACCCCCATGTTCCGCTGATAGAACGACTGCGTTTTCTGGGTATTTTTTCTAATAACCTCGATGAGTTTTTCCGCGTGCGGGTAGCCAACCTTAAAAGGCTGGTGGTATTAGGCAAAAAGGCAAAAGCTGCCGTGGCTTTTAAACCCAAAAAAATACTGGAAGATGTACAACGCCTGGTGTTATCGCAAAACCAACAGTTTGAAAAAATATATGCCGATATACTGCGCGAACTGCGCCGCCACAAAATTTTTATAATTAACGAAAAGCAGTTAACCGTTAAGCAAAAAGAGTTTGTAAAAAACTACTTTACCGAAAACGTGCGCCCCATGCTGGTGCCTATTATGCTTAATCAGGTAAAAACGTTTCCGTACCTGAAAGATAAAACCATCTACTTTGCTATCAAGCTATCCTCTACCACCAACCCGCTGCAAAAGCAGTTCTCGCTGATAGAGATACCCAACGTAGATGAACGCTTTGTAATACTACCCTCGCACAACCACAACCAGTACATGATATTGCTGGATGATATCATCCGCTACAACCTGCCCGAGGTGTTTTCGTCTTTTCCTTATAATAAAATAGAGGCTTACACCATTAAGCTTACGCGCGATGCCGAGCTGGATATAGATAACGATGTATCGCAAAGCTTTATCGATAAGATATCGAAGAGTGTAAAGGCTCGCCAGAAAGGTACACCGGTGCGTTTTGTGTACGATAACGCCATACCGCGCGACCTGCTGGAGTACATAAAAGCAAAAATGAAGTTGCGCGATCTGGCCAACCTGATACCGGGCGGGCGTTATCACAACTTTAAAGATTTTATGAAGTTCCCCGCACCGGGGGGCAAAGGCTTGCTGTACGATAAGCAGAAACCACTGCCGCACCCGGCGCTTAAAGCCAACCAAAGCTATTTCGATGTAATAAAGAAACACGACGTAATGCTGCATTACCCGTACCATAGTTTCTCGTATTTTATCGATTTGCTACGCGAAGCTGCCATAGACCCTAACGTAAAAACCATACGGATTACACTGTACCGGTTGGCTAAAAACTCTATGGTGATAAACGCCCTTAGCAACGCCGCGCAAAACGGCAAGCAGGTGCAGGTAGTGGTAGAGCTACAGGCCCGCTTTGACGAAGAGGCCAACATACGCTGGGCCAAACACCTGCAGGACCAGGGTATACAGGTAATATACGGTGTGCCGGGCTTAAAAGTGCACTCTAAATTTTGCCTTATTACCCGCACCGAAAACGGCAAGCCCCAGCACTACGCCAATATTACTACCGGTAACTATAACGAAAGCACCGCTACGGTGTATTGCGACGACTCATTATTTACGGCCGATAGCCGCATTACCAAAGAGGTAGAGCATGTGTTCGAGTTTTTTGAAAAGAACTTTAAGGTGCACAACTTTAAGCACCTGGTACTTTCGCCGCACAGTACCCGTAAGCGGATGGCGCGCCTGATTGATAACGAAATAGACAATGCCCAAAGCGGTAAAAAAGCCGAGATACTGCTGAAGATGAACAGCATTGTAGATGAAGAGATGATAAGCCACCTGTACCAGGCCAGCAGTGCCGGTGTAAAGGTGCGTGTTATCATCCGCGGTATGTGTGGCATTATAGCCGGTGTGCCGGGTATGAGCGAAAATATAGAGGTAATAAGTATTGTGGACCGGCAGCTGGAGCACTCGCGCGTTTTCTTTTTCCATAACGGGGGCGAGCAGGTATGCTATATCTCATCGGCCGACTGGATGGTGCGTAACCTTGATACGCGGATAGAAGTAAGCTGCCCTATATACGATAAGAAATTACAGAAAGAGCTGCGCGACATACTGGAAATACAATGGAGCGACAATGTAAAAGCACGCATTATAGACCCACAGTTAAAAAACGAGTACCGCCCTGTTAGCAATAAACCGGTGCGTGCACAGCAGGCTATTTACACCTACCTGGGCAGGCAGAAGTAAGCACTACCCTTAATTAACCCACCAGCGTTGAAAACTACCCAGCACATGTAAACTTTCGGGCTTATTTTTAGGTAAAATTACAAGCCTTGGAGATAAAGCGTTTTGCAGCCATCGATATTGGTTCTAACTCGGTACGGTTACTTATTGAAAACGTGTTGCAAAACAGCGAAGGGCCCATGTTTAAAAAAAGCGCCCTGATACGTGTACCGGTGCGCCTGGGCGGTAATGCCTTTATAGACCATAGCATACCCGAAATTACCGTGCGCCAGCTAATAGATACCATGATTGGTTTTAGGCATATAATGCGCGCCAATGGCGTGCTGCACTATAAAGGATGTGCAACATCGGCCATGCGCGAGGCCACCAACGGCGACCAGATAATAAAGCGCATTAAAAAAGAAGCCGGTATAGATATTGATATTATAACCGGTAACAACGAAGCCCACATTATATTTAACAGCCAGCGCGCAGTGAGCGTAAAAATGAATAAGAACTGCGTGTTTATAGATGTAGGAGGCGGTAGCACCGAAATTACTGTGTTTAAAAACGGTAAGGTATTTGCTGCCAAGTCTTTCCGCATAGGCACTATACGCCTGCTACAGCAAACCGTAAAAGAAAGCGAGTGGAAAAAAATGAAAGAGTGGCTGCACACTAACACCACCCGTATGCGCGATGTAAGTATAATAGGCAGTGGGGGCAACATTAACCGTATATCTAAACTGGCACAGCTTAAAACCGATAAGCCGCTACCACTTAAACAACTGAACGCTATAATAGAAGAGCTGAAGGGCTACAGTATAGACGACCGGATGAAGAAATTTGACCTGAACCCCGACCGCGCCGATGTAATTGTACCCGCCGGCGAAATATTTGTAACCCTGATGAAATGGTTGAAAGCCGATAAAATATTTATACCCAAAGTAGGCCTGGGCGATGGTATAGTACGCGAAGTGTATAAAGAATACCTGAACGGCAAATCAAGTACGCTGTAGTTAATCCATTATAGCTTTACCGGCAAACAGAAAAACGCCTATCCATATCAACCCTTTGATAAGGAAAAACAAAAAGCCCAGTACGCCGAGGCGTTTAAACCACATTCTCCAGTCGCGCTTTTTATTACTGTTTTCCATAACTGCATACAACATTACAAAATAGCCGCCAATGCTTTATGGGCGCCATCGCATATTGGCATTTTTTGGCTCATACCGCACCGGCATATCGAAACCTTTTCGCGTTTCTCCAGCACTGTGCCATCCTCCATTATTACCTCAAAGTTGCCGGTAATGGTTACCGGCCCGCGGGGCTTTAGCTGTATGGTGGCATAGTCTTTTTTCTCTTGTTCCCACTCGTCCATAGTAATCTGTTATAGGACAAAGGTAATACAGAAAAATTATGCCGGTAGTACGGTTAACAATGCGCAGCATAAAACGGCAATAAAAAAGCCCCTGTAAGGGGCTTTTTTATATTATTTAAACATGGTTACCGTGCCTTTGCGTAGTTCATCGCGGTGGCCGTTCAGCCACGTCAATTTCATTTGCCAGGTTAATACCTGTGGTTGTAGTTTCTGGCCCTGGTAAGTGCCATCCCATGTAAAGGTATGGTTGTTGCTTTCAAATACCTTTTCGCCAATACGGTTAAATACTTTTATCTCCATATACTCTACACCATTCAGGTTGCCGTATATGCCAAACTCATCGTTTACGCCATCGCCGTTAGGTGTAAAGGCATTGGGTACAAATACCTCGTACACCTGGTTTACTATAATCGATACTGTATCGGTAGATACACAACCTTCCTGATTGGTAATAGTAATAGTGTACAGCGTGGTATAAACCGGCGCTGCCGGTACGGTAGCGCAGTCGGTGCAGCCCAGTGCATAGTCTGGTGTCCACAGGCTGGTAATAGTACCGGTGTTACCGGTAAGTGTATAGCCTATAGTGGTGCTTTCACCCAGTTTAATTACTGTAGTAGGCGAAGCATCTACCACAAAATCGTACTCGTAAGCAAGCTGGTAGCTATCGGTAAGTGTACAACTGTTGCCGTCGGTAATAGTTACGGTATAGGTTCCTTCGCCCAGGTTGCTGTTTACGTCGGTAGTAATGCTGTTGCTCCAGCTGTAGCTGTATGGCGTAGTGCCACCGGCTACGGCAATGCTAATGCTTCCATCGCTGCCATTGCTGGGGCAGGTAGGCTGGTCAATAGTGGGTTGTACGGTAACTGCTGTTGGTTCTGTTATCACAGCATCTACCGATACCGAGCACGAGTTATTGTCGGTAACTGTTACCGAATAAGAGCCGGGGGCAAGGTTGCTGCGGTCTTCGTTCAGTTCGTTATCGTTCCAGCGGTACGAGTATGGCGGCACACCGGCCGATACACTTACATCAATACTACCGTTGTTGTAGCCAAAGCAGGTTACGTTATCGTGTGTTTCGCTTATTACCATACTGGCTGGCTGTGCTATTGGTACTGCCAGGCTTACTGTGCAGCCAATATCATCGGTTACGGTAATGGTGTGGGTAGCTGCGTTAAGCCCGGTTACATCTTCGGTAGTGGCGCTGGTGCTCCACAGGTAAGCAAGCGGTTGTTGGCCACCGGTTACGGTTACATCAATAGTACCATCGCTGCCACCAAAGCAGTTAACATCGGTATGTGTTTCTGTCAGGTTCATTAAAGGTATATCGGCTACTGTAGTAGTAGTGCTGACCGAACAGCCGTTATCATTATCGGTTATTGTAAGGTTGTAAGTGCCGGCTATGCTTACCTGATAGGTGGCTGCTGTACCGGTACCTGCCCAGTTGTAGGCTGGTATTACTGCACTGGTGGTAGCCGAAAGCGTTACTACAGGCATAAAACAGGTTATGGTATCGGGTGTAGGTATGCTTACAGTAGGTATGGTGGTGTTTTGTACTACATTGGCAGTAGCCGTTGCTGTACAGCCATTGCCCGGGTTGGTTACGGTAACGGTGTATGGCCCGGCTACCGTTACGGTGTTGGTAGCTGTGGTAATACCACCACCCCAATCGTACGTGGCGGTAGCTACGGTAGATGAGGCAGTGATGGTAACCGTGTTATTAATACAGTTAAGCTGTTGTAGCGGCGCAATAGTTACCGGTGGTGCAGCAATGTCTTGTGTTACGGTATTGGCAGCCGTAGCAGTGCAGCTGTTGCCGGGGTCGGTTACGGTAATGCTGTAGCTACCTGCGGTTGAAACGGTGTTAGCGGTAGTAGTGTTACCGCCTCCCCAATCGTAGGTTACGTTAGAGGTGGTAGATGTAGCCGTAATAGTTACGGTGGTATTTACACAGTTAATGGTGCCGCTGTTTGCCAGCGATATGTTAGGCGCAACTATATCCTGCGCAACACTACCTGTTGCCGTAGCGGTACAACTGTTTAGCGGATCGGTAACAGTTACATTGTAATTGCCTGGTACCGATACTGTATGCGAAGCGGTAGTTACACCGCCACCCCAGTTAAATGTGGCATTAGCAGTTGTTGACGATGCCTGAAGCGTAGATGTTAGTACTGCACATGTTAAGGTAGCTCCATTGGCTACACTTACGTTAGGTGTGGTAATATCCTGTGTAATGGTAGAAGCCGCTGTTGCCGTACATCCGTTGGCACCGGTGGCAGTTACGGTATATGTGTTGGGTGTGCTTACCGTATTTACTGCCGTGGTAATACCACCACCCCAGTTATAGCTGGCTGCACCTGCTGCTGTAAGGTTAAAACTGGTAGCCGCACAGGTAAGTAGTGCAGTAGCAGGTGTAACAGTTACAGTTGGCGGGGTAATATCCTGGTTAATAGTAGCCGATGCTGTAGCTGTGCAACCATTGGCACCGGTTACAGTAACAGTATAGGTGTTAGGGGTGGTAATGTTATTGGCTGCGGTAGTAATACCGCCTCCCCAATCGTAGCTGGTACCGCCGGCGGCTGTAATGGTAAGTGCGGTGGTGGTACAGGTTAATGTGCCGGTAGCAGGGTTTACTGTTGCCGTTGGTGGTGTAAAATCATCTACTACTGCCGATGATGCAGTTGCCGTACAACCATTGCTACCGGTAACAGTTACTGTATAGTTGCCAGCAGAAGTTGCTGTATTGGTAGTGGTGGTATTGCCACCGCCCCAATCGTACGTGCCACCGCCATTTGCTGTTAGTACTACCGATGTGGTAACGCAATTAAGCGATGCGCTGGTTGGTGTAACGGTGGCTGATGGTGCAGTAATATCCTGTGTTACCGCCGATGAGGCAGTTGCCGTACATCCACTGGCATCGGTAACGGTTACGGTATAAGTAGCCGGTTGAGTTACGGTACGGTTGGCAGTAGTTATACCGCCGCCCCAATCGTAGCTGGCGCCACCCGATGCGGTTAATGTAAACTGAGTGTTGTTACAATCAAGTATGGCACTGGCCGGCGATATAGCTGCTGCAGGTACTGTTATGTTTTGGCCTATTATGGCTGCAGCAGTAGCTGTACAACCATTGGCACCGGTTACTGTTACAGTATACGTATTGGGTGCTGTTACCGTATTGGTAGCTGTAGTAATACCACCGCCCCAATCGTAGCTGGTACCGCCGCTGGCTGTAATAGTTACCGATGGTACCGTACAGGTAATAGTGGCATTGGTTGGGTTTACAGCCGCCGCAGGCGATGTTATATCCTGCGTAACAGCTGCCGATGCAGTTGCCGTACATCCATTGGTGCCAGTTACAGTTACGGTGTAGGTGTTAGGCGTTGTAACGTTTTGGGTTGCAGTAGTCACTCCACCTCCCCAATCATAGGTGTCGCCACCGGTTGCATTAAGGGTAAACGATGTAGTGGCGCATGTAAGTTGTGCGTTGGCAGGTGTTATACCAGCAGTTGGCGGGGTGGTGTTCTGGCTTATTACAGCTGATGCCGTAGCAGTACATCCGTTACCATCTGTTACCGTTACGGTATATGTACCCGCACTGTTTGCGGTATTTGTGTTGGTAGTGTTGCCACCGCCCCAGTTGTAGGTGCCACCACCGGTTGCTGTTATCGTTACCGATGATGTTATACAGGTAATATCTGCTGTTACAGGGTTAACGGTAGCTACCGGTGGGGCAGTAGTTTGGTTAACGGTAGCTGCGGCAGTTGCAGTACAACCGTTGGCGCCTGTTACAGTTACGGTATAGGTATTGGGCGTACTAACGGTATTGGCTGCTGTGGTAACACCGCCGCCCCAGTTATAGCTGGCTCCGCCGCTGGCAGTAAGGGTAGCGCTGGTAGTAGCACAGGTTAATGTGGCACTGGCTGGTGTAATGGTAGCCGCAGGCGTAGTAACATCTTGCGTAACCACTGCCTGTGCAGTAGCTGTACAGCCGTTGGCGCCGGTTACCGTTACGGTGTAGGTGTTTGGCGTACTAACTGTATTGATGGTGGTGGTATTGCCGCCTCCCCAGTTGTAGGTGCCGCCGCCACCGGCAGTTAAATTAGTCGATGCAGTTATACAGTTTAATATAGCCGATGCGGGGCTTATAGTGGCAGCCGGTGTAGTAATATCCTGTGTAACTACCGCTTGTGCTGTAGCCGTACAACCGTTAGCTCCGGTTACAGTTACGGCATAGGTGCCGGGGCTGTTTACCGTATTGGTAGCTGTAGTAATACCACCGCCCCAGTTATAGGTACCACCGCCTGTAGCAGTTAAGGTTACACTTGGGTTGGTACAGGTAAGTTGAAAAGAAACCGGGCTTACTGATGCTACCGGTGCATTTATGTTTTGGTTTACTACTGCCGATGCTGTGGCAGTACAACCGTTGGTGCCGGTTACCGTTACAGTATACGTATTGGCGGTGCTTATGTTGTTAGTAGCCGTGGTAATACCACCACCCCAATCGTACGTGCCGCCGCCGCTGGCGGTTAGTGTAGTAGTTGCCGAGCCGCACGTTAGGGTAGCAGTAGCAGGGCTTACTGTAGCCACCGGTGGCGTAGTGTTTTGCGTAACATTGGCCGATGCCGTGGCAGTACAACCATTGGCACCTGTAACTGTTACGGTGTAGGTGTTAGGTGTGCTAACCGTGTTGGCGGCAGTTGTAACGCCACCACCCCAGTTATAGCTGGCTCCACCACTGGCTGTAAGCGAAGTGCTGGTGGTAGCACAGGTAAGCGTAGCACTGGATGGGTTTATAACTGCTGCAGGTGGTGTAATATTTTGCGATACCGTAGAAGAAGCTGTAGCTGTACAACCGTTACTACCGGTTACCGTAACCGTGTAGGTATTGGGGGCGTTTACCGTATTGGCAGCTGTGGAAATACCACCTGCCCAGTTGTAACTGGTGCCGCCACTTGCTGTAAGTGTAGCTGTGGTTGTTGCGCAGGTAATGCTTGCTGTGCTGGGGCTTACCGTAGCCGTAGGTGGGGTAATATTCTGAGTTACGGATGCCGTAGCTGTAGCCGTGCAGCCGTTGGCCCCGGTTACAGTAACCGTATAGTTGCCAATGGCATTTATGGCTCTTGATGCCGTGGTTACACCACTACCCCAGTTATAGCTGGCTCCTCCGCTGGCTGTTAACGTAACGCTGGTAGCAGCGCAGGTAAGTGTGCCCGGTGATGGGCTTATACTTGCTATGGGCGGTGTAATATCTTTATTAATGGATGAAGACGCCACAGCGGTACACCCGAATATATCTGTTACTGTTACCCGATAGGTATTGGCCGTATCTACTACAATTGAGTTGGTGGTCTGTCCCCCGCTCCAACTATAGGTGCCACCACCGGTAGCATTCAAGGTTATATTGGGGGTAGCACAGTTAACTGTACCGCTGACTGGGGTAATACTTACATTTGGGGGCGTACTTAACGTAGCCTGAACAATAGTTGGCATATTTGCCCAAAGCGTAGCTATTTCTGTAGCTGTAGCTATTGTAGGGCTTAATGATAGGTAAGCAATGCATCCTGGATTGGCCTCACAGGGAGCCTGTGCATCATCGCGGAAAAAGTTGATAACATTTGCAGGTTTTATCCAAAAACCGTTTCCATCGTTAGTTGTGGCAAACAATACACCGTTTACATAAATAGTTACATCGTATGTTACCGCATTTCTGATAATGGTAATCAGGTAAAATGTATTGGGCTGAAATGCAGGACATGGGCCCAAGGCTTGTGGAAATGGTATAAAATTTAAACAGCCTCCAAACAGATAAAAGCCTCCATCGTTTGTGGCATTTCTGAAATCAATCAAGCGTGTCCACGAGGCTATGTTGTCAAAACGCACATACATGTTAATGGTATAGGTATTGCCTATGTAGCCGCCGCCGTTCGGATATTGCAATCCACCACCATAATTAAAACAAAAGGCATTAAAGTTTAAGCATACCCCCGATGAATCAACAGTTGTTACATTTCCAAACGAACCGTTGGTAGCACCGCAATCAAATATCTCAGTAAGAGGAGGCCCTCCATTAGACGAGTTAAAGTTGTTATCGAACAGGTAAACATGGCCCTGCGACGAAGCCCACATGGGCAGTGCCAAACATACTACTAACAGGTTTTTTAGTAAATGCGAAATTAGCCTGCTGTAAATGCCCGGTACATTGGTGGTACTGCGCTGCGGGTGTAGCGTAGCTGTTTTTTTCATATTTTTCAGGAGGTAGTACTTAAGTTATATATAGCTCAGTATTTATGCGAATACGTTTTGCCGGCACATGCTTAGTATTGTAAGCATCAGGGTTTTGCAAGCGTTATCACGTAAATTTAAAAAAACATTCCATACCCTGTATTACTGCTTTTTACCTGCACATTATCAAGGCGTTCATCAATTTATTGCACTATATAGATTTTGTCAATACCCTAATGGTTGCTTATTGGGTTTGCTTTTGTTTAATGTGCTGAAAATCAGTTGTTTTGTTTCTTTTTGGGGGTGTCATAAAGCCCGGTAAATACCGGGCAGGGCGCTTGTGTAACTCCTTATTGCACAAATGCTATGGTAATAACCCTGTTGCTTTGTGTAACAACTTTTTAGCTTACTCAAATAAGCCCTTGCTTTTTTTCAGGTTATGCTTTAACAGGTACTACATATCATGTTCTGTAAAATATATCTGGCTAAGTTGTTTAATCTGTACTGGCAGTTAATGGCCGGCTCTTTTATTTAGTAAGTTGTACCGGCAGTATTGTAATGCCGGCAAATTAGTATTGTTGTGTGTGCAACAGCTATCGGTTTACATACTTACCTGCAACAGCCCCAAATACCTGCCCGATATTTTGGCAAGGTGCCGCCTGTTTGCCGATGAAATAGTAATAGTAGATAGCGGCAGCACCGATAACACCCTGGCTATTGCCCGTAGCTTTAACTGCCGCATTTTTCACCGCCCGCTCGATAACTTTAGAGAGCAGCGCCAGTTTGCCCACAACTGTTGCACCAACCAATGGGTACTGGCTATAGATAGCGACGAAATACCCTCCGATGAATTGATAACAGAGCTACAGCAGCTAAAGGCAGAGGGCTTTAAGTACGATGCTTACAAAATACAACGCCGCTGGAATGTGCTGGGTAAGTGGGTACATGGTTTAATACCTGTGCCCAGTCCCGATTACCCTATAAGGCTACTGAACAAAAACAAAGTAGTGTTTGACCAGCGCAGCACCCGCAGCCACGAAACCGCACATGGTTACGATACGCTGGGTGTTATAGAAGCCCCCTTGTTGCATTACACGTTTGAAACACGCGCCGAACTGGAAAGCAAGCTACAGCTATACAGCCGCCTGCGCGCCGAAGATGTGCTGGAGAGCGGTAAAAGTACCGGCTTGCTGCAATTACTGTTTAGCCCTATAGGTGCCTGGTTTAAATGGTACATAGTGCGCGGCAACTATAAAGATGGCTACACCGGTTTTATATTAGCAAACTTTGCCCTGCGCTATACCTACCACAAGTACCGTATTGCCCGCCAGCTTAAAAAGCAGCAATAGCCGCTACTTTTTTAACGGAGGTGCCAAGGGGGCAGGATATAAACCATGCGGCTCCATTATTTTGCAGGTATTGCTTATATGCTAATTTTGCAATACAATATAGCTAAAAGATATGTTCTTATTGGACGTAGGCACAGCCTACGCCCAGTGGGGCAGAATAATCGGAACAGCGGGACACTTGTGGATAAATGGGTATTGAAAAACGAATTTTTATTCATATTTACAGTGAAAAGTTAATAGTATATGGACGAAAATAGAATGAAGAAAATAACTCTTATTATCAGTATTGCTGCACTTGTATTAGGTCTTTTTAATGCCTTTTTCCCCATAATTAAGAAAGAGTACTTTGACAAGGCAGATTATAAATTTGAAGTTTATCCATCAATTACTTTTCAGCATGATTATGGTGAATTATTTCCTATGTTAAGTATTGGAGTGAATAACGTAGGTAATGCTGATGGAAAAATTTTTAAAGTTGACTGTAAAATAGTTTCCAGAAATAGAGATGTCAAAAGAAAATATTTTGCAAAGTATACAATCGGTACTGATAACGAGTATAAATATTTTAGTTTAGATGTCCCAAAGAATACTAAACAGTTAGCTAATATTGTTTTTTTTCCCAGACGAGATGAAAAATTCGAAGAATATAAGTCTAAACTAAATATTGCTAGGTATGAAAACTTTAAAGCCCCAGTAGTTATACCTGCTATACCAGATATTAGTACTTCAATTAAAACAACTATTATCCCTCCTCCAGGTACAACGGTATGGACTCCTGTGGATACAAGAATTGGTTGTAATTACCTAAGTGATTCTGTCTTTGGTGAGGTCTTAGCTTTTTGTAATAATAATCTTAGTAAATATTCTGATGGCGAGTACTTTATACAAATAGATATTTTTGAAGATGAGTCAAAAAGTAAGTTGCTGTTTCAAGATGTGTTTCAGTTTTATTTTCAGAGTAGAAATATTTTGGAAATTCAAAAAACCTTTGATATTTACAGGCGACCTTTCGATATGGGGTATTTTATGAGTGATGCTGCTACATTTAGAGTGATAAGCGATGTTGAACTTAAATCTATTCCAGTTAAAGACAAGGAGGAGATAATAAATATTACCGTAGATTAAATCGACAGTTAGCATTTAATTACTGGTATTTGCATAATCCATTCCAGCGGGGTCTCCGCTAAAAAAATAAACGAGGCGGGACCCTGCTGTGAATATATAACAAGTATATTTTATTGACATCGGGGTCCTGACTAGCTCAGGCTTTGCTTCAGAGACCCCGATGGGGGCTAATAATATAGCTAAAAGCTATGTTATTATTGCACGTAGGCACAGCCTACGCCCAGTGGAGTTGGTGACGCTGCTATGTACATTTATTAATGAAGCTAAACACAAACAACGGCTGAAAGGGGAATTTCAAGTACTTGGAGGATTCATTTCTTGGCTTATAGCTCTTAGTATACTAGCTAATCTATCGAAATCGACATATGTACATTGCCTATTTTTGTCATTTATCATTAATTTTAGAGACTCTGCGTCATCATTTAGCGATCCTACTTCTACAACGTCTTTGGTAAAATCCTTCCACTCATCAGCTGGAATAAACCTATACCAATCGGTATTAATTTCAATTTGTTCAATACCTTCGTATTCTAGCTTTTCCATAATACGTTCAAATGCAATTTTGATTTCATTTTTGTGTATTGTCATAATTTACGGCTTTTCTTATTTTAATGCCCCCACTCCGGCAAGCTAGTAGCTTATAGCTACATTAGTTAAACAAATCAATATTTGCTAATCCGGTTGGGGCCTATGCCCAGTGGGTGGTACATAGTACGCCGTAATTGCCTCGATGGCTACACAGGACTAATACTTGCCAGCTATGCCGCCCGCTACACTTACCATAAATACCGTATTGCACGGTCTATCGGGCAACAGCACAAATAAAACCGGCCATATCAGTTATTGAGGTAACTTTACTTTATCCGATAAACGGTACTAAATCCTTTTGTATACCGGTTTAGTGGCTGTAGCCTGATTTTCGTCATCTTTTCTATTGATGGGTTTCAGTAATATACGGTAGCACAAAGTTTACGTTTGTAAAAACCTCTGAGTAATGAACAGTAACCAGCC
>CAYREY010000038.1:30156-45668 GCA_964423405.1 uncultured Chitinophaga sp. | reverse complement strand
ATTTAATATACATATCAACCCCGTTAAAAAAACAACAGGGTTAACAAAACAGTGGTAGGGGTGTTAACATTGAAATTTACAAGCAACTAAAAACCAATTAGTTAGCAAGCAAGGGTATTAACAAAGTTATTTTTTGGGCGAAAAACCGATAGATACTGAGTTAACGCAATAGCGCATACCGGTTTCGGTAGGCCCATCATCAAATAAGTGGCCCAGGTGGCCTCCGCAGCGGGCACAGGTAATTTCGGTACGCACCATACCATGCGAGGTATCGGTGTGGGTATTTATTTTTCCTCCGGCAATTTCGCGGTCAAAACTTGGCCAGCCGCAGTGCGAATCAAATTTCATATCGCTGGTAAAAAGCTCGTTGCCGCAGGCGGCGCAGGTGTATACACCGGTTTCGGTATTGTGTAATAGCTTACCGGTAAATGGGCGCTCGGTGCCTTTTTCGCGCAGTATGTAAAACTGCTCGGGTGTTAGTACCTGTTTCCATTCTGCTTCTGTTTTAACTACCTTGCCGGTATCGTTTGTTTCGTTGTTCATACTAGTTGGTTTTACTGGTTGCTGGTTAGTTTTCTGTGCGCACGAGTTTAGCATCAGTACGCTGCAAAATAAAATTAACGCGGCTTGTTTCATTGCTTTTGTTTTTAGGTTGGTCGCAGCCCTTACAAACACCTTACTACGCCACCGCAATACTTAACAGATTTTTTAATTAACTTGTTCGCATGTTAGCAAAAGTATCGGGTTGGTTTTACCGCATAGCAAATGTAAAAACACTATTGGCAGCCATAGCCGTGTACCTTGTATTTGGAGCTTACGTTATGCCCACCGGTGCCAAAACATTTGCTGCCAAAGCAGGGCAACAGGTAGAAATACTGGACCTGCAATTTAATTATACGCCAGCCAAAGCCCGGCAGATAATAGAGCTGTATGGCACCGAAGCCCGCGCCTATGCTGTTAAGTTTGGCCTGATAGCCGATACGCTTTACCCGCTGGCTTATACGTTTCTTTTTTTGATAATAACCTCGCTCATATTTAAAAACCTGAAGAGGAAAGGTATAGATACCGGTAGCCTGCATTTGTTTCCGCTGGTAATAGTGCCGGTAGATTATCTTGAAAATATAAGCATAGCCAACCTGCTGCTTAAATACCCACACCTTACCGATAACGAGATTAGGGTAGCATCGTTTTTTACCAGCCTGAAATGGTGCCTGGTAGCGGGGCTGGTACTTATTACATTGGGCGGACTTATTCCCCTACTACTAAAAAAAGCACCTAAATAGGCACTTGTAAATAGTAGTGTTAATAGCCGGTTTGCAGGGCGAACAAAATTAGCTACGTTTGGCACATATAATCATTCAGGCAATATTTGAATATGCAGAGAACCTTACTTGCATTTGTACTGGCAGCGTTGTCATTTTCTGTTTTTGCCCAGGGCACCTTTGTACCACTTAACTCCGATGCTCATACCTACCTTGACCGCCTGGATATTAAGTACAGTAAAATTATACCCATACAGCATACAGCCGATAAGCCCTACTACCGCGGCGATGCAGCCAAAGTTGCGGAGACTTTATTGTTATCTAACCTTCGTTTTAATAAAAGCCAGCAGTTTCAGTTACAATACCTGATAGATGATAATGCTGAATGGACCGACAGCATCATCAGCAAAACGCGTAAACCGTTGTGGAAGTTTTACCGCGAGCCAGCCAGTTTTTTGCATGTTACCTCTAAAAAACGCGGGGTATTTGACCTTCGTTTCAACCCTGTGATTGATGTAAAAGTGGGTGGCGAAACAGATAATGGCCGGTTTATTTTTCAGCGGGTAGTGGGCCTGGAGGTGAGAGGTAATATTAAAAAGGTATTCAGTTTCTACTTTAATGTACTGGGTAGCTCGGCAAGGCCACCTAAATACATAGCACAAAAAGTAGCTGCTACCCCCTATAACCAGTATAGCTATGTACCGGGGCAGGCTTACTGGAAAGACTACTCATCTAACCTATTTAAGTTTAAGGATGGGATAGATTATTTCGATGCAAGGGGTTACGTAAATGTGCATTTGCTGAAGCATATCAACATATCGTTTGGCCGCGATAAATTTTTTATTGGCAACGGACAACGTTCACTTTTCCTGAGCGACTTTTCGGCGCCTTACCTGTTTCTTAAAACAGATATTGATATCTGGCGGTTTAAATACCAGAGCATAATTGCCGAGTTAACCAGCCAGTATGTAAGGGGATCGGACCGGTTGTTACCTAAAAAGTATATGGCCGTGCACCATTTAAGCATGCAGCCAACACACTGGCTTAACCTGGGCTTGTTCGAATCGGTTATCATGCAGCGCAGTAACCACTTTGAGTTGCAGTACCTGAACCCTATCATTTTTTACCGCTCGGTAGAACATGCGCTGGGTAGCCCCGATAACGTGATGATAGGCGGCGACTATAAAATGAATTTCATTAACCACTTATCTATATACGGCCAGTTTTTGTTTGATGAGTTGAACGTAAAGAATTTTTTTAAGGGTAATGGCTGGTGGGCAAACAAATGGGCCGTGCAAGTGGGTATAAAGTATATAGATATAGTACCGAACCTGGATGCACAGGCAGAGTTTAACTATGTGCGCCCGTTTACCTATACACACAACGACCAGACCAACTTCACCCATTACAACCAGCCTTTAGCACACCCGCTGGGTGCAAATTTTTACGAGTTTGTACTAAACCTGCGCTATCAACCTATACCAAGGTTATCGTTTAATGCCAAGTATATTTATGCGCGGGTAGGTAACGACACCCTTAACCTAGGCATTCTTAGCAATTTTGGTGGCGATATATTTCAGGGTACCGGCCAGGGTGGCAGTCTGGTGTCGCAGGATTTTGGCAATAAAGTTGGGCAGGGAGCCAAAGGCAGTATCAATTATTTTCAGTTATTGGCCAGCTATCAGGCATGGCATAACATTTATTTCGATCTGGAGTTGCTGGCCCGTAGTAAAACAACAGCAAAGTCAATTAACAATCCAATTGTAAGTACCTCTACATTTATATTCAGTATAGGTGCACGAATGAACATACCATACAAGCGGTACGAGTTTTAATAATGCGGGAAATAGTATTTTCTTATCTTCGGGTAAAATACAACTAACATGCAGATTGATTCCCTGAAATTTTTAGTTGAGTCACATGTTTACGGTGTATGTGAGCGCATAGGTGAAAGGCTGAAAATGCCCGCCAAAAACATACGTCTGTTTTTTATTTATGCCAGTTGCCTTACCATAGGTTCGCCGGTTATTATTTACATGATTCTGGCTTTCTGGATTAGAATGAAAGATTATGTAAACGGCAGAAGAAGCCACGTCTGGGATTTTTAAACAAAAGAAATGTAAAACCCTGCCTGTAGATGCAGGGTTTTGTTTTTACTGCTACCTTTGGCGCAATAAACCTTAATACCTCTCCGTTTTTTATTAAATGAAAAATACCCTACTGCTTTTAAGTTACATGCTGTTTGCCGCTGCATGCGTTGGGCAAAAACCGGCTACCGGAAAAACTACCGAAAAACCTATAAACACACCGGTAATAGCAAAAGCCGACCTGCAAAAGCTGAAACTGCTTGAAGATACATTGCAAAACCTATCGGATTTGTTTGTTGCCGATACGTTTTTAGAGGTGCGTAAAAAAGCCTGTTACCAGTTTATACCCAAACTGGTGAGCGCGCTTAAATTCAACAACTCGTTCTACTACGCTTTCGATTCGCTGCATACGGTTTCGCAGGTTTACCCGCCCGATAGTTCGTTCAGGATATTAACCTGGCAATTGTATTTTACGGTTCCGGTAAAAGTACCTGCAGCCAAATCTAAAACCGGACGTGATACCACCTACAACATGCCCGAAATACGCTATTACGGGGTAATACAAATGCGCTTGAAAACTATGAAGATATTTCCACTGTACGACGCCGGCGACACCTTAAGCCACGGCACTCAACAGGTGCTGGGGCATAATAACTGGTGGGGGCAGTTATACTACAATATTATACAGCACACTGCAGGCAATAAAACATACTACACTACTTTTGGCTACGAAGCGGCCGACCGCATTACAAGGCGCAAAATTATAGATGTACTAACCTTTGATAAAAGCGGTAACCCGAAGTTTGGTGCCCCTCTTTTCCATTTCAAATACGATGACTCGCTGGCACTAAAAAAGCTGGATACCCTGACCCGCTTTTTTATAGAATATAAGTGGAGTGCGCCTACTGTGCTAAACTACGATAAGAAAATGCAGATGATAGTATTTGACCACGTAGCACCTATGAACCCTAAAGCCCGCGGAGCAACATTTACATACGTGCCCGATGGCACTTATGAGGGTTTTGAGTGGCAGAAAGACCACTGGCAATGGAAAGAGAAGGTGTTTAACTTTGCTATTAACGAAAACGATAACCCTCCTATTCCGGTACCTTTATTCGGGCAACCGGCAAGGCAGCCAGAGTTACCTAAATAAGAAAAGGCCCCTTACGGGGCCTTTTCTTATTTTATTACTGCATCATTAATTCCTCTCTCGATTTAGGTTTGCGGTCAATCTCCCACTTAAACCCCTTTAGTTCAAAGTCCTCTCCTTTTTTAAGCAGTTTGAGAGGTGTAAACACCGCATCGGGTTTATCTATAAAAACGATTTTATCAATCTTCTTATCGCGGAAATACATGGTTATATCGCGGCAGACAGCCTTGTTATTGCCAATGTATTTATCCTTCTCATCTTTACCAAAATACAGGCTTTCGCCATTCCCTTTCACATCCATGTGGTGTAACTCATTATCTACAAAGTAGCCGAATATGTTGATGCCCTTCACCTGGTCGTAATACTTATTGTTGCTGGGAGAAACAATAAAAGCTGATTTGTAGATACTCAGTTTATCGGCTTTCTTGTTACGTGTTTGCAGGTAGATGGTATCACCGCTCATTTGTATGTTCTCGCTCCATACTACCGGTTTATAAAACATCCGGAAGGTAGAATCGACAAACGAGTAAAACATAGAATCGCATACACCCTGCATCTGTTTCATAAACATGCGTACTTTGTGGTAGGCGTAAAAATTCTTGGTACTATCTGTGTTAGATTGATTAATACTTTTAAGCGTGTCGGCTACTAAAAACAGCGAATCCTTATCCATTTTATAAATCATTAATGGTTTTTGGGTAGCCATTATATACTGCATAGAGTCAACAAACTCGGCATACTGCCCGCGTATTTCAACATCCATTGTGCTATCTACCCAGGTAAAGTAACCGATAGCCTTACCAAAGCCGCGGTAGCGTTCGTAATACAGGCTATCGCCTACTATACGCTGTGGTGGGTTTACCACCACCGTATTTTTACCAAATGCCGATACATTGCGCTGGCTATCGTACCAGCCATTGTTGCAATAAATTTTGCTGTCGGTATTATATATCTCTGTGTTACCGAAAAAAGTAGAAATTTTAGTCTCTACATGGTATTTAAGCGTATCGCTGTTCAGGTTGTAGTTAGGGTCACGCATCTCTACGTTCTGATTAAAATACACCTCGCGGGTGCTGCTGTAGTAATACCCCTTTTGGCTTGTAATAACCGTTGAGTCTTTTAAAACCCTGCCCCCTGTAAGGTAGTAGCTCTTTTTATTGGCAACGTCATAAAAAAGCTCGTTGGTGTATAATATCATCTGCCCGTCGGTTAGCCGGGCGTTTCCACTTAAGCGAGAGAATTTCTGATTACCATCGTGGTGCAGGGTTTGAGAGTAGGCATTAATAGTATCCTGCTGTATATGTACGCGGCCGTATGCATCTACCGAGTTGGTTTCTTTATCCAGTATGGCACTATCGCACCACATTAATACCCCATCCTGCTTAAGCGCAACGTTGCCTACCAGACTGGTGTACTTTTTACCAGCTACCTCTGTCATTTTCAGGTAGTCGGCATTTAATATCTCTACCTCCTTCTTTTCGCCGGTATTTTCGGCAGGCACAGCAGCCACAGATGATTGCGCTGTAGCAACCATAGGAACACCAACCAACATAAGCAGCCATAGTACAGCTATTCTAAGTCGTGAGTTTCTGGTATGGTAAAAAAAAATGCCTGATAGTTTCACAGCAACAAAAATGAAAAAAAGGTAAACTAGTAATGGTAAAAATTACCCCAATAACGCTGTGAATTTGTATGAAGTATGTATTATGAAGATAAACTACCGCCAAAACTACTTACCCGACTCATCGTACTTTTGGGCCCGGCGCTCTTCGGCTTTTTTAGCACCAAAAACATTTATACTGATATAGCGGTATGGGCGGGCCTTAACATCTTTAAGCAACACATTCAGGTTGTTTACAGCTGTATCAACCTTAGTATAAAGCTCATCGTCTTTTACAATTTTACCCAGGGTACCTTTACCTTCATTCACATCCTTAAGCACACCGTTTAACTGCGATATGGCATTGTTAAGGTTAGATACTGTCTGCTTTAGGTTAGCCTGTTGCAAAGAGTCGGTTACGTTTTCGGCATTCTTTAAAATAGCGGTAATGGCATCGTTATTCTTCTCAATATTACCGGTAATACTTTGCAGGTTATTAAGGGTTAATTTAAGTGTTTGCTGGTTTTGGGCAAGTATTACGTTTATCTGTGCAATTGCGGTGTTTATGCCATCCAGCGTAGTATAAATACCTTTAGGGTTACGCTCATCAAACAGCAGCTTAATGCCTGTAATGGTCGTATCTAACTGTGGCAGCATGTGGCGTACATCGCCCATTATTGGGTCAATCTGCGCACCTATCTGCTCAGTCAAATCCTGTTTAAAAAAGGTATTAATAGTATCGCCTTCTTCATAAAAAGTAGAAGAACTACCAAAAACAAGACGAACTTTTTTGCTGCCTAAAAAATCGGTAGAAACCAGATCCGCACGGGTACTATCGCTTTTAGGTATCTGAATGTTTTTATCCAGGTCCAGTTCTACTACTATTTTACCTGTAAGCGGGTCGCGCTCCATATCGCCCACCTTACCCACAGGGAAACCATTAATATCAATTGGGTTTGACTTGTAAAGACCATCTACCCTGTCGTAAACAGCGTAGTAAACGTTTTTACGCACAAACAGGTTGGTGCCTTTTAAAAAGTAAAAGCCCAATACAAAAATTACAACCGAAACTGTAGAGAAGATACCTACTTTTACCTGATTAGACACGGGGCATTAAATTTTACCAAAAATATGATTTACAAGCATAAAACAAAACGCAATGTACCAGCCCTGCGGCCCGATTGTTGGTAAATGTAATATATACCAACAGCTTAACCTGTTTAAATAGCAGTAACAACCAGTTCGGTACGGCGGTTTTTTGCCTTACCTTCAGCGGTATCATTAGTTGCAACCGGCTTAGATGAAGCGTACCCTTTATAGCTAACTCTATCTGCGTTAATATTGCGGCTTACCAGATAATCGTAAACACTTTTTGCCCTGTTTTCAGATAATGTACGATTCTTTTCCTCGCTGCCGGTGTTATCGGTGTGGCCGCCAATTTCAACTTTTAACGATGGGTTTTTCTCCAGCATCTTAACCACCACTTCAAGCTCAGCATTCGATTCATCTTTTAAATCGTACTTATCGCTCTCGTAAAATATATTATTCAGCACAATAGTTTCACCAACTTTTATGCGGCTTAGTGGAATGTTCACCTCTACCGGCGTACCTTCTTTTACATCTTTAAGCGATACATTATGCGACCAGAACAGATAGCCATCTTTCTGTACTTCTACTGCGTAGTTTTTGCCTGCGGGTAACGATGAAAGAAAATTACCATTTACCTTATCGGTACTGAAGGTAGCATATAGCTTACCTGTTTCCAGGTCGTACACCTGTATATTGGCTTGTACGGGTTCGCGGTTACCGCTTTCGTAAACTATGCCTTTTATGTACGATGTATAAGCAGGCCTCACCTCTCCCGGCATATCAAAACTGTAAATATCCATCTGGCCCTTACTGTCTTTTTGCTCGCTGGCGTAGTATGCCTTGCAGCCATCGGCAGTTACAAATATGCCCAGCTCTTCTCCGGCTGTATTAATGGGGTAACCCAAATTAACCGGTACGCCCCAGGTTCCATCGGCCTGTCGCTTACTCATATACACATCAAAATTACCCATGCCGGCATGGCCACGCGAACTGAAGTAAAGCGTATTACCATCGGGATGGATAAACGGGCGCATCTCATCATACATGGTATTGATATTATCGCCCACACTAACAGGCTGGCTCCAGGTACCATTATCGTTCAGTCGGCTTACCCATATATCGGTGCCCCCCTTACCGCCGGCACGTATACCCGCATAGTACAACTCTCTACCGTTAGCACTTATACAGGGTTGTGTTTCGTAACCTGGTGTATTGATAGGTGAGCCAATATTGTTGCTTCGCTCCCATTGGTCACCTACCTTACGTGCCATGTAAATATCGGCACGGCCTATCCCATCGGGGCGCTCTGCGCTTGTAAAAAAAAGATACTTACCATTTGGCGAAATACTTTGTGCCCCCTCCACATATCGCTCGGTGTTGATAGCTGAACCAATACTGGTGGCTGCTGCAAAACCGGCAGAGGTATTTATGCTCATAAAAATATCTTCATCCTGGTACATACCATCACCAAAGTGTCTTGTAAAGTACAGATGTTTACCATCAACCGTAAGCGAAGGCATACTTTCATCTGCCTCTGTGTTTACCCCGCTGCCCAGGTTTACAGGCTTAAAATCTACCGGGTGTTGCATGGCTTTTACAGCAAAATCACAATCCTTCACCATCTTTTCCGATAACATCCGCGATGAAGCCGGTAGCTTTGGCAATGCCAGGTAAGTATTTAACGCTGCTTTGGCTTTATCATATTCGCCCAGGTTCATGTAACATACACCCAGGTTATAATCAACATCCACCATGTAATCGGCTTTAAGCAGCTTAACCTTATTATAGGCCTGTACAGCTTCGGGATAATTACGCATTGCCTGCGAGTTTAGCTGGCCAATCAAAATCCAGGCATCTATAAAGTTATCTTTCTCTTTAACGGCCAAATGCAAAAACGAATCGGCCGCTGCAAAATGCTGATAGGCAATATCGTTATCGCCCATGGTGTAATACTCCAGTGCTTTACCTTTGGCTGTTTCTTTAGTGGTTATTTGAGCTACACCAGTAAAAACAGGCAACAACATTACAAAACATAACAGGGGCTTAAACATGTATCTCATTATAATTGGTGGTGGTTATGGTACATTCAGGTATTTGTGTATCTGCAGCGATATTTCCCACTGCTGATTGTTCTTTACATAGTCTATCATCAACGGCAATATCTCTTCAGCTTCATCCCACTCCGGCTGTAAAAACAAGTGGCAGTTACTATTTACATCTTTGGCGTTCTGCTCTGCCCAGCGTAAATCGTTGCGATGGGCTACTACTACTTTCAATTCGTTGGCTACTGCCAGCATTTCTTTTAGTGGTAGTTTAAACCGTTTAGGCGATACACATATCCAGTCCCACTGCCCGGTTAAGGGGTATGCGCCGCTGGTTTCAATATGGGTCCGTATCTGCCTGCTTCTGATAACGCGGGTTAACTCATCCAGATTGTGCATTAAGGGTTCGCCGCCGGTTACTACACATATACGGCTACCGGAAGCCTCTATAGCCGCAGCAATCTCTTCAATAGTCATCACCGGGTGCTTATCGGTTTCCCAGCTTTCCTTTACGTCGCACCAGGGGCAGCCCACATCGCAACCTGCTAAGCGAACAAAGTAGGCGGCCTTGCCCTGATAAAAACCCTCGCCCTGTATGGTATAAAAATGTTCCATAACAGGTAGAGACAGGGCCGGTTGTAGTGTTGACTTCACAGTAAGCAAATTGAAAATAAAATGCGTTAGTCTGGTAAAGGTAATATCAACAAATAAGCCAGCCTGAATGTATAAAACTACACCCCGGGCCGACTTAATCAGTTTTAACAGTATTGTAAAAAGAAAAAGCGGCCACTAAGGACCGCTTACTAAAATGGCTGGCAAAAATTTATATGGCCTTAACTGTTGCTACCGGCAGCATGGTTTCGGTACCATTGCTGGTTATTGCTTTTACGCGGTAGTACGTAAGGTTACTGTTTACATTGTTATCGGTATATGTCATGGCTACTTCTGTATTGCTAACGTTAGATATCATTTCAATCAGAGTAAAGTTCTGGCCATCGGTGCTTTTCTCTATGCTGAACATAGTAACGTTTACTTTGGTAGGGTTAGTAACACTCAACACTACAGAGTTTGCATTCAGCGTAGCGTTTAAGTTAAGGGCTGTAGCCAGTGTAGCTTTAGCGCTGTTTTCTATCGCGTTGCCGTAGAACACACGAACATCATTACCAAACTTAGCCGATGGTGAGTTAGAGATGTTGTTGTTTACAAAGTAAGCACCACCGTTACCGGCTGCATTGCCACCATAATTGTAAAAGTTGTTACCGGCAACCATGTTGTTATTGTTGTCTATAGCGCCTTTGTTGTCTATATCGTAAATAGCCTCCATTATCAGGTTATTGCTTATCTGTCCTTCGTTAATAATACGTTTAGCTACAGTGTTACCATTGTTTACAAACTTACCATTGCGGGTTACTACCAGCTCCTGCATACCTACCAGGCCGGCACCTTTCTCTACCTGTAATGTACCTTCTACTACTATATTGGTGGTAAGGGTTAGCTGACCGGTTACTATCACTACATCTTCGGCACCTATTGTATTACCAATGTATTGACCATTCCAAACAGCTACGTCCGACCATTTACCTGAACCCAGCGTGTAGGTCTTTGCATTGGCTCCCGCTACTATCATCAAAACCGCAAAAAGTGTAGATATTTTTCTCATGGCAACTCGTGTTATATCTGACTTTACGGCACCATTTATGAAAAGGTTTCACGTGTTTGTGACAAAGAAACACTTGTCCACACAAATAATTCATTATCAATTACTTAAATCAATTTTAAGCATAAAACAGCCCCCAAAGTGTGGCATACAAGGCACACATTTACCACCACAACATGTAACAATTTTTCGGGGGCTCTTAACTTGTAAAAAATGGCCTGTTTTTATGCCCTCAGTCCGCCTGTAAATCCCTGCCTTGTAAATTAGATTTTGCTTAGTGCGGCAAAACCAAACTAAAAACCCCAGAACTGATGGCTAAAAAGATAATAGCCAAGCGCAAAAGCAATGAAAGTGAGTGCACTATAAACAAAAAACGGAACCAGATTTATATAAGCTGATGGCTTAATGCCATAAACAAACCTGGCAACCGCTATTAAAAATACTTTATCGAACAAATAAGCTACAAAAGTGCCCACGGCAATACCGGGTAAGCCTATTTTTTCTGCTAAAAACAAGCTAAGCGATACGTTTATTGCAATTTCTAACAGCGACGACACCAATAAATACCGGTTGTGCTGCAAGCCTGTAAGCACAGTTTGTGGAAATAACACCCGCGGAATAGCCAATAACAGGTAAATATTGAAGATAATGGCGCTATAAACAAAGTTTTCGTTAAAAACATACCGGTATAGTAACGGACTTATCAATAGCAACAGCATGGTTAATGGAAAGAACACATGCATTAACCGGGTCGATTTCCGTTTTAGCTCAGCCAGCCCCTCGTTCATGTTGGCTGCAATGGCCGGTATCATGGCCGTACTAAAGGTATTGGCTATTATCAGTAGTACCGGCAACTCTTTGGCACCGTACCTGTAAACCGCAAAAAAAAGATCATCGAATTTAGACTTTACAATCAAGCCATCAATATATTCTGCCGAGCCGCTTACGAAAAGTGATAGTACAACCGGCGTAGATAGCCGCACAGCGGTAAGTTGTACCTTAAAATCGAATGTAAAGATAGCGAATTTACCCAGCAGATACAAGGCAAACAACAGCTTTAGCAGTGCTGTTGCAATCAGCCAGTACATAGCATACTCTACAGGGTAGTTAAGTGCCACCGGCAGTACCGCCGCCGCAATAGTTAGCACAGATACTGCCGCTCCGTATATCACCACCCCGCTTCGCCGGTTATCTAAAAACAATATATACTCCGAAATAAACGCAGGGTTACTCAACAACAGGTATAACACCGATAGGCCGATCAACCGCCCCTCTCCTTTCTTATCCAGAAACGATAACAGGTTAGCCGAAAAAAGTAACAATACGCCAGCGGCCAGTACACTCAATACACCTAACGCTACAAACGTATTAAACAGCAACACCTTTTTATCGGTGTCACTCTTTTTAGGATACACCGAAAGCATGGTGTTTATAAGGCCGCTCACCCAAAAAAAACTAACCATGCCGCTTATCAGCAAAAAAGTTTCAAAGTGGCCTATATCGGCTGTAGGCAGGTTAAGTTTGGCATATAGTACCCCAACAAGCACAAAAGCCCCATAACGCATTAACTGAAACAACTGTAAGGATGACAGGCTGGATAACGTAAACACCGGTGCTGGCTTTTGCGCCAAAATAAACCTAATTATTTATAGCCCAAGTCCTTCCGGTTAACAGGTATTAAAACTATGGTTTTCACTTTTCGTTCTTTTTGTTTGAAATTTGCAGCAGATAATTATTTTTGCGTCCCTTTTATCTGGTGGCCATAGCTCAGCTGGTTAGAGTAACGGATTGTGGTTCCGTGGGTCGTGGGTTCGAACCCCATTGGCCACCCATAAAAACAAGAAATGTTGATATTCAGCATTTCGCAAAACAAGAGAGGTCGGCTTTTGCCGGCCTTTTTTATTTTTGTTTGGTTCAAACAGAAAAACTGCATGAGAAAAGTAAGAATACGCGAAGCCTTGCGCGAAGCCATGAGTGAAGAAATGCGCCGCGACCCGGCTGTGTTTTTAATGGGCGAAGAAGTAGCCGAATACGATGGGGCCTATAAAGTAAGCCAGGGCATGCTGGCCGAGTTTGGCCCTAAACGGGTAATAGATACGCCCATAGCCGAACTGGGCTTTGCCGGCATAGCCGTAGGCGCTGCCATGAACGGCACCCGCCCTATAGTTGAGTTTATGACCTGGAACTTTGCCATACTGGCCTTTGACCAGATAATAAACGGTGCCGCCAAAATACTGCCACTTAGTGCCGGTATGTTTAGCTGCCCTATTGTTTTCCGTGGGCCACAGGGCTCGGCGGGCCAGTTGGGCGCCACCCACTCGCAGCAGCTAACCAATATGATGGCCTCGGTACCCGGCCTTAAAGTAGTATCGGTATCTAACGCCTACGATGCCAAAGGCCTGCTTAAATCTGCCATACGCGATAACGACCCGGTTATCTTCTTCGAAAGCGAAGTAATGTACAGCGATATGGGCGAAATACCCGATGACGAGTACCTGATACCTATTGGCAAGTGCGATGTAAAACGCGAGGGTACCGATGTTACCCTGGTTAGCTATAACAAAATGATGAAGGTGGCCCTTAAAGCTGCCGAAGAGTTGGAGAAAGAAGGCGTAAGCGCCGAGGTGATAGACCTGCGCACCATTCGCCCGCTGGATATTGAAACCATCATCAACTCGGTTAAGAAAACCAACCGCCTGATAGTGATTGACGAAAGCTGGCCGTTTACTTCGGTAGCATCTGAAATTGCTTTCCAGGTACAGCGCTATGCCTTCGATTATTTAGATGCGCCCGTTCGCCGGGTGTGCGGCGCCGATGCCAGCATGCATTATGCCCCTAACCTGGTAGAGGCCTACCTGCCAAGCGTAGCCAAAGTTGTAGCGGCTGCCAAAGAGGTTAGCTACAAAGTATAGCTAGCCCCTAAAAAAGCAAGGCCGGAGTAGTACTCCGGCCTTGCTTTTTATACTCCATACATTTTCTTCAATTCCATCCACAATGCCTTTTTATCGTTATCGCTTTTAAACAGGCGGTTAATGGGTTCTGTTTTTACTATCTGCAAACCATCTATAGTATAGGCCCAGTGCTTTTTCAGTTTCAGGTTACGGCTTATTTCAAAATCGCCGAAAACAATCAGTTTTTTAACCGGGTACTTTTTGCGCAGCCAATCTACCGATACACCTTTGGCATAGGCAGCATTAACCAGCAGCACATTTTCTTCTTTAAGCTTGCAGGCATTTACAATTTTCATCAGCTGCGTACGCTCATCGCCTTTTAACAATTCTTCAGCCTCATTGTTAAACAATATAATTGTTTCAGAAGCGTCATTTCCCTGTATCCCCACGAGGTTCGGTGTGTTTTCTACACCGGATGGTGTTTTTATTACGGTTTTCCGGGCAAAAATCAGCCCGGGGCTTGTAAGTTGAAGCATAGTTGGTAAGCTAATTAATTGTTCAAAAATAACCCGTTGTAAAAAAGGCGAAACAGAAAGTTATTCTATTTTTGTTCGCAACGATACACACTTAAAAACACAGCATATGGGATACAAAATAACTGTAGAAAAAGTTAAGGCGTCGCGCATTGGCGAGATTGATTTTAACAACCTGCCTTTTGGACGCCACTTCTCCGACCATATGTTTATTGCCGACTATTACGACGGCGCCTGGCACGACTGCCGTATTGTTCCTTTTGGCAACTTTACCATTCACCCGGCCCTTTCGGCACTACACTACGGACAAGCCATTTTTGAAGGTATAAAGGCTGAAAAGGACCCCGATGGTAACCCTATCATTTTCCGCCCCGGTAAAAACGTTAACCGCTTCAATATATCGGCCGATAGAATGGCCATGCCCGAAGTACCGGAAGAACTGTTTGTAACCGCTATGGATAAGCTTATCAGCATCGATAGCAAATGGATACCTAACACGCCTAACTCATCGCTATATATACGTCCGTATATGTTTGCCACCGAAGAGTTTGTGGGTATCAAACCAGCCGAGCATTTCCGTTTCTGCATTTTTACCAGCCCCGTAGGCGCTTACTACAGCCGCCCGGTTAAGGTATATATTCACGATAAATATGTACGTGCTTTCCCCGGTGGCGTAGGCTATGCCAAATGCGCCGGTAACTACGGTGCGGCCATGATGCCCGCCCGCGAAATTCAGCGCATGGGTTACGACCAGATACTATGGCTGGACGGTATCCACCACCGCTACCTGCAGGAGATTGGCACCATGAACATATTTGCCATTATAGATGGTGTGATTATTACCCCGGCGCTCGATCAGGGTACTATACTTGATGGTATTACCCGCGACAGTATTATACGCCTGGCCGAAAACGAAGGCTACGTAGTGCAAGAGCGCGACATATCGGTAGATGAAATTATAAACGCCTACCACGAGGGCAAACTGGAAGATATGTTCGGCTCGGGTACGGCTGCCGTACTATCGCACATTGGCGAGTTCCACTACAAAGGCGAGAACTACGAACTGCCTCCGCTAGAAGCACGTGAGATATCGAACAAACTTAAACAGCGCTTAACCTCTATCAAATCGGGTAAAGCCGAAGACGTATTTGGCTGGCTGCATACCGTACCGGTATCGGTTTATGCCGAGTAATCTACTACT
>CAYREY010000038.1:0-30056 GCA_964423405.1 uncultured Chitinophaga sp. | reverse complement strand
ATTTGGCTGGCTGCATACCGTACCGGTATCGGTTTATGCCGAGTAATCTACTACTACATAACATAAAAAAAGGGCACCTTGTGGTGCCCTTTTTTTGTTGTACATAACTCAACAAGCCCAAAGGCCGAAAAATGTTAACCCACCCACCATTTAACCAACTCACTATTAGTTATTTACCAAAAAATAATGTTAACCCACCTTATTCATGGCTTATAAAAAATTGATAATCAGGCAAATAAAAATACATCAAGTATAACTTTAAAAAATTCACATAAACAACTAATAAACAATAATTTATTACAAATCAATTCGATTTGCCTGCATTATTGGCCTGCTGTAAACCGAACACCTGCCGGCTATTTTCACTCCTTCACCACCCGCTTAACTACCTTACCCTGTTCGGTGCTTACCTCTACAAAATAAACCCCATTGGGCATGTAACTCAGGTCAAGCATTTTGGTGTAGCCACGGGCAAGGTTAGTCTCAGTTTGTTGGTACACTATCTGGCCGGTAACAGTGGTGATAGTAAACGTGGCTGTTGGTACTATCCCCTCTCCTTCGGAGAGGGCTAGGGAGAGGTCTGTATTAAACGGATTAGGCCAAACCTGTAGTTGGCTGTTATCGGTGGTCTGTTGTCCGTGGTATACGCTGTTATACTCCTCCATACAGAATTTAAGAATCCAGTAATCCCCTATGGTTTCCAACAAATTAAAAGTATCCCAACATGCTTGGCTTTTTTCTCCACCTATCCCCCCATTCGTAAACTCTGCAACAACAATAGAACCATCTGTTGTTTCGAATGCATGGGCCGCCTCATCATGTCCAGCCGTTGGAATTGTTTTATCCCATATAATCCCACCTGCTGAGTCTATTTTCACCAACCATATTTGTTCATAACCAAGATTATCTTCTGTTTTATCCCCACCAATAGGCGAATACGAATCACCAGAAATCAAATAACCGCCATCCAATGTTTGTACTATATTAAACACCTCTTCTTTATCTATTGAACCATACGTTTTATCCCATTGCTTATTTCCAAGTGAATCCATTTTTATAACCCAATAATCTTCTCTTCCTTTACTTGTATCAGTCTTGTCACCATTTATTCCGGCAGATGAATTTGCTATTAAAATATATCCATAATCTTTAGTAGGTATTACTTTAATAAACTCATCTACATTTGAAGTTCCAAATCTTTTATCCCACTGTTTGGTACCAGTTGCATCTATTTTCACAATCCAAATATCAAACCAAACACTCCAATTAAATTGGGTTTTATCGCCACTAACTCCTGAAGCAGAAATGCCACCTAAAATAAAACCGCTATCTGCCGTTTGATATATAGACTTCAATAAATCATTTTTCTTTCCTCCATACCGTTTGTCCCATAATTTATTGCCTGCTGAGTCAATTTTTACTAACCAATAATCAGCAGTTTGTAAAGTAGTATCCCAATTAGGCACTGTAATATTTCCGCCCAACGGTGACCCGGTCCCTCCCCCTAAAACAAACCCACCATCTGATGTTTTTTTTAAACAGGTTAAAAGTTCCCCTCTACTTCCCCCATACTGTTTATCCCATTCTTTCAGGCCTGCCGAATCAATTTTAATTACCCAAAAGTCATTTAGCCCCTGTCGCCATTCTGTTTTGTCTCCGCTTATTTGTGAACTGGAAGTTCCACCTATCAAATAGCCACCGTCTTGCGCTTGAGCTAAGGCGGCAAAATTGTCCATGTTATCTCCTCCAAATCTTTTATCCCAAATTTTATTACCAGACGAATCAAGCTTTACAATCCAAAAATCTACATACCCCCAACTGGTCTGGCTCTTATCGCCTGTGTTTGCAGATTCCGATTCTCCACCCAAAATATAACCGCCATCTGGGGTTTGCTCAATCATTTTAAAAATATCTCGCCCCACTCCACCATAACGTTTATCCCATTTCTTTACAAACTGGTATTGCGCACTGCCGCTCAGCAAAAACCACACCAGCAATAAACAGGTTAACCCACCTCTCATACCTGCAAGATACGTAATTAAAATACAGTATATAAAATTATCAATCAACTACGCCATCACCACCGGCTACGGCTGCCGGCTGTTAACTCCCCTCTGGAGAGGGGAAAGCAAAATTTTGCTCCGAAAATTTTGCAGGGGTGTGTGGTAATTATCATTATCACTACCTTACGGGAACATAAAGGTGGCACCCGCTACGGGGTGCAAATACATATACTATACACATACTACCCATATCCAATCCCTACGGGATTAAGGTGCCGTTAGGCACCAAATATGGGTAGCATAACACACATAGTAGCTTACCGTGCCATAGTTACGGAACAGTACATACACACTCGCCTACACACCCGCTTAACCTACCGATGCCTTCTACCGGCACCTACATTATCCCAACAATATGGCATGGAGAAACTTACTATATCGGCGAGCCAGGCTGGTCTGCTCAGGCGGAGCCATTGAGCAGACGATTTTTTGATTCCTTTTTTCTAAAAAAAGGAATAAGAAGATAATGTACCATACCGTTGCTATCGCAAATACGTTAAAAACAGAGATTACCCCGTCGCAATGAACGATAGCCTGTTTTTCGAGTGTTCCGAAGTATCACTTCAAAGTAAAAAATCGGTTCCTGCTACTTATACGCAACACCATCATGGCACGACTAAGCAAGGGTTGAGCATGACCAAAGTGATGCCATGACTATACCGTAATAAAGCAATTTAAAGCTTTGCAAGACCCGGCTTCAGATACCCCGCGGAACAAAAATGCAAACATCACTCCTTCACCACCCGCTTAACCGCCTTACCAGCTGCGGTGCTTACCTCTACAAAATAAACCCCGTTGGGCAGGTAGCTTAAATCAAGCGTTTTGGTGTAGCCACGGGCAAGGTTGGTCTCAGTTTGTTGGTACACCACCTGACCGGTAATAGTGGTGATAGTAAACGTGGCTGTTGATATTATCCCCTCTCCTCCGGAGAGGGTTAGGGTGAGGTCTGTATTAAACGGATTAGGCCAAACCTGTAGTTGGCTGTTTAAGTCTTCGCCTGTGGCGGAGGTCTGGGGGCTTATCCCAACCAAACAATTCTCTATCTCACACCCATTACTATCCAATTTTAAAAACCAGCCCACCTGCGGCGGGGTCTCTCCCGGGTTTTGGCATTGGCCCACGGCTATTAGACTCTCGTCTGGTAGTATGTCAATATCGGTTAAGTAGTTTTTAGTTCCTGATTCATGGATCCCTCTATATACATTACTCCAAATTATATCGCCTTGGGCACTAAATTTTATAATCCAGCCACTCACAATACTTTGGTCTGTTCCGTAAAAAGGTTTATTGCCACAACCTATAAAGCTACCGTCTGATAGTTGTTCTACATCATAAATGCCGGTCATATCATTATAACTTCCCCCTATGTAACTCCATTGTTTATTAAACAAGCTATCAAGTTTTACAACAGAGCCATGAAAATAGACTACCCCTCCACTGATGATGGCTTTCTTTTGGCCCCCATAAATAAACCCACCATCCGGAGTCTGCTTCAGCCCCTCTGCTGCGTAAGTGTTATTACCCGTATCTAACCATTGCCGAACGATAAGACCTGCTGTATCTATTTCTATGAGCGAGGTATTGCTGTTAGTTAAGTTCGAATTGCTGCTAAACGCCCCAAGCATTAAATTTCCGTTCTTCAGGCTAATTATACTTTGGGCATAATTAACCTGGGGCTGGTTATAAAGCTGTAACCATTGACGGTTTCCATTTGAATCTACTTTGAGCAATACTACATTAACATCATTACTCGATGCATCTGTTCTTGCTCCGGCTATATAGTAAAAACCATCAGTATGCTGTATCATACATCGGCCCTGAAACACCGAACTATTCGGTATACTATACTCATATTTAGCTATTGAATCCTGCGCCTTATAATATTTTACAAACAACAATTTAGCTAGAGAGTCGCCAGAATATCCGGCAAAAACAAAATCACCTCTACTATCTTGAAGCATTGCGTTAAAATAAGAGGCATATATTTTAACTACCGAATCCTGAATACTTCGGTAGTAGTCAAACTCTCCATAATTATTCAACTTGCCGACAAAAGCTCTATCATAGTTTGTAAATTCTCCTTTGTCCATGGTAACACCTGTAACCCAATAACTACTATCATCACTCACAACGCTACTAAACAATAACACAGGCCTGTCTTCTATGTAGGTCTTATTCCATAACTGGGCATTTACCCCCAACCCGGCCAACAACAATAGCAAGCAGCTTACAAACCTAACCATATCCGCAAGATACGTAATTAAAATATACTATATAAAATCAGCTTGCATTGCCAAACAAAAAAGGGCACCCTGTGGGGTGCCCTTTTCGTATGCGGTAAACAGCCTATAAAAAGTTAGGTGTCTTTATACCCTTCTTGGCACCCACATCTATTATCTTAAAGCCCAGGCTAACCTCATGGGTCATCAGGCCGCGTGTAGTACGCGCCAAACGCGATATACCAAAATCGTAGCTATAGTTTAAAAAGAAAATTTTGTGCTCGTAACCCAACTGCGCAGTTATAGCATCGCGCTCTTTAAACCAGGTACCCAACACCAGTTTGCCCTTAGCTTCAAACTTATAGGCAAACAGCAAGCCACCTATAAACTGCTTAAATGGCCCCTGCAGGTTATAAATAACTACCGGGGTAAAATCCATTTTAGCACCTATTACCTTGGCACCTGCCTGAAAGTTGAAACGTGCAGGCAGCGTACCACGGCCGTTTATCAGCGTCATGTTAGGCTGGTTAACGTGGTAGCCCGCCAAACCGGCAAATACCTGAAACTTGTTGTTCTCGGGTGCATAGCGCCACATAAATCCTAAGCCTACATCAGGCGCACCTTTTTGTAAGCGCAGGCTCTCGCCGGTTGGGTTCGATACATTGAACGTACCGCTGATGTATTGCTCATCAAAGGTCTGGTCAAGTGCATTAAGCTGGTAGTTTATGTAACCAACCGTAAGCGCAGCGTGTAACGAGTTGGTGGCATTCAGTTTAAGGCCATAACCAATAGATAGCGTAGCGCTTATGCGGTTAAAGCCGCCCGACTTATCATCTATCACATTCACACCAAAGTCAAGCCGCGATCTTCCGGGCTCTTTGCCGCTGGTATCGCCTTTGGCATTTAAAAACAGCGGGTGGATGAGCGATACCGCATACGTAGAGTAGCCCTTATCTATACTGGCCCATTGGTTACGGTAGTTAAGTGTCACCCTAAAATCGTTGGTAAGCCCCATCATGGCCGGGTTTACCAGCAGTTGGTTGGCCAACGGCTGCGAGGGGCGGGTATCCTGTGCATGTGTGCTAAAGGCTGTCGATATTCCTACCAATACACACATCGATATTTTAAATATTGATTTCATACAATTTGCTTTAATCTATTTTATGAATGTGATATGGTATTATTATTTAACAAGATTAACCAGGCCTTTCTCATCTACCTTGGTGCCGTCGTTCAGCACACCTATAAGCCGGTACACATACGCATCGGGTGGTATATCGCCGCTGGTCATGCTCAGGCCATCCCATCCTTTGTTTATATCCTTGCTCAGGAACAGCAACTCGCCATAGCGGTTGTATATCGAAAACTCAAAGGTTACAAAACCTCCTCCCCTCACATACAATATATCGTTGTGGCCGTTGCCATCTGGTGTAAATGCCGATGGTATCCACCATGGTTTCTCGTAACCAATTACGGTTATGCGCACGGTATCAGTGTTCACGCAACCAAACAGGTCGGTTACGGTCAACACATAATTGGTAGTAGAATCGGGGCTGGCAACTGGGTTGTACAGGTTAGCATTGCTCAATCCCGCAGCAGGTGTCCAGAAATACTGAACCCCACCGGTACCTACCAGTTGTACCGAGCCACCGGTATTAATACTGTCATCCGGTCCGGCATTGGCAGTAGGCAGGGCATATACCGTTACGGTTACGTTATCGGTTATAGCATCGCAGCCAACGGTATCGGTTACTACAAGGGTATAAGTAGTAGTGGTGCGTGGGTTTGCTACCGGGTTGCTGGCGCTTGGGTTGCTCAGGCCTTCAGCCGGTGTCCACTGGTAAAACTGGCCCTCAATTAAACCGGCACCTATCTGCACGCTGTCGTTCAGGCATATGTCCACATCCGGACCTGCATTGGCACTTAGCGGAGCCAGCATGGTAATAGTTACAAAGTCGGTATTTATACAACCACTGCCCGGTGCTGTAACCGTTACGCTGTAGGTAGTTACCGAGGCTGTTGGGCTGGCAAGTGGGTTAGCGGTGTACGGGTTATCCAGCGTGTTAGATGGGAACCAGTTGTAGGTAGCACCTGCTGTAGCCGAATCGCCACCCAGGCGTACACTGCGGTTTGCACAAATAGTAGTATCGGCTCCGGCTTCGGCGTATGGCAGCGGACTAACCGATATTGTTTGCGTAGTGGTGTTGGTACAGTTAGCATCCGATATAGTAAACGTTACTGTTTTGCTACCCGATGAAGTATAAACTACACCATTCGGGTTTTCGGCCAGTGCTGTAGCCGGCGTAGCATCGGTACCAAAATCCCAGTTGTAAGTCCAGTTACTGCCACTGGTACCGGTATTGGTAAATACCACCGGCCTGTTGGCACACTGCGGTGCGGTAGATGAGAACGCAGCCGTAGGTGTCTGGTAAATAACAATGTTAGAGCTGGCAGTTACCGAACAGTTGGTGTTTACATTGGTAATAGTAAACACTACATTTTTAATACCAGCCGTTTGGTAAATAACACCACTTGGGTTTTCTACTATCTCGGTAGCCGGCGATGCACCGGTACCAAAGTTCCACGCCCAGCTTACACCAGCCGAAGTACCCAGGTTATTAAAGTTAACCGGCAGGCCGGTGCACTGTGGAGCAGTAGAGGTAAAGTTAGCCACCGGTGTTTCGCTGATGGTAATGTTCTGCGTAACAGTTTGCGTACAGTTCTGGTCAGATACCGTAAACGTTACCGTTTTGGTACCCGATGAGCTATACACTATACCGGTAGGGTTCTGCGCGGTAGAAGTACCCGGCGAGGCACCTACGCCAAAGTTCCAGGCATATTGCCAGTTGGCACCGTTGCTGCCGGTATTGGTAAAGTCTATAGCCACATTGGCACACTGCGGTGCGTTAGATGTAAAGCTGGCTGTTGGTGTCTGGCGTATGTTAATGGTAGTGCTGGTAGTAACCGAGCAACCCGAGTTAACATCGCTGGTAGTAAGGGTAACCGTTTTGGTGCCCGGTGTGGCATACACCACGCCGGTAGGGCTGGCATCGGTACTGGTAGCTGGTGTAGCACCATTACCAAAGTTCCATGCCCAGGTTACACCGGTGGTAGTACCCTGGTTGGTAAAGTCTATAGGCAGGCCGGTACACTCAGGCGCTGTAGATGTAAAGGCCGATACCGGTGTAGATAGAACCGTTACCTGTTGCGTGCTGGTTTGTGTACAGTACTGGTCGGCTACGGTAAATGTTACTGTTTTTACACCGCTGGTGGTGTACAACACACCACTTGGGCTTTCGGCTGCCGATACCGGTGGGTTGGCACCTGCACCCAGGTTCCACGAGTACGACCAGTTGCTGCCCGTACTACCGGTATTGGTAAAGTTGAACGGCGCTGTAGAACACTGCGGCGAGTTAGATGTAAAGCTGGCCGTAGGTGTTTGGTGTATAGTTATGGTGTTGGTAGCCGTAACCGCACAACCCGATGTGGTATCGGTAGCAGTAAGGGTAACCACTTTGGTACCACCGGTAGCGTAAACCACACCGGTAGCGTTCTGGTCGGTGCTGGTAGCCGGTGTAGCATCTGCACCTAAGTTCCAGTCCCACACTACATTGTTAGTAGTGCCAAAATTGGTAAAGTCAACAGCCAGGCCGGTACAGCGTGGTGCGTTCGATGTAAACGACACACTTGGTGTAGCGTTTATCACTATGCTTTGGGTAGATGAGCTGCTGCAATTCTGGTCAGATACCGTAAAGGTAACCGTTTTGGTGCCCGATGTACCGTAACGCACACCCGTAGGGTTTTCGGCCGATGAGAACGATGGGATAGCATCCTGGCCAAAGTTCCAGGCATAGAACCAGTTAGCACCGGTAGTGCCGGTATTGGTAAAATCTATACCCACGGTAGAACACTGTGGCGCAGTAGTAGTAAATGATGCTACCGGCGACTGGTAGATATTAATGATAACGGTAGATTGTACCGAGCAACCGGTAAGGGTATCAGTTACTATTAACGATACGCTCTTCACACCGGCGGTGTTATATACCACACCCTGCGGGTTCTGGTCGGTTGATGCCGATGGCGAAGAACCACCACCAAAATCCCACGACCATATCACACCGGTAGAGGTACCGGTATTGCTAAAGTTAACCGGCACACCGGTACACTGTGGCGCCGTAGTGGCTATGCCACCGGTTGGGGTTACATCTATAGTAATGTTTTGCGTAGCTGTGCTGGTACAGTTCTGGTCAGCTATTGTAAACGTAACCGTTTTGGTACCGGCTGTTACATAAGCAACACCCACCGGATTTTCGGCAGTAGATGAAGCCGGTATAGAGCCGGGGCCAAAGGTCCATGAATATGCCCAGTTACTGCCGGTGCTACCGGTATTGGTAAAATCTATACCAACGGTAGTACACTGCGGCGCAGTAGAGGTAAACGAGGCGGTAGGCGATTGATAAATGGTAATAGGAATAATTTCGGTTACCGAGCAGCCGCTGGTGGTATCGGTTATAGTAAGCGATACACCCTTAAATCCGGCTGTAGAGTACACTATGTTCTGTGGAAACTGATCGTTAGAAACCGCAGGTGTAGCACCCGAACCAAAATCCCACTCCCAGGTTACGTTAGTGCTGCTGCCGGTGTTGGCAAAGTTAACCGGCACACCGGTACACTGTGGTGCATTGGTATAAATACCTACTGTAGGCGTAGCACTTATTACAATGCTTTGGGTTGCTGTTTGGGTACAGCCACCACCGGTTACGGTTAGTGTAACTGTTTTGGTACCCGAGCTGCTGTATTGTATGCTGGTAGGGTTCTCGGCAGTAGAAGTAGCCGGTACTGCACCTACGCCAAAGCTCCACGAGTAAGCCCAGTTGCTACCGGTGCTGCCTGTATTGGTAAAATCTATAGCCGAGGTAGCACACTGCGGTGCAGTTGAGGTAAAGCTGGCTACCGGGCTCTGGTTGATATTGAAAGATGCTGTTGCTACATCGCTGCAACCGGTAGTGGTGTTGGTTACCGTTAATGTAACCACTTTGCTGCCGGCGGTGCTATACACCACACCGGTAGGGTTAGCATCGGTGCTGGTGGCAGGTGTAGCACCTGCACCAAAATCCCAAGCATAGCTTACACCGGTGGTAGTACCGGTATTGGTAAAGTCAACATTCAATCCCGTACAGGTAGGGGCCGTGCTGTTAAAGCTGGCCACAGGTGCTTCATCTACTACTATACTCTGGGTGCTGGTTTGTGTACAGCCCTGGCCCGATACTGTAAGAGTTACAGTTTTGGTACCCGGTGTGCTGTATAATACGCCTATCGGGTTTTCTGCCGATGATATGGCCGGGCTGGCGCCTGCGCCAAAATTCCAGGTGTATGCCCAGCTACCACCGGTGCTGCCGGTATTGGTAAAGTTAAACGGCACATTGCCACACTGTGGTGCATTGCTGGTAAACGATGCATACGGGCTTTGGTTTATTGTAATAGACTGGCTATAGGTATTCGAACAGCCCGAGTTAATATCGGTAGTGGTAAGTGTTATTGGTTTAATGCCCGGTACAGCGTATGTAACACCGGTAGGGTTCTGGTCGGTAGAGTTTACCGGCAATGCATCTGCACCAAAATCCCATGCCCAGGTTACACCGGTTGTAGTACCGGTATTGGTAAAGTTAACCGGTAGCAAAGTACACGTAGGCGCATTGGTAGAGAACGAAGCCGTAGGTGTAGAGAATATGGTAATATTCTGCGTAGCAGATACCACACAGTAAAACTCGTTGGTAATAGTTAAGGTAACTGTTTTGGTACCCGACGAGCTATAGGTTACACCCTGTGGGCTTTCGGCTACCGAAGTAGAAGGCGATGCGCCTGCACCAAAATCCCAGAAATAAGAATAGTTAACCCCGGTGCTGCCGGTGTTGGTAAAGTCAACCGCTACATTGGCACATACAGGTGCTGTAGTGGTAAACGAGGTAGTTGGTATAGGGTTAATGGTTATAATATGCTGCACGGTCGAATCGAGGCCGCAGGCACCAACCGAAACGGTGTGGGTTACAATTTTAGCACCGGTGCTGGCATATATAATATTGGTAGGGTTCTCATCGGTAGAAGTGGCCGGTGTAGCACCTGCACCAAAGTTCCAGAAGTGCGTGGCACCGCTACCCGAAGAACCGATGTTATAGAAGTTAACCGCCTGGCCTAAACATCCGTTTGCACCGTTCTGCGGTACCGATGATGTAAAGTCAGCACCCACTACACCCACGTCAACAGTTTTGGTAGTAGTGTTGGTACAACCACCACCGCTTACAGTAAGCATTACCATTTTAGTACCATTGGTATTAAAGGTAACAGCTACTGGTCCGGCAGAGGTAGATGTAGCTGGTACGGCATCTGGGCCAAAATCCCAGAACCATGAAGTTATATTACCGGTGCTGGCATCGGTAAAGTTTATTACACCCGGTGCTGCACAGGCTGGGCCGTCGTTACTAAAATCGGCAAACGGCACACCGGTTATGGTAATGGTTTGAGTATCGGTAGTAGCGCACGAACCATTATCTACCGTAAATATTACAGTTTTAGTTCCCGCTGTTGCATATACTATGCCTGTCGGGTTTTCAAGTGTAGAGGTGGTAGGTGTTGCATCCGGGCCAAAATCCCACGAATAAGTAAATCCGTTACCGGTGCTGCCGGTATTGGTAAAGTTAACCGGTGTACCCAAACAGGCCGGTGTGTTGCTGGTAAAGGTAGCAGCCGGGCGCTGTACCACTACTACAGTAACCTGACTGCCCGGGCCGGTACAGCCGTTTACGGTAGCTACAACTGTATAGGTTGCTGCGGCAAGTAGTGTTACATTAGGCACTACCGGATTTTGCTCGGTAGATGTAAAGCCGATAGGGTCAGTCCACAGATAAGTGGCACCCGGTATAAACGATGCGGTAAGGAATAAGGTATCGCCTAAACAAACCGGGCTGTTACTGCCTGCTACCGGGGCCGGTGGCAGTGGTACTACTACTACTGTGGTAGAAGCTACCGGGCTGGTACAACCGCTTATGGTTGCCGCTACAGAATACAATCCTGAATCTGCCTCTGCGGCAACCGGTATAGATGGATTTTGTAGTGAAGAAGAGTAGCCGTTAGGGCCGGTCCAGGTATAAGTGGCACCCGGCACAGTAGTAGCCGTAAGGTTAATTGGCTGGCCTACACATACCGGGCTGTTGCTAGAAGCCAATGGCGATGCCGGTACCGGACGTACAATTACGTTGGTAGTAGCAATCGCACTGTTACAGGCATCTATAACCGCACGTACCGAGTACACACCGGCGTTAGCCAATGTTACAATGTTTATGGTTGGGTTCTGATCGGTAGATGTAAAACCGTTAGGGCCGGTCCACAAATAAGTGGCGCCCGGTATAGTGCTGGCTGTAAGCACCAGGGTAGCACCTTCGCACAGCGGGCTGTTGCTGCTGGCTGTTGGCGTAGCTGGTGTTACATTAATCGTTACACTGGTGCTTGCCGGCGATGAACTACTGCAACCCGATGCAGTTGCCACTACCGAATAAGTACCGGCGTTAGCTACTGTTATACCTGTTATAGATGGGTTCTGTTGTGTAGAGGTAAAACCACCAGGGCCGGTCCAGCTATAGGTAGCGCCGGCAAAAGTACTGGCAGTAAGGTTTAAGGTAGCACCCTCGCAAAGCGGGCTGTTGCTGGCAGCGGTAATAGTTGGTATTGGATTGATAACAACAGTAGTAGTACCCGGCGTGCTGCTATTGCAACCGCTTACATTAGCTACTACCGAGTAAACACCCGACTCGCCGGTAGTGGCACCAGGTATAGTTGGGTTTTGCAGGTTAGAGGTATAACCGTTGGGGCCGCTCCAAACATAGGTAGCACCCGGTACGGTAGAGGCTGTTAACTGTAATGTAGCGCCTGAGCACAACGGGCCGTTGTTGGTAGCCACCGGTGCAGCAGTTGGGTTCACCACTACAGATAATGATACTGCGCTGTCAGCCTCACAACCATCGGCTACTACAAACAACGTATAGGTACCGGTTGCAGCAGTAGTTGCATTAGGTATAGTTGGGTTTTGAAGCGTAGAGCTAAAACCGTTAGGGCCTGTCCAGCTATAAGTAGCATTGCCGAAAGTAGTAGAGGTAAAGCTAAGGGTAGCGCCTTCGCATATGGGGCTGTTGCTGGCTATAGTCGGGGTAGGTATTTTATTTATTACCACAAATATAGAGGCTGGCGGGCTCTGGCAACCACCAGAGGTTACAGTAGCTTCATAAATACCACCCAATGTTACCGCTGCATTCAGTATAACAGGGTTTTGTACGTTAGAGGTATAGCCGTTAGGGCCGGTCCAGCTATAAGTACCACCTAACGATGATTGAGCCGATAACTGAAGTGTATCGCCTTCGCATATCGGGCTGTTGCTCGATAACACTGGTGCATCAGGTATTGGGTTGATGATAACCGTAGTAGAACCCACAGCACTGTTACAACCCGATATATTAGCTACTACTTCATATATACCCGCCATCGATGAGTCGGCGTTAGATATAGAAGGATTTTGTTGCGATGAGGTAAAGCCGTTAGGGCCGGTCCAGCTGTAAGTAGCACCGGCTATGGTATTTACAAACAGGTTGATAATACCACCCACGCATACCGGGCTGTTGCTGCCGGGTACCGGTGCTGCCGGTACCGGACTAAGCACCACTGTGGTAGTGGCAGCCGGGCTAACACAACCAAGCACGCTAACTGTTAATGAGTAAGTACCAGCATTGGCGTTAGATGCATTAGGTATAGTTGGATTTTGCAATGATGAAGTAAATCCTCCAGGGCCTGTCCAGCTATAGCTGGCACCAGCAATACTATCGGCTGTTAGCTGTATAGTAGTACCGGCACATACAGGGCTGGTGCTGGAAACTACCGGCGCAGCAGGTACCGGGTTTACCACTACCGTAGTAGTAGCAGGTGCACTGGTACAGTTAAGTACAGTAGCTGTAACTTCATATGTACCGGCAGCAGCAGTTGTAGCCGCTGGTATAGATGGATTTTGCAAAGTTGATGTAAAACCGTTAGGGCCGGTCCAGTTATAGGTAGCGTTGGCTATGGCACTGGCGGTCAGGTTTAAGGTAGCGCCTTCGCAAATAGGGCTATTGCTGCCTGCGGTAGGTGCAGCCGGTATAGGATTAACTGTAACCGTAGAAATTGCCGAACCGGTACCGCCCGCTGTGGCCGAAACTGAATAGGTAGTGGTTGACGACGGGCTTACGGTTATTGAACTACCTGTTTGGCCGGTTGACCACAGGTAACCAGTTGCATTACTGGTAGCAGTAAGCACTACCGAATCGCCCTGACAAATAGTTGGCGAATTTACAGTTACCACTACAGGAGATACGGTATTGGTAATCTGGAAATTCATCTCACATACTTCGCCACCGTTACCATCATATTGTATTAGGTAAGTAGCACCGGGCACCGGTGTCCATACGGTATTGATGTTGTTATCTACACCGGTGTTAGATATAGTAACACAGTTGGTAGAGTTAGCTCCACAGGTTACACCAGCAGCATATACCGAACACTGCATACCGGTAGCACGGTCACCACCACGGCAGTTTTGCGAGAAAATCTGAAAAAAGGCCTGGCCGGTCCAGTTAGCAGGTGTAGTCCAGGTAAACCAGATATTATTTTGTATACCACCCGAACAAAGATTTGGTGGATCATCTGAAGTAGCACAAAGACTGCTTACATAATATAATACGTTGGCTGTAATAGGTTGCGCATCGGCACAGTCATCATTGGCAGGTGCAGTACAACCGGTGGTGCTGCTTATACAAAGGTCGGTTTGAAAGTTCTGGGTAGTAGCGCCATTACCCAAAGTTGTAAGCAAATAATATTCTGTTCCTATAGTAAGATTACTATAAGTAGTAGTACCGTTACCTGCCACGGATGTACAGCTTATCCAGTTCAGGTTATCGCACGGACCAGAGAAAAGTGTGTACTCACGTGCAGCGTTTTCCATGTTGGTAAGCGTAACACTGGTGGTAGTGGCAGTAAACTGGTTCCATACACCATATTGTGCAGTTTCGTTATCGCAGCCACTGTAGTTTACCCCCAACTGCGCATAGGCTGCTGCGGGATTGGTAGAGTTAAACACATAGTTACCACCCGCAGGCACACCAAAACCATTCAAGGTGCAGGGGCTGTTGTTAGGGGTTATATGTTGTGCTTCGCAGGGGGTAGAACCCGGCACGTATGCATCGGCCACATTTATACAGAAAGTACCTGTAGCAGTACCGTTACCATCTACCCGTATAAAATAGGTATTACCCGGTATTACGGTAATATCGTTTATAGAGTTATTGGTAACGTTGGTACCAGTATTCTCGCCACATGCTATCTGGGTAAGTGTACCGTTACAGTTATTGGTAGATGAACTGTACACCCCTACCTGCGTATTATTAAGCGTTAACCCCGAAAAGTCGGTACTAACAGTCATATAAGTAGATGTGGCCACAAATGAGTACCACACGTCGTTACTGGTATTCACCGGGTTCCAGCAAGTGGCAGCGGCGGGGCTACCGGTAGATGTGGCGTTAACGTTGGTGCCTTGCGTACAACCTGCCCCTACCGATAACGATATGGCATTGCATATAAGGTCGTTACCGGGGGCCTGTGCCAGTGCTGTTTGTTGCACAAAACACAAAGCCGCAAATAACAGGAAGAAAATAAATTTTACAGGGCTTTTCATAACTTATGGGTTATAAATTATATAATGATGATTACTTAAGTTTATTAGCACAGAATTACTGCAATTCTACATAACGGGCACGGGCATACTCTTCGTAAGGGTGCTCATCTTTAAAATAATAAAGCGGCAGTGGCTTAAAGGCAGGGTTATTAATAAAGTTGCGTGGCATAATACGCACCTTTATGGCATCAGAGTAGGTAGTCTGGGCATACACTATCTCGTCGTCTTTACGTAGCCTTTCAATAGCCTGCAACTCAAATTCGTTAAGCTTTATATTCGGCTTAGCCTCACGCGTGCTGAATATAAGCTGATAAGTACCTTCTTTTGCCGGGGCAAATTCTGTTGCCAGTTTGGCCTGGCCGGTTTGTTGCGCATGGGCAATGTTACCTATGCCGGCTACCATGCCGCAAATAACAAAGGCGAGTAATACCCGCCTTTTATTATTATATGATACCAGTAAATTAAATGGAGTAGTGTAACCACAGCAAAATGCGCGATTGATTACTGCGTAAATACTTTTCATAGCAGTTAAGTTTGTTACTAATAAATAAATTATCGTCGGTGTCCGTGTGTCTGCAGCTTGTAACTGCAAGTGTGTTATCCAAAGGAAATAAAAAAAAACATTTCTACAACATTTTTTATTGCAGAACTAAAAAAAGAATCCGGGGCTGATGAATTCTAACGGGCTTCTAATACTGCACTCTGTTAAAAACACCAGCAATACATGTATTTGATTAAAACATTAGAAATGCTGTAGTGCATGAAAAATAAAAGCCGTTACAACATTCACCGTAGTTAAAAACTACAAGCAGCCGGAATAGTTATTCAAGCTAAATATTGAGCAAGGTGTATATCTAAACTAATGTCACCACACAATCATCCTGCTCTACCATAATACCCTCTTTAAGATATACGCGCTTAATAGTACCAGCCGCCGGTGCGGCAATAGTCGATTCCATCTTCATGGCCTCTATTACAAACAATGGCTGATTTTTGGTTACAGCATCGCCTTCGTTCACGTACACCTTCACCAGTTTACCTTGCAGCGGGGCCCCTATATCGCCATCGCCGGCTGCTTTGTAATGCTCCAGTTTTTGTACTTTAATAGTACGGTCGCGCACCTGCACCGAACGGGTTTGCCCGTTAATCTTAAAAAACACATCGCGCATACCATCCTCGTTGGGCTCGCCCACATACATAAAGCGTATCAGCAGGTTTTTGCCCGGTTCTATGCCCACAATAATCTCTTCGTTAGGCTGCATGGGGTAATAAAACGAAGGAGTAGGCAACATCCAGATATCGCCGAAATTTTTGCGAAACTGATAAAACTCATCAAACACCTTGGGGTACATTTTCATCGAAAGAAAATCTTCAATAGTAAGCTTATCATCGTACTTGTTATGAAACGCCTGTAACTCGCGCTCAAAATCAGTAGGGCCTAAATGTTTGTTAGGCTTATCAGTATAAGGTATTTCATCTTTCAGAATTATCTTCTGCAACTGTTTAGGAAAACCGCCATGTGGCTGGCCCAGGTCGCCGCGAAACAACTGCTTAACCGAATCGGGAAAAGAAAGCGTATCGCCTTTTGCCATTACATCTTCCGGAGTCAGGTTATTCGATGTCATAAACAAAGCCATATCGCCTACCACTTTACTGCTTGGTGTTACCTTTACTACATCGCCAAACATTTCGTTTACTACTTCATAGTTATGTTTGATAGTTTCAAACTTATCTTCCAGCCCCAGCGAGCGTGCCTGTGGCAACAGGTTGCTGTATTGCCCGCCTGGTATCTCGTGCTCGTATACCTCGGCAGTGCCGGCTTTCAATTCGCTCTCAAACGGATAATAGTATTCGCGCACTACTTCAAAGTAGTTAGAGTAAGCGTTCAGCGATTTCAGGTTAACCGGGTTCTCGCGCTCGTGGCCTTTCATCATAGCCACCACCGAGTTAAAGTTAGGCTGGCTGGTTAGCCCGCTCATAGAGGCTAACGCTACATCAATAACATCCACACCGGCTTCTATCGCTTTTAAATAAGTAGCCGCCTGTAGCGATGAAGTATCGTGCGTATGCAAATGAATAGGAATAGAAATATTCTTCGACAACGCTCCTATCAACTCCTGCGCCGCATAAGGTTTAAGCAAGCCGGCCATATCTTTTATACAAAGTATGTGCGCCCCCTCTCCTTCCAGTTGTTTGGCAAGTTCTACGTAATAGTTAAGGTTATACTTTTTGTTCTTCTTTTCATCCAGTATATCGCCGGTATAGCATATACAGGCTTCGGCAATAGAGTTGGTACGCTCGCGTACGGTTTTAATACTCATCTTCATCCCCTCTATCCAGTTCAGCGAATCGAAAATGCGGAAGATATCAATACCGTTCTCGGCACTCTTTTCAATAAACTTAGCTACCAGGTTATCGGGGTAGGCTGCGTAACCTACTGCATTGCTACCGCGAAAAAGCATTTGCAACAATATATTAGGTATAGCCGTGCGCAATAAGCGTAAGCGCTCCCACGGGTCTTCGTGTAAAAAGCGCATGCACACATCAAAGGTAGCACCGCCCCATACCTCCATCGAAAATATTTCGGGATGATTTTTGGCAAAGCCCTGGGCTACCGTCAGCATATCGGTGTTACGCAAGCGTGTAGCAAATAACGATTGATGTGCATCGCGGAAAGTAGTATCGGTGTAATGAATGCGCTTATCAGCTTTCAGGCGCTTAACAAACTCTTCGCGGCCCAGTTCATTCAGCAAATCTTTACTGCCTTTGGGGTAAGCACCTTCTGCCACTACAGGCACCACCGGTGTACGGAACTTATGATTAGGGTTAAACGATTTAATATCCGGATGGCCGTTTACCTTTAACTCTGCCAGGTAGCGAACCAGTTTGGTACCACGGTCTTTATCGTGCCCCCACTTGGGCACCAATAGTTGTGAGTTATTGGCTATAAAACCAACCGTTGCTTTACCGCTCTGAAACTCCTCATTCTCCATTACATTCACCAAAAACGGAATGTTGGTTTTTACACCGCGTATGCGGAACTCCTGCAAAGTGCGGTCCATACGTTTGGTAGCACCTTTAAGCGTACGGCTCCACGCCGATACCTTAACCAGCATACTATCGAAAAACGGCGATATTTTTACACCGGGGTAAGAGCTACCTTCATCCAGACGAATACCAAAACCACCGGCATTGCGGTAAGCAACAATAGTACCGTAGTCGGGTTTAAAATCATTCTCCGGGTCTTCGGTGGTCACACGGCATTGTATGGCAAAGCCATTACACTTTACATCGGCCTGCGAGTGAAGAAATATCTGCGCATGGGTAAGCTCACAACCACTGGCTATCAGTATCTGCGAGCGTACAATATCAATACCGGTTATCTCTTCGGTAATAGTATGCTCTACCTGTATGCGTGGGTTAACTTCTATAAAGTAAATATTCTCATCCTTATCTACCAGAAACTCTACCGTACCGGCATTGTTATACTTTACGTGGTTGGCAATGCTAAGTGCATAGTCGTACAGTTTGTTGCGCGTTTCGGTTTTTAGTATGCTGGGCGCCACCTCTATCACTTTCTGAAAACGGCGTTGCACACTGCAATCACGTTCGTACAGGTGTACTATGTTGCCGTAGTTATCACCCAGTAGCTGCACTTCAATGTGCTTCGGGTCATCTACAAATTTTTCTATAAACACAGTATCATCACCAAACGCTTTCATGGCCTCATTACGGGCAGCAGTAAAGGCCACACTCATCTCCTCTTCGTTACGCACTACACGCATACCCCGGCCACCACCACCGGCAGCAGCTTTCAACATTACCGGATAGCCAATCCGCTCTGCTTCGCCCATAGCATCGCTTAACTTTAGCAAGCGTATGTTACTATCGGGTATCAGCGGCACATTTACCTCGCGCGCTACTTTTTTAGCAGCTACTTTATCGCCCAGCCTTTCCATTACATCGGGCCGGGGGCCTACAAAGGTAATACCCACCTCTGCACAGCGCTTGGCCAGTTGCACATTTTCCGACAGAAAACCATACCCGGGATGTATGGCATCTACCCCATTCTGTTTAGCTACTTTAATTATCTCCTCAATATCAAGATATGGTTTCAGCGGTTCGCCATTAGGGCCTATCTGATACGATTCATCTGCTTTGTAGCGGTGCAGCGAGTAACGGTCTTCGTAAGTGTAAACAGCTACGGTTTTAATTTTAAGTTCGGCAGCAGCGCGTAATATACGGATGGCTATTTCGCCACGGTTGGCAACCATCAACTTCTGAAACTTATGTGCAGGCATAGAGCGGTGTTTGGTTTATATAAAACCGGTGTACACACATTATGCATCCGGCTTTACCGCGCTAAGGTAGAAGTACTAATTAAACCGTAAAGGGGGTGTTGATTACTTTATCGGCCCAAGCTGTGCTACTTAAACTGGGCCTCCAGTATTACACGTTGCCAGTCTTTCCAAACATTCAGGTTGTAAATAGCTTTGGCGGTATCGTAATTAGCCGGGTCTTTAAGCAATGCTTTCAACACGCGCGACGATGGATTAGCCAACCGCCCGTTAGCCGATAAGCAGGCATTAAACAGGTTTTTTATCACGTCTTCATCGCAGTACTTCAGCCGCTCAATTGCCTCTGCTGCTTTGTTACGGGTACGAAACTCGTACCGCTTAGATGTATAACCCGCCAGTTCTTTACGCCAGGCTGAAAGTTGTGGGTTATCGGTATTTTCTTTACAGTTAATCTCCAGCCAGGCTATGCGTACATTGTTATTAATACCCCTGGTGTTCTTAACAGCATCTAAATAAACCTGCCTTTTATCCGGATACTGACGGCACAGTTTGCGCAATACATTTTCAATATTTACGTACGAGCTATCGGTAAGTAACTTTTCCAATACCGGTAGTAATTGTTCCGGGTATTCACTCAGGTCGTCAATTACCGCTCTGCGTACCAGGTGATCTTTGTCGGTTGCGGCACGTTTAAATAAAGCAATAGCTGCACTATCCCTATCTTTAGCAAGCTGCCCTATCACCGAAACCCGCATCTGGTTAAACGTTTCTTTATCATAAACCTTTAGCAGCAGGTCGCGTTTTTTATCAGCATCATAGTAACCTAAACCCACCAGCGCATCGTACCGGTCTATCATATTTTTTGCTTTCAGCACCTGCGCCGATAGCTCTTCAAAACTCTTTTTAAAATCTATCACCTTCAACACGTTGGCACCGGGATCAAACAAGGTGTACTCCACTTCTTTGCCGGCAGGTGCGCTTACATACACGGTATCGCTGGCATGGCTTAGCCACACCCGCTTAGCCGACGATGAACCATCTTTAAAATATACTTCAAACACAAGCGGCATTTTAAAGTACCCGGTTAAGTTATCGGTAGCCTGGGTTTGGTTAATATAGAATACCACATTGTCGTTCTGCCTTTCGTACCGCACTTCATACTCCGGAAAACCTGCTCTATACACCCACTCATCAAAAAACCAATCGAGGTTTACACCGGCATGCTCCATAAATGCCTGCATAAAATCGTTACTGCTAACATTGGCGTAGGCATGTTTTTTCAGGTAACCGGTTATACAGCGTCGGTACACCGAGTCACCAACCACATACCGTAACATATCTAACACATGGCTACCCTTAGGATAATGCCGGGCACTGCCCCCCATGCTATGTGCAACAGGGTACCGGTCATTACGGTCGGCATTCAATGCCTGCCAGGCTTCCTGCCGTTTAGCCCATTGGTAGTAGTCCTCACCCATTACACTATGCATAAACTGCTTCGAGTAGTAAGTGGCAAAACTTTCGTGCAACCAGTGGTGGTGGGCACTATACTCGGTAATATAATCACCAAACCATTGATGGGTAAGTTCGTGTGCATTTACCCCTACATAAGTACGTTCTATTGCAGCTCGTTTATCGGTTAGCATAAAGTCGCCGTAAATAGTAGCGGTGGTATTTTCCATTGCGCCAAACATAAAATCCTGCACCGGTACATTACAGTAAGTCTCCCATGGGTAAGCAATACCGGTTTGTTGCGGTAACCAGTCCATCATTTCTGCACTGTACTGGTACGATGGCTCTGCGGTTTCCGGACGGTTGCTGTAGTAGTACTGGCGCGATAGCATACCATTTTTGCTTTTATAGTCTTTATAGGCGAACTTATCTATAGCCAGCATTATCAGGTAAGGTACCATTGGCTTATTCATAGCATAATGCCAGGTGGCAGTACCATCGGCATTCTTTTTCTTTTCTTTCAGCACCCCGTTAGAGATAACCGTATAAGACGAATCGAACGTGATAACAGTTTCTGTTATCATTTTATCATTCACATCATCATACACCGGTATCCAGTGGCGGTTATCTATACCCTGTCCCTGTGTCCATATCTGCTTGCGGGTAAAATAAGGGTCGTTCTCTGTATTGGGCGCATCTACATCCCAGCCTATAAAGTACAAACCTTTACGCGGCGTAGCCTCGTAAGTTATATCCAGTTTATATTGCTTATTCCAGCTCATAGGCGTATAAAACCGGATAGTAAGGCCAGCACTATCCTTATTAAACGTAACCGGTTGCCCATCCAGCAATACCTTTTTTACATCTATACCGGGCGCATCCAGGTAAAGCGTATCAACCACATACTGTATTGGCTTAAACTCATACTTAACATTGCCCAGCACTTTACCTTGCCGGGTATCGAACTTCACATCCAGTTTCATTTTCAAAAAATCGACATTATGCTCGCGTATGCGCCCTATGTTATCGCGCAGATAACAGATAGTAGTATCCTGTGCTTTTAACCAACTGGCAGTAACCAATAACAAACCAACCAACCACGTATTAATAGTATATTTCATCAGGCTATATTGTAGGTACAAATAAATTGTATTTCGGCAATAAAATAAACGCCACTACTGTTACAGCGGCGTTAAAATAAAACAACAAAGCCGGCACTTGGTTGTGCCGGCTTTACTATACTAGTGTAATCATCTACTACTGCATTACCACTCGTTTGGTTATGGTAGTATTTTGCGTGCGGTAGCTAACCAAATACAGCCCTCCCGCCAACTCTGTAGTAGCTATTGTAACTACATGTCGGGTACTGTTATCGGTTTGTATGGTGCGCACCACACGGCCCGATAAATCTGTTATAACTATAGCCCCTTCAGTACCCTGATTGCTGTTAACTTCCACATTAAGCATACCATTGGCAGGGTTAGGAAAAACAACCATACTCAGGTAACCGCCCTCTATTTCATTAATAGCGGTAGGGTGTTCAGGCTCGGTGGGTGCCTGCTTAGGTGGGTTGTAACCAAGCGGATAACCAACGGTAAACTCATAATGAATGTTGCGGCCAAAGTCGGGGTCGAAATTTTTAATAGTTCCCGATGGCACTTTCATTAAGCGCAACTGTCCGCTGGTTTCATACCATGGGTCGCTGCTGGATGCATTAGGCGGCTGGTTTACAAAAAACTTAAGGCCATCGCCACAACCAAAATTGCTTACATCAAAATCATTAAAATCAAATGCATAGCTACCAGGTTGCAGGCGAAGTGTATCGCGCAGTGTGGCAGATGCGTTGAACGTATTGCGGAACTTAATGGTATCGCCATTCTCATTACGCACCACATAGTTGTTTTCTTCGGGGCGGTTGTTCGACTGAAACTGAATGTAGAAAACCGAATCGAGTTTGGGTGTCATATTAAACCACGATTCCAGTTTGTTGTTAAACGCGTACTCATCGGGCTTTTGGTTAGGCCAGCTTACTTCGGCATAAAAACGGCGGTCGGCCGTATCTAAACCAAACCAGTCGAAGGCCGGCAGGGTAACCTGCTCTGATTGGAACGGTGGCAGGTTGCCGGTCCACTCATAATACCAATAGGTACCGCCTTTTACCCAGTACTTAATCTGCGCGTAGGTAAGGTTCTGCTTGCCGGTGTTTTTAATCTTCACCTTAGGCTGCGTACAAATAGGGTTCCAGTGCAAGTAAGGTTTGGCCGAGTTAGGAGCAATAATCTCGTCCATCATTACATCGTTATCTTTCTGGCTGGTATAGGTAATCAGGTACGCCGAAATACCATAGCCGGCACTAGCTCCGTTTTGTATTACAAAATCATCCAGGTCAATATCCAGCGAAACACTTTGCCCCGGAGTTATGTTAGGTGTAATGTCGGCCTCGTAAACAGGCACCTTATCGCCGGGGCACCAGTTGGCACGCGGAAAAATCCAGGTACCACCCTGCGGGGCAATAGGGTTTACATCACAATCATCTTTCCAGAAAAGCTGCGAGTAAACAATACCGCCGTTTACCCTTACAAAAAAGCTGTGCGGGTCAAACTCGCCCTGGTTGCCGTGCCCGGTTATAATAACCGAAACCTTAGCCGATGTTACGTTAGGCTCTATGGTAAAAGCACGGGCGGTAACCTGGTTTTCAAAATCGGCCGAGTTACCGTAACCATAGTACGAGTGGTATATCTCTTTTACGTTTTCAACCGTGCGGGTAGGCTGCCCCTCTATAAATATAAACTCCACATTGGCACGAAAAGCATCTGTCCAGCCATCGTAGTGTACCCGTATCACTACCGAATCTTTCAGCATGGCGGCATAATCGGTTACATCATATATATAAGGATGGGTCCAGCTACTGTCAAAACCATGTGCCTGGTTTTGCGGCCAGTTAAAATCCATGTAGTTACCGTAAGGTGTTATTAAACGGCCCAGTTCGGTAAAGTTTACATGGTCGCTATAGCTCCAGGTAGTGTCATTGGTTAGTGTATCAATAGCTACTATCGCCGAATCTAACGCACCATTCTTTTTACCCAGTTCGGCATTTACAGTATAATCCCAGTGCGAGCAGGCCGGTGTTCCGCAGCCAAGCGTAAAGCGCATTAATATTTTCTGGTAGGTGGTATTCGTATTCGGAAAAACCACCCAGTTATCATCATTGCTAGGTGGCGAGTTAAGGTTAGTGCCCCAATGCGCAGTAACAATGGTGGTATCGCCGGTGGCCGCAACAGATATTTGCCAGGTAAATAAACAGACAAACAGAAGAGTAAGGTATTTTATCATGCCGATGGTTAATTATGGGGTGAATGTACGCAATTTATATGGCGTAAAAACAGAACAAAAACCTTATAAAAATAAGATTATAGCCCCCACTATCCGGCACAGCTTTATACCCACAAAACCGGCATTGTAACTATGCCTTAAAAAAGGCCCTTTAATAGTGTAACAAGAGTGAAAATACTGTAACCTTTAGCGTGTTGGTGCCGTATATATAAGTGTATGGCGCAAGCACCAAGCCTACCCACAAAGAGATGTTCTTTACACGGTGCAAACGGAAATAAAAAAAGGCCCCGAAGGGCCTTAGAGAGGTGAAAAAAATATATAGAAGAAGATTAACGGATAAGGGTAACAGTACCTTTAGAATCGAAAGTTCTACCATCAAGGAATGTAGCAGTAACCTGATAAACGAACACATTAGTATTCTGAAGTTCGCCCTTAAAAGTACCATCCCAGCCATTGTATTGGTTGTTAGAGCTGAATACAAGCTCACCCCAACGGTTGAAGATTTGCATATCTACAGTAGCTATATTTTTACCAAACACCATAAATACATCATTATTTCCGTCGCCATTAGGTGTGAATGCATTCGGTATGAACGGTGCAGGATTACCAGCTACATTTACTTTAGCAGTAGCTTCTACCTTACAAACTCCATTGTAAGTAACTGTTAAAGTGTATTCATTATTTTCTTCGAACGAATTTACTGTAGGGTTTGCACAATCTGTGCAGCTCAAACCTGCGTTTGGCGACCAGCTATACACTACTGAGTCTGACATAGCGAATGCTGACAGGCTGGTGTTAAGCTGTATGCTGCCACCCAGTTCTATCGAGGTATCGCCAGGTATTATTTCAAGTACAGCAGCAGCAGGCTCAGCTATTACAAACATAGTATCGGTAGTGCAGCCGTTGTTATTTACAATGTGCAGGTTATGTGTACCGGCAGTAAGGTTATAAAACTCGTTGAACTGTTGGTTGCCACCATTATCTACCGAGAACAGGTAAGGCTGGTTAAGGGTAGTAAGCGGTGTAATAACCACAGTACCGTTGGTAAAACCTACACAGCTTACCGGAGTAGTAGCAATTACAAACTCATCGGTTGGAGGCTGTGGCAGGTTAATGTTAGCCACTTTGGTGCAACCACGCGCATCGGTTACGCTTATCACATAGTCGCCGGCCAGCAGGTTGCTGAAGTCGCCCATGTTATTGCTTTGTATAGCAGCGTTGTTAAAACCAAGTGTGTACATAAACGAACCACTACCACCCTGGCAATCTGCATTGATAGTACCGGTAGCACCGTTGTAGCATAGTGGTGCCAGCGATTGTGCAGTTACGCTCATAGGCTGTGGTTCTGATATAGTAGTAGATGCTGCAGCGGTACAGTTGTTGGCATCGGCTACAGTTACTGCGTAAGTACCAGCTACCAGGCCGCTGATAGCCGGGGTTACATCGGCAGTAGTAGTGTTCCAGATATAAGTATATACACCTGTACCGCCATTAGCAGTTGCGTTGGCAGAGCCATCGCGGCCGGCATTAGGTGTAATAGAAGTACCGGTACCACCTGGGTTGCAGGTTACGTTGGTAGATTGCAGTGCCACAGTTACAGGAGCCGGTTCAGTAAGTATCATGGTAGTATCGGCAGTACACATGTTGGCATCGGTTGCAGTTACGGTGTAAGCCACACCAGCAGCCAGGCCAGTGGCAGTAGTGCCTGTACCACCTATGTTCCATACCAGGTTAATGTTACCTGCACCACCGGCAGCGTTGATGGTGATAGAACCATCGGTACCACCGTTACATTTTACAGGGCTGGTTGTAGGGTTGCTGAAGAATATAGGCGTAGTAGATGCCACAGTAGCCGAACCGGTAGCCGAGCAGCCAGACGCATCAGATACTGTTACATTGTAAGTACCACCTGCAAGGCCGGTTGCCTGCTGGGTAGCAGCGCCGTTGCTCCACAGGTAAGTGTAGTTACCGGCACCATTAGCTGTAACCGAAGCTGTACCATTAGCCGAACCGTAGCAAGTTTCGTTGGTAGAGTTGGTGCTGATGCTCAGGTTACCCAGCGATACAGTTACAGTATCTTTTGCACGACAGTTACCGCTGGTTACTTCTACTACATAGGTAGTATTGGTAAGCGGAGAGGCTACCGGGTTGGCAATAGCCGGGTTAGTAAGGTCGTTGGTTGGGGTCCAGCTATAGGTAAATGGCTGGCCGTTTACAGTGCTGCCGGTTACTACAGCGTTAAGCTGCGCATTGATAGAAGAACAGCTGGCAGCATCGGGGCCTGCACTTACAGTAAATGGCGCCGAAATTACGTTTACAGTTACAGTATCGGTAGTAACACACACACCTACATCGGCAGTTACTGTATAAGTAGTTGTTACAGTTGGTGTAGCGTATGGGTTAAGTATAGAAGCATCTGACAAGGTATTGCCATTGCTCCAGCTAATAACACCCAGGCCGGTTGCGTTCAGTTGAGCCTGGTCGCCGGCGCAGATGGTCATACCGTTACCGGCATCAACACCAAATGGATCTATTATAGTAAGTACTGCGCTATCGTAAGGCAGGTTGCTGCAGGCAGCGTACAGGCTTATCACCACTCTTTCAGTACCCTCTGCTATACCATCGGTAATAGGGTTAATAAACAAGGTTACCAGGGTATCGCCGGCAGGTATTGTAATGCTATCGGCTATAGCGGTGTAGTCAACGCCATTAACGGCGTTGCCGCCTATACCATAGTGTACCACAGTAGGCTGGTTAATAGGGCGCTGTAAACGGAAATTGATTTTACCCTGTACACAACCTTCCATAGCGTTGGTTATGTTTGGCTCGTTGGTTTCGGCGCTATCTACACTTACATAGTTAGATGTTAAGCTATTAGCCTCCAGAAAAACGCCCGAATCGTAGATACCGTCGCCGGCATCAGCTATTACCAGTTTCAGGTGGTAAGTCTGGCAGGCCTGCAGGCCTTTCTTTTTGGCAGTAAGCACTTTGGTAAAACCATCGTACTGTATGTAGTAGTTGCTGTTATTAAACGGGGCTGTGTAGCCATCGCCGTTATTGGTATAATACTGCGAGTAGCTACCGCTGTTTACGTTATCGATAGTAACGGGAATATTGGTGCCGGGTATTAAAGCTATATTTTGCTGGCCAACTATGCCGGGGCCGCTGATGAAAAACGCGAAGGCATCGTTATAACCGCTGTTAACCCACTCAGGGTATTCTTCCGAAGCAAATACGTAACGGAACTCAACGCTATCGCTCAGCACGTTCATATCAAACTCAAGCGCGCAGGCATCTTTGGTGCTGGCACCTGCCAGGCTGTTTAGCGATGGATCGCCGGCAGCCAGGTTATCCCAGCCTTCAGAGCCAGTATTGTTAGGGCCGGTTACCATGGTATCAGAACCGGTAGTAAGTACTATACCGTTGGTCATACCCAGGTTGCAGTTGTTGCAGGTAAAGGTACCGGCTGCACCGTTGGGGCAGTTCATTACCACATTAGATATGATAACACCGTTGCCGGCCAGTATCTGCGATAACTGGTTACCGTTGTTATTGGTAGTAGCAACTATCTGCGCGAAGCCAGACTGGATGAGTGCAAAAAGCACAATTGTGGTAAATAGCTTGTTCATAAAATGCCGCGTTTATACCTTCAAAATACACGCTGCGCAAGGTTCTGTCAAGTATATTTTCAATCTTTTTTTAAATACACTTAAACCATTGACTTTCAGCAGCATAAATACACAAAACAAGGCTTGTTTTTATATAAAAACAACACGTGTTTTGCTTTACTAAAAACACACCTTTAACAATTTTATTTTGCCTTTTTCGTCCGTAATGGCAATTGGCAGAAAGCCAAAGCCGCTCGTTTGTCCATTTCGAATATAATTAACCTTGTGTAAATTTTGCATTTACAAGCTGATTGTTTTGGGAAATGGGGGAAATTTGGTTTGGTTTGCGCGCCCAAATAAAACAGGCCGGCTAACAGCACGGAACAGTGAAATTTTAACATGAAGAACAAACAGACGATTATTGGCTATGCTTTGATAGCCGTTTTAATGATAGGCTTTACGTTTTACCAGCAAAGCAAATTTAAAGCCGAGCAGAAACAAAAAGATGAGGCTGCGCTGGTTGCCCGGCAAGACTCACTGAAAAAAGCACAACTGCTTAAAGCCACTACACCTGCCCTACAGGATACAACACTGGCAGTTGCGGCTGCCACCGGCGATACCGTTGCACTGGCACAGGCTAAAGCCGCTGCCGACAGCACCGCTCTTACCCAGCGCTATGGCGATTTTGCCGCCGCCAGCCAGGGCGAAAACCAGACTTATGTGCTGGAAACCGATCTGCAAAAAATTACCCTTAGCAGCAAAGGCGGGCAGATAAAAAGTGTAGAACTGAAACAGTATAAAACCTGGGATGGCAAACCCCTGATTTTATTCGGCAATAAAAACAACCAGTTAAGCTATCAGTTTTTTACCGAAGGTAACCGCACCATAGATACCAAAGACCTGTACTTTACCCCTACCGGCGAAACCTTTAAGGTAAGCGGCGACTCGGGTAAAACCTTTACCATGCGCGCCGATATTGGCAATGGCCGTTACATAGAGCAGCAATATGCACTTAAAGGCAACAGCTATCTGTTCGACTATAACCTTAACCTGAACGGGCTGGAGAAAGTAATTGCGCCTAACAGCACATCGCTGAGTGTAACCTGGAACAACACCCTGCAAAGCCTGGAACATAACATAGAACTGGAACGCCGCTACAGTGCCCCTTATTACCGCTTTGCCAAAAGCGATGTAGAGCACCTGAACGAAGACAAAGAAGAAGACGAAGCCAGCTTTGATGCACCGGTAGAGTGGATTTCGTACAAGCAGCAGTTTTTCAATATGACACTGTTCAGCAAACAGGAAATTGAAAAAGGTGGTAAACTGAAAACGTTCTACAACAAAAACGAAACCAGCTATGTAAAACGTTACAACGCTACGTTTACGCTGCCTTATAACAGCACTGCTAAAAACAACTACTCTTTTCAGTTTTACATTGGACCTAACAACTTTAATACACTGGCCGATTTAGATAAAAATGCAGAGGACATTATTAAACTGGGGCCCGATATGTGGCTGTTTAGCTGGATAAAATATATCACCTGGGTTATCATTTGGGTGTTTAGCTGGTTCGATAGCGTTGCGCTTAACTACGGTATCATTATTCTGCTAATGACCATTATGCTCAAAATTGCGCTGCACCCGTTCACGGCCAAGTCGATAGAGAGTGCTGCTAAAATGAAAATACTGGCCCCCGAAATTGCCGCCCTCAAAGAGAAGTATGGCGATGACCAGGCCAAAATAGGTGGCGAGCAAATGAAGCTGTACCAGCGCGCCGGTGTAAGCCCCTTAGGCGGCTGCTTACCGCTGCTGCTGCAAATGCCCATACTAATGGCTATGTACTATTTCTTCCCGGCCTCTATCGAGTTGCGCCAGCAACCGTTCTTGTGGGCAAACGACCTTTCGAGCTACGATGCTATATACACCTTTAGTACCGCCCTGCCGCTTATAGGCAGCCACATCAGTTTGTTTACCATACTAATGACCATCACATCTATAGGCCAGGCGGTAATGAACAACCAGATGAACGCCATGAACAACCAGCAGCCCGGTATGCAATACCTGCCATACATTATGCCGGTTATGCTCATGTTTATGTTCAACAGTTTTCCGGCGGCGTTAACCTACTACTACCTGCTGCAAAACCTGCTGGGTATGGGCCACCAATGGGTGATACAGAAGTTCTTTATTGATGAAGGAAAACTGCGAAAGCAAATTGAGGATAACAAGAAGAACCCCAAACCCGCCTCGGGCTGGCAAAAGCGCTTAGAGGATATGCAGAAGCAGGCCCGCGAACAACAACGTGCCCGTAACGACAACAAGAAGGGTAAAAA
>CAYREY010000037.1:38954-46571 GCA_964423405.1 uncultured Chitinophaga sp. | reverse complement strand
AACAAAGCCGAGTTGGAAACCTTTGCCGATAGCCTGAAAGTAAACGCCACCGGTGTAATAGCCCTGCCCGCCGATATGCAGAAAAAAGAAGACGTGCTGGCCTTTGCCAAACTGGTAAACAGCACCTGGGGGGCAGCAGATATTATTGTAAACAACGCCGGTGTGTTTATACCCGGGCAGGTAATCAACGAAGAAGAAGGCACCCTGGAAAAGCTGATAGAAACCAACCTGTACAGCGCCTACCACCTTACCCGCAGCCTGCTACCCAATATGATAAACAAAAAAACCGGCCACATATTTAACCTGTGTTCGGTAGCCAGCATACAGGCCTACCCCAACGGCGGCTCGTACTCTATATCAAAATTTGCACTGCTGGGCCTAAGCAAAGCCCTGCGCGAAGAATTAAAAGAACACCACATACGCGTTACGGCATTGGTAGTAGGCGCCACGCTAACCAACTCATGGGCCGGCACCGATTTACCCGAATCGCGGTTTATGAAACCCGAAGACGTAGCCCAATCGGTATGGGATGTGTACCACCTGTCGGAGCATACCGTGGTAGAAGAAATGCTGCTACGTCCCCTGCTGGGCGATATTTAGGCGGCGGCTGTTTGTATTTGAAGCCCCGCCACGGGGTGGCTTTTTAAAACAATCACCCTCCGGCTCGCAAAGCCTCGCCACCTCCCTCAAGGGAGGCTCAACAGCCTTTAAACATCCTGTATTCATTCGTGTAATTCGTGACTTATGTATTCGGCGTTCAATTATGCCTTTCAATCCGTCAATCTGTAAATCAGTCAATCCGTAAATACCACTGTATTTATCCGCGAAATTCGTGGCAACTACCTCCCCCGCGGTTAAATTTTGTAAACTATAAATCAGGTATTTACTTTATTAGCGGCATAAACTATTTTTGCGTAAAATACTACAAGGTTATGAAAGCAACTCTTTTATCGTTTTTTGTTTTAGTAGCAGCTATGGGTGCTACTGCGCAGCAAACCGGCAAAACCACACCAGCGCCGGCAGCTAAACAAACCACATCATCAGGCGCTAACCAATCGCACGATGGACACAATCACGATGGTCATGACCATGATGGCCACAACCACGGTACTACTGCACCGGCACCTGCCGCGCAAACCACCGAGGCTAAACCTGCCAACCCTAACGCCGCTAAAATGGCTTTTAAAGAAGAGAGCTATAACTTTACCGAAGTGCCCGAAGGCCCGCAGGTAACCCACGAATTTAAATTTACCAATACCGGTAAAGAACCGCTGATACTAACCAACGTACGCGCAAGCTGCGGTTGTACTACCCCAAGCTGGCCTAAAGAGCCTATACTGCCCGGTAAAGATGGTGCCATACTGGTTACCTACAACACACAGGGCCGCCCGGGTGCATTCAACAAATCAATTACTATTACCTCTAACGCCGATGCGCCCGAAAAAATCATTTACATAAAAGGCGAAGTAGTAAAAGCCGAGCCTGAAAAATCGGTACCGGTAGAGCAACCAAGCCTGCTGGCCCCTAAAAACTAATAACCAACTGGTAGTTTGCAATTGGCAAAAAATTAAAACCCTATCTATTGTAGATAGGGTTTTTGATTTTATTTGCGTTTGAATGGCTGTTTGCATTTATTGCCGACTGCCAATTGCGTACTGCCAACTAAAAAAAAGAATATGCCTAAAGTTTCAAATAAAGGAATACAGATGCCGGCTTCGCCGATTCGTAAACTGGTGCCGTTTGCCGATACCGCCAAAAAGAAAGGCGTAAAAGTTTACCACCTCAACATAGGCCAACCCGACCTTGAAACACCTGCACAGTTTTGGGAGGTACTTAAAAACACCGATATGAAAGTGCTGGAGTACTGCCCCAGCAATGGGTTGGAAAGCTACCGCAAAAAATTTGCCCAGTACTACAACAACATTGGCATAAACGTACAACCGGCCGATTTTATGATTACCGAAGGCGCCAGCGAGGCCCTATCGTTTGGTATGCTTAGCTGCCTGGATGAGGAAGATGAAATCATCATTCCCGAGCCGATGTACGCCAACTATATTGGTTTTGCTACCGTGGGCAAAATAAAAGTAAAGCCTATATCTACCTCTATAGAAACCGGCTTTGCACTGCCCCCTATCGAAGATTTTGAAAAAGCCATTACCCCTAAAACCAAAGCCATACTGATATGTAACCCCAACAACCCAACCGGTTACCTGTATAGTAAAGATGAACTGTTGGTACTGCGCGAAATTTGCCTGAAACACGATCTGTTTTTATTTGTAGATGAAGTTTACCGCGAGTTTCTGTACGGCGGTAAAACATTCTTCAGCGCACTTAACTTAGAGGGTATGGAGAACCACGTGGTGGTGTTCGATTCTATCTCTAAACGTTTCTCGGCCTGTGGTGCCCGTATAGGTACTATTGTTACCCGCAATAAAGAAGTACTGGCTTCGGCTCTTAAATTTGGGCAGGCCCGTCTATCACCTAACTCATTAGGACAAATAGCCGCCGAAGGCCTGTTCGATTTAGGTAAAGATTACTACGACAGCATTATTGCCGAATACCAAAAACGCCGCGATGTGCTGATTGAAGGATTAAATAAAATACCGGGCGTACATTGCCCTAACCCGGGTGGTGCATTCTACGCCGTAGCCTCGCTACCGGTACAGGATACCGACGTATTCTGCCAGTGGATGCTCGAAAATTTTAGCTACAACAACGCTACCGTTATGATGGCCCCTGCATCTGGCTTCTACTCCACCACCGGTTCGGGCAAAAACCAGGTACGCATAGCTTATGTACTAAACACCGCCGACCTTACTTCCGCCATTAAATGCTTAGAAGAAGGTTTGAAGGAATACGCTAAAGTAACAGCTACCGGCTCAGCAAACTAGCAAAGTGTACTTGGCTGTTAAGCTCTCCTCCTTCGCCCCGCCGCGGCGGGGCGCGCATTTTAAGGAGGAGTGGCAGCCGCAGGCTGACGAGGTGGTGATTTCAAACCACTACCGGCTTAGCAAAGTAGCAAACTGCAACAGCGATTCGCAGTAGTAATCTATCAGTGGCTCATCAGCCGGTTTAACCTTTGCCGGGTCGCCTATCAATACCGTTACCATACCGGCATTGCGGCCAAACTGCATATCGCTTATCGAGTCACCCACCATAATAGATTTCGCAAAATCTATCTCTACAAAATCTTTTTGTGCTTTCAGCGCCATGCCTATACCCGGCTTGCGCATCTGCTGGGTATCGTTAGCTACCAAATCGGTAGCAGCGTATATAGCATGTAAACGGCCGCCGTACTTGCGCACCTCTTTCAGCATCTCATCGTGTATAAACTGCAGGTCGTCTTTGCTCATCAACTCCTTACCCACCCCCTGCTGATTGGTAACTACTACTATACGCTTAAATACACCGCTCAATGTTTTTATAGCCTCCAGTGCACCCTCTAAAAAGAAAAACTCATCCCACGTTTTTACATAATCGTTGGGGTAGTGCAGGTTTATCACACCATCTCTATCCAGAAACAGTGTCCACGTTTTATCTATGGGTAATTCGCTCAGTGCCATTTATACTTATCTTCTATCTTACTATATACGTATTCACTGCATTAGTCATTCCGAACCGATGCTTTGAGAGGTGAGGAATCCTGTATTGTAAAAGCAAGATTGCTTCGTCGTGCCCAAAGCGGCACTCCTCGCAATGACGAACACATTCTATTTCAACTCACTTCTACAACTAAACCAGCCAGGGCCACTAGCACTGGTATTTTGTCCTCCGCTGGCGGAGGTGTTCCGCGGCTTTGCGCGGAACGGAGGTGGATGCCTTTACTCAAACAACCTCACAAAATCTGTCTGTGCCTTCTGGTAATCTTCCGGTATGCCTATATCAATAAAATAATCATCAAACACCTTTCCGTTTATCTGCTTACTGCCCACAAACTTCTCCAGCACTTCTTTCTCAAACGAAAATTTCTTCTCACTCACGCCGTCAAACACACTGCGGTTAAAGTAATACACCCCGCCGTTTATTATGCCCTGTTCTACAGGCTTCTTCTCTTCAAACTTTACTATGCGGCTATCTTGTAGCTCAACTGTGCCATAACGGTCAAACTGCTGCATGGCCTTTAAACCCAGCGATATATCGGCACCACTGGCTGTATGAAACTGCGCCAGCGCAGAAAGGTCTATATCAAAAAACGTATCGCCGTTTAATACAAAAGCATTGCCGGCTACGCGTTCAAATGCCAGCTTTATACCGCCACCTGTACCCAGTGGTTCCTCCTCGCGGCAGTATTCAATTTCTACATCCAGGTATTTATCGCCAAAGTAGGCTTCTATTACACCTGCTTTGTACCCTACCGATAATATGGCTTTAGGTATGCGCTGTTTGGTTAAATACAAAAACAAATAATGCAGAAACGGCTTACCGTTTATCATAGCCATCGGCTTGGGCAAATCGTTTATAACGCCGCGCAGCCGGGTTCCCAATCCGCCGGCCAGCACTATTGCGGGTGCGTTTTTTTCTGCCATGCGTGAGTGTTATTTACCGGTATTAAAAAGTGTTTCTTCTACCAGTTGGCAGATGATATGGCCTACAAGTATATGGCTCTCCTGTATGCGCGGGGTATCGTTGCTGGGCACGTTAAACAGGTAGTCGCAACTCTCTTTCATGCGGCCACCACCTTCGCCGGTAAACGACACTACATGCATACCGCGGCTCTTGGCTTCAATTTGCGCCAGTATTACATTGCGCGAGTTACCCGAGGTGGAAAGCCCTATCAGCACATCGCCCTTGCGGCCATGCGCTTTAATGGCACGTTCGTATATCTGGTCGTAGCTGTAGTCGTTAGCCACAGCGGTAAGAAAAGACGTATTTACATGCAGCGCCTCGGCCGGTAGTGGCTCACGGTCGCTGTAAAAGCGGCCGGTAAACTCGGCCGCCAGGTGTTGTGCATCGGCAGCGCTGCCACCATTACCGCACAGGTACAGGCGGTGGCCGTTTTCAAACGCGTTGGCTATCAGTTTAGCCACCTCGTCTATACGGTTTACAAAAAACTCATCGTGCAGTATCTTGCTCTTTACCTCTATCGATGCCGATATGATGGATTTTACCTTGCTCATTTTCACTTTTGTATAAATACAAATCTATTTAAAAAAGAAATTTTCTTCTGTTTTTAAATATCGCATGAGATTTCCAAAATCTGCTTTAGCATTATGCCATTTACTCGCGTCCTTATCAATAAAAAAATCGCCTATATTTCTAATCTGAGCTTTAGGCAATAATTCTGAATAAATATCCTTTATACTATTGTCCGTATAGTTGGCATAATAAAAGTTTAAGGCTTTATGAGATAATTGTTCTTGTAGCAGTTTATTAAACTTAGCCTCACTTCCTTTCCATCCGACAACTAAAACATCCTCTACTTTTGAAAGTAGATAGGTTAAGATATTCAAATGCATATCAGGCATTGAAAAATCGTCTTTATCTTTAAATGGAATTAAAAGTTGAGGGAAGTAATTTCTATGGTAAGCGGTTTCCACAGGCGGCCCATCTGTGATTATCAATTCATCCAAAAGCATCTCATGCAATTCTCCCAAGTTTTTTTTATCAGTCCACAATTTTTTGGATGTTTTAACTAATACATCTTGTAGATCACCTTCATTATGTGAGTGCGACAAACCCAATCTATCTATTTCTCTAAACCAGTTACACGAGCCATGTGGTTTAAATAAAAGGATTTGTCGATTTTTATAGTCTGCATAATCACTTATATCCGTATATGTATATCCTTGATATGATGAAAGAGCCTCTTCCAGGAGAAGATCATAATTAAAATTCACTATTAACACCTTTTCATTTCCTTTGCTACCAGCCAAATACTCATCAACAACCTGAACCAATTGTTGGTAGTAATTGTATTTATTCCCTCGCTGTTTTTTAGAAATATTTAAAAACAAACTACTCAAATAATACTGTGTACTAATAAGCGAATAAACTAGTGACAGTTCTTTTCTTTGCGCATTAGCCACTCTATTCCAAAGACTTTGAAAAAAATCTTCTATATCATTCAACCCATAAGCCGAAGTGGCGAGATTTTTAGCACCATTGAAGTTATCTAACAATTGATCAAATGAATTCTGAAAAATACCATTTGCCAATGGAGGACAAAAGTCCTTCCTTATTCCCTCAAGATTGGAAGAATACCCATGAGACGCACCTGCACCAATTATAATGAGCTTTTTCGCAAACTCTCCCTGAAATGTAGGAGAAACATCTTCAACATTAAAAATCCGTTGATTATTCGGAAGAATTTGACTATACCCATTTATAATATCTCTTCTTACTTCTATATTTCGTTGTCCACCTAAAAAAAACTCTGTTACATGTAAAGTATCAGTATTGTGGTCAAATCTTGATGGAATACAAGAAATTGTAATCCCGTTATACAAATTCAAATCCACTTTAAAACGAACATCATTTTGACAGATATTTTCTGCTTCACCCCTACTAATCATACATATTACTATTTTGCAACTAAATAGATGTAGATACAAATATAAATAACAAAAAAACCTATATCGTCCACGTAGTAAGCCCGTGGTGGGTAAAGTTGTAGCGCATTACACGGCCGCCCAGTTTGTTCAGTGCTTCTATCACCCCAAACTTAGCGTTATAGGGGGCGTAAAAAATCATAAAGCCACCACCGCCGGCACCCGATATTTTACCACCGGTAGCACCCGCCTTTAATGCAGCGTTATATATCTGTTCAATTTGCGGATTGCTGATACCATCGGCCATGGCTTTTTTATGCTCCCAGCCATAGTGTAGTATTTTACCTATGCTATCTACATCGCCTTTCAGTAGGGCTTCTTTCATGCGCACGCTCTGCTCTTTCAGGCTGTGCATGGCTTCAATACTCTTCGTATTCTTCTTCTTTACATTATTTGCCTGGCGGGCAATAATCTCCGACGATAACCGCGATGTTTCGGTAAAGAAAAGTATCAGGTTGTTCTCTAACTCGTGCAGCCATTTATCTTTTACCCGCAGGGGATTTACTATCACTTTATCGTTAGCGTAAAACTCCATATAGTTTACCCCACCAAAGGTTGCAGCGTACTGGTCTTGCCGACCACCCTGCATTTTCAGGTCCTCCCGCTCTATGTGGTAAGCAAGTTGTGCAATATCGTATTCGCCCAGTGGCAGCTTAAGCCATTCGGCAAAGGCACCCAGTATAGCCACTACCAACGTACTTGATGAACCCAAACCCGAACCCGGAGGCGCATCTACATACGTGGTTAATTCAAACGCCAGTGGCTTTTTTACAAAATCGCGCACTACGCGGTTATATACGCCTTTAGCTAAATCGAGCTTGCCGTTTATCTCCAGTTGTTTTTTAGCATCCAGCACTATTTCCTCGTTACGGTCGATAGCTTTAATGCGTATTTTTTTACCGGTAAGCGGTTTAATGGTAGCATAGGCATACATACCAATGGTAATATTCAATATGGCACCGCCATACAAATCGCAGTACGGCGATACATCGGTACCACCACCGGCCAGGCCCAAACGCAGGGGCGCTTTACTTCTGTAAATCATGTGCGGAAAATAAAAACAAATTGC
>CAYREY010000037.1:0-38854 GCA_964423405.1 uncultured Chitinophaga sp. | reverse complement strand
AACGCAGGGGCGCTTTACTTCTGTAAATCATGTGCGGAAAATAAAAACAAATTGCGATGGTAAGATTAGTTACTTAATAAAAGATTGCTTCGTCGCAAAGCCTCCTCGCAATGACGGGCAGTTAGCCGGTGCCTATTCAGCGCATTTAATGTATCGTTTAGATTATCCCTACACCTTCCCCACCACCTCAGCTATCTTCTCCAGCATGGCGCTCCAGGCGTATTTCTTCTTTTCTACACGAATAAAATCGCGCATACGCATCTCCTGGTGGTTGGCGTAAAAATCTACTATAGCATCGGCTATAGCTTTAGGCTCAGGCTCTACCACATAGCCTACTTTACCATGCGGCACTATCTCGGGCAGGCCGCCTACATTGGTTACCAGCATAGGCCGGTCGAAGTGGTAACATATCTGCGTAACACCGCTTTGGGTGGCGTGTTTATAAGGCTGTACCACCATGTCGGCCGCACAGAAATAATTACGCACCTCATCGTCGGGTATAAAATCGGTTTTCAGTATCAGCTTATCGCGCAGATTAAGTTGTTGTATCAGGTCGGCGTATGGTTTGGCATCAGTATAAAACTCTCCGGCCACTATCAGTTTCATGTTCAGGTTGCGCACACGTTCATCGGCCATGGCATGCAGCAAAAGGTCCAGCCCCTTGTAATCGCGTATAAACCCAAAAAACAAAATATACTCTTCGTTAATAGCCAGCCCCAGCTTTTCGTATGCTTCGGGCTTGGTAATAGCGGCTCCAAAATTATCGAACAACGGGTGTGGCGAAAATGCACGCGGCTTTTTAGTATCAAACTTATTCAGGTCGGTCAGCACCGATTCGCTCATGGCAATAAACCCATCTACACTATTTACAAAGTATTTGGCCAGCAGGTAATCGCCCACACGTTTTTCGTGCGGTATAATATTATCCAGTATCGATATCACCTTTGTTTTACCGTTACCTTTTACTATACGCGAAATTTTACCCAGACAAGGCCCCATAAACGGCAGCCAGAATTTCACAATCATCAGGTCGGCATTAAGGGCGGCAATCTCCTTACCTACCTTATACCAGTTAAACGGGTTAACCGAGTTTACCTTTATATGTATAAACAAATCATCGGGTGCGGGCTGGTCGCTGTATTGCGTAGTACCGGGAAAAAGAAAATCCGGGTATTGCAGGCTGAACGTAAATAGCTGCACGCTGTGCCCCTGTTTCATATACTCGCGCGCCAGGCGCTCGTTATACGATGCTAAACCACCACGTAGCGGATGGGCCGAACCGAGGATAACAACTTTCATGCTACGGTGTGGGGTTAAACGTTCACCTTTTTAGAAATATCGTAATCGTTTCTATCGGGTGCTTTGCGCGAAATCAACTCGCCCAGAAAACCCGCCAGAAATAACTGTACGCCTAATACCAGGAACACCAGGCCCAGATAAAACAACGGCCTGTCGGTCATATGAAATTGAAGAAATACTACCTTTTGTATAGTAAGCACCAGACTGATAGTAAACCCTAAAAAGAAACTAAGTACCCCTAAGCCACCAAATATATGCATAGGGCGGTTGGCAAAGCGGGTCATAAACGTTACCGATAACAAATCGAGAAAACCATATAGAAAACGCTCCATACCAAACTTGGTACTACCGTACTTGCGCGCCTGATGTACCACTACCTTTTCGCCTATGTTAGGGTAACCGGCTTTTTTAGCCAGTACCGGTATATAGCGGTGCATTTCGCCATATACCTCTACACACTTTACCACTTCGCCTTTGTAGGCTTTTAAACCGCAGTTCATATCGTGCAGTTGTATGCCGGTCATTAACCGGGTAGCGCCGTTATATAGTTTGGTAGGTATGGTTTTGCTAAGCGGGTCGTAGCGTTTGGCTTTCCATCCGCTTACCAGGTCGTAGTTATCTACGGTTATCATTTTATATAACTCCGGTATCTCATCCGGCGAGTCCTGCAAATCTGCATCCATGGTAATTACCACATCGCCTTTGGCATGGGTAAAACCTACCTGCAAAGCAGCACTTTTGCCATAGTTGCGTCTAAACAGTATGCCTTTTATATTGGGGTTTTGCACCGATAGCTGCTCTACCACACTCCAGCTTTTGTCTTTGCTACCATCATCAATCAGCAACACCTCGTATGTAAAGTTGTTGGCTTTCATTACGCGGTCTATCCATGCGGCCAGTTCCGGCAGCGATTCTTCTTCGTTAAATAAGGGTACTACTACTGATATCTGCATTAAGCTTCAGGTTTTACTTCGGCTCCGGGGTTTGGTCCCGAATCTCTGCTAACGAATAAAGCAACAATTAAACTTAAAACAAACCCAAGCCCCAAACTCATACCCAGCGACCTTACTGTGGTGCCCAACGTAGGCTTAAACTGCTCCAGCGTAAACCGCTCCAATGCTTCTTCTATCTGCTCGTCTGTGGCATTCATCTTTTCCATAGCATTTTCAGTGGTGCTACGCATTAAATCGTACACCTGCTGCGGGTATTCTGTATCCAGATAATTGGGAATAATATAGGTAACAATGTTACTACATACCATCATAATAAAAATGATGGTCATACAGGCGCTTAGTGCCTGTGCAAACGTAACCTTACCTACCGACCGCTTATAGCTAATGGTACCCCACACCGGTATAAACACCATAATCACCAAAAACAGAAAGCTGACCGAAACCTGTGTCATCAGCGAGCCGAACAACTGCCGGTAAAACATGTAACTTATAATACCAATAATGGCCATTACAAAGCCACCAATTAAACCCACACGTATTGCATAATTCTGGTTGGCGTTCATAGCTGCAATATTTAACTAAGTTCTATTTTGCCTTTATTAATAATTCCTAAAGCCTTACCTGTAAATGCAACACCCACAAACGGCGTATTCTTCGATTTCGATTTAATATCCTTTTCGCTGAACGTCCACGCCATATCGGGGTTAAACAGCGTCAGGTCTGCCAACGCGCCTTCTTCAATCTTATTTTCAAGGCCCAGTATGCGGCGGGGGTTATTAGAAAGTGCGTTTACAATAATTGGCAAATCTACCTTGCCTTGCAGGGCAGTATTAGCCACGGCGAAAGCAGTTTCCAGCCCAATCATTCCAAAGTCGGCTTTATCAAACTCCAGCTTTTTGCACTCTTCATCGTGCGGATGATGGGCACTGGTAATAGTATCTACAGTACCATCGGCCAGACCTTTGGCAAGTGCGGCAATATCTTCTTTACTACGCAGGTGCGGATTTACTTTGTAATTAGTATAGTAGTTACCTACAGCGGTATCGTCCAGCAACAGGTTATAGGCATTTACCGATGCCGATACGCGCAAACCTTTCTTTTTAGCCTGGCGCACCAGTTCTACGCTCCTCTTCAGCGATAAATCGAGCAGGTGCAGGCGCGAGCCGGTGTACTCCAGTATATATAAATCGCGGTTTACCGAAATCTCTTCGGCCAGTGCAGGCGCCCCTGGCAGGCCTAAGCGCGTACTGGTAATACCCTCGTTCATAGCGCCGTTTTTCGATATACTCTTTTCTTCGGGGTGGTTTACTATCAACCCATCAAAAGCTTTTACGTACAGCAAGGCACGCTCAACCATACCGGCACTGGCGCTCGGTTTTATACCATCGCAAAAGGCTATGGCACCTGCCGCATGCATATCGTACATTTCGGCCAGGTCTTTACCCTCAGTTTTTTCGGTAATAGCACCCAGCGGGTGTACGCTTACGGTTTGCGGTTCAGCTTTACGTAGTATGTATTCTACCTGCGCCTTGTTTTGTGTAACAGGCTGGGTATTGGGCATACAGCATATATGTGTAAAGCCGCCTGCAGCCGCAGCGGCACAGCCGGTTTCTATAGTTTCTTTTTGCTCAAAGCCGGGGTCGGCTAAGTAGGTGTTCAAATCTACCCAGCCCAACGACACGTGCAGGTTATCCAGTTTTACCTCTTTGGCTTTACTGGTGTTTTGCAGCTTGGCACCAATCTTTTTGATTTTGCCATTACTTACTAAAATATCTTTTACCTGATTGTGAAACGGTGAGCCGGTATCTATTATGCGGGCAGCGCGAATGATTATTTCCATACCGAAGGTCAAATATAAAAAAGGTTGCCAGTATATTGGTATACGCCACCAATTTACCAGCAACCTTGCCTAAATAGACCTGCCAGGTTTTAAAAACCTGGCAGGTTTACAAAATACCTTACCCAGCATTATAAGCCGCAGCAAACTGCGCGGCAAAATCAGCCAGTTTTACCTTGCCGGTTTGGGCGGGTTTGTTTTTCCAGTAATCGGCCTGCATTTCGCCGCTGCGCAGCGCCTGGCCCATAGCCACATAGGCTTCGGCCATTACAGGTGGTACACCCGCTTGTAACATACCCGCCAGCGATTGCTCATCGGTAGATTGTACATACGGCACCGGCTTGTTTACTGCCGTACCCAAAGCGGCAGCAATCTGTTGCCAGTTGTTGGTATCGTCGCTGGCTATGTATTGCACCTGTATGCCTGTAAAATTTAGGTTCAGTAAACGCTCGGCGGCGGCCACAGCAATATCATCGGTGTGTACCAGCACCAGTGGCTGCTCGGCACCTTGTGTGCTGGTAACTATACCGGCATGTTTAATAATGTTTATCTGCCCAAACAGGTTGTAATAAAAATACGATGGACGCAGAAAAACAGCATCAACATCACTTAAAGCGCTTATTTTATCTTCCAGGTAAGCTAATCCATCAACCGGGCCGGCGCCTTGTTTCATGTGTGCACCAATACTACTTAATACTACTACCTTTTTAATACCTGCCTGTTGTATGGCGGCAGTATAACCATCGGCAACTTTTTGCTGGTAGGCTTTAAAGTCGGGCGCGGCCAAGTTTGGGGGTATCATCAGGTACACCGCATCGGCACCTGCAAAGGCACTGTTTACAAAAGCCTGGTCTTCTACACTACCCACCGCAGCGGTGGCACCCAGTTTTTCTATTTCTGCTACACGGTCGGTTTTGCTGGTTACAATTTTTACCTGATGGCCGGCGGCTATTAACGATTGTGCCAGCGGCTTGCTTATGTGGCCTATAGAGCCTGTTAGTACGTAATTCATTTTTCTTAATTTTTTTTGGTTATTAACTGGGCACAAAGTTATATTTGCACTTACTAAAAGGCAAGTACTAACCAAAAAGTAAGTACAAAATAAAAACCGGCAACTATCATGAGAAAGGTTAAAGAAAGCAGCACCAACCAGGCCAATAAAAAGGTTATACAGGCTTATTGCCCGGTTACCTTTACGTTAGAAAAAATAGGCGGCCGCTGGAAACCGCTGATTATGTACCACCTGGTAGGCGGACACAAACGATATAACGAGTTAAAAAAGAGCATCCCCAATATATCGGAGAAGATGCTGATACAGCACCTGCGCGAACTGGAAGAAGACAAATTGGTAAGTCGCAAGGTAATGCCCGTGGTACCACCCCATGTAGAGTACAGCCTTACCCCTTCGGGCAGAGATATGGGGCCCATACTAAAATCGATGGCGCAATGGGGGCTTAAACATAGTTAACTACTGCAACATACGTGGCAGCAGTATGTTAAACACGCTGCCCTGTGGCTCATTGCCTTCTATCCATATTTTGCCTTTCATTTTTTCAATAATGGCTTTTACGGTTGATAGGCCTATACCGGTGCCATCTTCGTTACTGGCATTCTCTACCCGGCTGAACATTTCAAAAACCTTTTCGCGCGCCTCTTCGGGTATGCCTACGCCATTATCAGTTACCAGTAGTTGGGCAAATGCTCCTTTAGCTTCGGCAGTAATATGTATGCAGGGCCTGTCGCTTTTGTTATACTTTATGGCATTGGTCACCAGGTTTTGAAATACCTGTAGCATTTCTATATCATCGCCCAGCACAATAGGCAGGTGTTCGTTAGTTACTTCGGCATTTTTATCGGCTATAAGCCTGCCCAGGTTTTGCTTTAGTTGCTCCAGTATTTTATTAAGATCAACCGGTTTTAATACCGTACGGTTACCTTTTGCACTGTCCAGTATCCGTTGCACCATTTCATCCATGCGTTTGCTGCCATCTACCGCAAAGCGTAAAAACTGTTTCTCATCTTCAGTCAGCTTATCTTTTAGCTTGGCCTCCAATATAGTCATGTAAGTAGAAACCATCCGCAGCGGTTCGCGCAAATCATGCGAGGCAGTGCGGGCATAGTTATTCAGGTCTTTATTTTTTTTCTGCAATTCCTGCGCCTGCTGCTGCATTTCATCATTTAAACGTCTGAAATGCTCGGCATCTTCCTGTATATTTTTCTGTTTGTTCTGCTCTGCATCAAATATCGAACCTATGGTTTTCTCCAACACATCGTTGGCGACAAAGGCTACATCCACGTTCTTAAAATGATGATACGATTTTTCATACTCGCCTTTGGCGCCATATAACTCAAATAACATATGGTTGCGCATCTGCTCATCAAACATATGCGGGTATTTATCCATTATCTGCTGTATCTTTTCAAAATAAATATCAGCTTCTTTATTTTTACCGGTACGGTATAGCAGGCGTGCCAGGGTAAAATACATATAACTTGCCCGCAACTCATTACCTGCTTTTTCGCGTAATACTGCCGCTTCGCGCACATACGGTTCTGCCTCGGCAAATTTATCCTGGCGCATATACAATATACCCATGTAATTGTTCAGCACGGCCCACTGGTCGCTGCCATTCAGGTCGGCGTAGGCAACATAAAGTTGCTGGTATAAATCAAGCGCAGTATCAAACTCTGCTTTATACATATGCAAATTGGCCAGGGTAAGCTTAGTTTTAAAAAGTGTAAGCCGGTCGTTAATCCCCTTACAATAATGTAGGGCCGTTTGTATATACGGCAACGCAATACTATGCAGGCCCAACATGCTGTACATAGAGCCCATGGCATAGTTAATCATATCGTGTAGCGGATAGTATTCCAGGCTCTGGCACCGGCTCGATTCCAGTAACCTTAGCGCTTGTTGCAAAAGCTTCAACTCATTAGGGTAGTCGCGAAACATGTGGTAGCAGGTAGCTGCTACATTTAGCGCTTTTATGCGCCAGTAAAAATCGGGCAGGTCTTCGCTTTGCTCAAGCGCCAGTTTAGCATAGTCAAGCGCCTTAATATGGTCCTGTGTATAATTAAGCTGATAGTTAGACAATAACAGGTATGCCCGCGTAGCAGACTCCTCTTCAAACAAATCAAGCGCCAGTTGCAGCATGTAAGAAATCTGCTGCTCCTGCACCTCTTGCCGGTTCTTTACCAATTCTTCGTAACGGCTAAGCTGCTCATCAAGGTTTTGTGGTGTGGCAATAAATATATCCTGCTTATCTGCCATAGCGTATAAAAATAAAAGTCTTTTTCTAAACCTTAAAAAGGATAGTAAAGTATACGCGCTTTATACTTTCCAAAACCTTAGCAATGCAATTTCTACTGCCAGAAAAACAAGACTGAGTATTAAACAGAGTTTCCATAGCGGTGTACCACGGTCCAGTTCTTTTACCACGCTACTTACCTCGGCGTGGGCGCCGTTTACTACGTTAATGTTAGGCTGCGGGTATTGCTCTTCCAGTTGTGCGGCATCGTTAAACTTCATATCCGATTCCTTGCGGTCAAAATCAAGTGCCAGCATATCGGTGCTGTCGCTGTTCTCTAAGCCCACCTCGTAAAATCCGGCTTTCTTAATCTGCTCGTTAAGGCCCAGCAGCATTTTATCGCCCACGGCAAACTGCTCGGGTATAAACTCTACCCCGTTACCTTTTATTTTATATACCTTTTCGCCGCTTACTTTTTTAGCAGTAGTTTCTATGCGCGTTTTATCGCCAATAAAATAACTGATGTTACCACCCGGTATACTCAGCACCGCCATTTTATAAAGCATGGGTACAAATATGGCATGCACCGGTAAGTCGCTGTACTGTTGGCTAAGGGGTGCAGCACATACATACAGTGAGCCACGGCCCTGTGGGTAGCGGCTAAAGAAAGCACCGCCATCTTTAAGCGTTAGTATAGCTTCTTCGTTACTGGCGGTAGAGCGTGTAAACTGGTAGTACTTTTTAGCGCGGGGCAGGTTCATATTATCCGGTATACGCTCAAACACATCTTTAAAAATATTCTGCTGCAGGTTAATGCCGGCCATATCCTGTGCGTTCTCGCTAAAGCCCGATATAGAGTTGGCGTGCAGGTTATTTAAAAACCGGTTGTACGATTCCACATCGGCTTTCTCTGCCGTAAAAACCGCTACCGCACCACCATCGTTCAGGTAACTTACTATGCCCGCACCCATGGCTGCCGGTATATCTTTCAGGTTATCCAGTATTACCAGCTGGTTACCTTTTAATGCGTTGGCATCAAAGGCGCCAGGCAAAGCAGCGGTGTAATTGAACTCGGGCTGGTTTTTAAACAGCGCATCTAAAAACTGATTGCTGCGCCCCTCGCTGTAAGCCAGTACATTTATTTTTTCTACCACATTAAAACCAATGTAGTAGGTATCATCAAACGTAATAGGATAATCCTGTATCTGCAGTTCGGCTTTGCTCCAGCCTGGTTGGGTTAGCGCCACCACCATGGTATCGTATATAAACGAGTTTGGCTCTACCGAAAAATCGCCCATGGCTTTGGTTTGGCCGTTTAGCTTTAGCACCAACCGGTTATTTTCGCTGGCCTTATCGCCGCTGTTGCTTATTTTAACTATTAGTTGTGCCTGCTGGTTAAGCAACTGCACCGGCTCGTTAAACCATACGGTATCTATATACACATTAGCCTGCGCATCGGCAGCCAGGGGTACCAGGTTGTACTGAACGGCACTATCCACACTAAGGCTGCCCATGTTTTTCTGAAAATCGGATAGCAGGTACGCCGCTTTGTTATTCCCGTTTTCTCGACTAAGGGCATCGTGCTGGCGTTTGGTTATATCGCCCAGGTTACGCACCGCCGGCGAAATTTCTAGCTCATCAACCATGGTCAAAAATTCTTCTCTGCCTACCAGCCGCTGGTGTTTGCCTTCAAAATCGTTACTCAGTAACTGAAACTGGTCATCGGCCGAATAGTTACCGGCTATTTCTTTGGCGGTAAGTTTGGCTTTATCAAACAGGCTGCGGCCATCGCTAACGGCATTCATCGAAAACGAATTATCTACATATACACTTACATACTTACGGCCTGCCATAGCACCACTGTGTTTATTGGGTATAAATGGCTGGGCAAATGCAAACACCAAAAAGGCCAGGGCCAACAAACGGGCAGCCAACACCAGCAGGTGTTTCAGCCGGCTGCGAGAGGAAGTTTCCTCCTTTACTTCTTTTAAAAACTGTACGTTGCTAAAGTAAACCGTTTTGTACCGGCGAAAGTTAAACAGGTGTACTATTACCGGTATAGCCAGCGCCGCTAGTGCAAATAAAAAGTAAGGCGAAACAAACTGCATGGGGCTAATATAATAATTACCCGTTGCCATAGCCTGCAGCCCGTAGGTAACGGGGTATAAATTGAGTTACAGATTGTTAAACTGTCAGGTAGGGAGTAATAAAACGGGTTATGCGCTTTATAGTAATCATCCACCGCCGGTTACATAAGCGTACATTTCAGGCAACCGGTTACATTAATAAAACACATATCATATTAGATAAATAACTATTAGATTTATTTGTAATAAAATATTGTAACATGCTCAAACAATTACTTTATTTGTTGTCAATTAAAACATCAAACATCGACTACTATGAATGATGCTCACCTTGCCTTGCTGGTTAGTACCGTGCAGCAGTTATCGCAGGCGCGCGATATTGATACGGTTACAGCTATAGTACGTACAGCAGCCCGCAAACTTACCGGTGCCGATGGCGCTACTTTTGTATTAAAAGATAAAGACCAGTGCTACTATGCCGATGAAGATGCCATAGCCCCACTCTGGAAAGGGCAGCGTTTTCCCATGTCGGCATGTGTAAGCGGCTGGGTAATGCAACATAAAAAGACTATTGTAATTGAAGATATTTATAAAGATGAACGGGTACCGATAGATGCCTATAAACCCACTTTTGTAAAAAGCCTGTTAATGGTGCCCATACATACCGTATCACCCATTGGTGCTATTGGTAACTACTGGGCAACTAACCACATGCCAACCGATGAAGAAATGCACCTGCTTCAATCGCTTGCAGACATTACATCGGTATCTATAGAAAATGTGTATGTGTACAACGAACTGGAAGAGCGGGTAAAACAACGTACCCGCGAACTGGAAGAGATAAATAAAGAACTGGAAGCATTCTCTTACTCAGTATCGCACGATTTACGCGGGCCGTTGCGCTCCATTAATGGCAGGCTTAATTTTCTACTACAGGATTATGCCGGTAAACCGCTCGATACAGAGGCAGTAGCAGACGTACAAGGAATTATCAGTACAACCAAAGAAATGGATGAGCTGATAAAGAGTCTGCTCGAGTTTTCGAAGTCGGGTAAAAAGCCGCTTAAGTTTACCACCCTGCCAATGAAAAAAATGGTTGAAGAAATATGCCGCGAGCTAAGCGAACAGGAAACAGAACGTACCATATTATTTGACATAAAGGATATACCCGATGCACAGGGCGATGAAGTGCTGATAAGGCAGGTTTGGGTAAACCTGCTATCGAACGCTGTTAAATATTCGGCTAAAAAAGAGCAAACCGAAATTGCTGTGGGTATACTACCAGCCGAAAACGGTATTACGTATTATGTAAAAGATAACGGTGCCGGGTTCGATATGAAATACTACGACAAACTGTTTGGCATTTTTGAAAGGTTACACAGCGCCGGCGAGTTTAAAGGGAACGGTGTAGGGCTGGCACTGGTACAGCGCATACTGGAACGCCACGGCGGCAGCATATGGGCCAACAGTGCAATAGACCAGGGCTCGCAGTTTAACTTTACACTACCACAATAGCCACTTAAAAATAACCCGATTTAGCGTTAGGTTTACCGCTGTGAAAAAGGCCTTTGCCCCCATAGTAAACCAACAATCGCGCATACTTATACTGGGCACTATGCCCGGCGAAAAATCGCTGGAGCTGCAGCAATACTATGGCCACCGCGGCAACCATTTCTGGCCTATTATGTTCAGTATTTTTAACTGCCCCTTTACAACCGATTACGCCACGCGTATCAACTTGCTATTAGAAAACAACATAGCCCTGTGGGATGTGCTTAGCCACTGCGAGCGTACAGGTAGCGCCGATAGCAACATACAGAATGAAGTAGTAAATAACTTTAAAGCCTTTTACCGTAAGCACCCAACTATAAAAGCTATATACTGGGACAGCCTTACTGCCGAAAAACTATACCGTAAACATGTAGGGCTTACAACCGGTATGCGCTATTACCAACTACCATCGCCCAGCGGTGCATACGCCAGCATGAACCTGGCTACCAAAACCGAAAAGTGGAGTATTATACTAGATGAGTTGAAATAAAACAGTCATTGCCTGTGTACATTTGCAATTACTAATAAAGACTGTGTTCATTCCATCATTAGTTATTCGAGTCAAAAATACAAGGTACGGTCCCTACGGAACCGAAACACAACTACACAGCATTCTACCCATATTAAGCCCCTACAGGGCCAATGCAAAAGTGATAACTAAACCGGCTGTTTTTCCCCGCCTATTTTAGGCAGTAAGTGCCGGACGTAGCTTAGGCACGGGGTGACCGCTCAAGGCGGTCGGGGCGGTAAAAGTTACTCAAACAGGAATGTAATATCCTCTTCGGTTAATTGTTTTACAAAGCCTTCTTCTTCGCTTACCAGGTCTTCTGATAGTTGCTTTTTCTTTTGTTGTAGTTGTAGTATGCGTTCCTCTATAGTGCCGCGGCAAATTAGCTTATAGGCAAATATATTTTTGGTTTGGCCTATGCGGTGGGTACGGTCAATAGCCTGTTGCTCTACGGCGTTGTTCCACCAGGGGTCCATCAGAAACACGTACTCTGCCGCAGTAAGATTTAAACCGGCGTTACCTGCCTTCAGGCTTATTAAAAATACGCAGCCTTCGCCCCCCTCCTGCTGAAACTGATTAACCATAGCAGCGCGCTGATCCAGCGGCGTGCTGCCATCAAAATACAGGTAAGGTATATTCTCCTGCTCGCATTGTTTGGCAATTAAATCCAGCATACCCAGGTACTGCGAAAACACCAGCGATTTACTGGTCTTCACATTATCCTTCAACTCGTTCATCAGCATATCCAGCTTTACCGATTCGCGCGTGGTTATTTCTTCATCTTTCAACAAACCTGGTGCACAGCATACCTGGCGCAGTTTTAATATACCCTGTAGTATACCAAACTTAGCCTTGCTGAAACCATCGCGTTGTATATCTAAAAATATGCTGCTGCGTATTTGTTTTTTAATGGTTTCGTAGGCTTCTTTCTGTGGTTCGTCCATCTGGCACCACATTACAGCCTCTGTTTTCTCGGGTAAATCGGCGGCTACCTGCTTTTTAGTGCGGCGCAGCACAAACGGCGCTGTTATTTTTTGCAGTGCATTGGTTTTCTCTACGTTCAGTTCGCGATCTATAGGTATAGCGTACTCGCGTTTAAAAAACTCGGGGCCACCCAACAAGCCGGGCAGCATAAAGTTTAGCTGCGAGTAAATATCAAACGTATTGTTCATTACCGGTGTACCGCTAAGGCCTATGCGGTTGCTGGCACTAAGCCGGTACACCGCTTTGGTAATTTGTGCAGAAGGATTCTTTATGTTGTGGCTCTCGTCTATTATCACCGTGTTCCAGTGTATCAGGCTAAGCTCATCTACCGCCGAGCGCAGCGTACCGTAACTGGTAATCATTACACGGGCATTGCTGCTCATAAACTCTTTCACATCGCGGTTACCCTGATGGAATACATAAAACGGCAGGTTGGGTGCAAATTTCTCCAACTCCTGTTTCCAGTTAAACACCAGCGATAACGGCGCTACTATTAAGTGGCGTGCATCGGGCTTTTGGTTATGCATGTGCTGCAAAAAGGTAGTAGCCTGTAGCGTTTTACCCAAACCCATATCATCGGCCAGGCAGCCGCCGGCACCAATCTGCGATAGCAGCACCAACCATTCAAAGCCCTTTTGCTGGTAGGGGCGCAATGTAGCGTTAAGCCCATCGGGCAGTGCCACCATAGGCTCGGTGCTGGTTTGCCATTTCTCCCAATCGGCCCACCATTCATTTTTAATAACCGGTTTAAGTTCGCGTACCTGGTATTTTTCTTCTATACCCAGCAATATCCACTGCGATACAATTAACTCTCCTTTCTGCACCTTACCGTGTTTAAACAGGGTGCCGTAGTGCTCATACCATTCATCGGTAATTACTCCTATGCTGTTATCTTTTAGCAGTATAAAACGTTGCCCGTTAAATAGGGTACGCTGTATGTTACTTAGTTCTATACTCTCCTCGCCAAACGATACCCGTATGTTTAAGTGCATGGTACTATCAACCGTGCGCCCAATGGTCATTTCGGTAGTAATACTATGTGGCGAATAGCGGAAATGGCTCAGCAAATCCATACCAACTATCTGCACGTTCTCGGCCAGTAGCTGCTGGTATACTTTTAAAAACCAGTGTTTCTTTTTAGCATCATCAAAGCTCAGGTAAAAATTACCATTGCGTTGTTTATCAAAGTTAGGGTGCAGGGCACGCAACTTTTCTATAAAGGCAAGTTCTTCTTCTTTACGGCGCACTACTTTGTACACTTCTCCCCTGCGCATCTCCTCCGTCTCGGGCTGGTCGAAACTTTCAATAATAAAGCCCTCGTAGTTCCAGCGCGGGGTTAACATTAAATAGGTATCGCTAATCTCGCTAAGTTGCACGGCATGTTGCGGTGGCGTTTCTATCAGGTGTATTTTAAAGGCCTCATCTTTCACCACATCGTAGTCGCGCTCCAGTACCGATACTATCTGCTCGGTAAATGCCTCGGGCTTATCTTTATACTGTGCCGGGTTGGCCTTGGCCAGCCAGTCCATAGTTTGCGTATCTTTTATCGATAGCAGGTAGTACACACTGTCTTTCTCCAGCAGAAATGCCGCGCCGTTAAAATCTTCTACCGGTAGTTTCTTTCCGTCTATAGTTACAAACGGCACTACCGATAACTCACCGGCAGTTGATTTTAGCACCCTGAACGATAATACCGGTTTAAGCGTACTGAATGTACACGGCGCTACTTTATAGTTACCGGTTTGTTTGTTGCGTATACGCTGATAAAATTTCAGCTCGTGCGATACGGCTGCTACACGCGTAAGCAACTCATGAAAAATACGTGGTGCCGAGCGGGCCAGATACGTTTCGAACGGCATACCAGAGCGCTGCTTGGTGTGTATTTTGCTCAGCTTGCCTATTTCGTTTTTTATATAGTTAGGGTCCAGGTTGCGGATAAGTGCAATAACATTGGCATCGTTACCCTGATATACCAGCTTTACGTTCTGGGTAATCAGCGAATCGAACTGAAACGTGGGCTTGTTATCTATTTTACGCTGGTGTATTACACGAAACACATCGTAATAGTTTTGCAGCACAAGCGCATCGGGATTTATCAGCAAAAAACTACTCATCTGGGTATTCCGGTTAAAAAGGGCGGCAAGGATATTCAATCCGGCGGGTGTTGCCAAATCGGGTTTCGAACAGTCGGAATAAGTGTGTAAAACTTCAATCCATCAAAAAGAAATGTGTAGCCAGTTTCTTTACTACGTTGGGCGGAAAAATGCGCTTGTACATAGCGCCACTTCCGTATTTTATAAATTTCCAGCTATCAAAACCATCTTCGTAAATGGCCAGCATTTCATTAATCAGCTGCACCCTGAAACACCCCTCCCCTTCATCGTATTTTACATTGCCGCTACCGTATGTGGCCTCCATGAGTGTAAACATCAAATCGTTGGTTATATCCATCACATCATAACTTACATCTTCACCTTTAAGCACTTGCTGCACCAGTCCGCTGTGTGGGTCGGCTTTCAGGTTAATCACATACTTCACCTTATAAAAAACCATACCATCCACCTCTACCGGAGCAGAAACATCCGAAACAAAAAAACCATCGGTATAGTCGCTCATATCCGATCCTTCAAACGCTTCTTTAAACTTATCCAGCAACATTTGCTTAGGCACCAGATTATACAGGCCCGGATATATGTAATCCATCACTCTTTCAAAATTTCCTGATTCTGTGAGTTCTATATACCTGTTAAGATCGTACTGTAGGGCCTCGGGAGTACCTGGAGTTAACATAAAGCGTACACTATTAACTGCAATATGCACCAATAGCCTCAATATTTTAAACTTAGCCGTATTGTATTTCCCATATCTTTAGCCCTGTAACATTTTGTTGATGAAAAAGCTTTACGCGTTTATTGTTTTCCTATGCCTTACTGCAATATCGTTTGCACAAATAATTAACGACTACGCAGCGGTAACCAACTTCAACCCCTGCTCTAACGCGCTTACGGTAAGTAACGTTACCGGCTTTGCCGCTGGCAGCCGTATACTGATTATACAAATGAAGGGGGTTGATATAGACCAAAGCAACAGCACCGCATTTGGCAATGTACTTAACTACAACAATGCAGGCAACTACGAATTTGCAACGGTAACCTCTGTTTCTGGCAATAATCTTTTTCTGGCCAGCCCTTTGCTAAATACCTACGATGTGGCAGGTTTTGTACAGGTAATTAACGTACCGCAATACACCAACTATACGGTTGCAACACCCATCACCGGCCAACCATGGAACGGCACTACCGGTGGTGTAATAGTGATGGAAGCCAGCGGCACCATTACGCTTAGTGCAGATATTGATGCTACAGATATAGGTTTCCGCGCTGGCATAGTGTCACTTAACATGGGCTACCAATGCGACCTGATGGACTATTACTACGACATCACCTCGCCACATGGTGGCCGAAAAGGCGAGGGAATTTTTGAGCTACCCAACACTATAATAAATGGCCGGGGCAAAAATGCCAATGGTGGTGGTGGTGGAAACAATACCAACTCTGGCGGCGCTGGCGGTGGTAACGGTGGCGGTGGTGGCCGCGGCGGCAACCAGTGGGGCGGCTGCCCCAACCTGCCTATTGGTGGCGACGGGGCACTGGCGCTTACCTACAACAACACAGCCAATAAAATATTTTTAGGTGGTGGGGCTGGTGGCGGTCACCAGAACAATGCTGTTGCTACGTCGGGCACCAACGGTGGCGGCATTATAATTATACGCTGCGCACAACTGGTGGCAGCCGGTGGAAACATACATGCATACAGCCTGGATGCCATTGGCAGCAGTGGCGATGGCTCGGGCGGTGGCGGCGGCGGTGGCACAGTTTTGCTAACCGCAACCACCATAACCGGCAACCTTACTATTGATGTACACGGAGGCAAAGGAGGCGACAATACAGGCCACGGCCCGGGCGGTGGTGGCGGCGGCGGCGTGGTTTGGACGAGCAACAGCCTGCCGGTAAACGTTAATGTAATAAATACCGGTGGCGCACCGGGCAACAGCGCATCGTACCCGCCTTATCATCAGGCAGGTTTTGGCCAGGCCGGAATTACACTACCGGGGCTTGTTATACCGGAAAACACGGTGCCGTTTACGCCTATGCCTACCCCACAGCTGTCGGTTAACAGCCCAATTTGTCAGGCAGGAAACATACAGTTTACCTTAACCGGTAATTATAGTGGCGGCGCCACCTTTGCATGGTCGGGGCCGGGGGGCTATACATCTAATCAGCGAAACCCGCAAATAACAGGGGCTATCAGTGCCAACAACGGCACTTATAAAGCCATAGTAACCGATAATACCTGCTCCGATTCGGCAACCATCAGCATAACAGTTATACCACCCACCACCAGTACCGCCAACCCAACTATATGCGCCGGAGAAACGTACACCCTACCCGATGGCGTAGTAGTAAACACCGCAGGCACATACACCAGTACCATATCGGCTGCCAGTGGCTGCGATAGTGTTATAACCACCAACCTGAACGTAACAGCTTTGCCGGTAGTTAATATAGGTAATGATACTGCTATTTGTACCGGTGGCAGCCTGGTGCTGGACGCAGGCAACGCCGGAGCAACATTTCAATGGCAGGATAACAGCACCGCTCAAACCTATACAGTTTCAAATGCCGGCACATACGCTGTAACAGTAACACAAAACAGTTGCAGTACCAGCGATAATATCACTATTGTAAATATCCCTTTGCCGGTTGTTAATCTGGGCAATGACACGGCCTTGTGTATCGGACAAAGCCTTATACTGAACGCCGGCAACAGCGGTGCCAGCTACCTGTGGAACGATAACAGTACGGCACAAACATTTACAGTTACTACCGCCGGAAGTTATGCGGTAACCGTTACTCAAACAAACTGTACGGCAACCGACAATATCAACATAACCTACAATACTATACCGGCTGTAAGTTTAGGTAACGATACGGCAGTATGTTTAGGTCAGCCGGTTACATTCAATGCTGGTAATACCGGTGCTGTTTACGTATGGAGCGATGGCTCTACCAACCAAACTATTACAACCACCAACGCGGGCACTTATAGTGTAGAGGTAACTTTGAATAACTGTACCGGTACCGATACCGCTGCTTTCACCAACCTGCCAACACCTGTGGTAAACCTGGGCAGCGATACATTGGCATGTAACGGCAATAGCATATTACTGGATGCGGGTAATACCGGTGCCAGCTATTTATGGCAGGATGGCTCTACGGCGCAAACCATTACTGTAACCGTTGCCGGAACTTACGCTGTGCAGGTTACACAAGCTGGCTGTACCGGCAACGATGCTGTTATTGTAACCTACCAGGGTACACCTGCCTTTACATTAGGCAAAGACACAACTGCCTGCTACGATCAGCAAATAACGCTACAGTTGCCCGCTGCCTTAGGCGCTTTTAGCTGGAGCAACGGCAGTACCGATACATCCATTCAGGTTTCAACGGCTGGTATATACAGTGTAACGGTAAGTAATGTTTGCGGCCCTACTACCGATAGTATAAACATTGACTACAAAAACTGCCTTTGTCAATTATTCATCCCAACAGCCTTCTCTCCTAACGGTGATGGAAGTAATGATCAGTTCCGGATAAAAGCAACCTGTAGTTTATCGCGGTATAGTATAAGCATATACAACCGCTGGGGCGAGTTGGTGTACTTTGCGGCAGATGTACGCGATTCGTGGGATGGTATTTTCCGAAACGTAACGGCACCGCTGGGTGTATATGTATATATGGTAGATTATACCTGGTCCGATGACGGCTCGCGCCACGTACAAAACGGAACAGTTACACTGGTTAGATAATCCGGGCCAGTCGCTCATCTCAACAAAAAAGCCCACCCTAAGCGGGTAGGCTTTATGCCTAAGTGATACGGTAATATTCAATTCGACAGGTGTTGCCAGAATCGGATATTAAATGTCGGATAGTACGCACACAAGTAATAGCTACGGTAAAAACAAAAACCAGTATGCCGGACAAGTATCGCAATTTAATGCACTGATACCTTTATTGCTCCTGTACCACCAACCGAAGGTACTACCACGTAAACCCCGTGTACAAGGCCACTTATATCTTTACTGCCCTTTGTAAGGTGCACTACTAACTGCCCCATAGTATTGTACACATCGCAATCTGCGTTTACTGTAAGTGTTCGGGCCGCAGATAACCAGGCTTTAAAACCGTCAGTATCTTTCACTATTGGTGTAACAGCGGTTGGCAGCAGTTCTTTTTGCGTAGTGGTAGTATTAAATACCAGTCCGTTGCCACCACTTATACTCCAGTTATTAAACACCGACAAAACACCCGCATTGGCATTTACCGATAGCTTAAGATTGTGTGGCCCGGGGTACAAGGCGCCCGTTTGCAGGTAATTTACCGCTTTATAAGTAAGCACGGTAGGGCTACCGCCACCGGTCCACAATGGAAACACTGCATTCCCTGCAATTACTGTGTCGCCTACTTCACAATTTTCAGCTTCCAGTACAAACAGGGGCATTTTTACATCGGCACCTATGTGTAGTGTATCTGAGCTACTGGTGGCTAAAAGCCAGTAGGGTAAAGAATCTTTAGGATAATCGTAGCTAAACAGTTCGGCAAATTGTTTGCCGGCTGTTTGTTGCGGATTATAAAACACCACCTTAGATGACCTGAATACACTCCGCAGGTAATCTGCATCGGTTGGCCATAGTTTTTGCATCAACTCAATAACGGTATCAATACAAGTAACACAACCATGGCGTGCACGCACTACCATTTCTTCCATTGCTATACGGGTCTGGTTGTTCTGTGCTACCGTAGTATCCAGAAAAAACAAAGGCCCGGCTACAGAGGTAACTACTTTGGAATGTGGCGGCAAGGTAAAAACACCATCGGTTTGCACCGGCACTACACTGGGTACAGCACCAGTACTTACTACACCCTCTGTAACAACTGCCCGGTAATCCGACAAGGACATTTCAGGGTGTTGGTCTACTCCATTAACAAGATATTTGGTATCAATAAGGTTAGTATCACTCCGTATATCGGCAGTACTGGCCCAACCATTTACCACCTGCGGATTATTAAACATAAACCCACAGGTACCAACATCGTAGTCGGTATGTACTAAACGACCGGCAATTACAGTATTAGTAAAAGCATGAGCAGGAACGGTAGTAAACTGGAAATGATTGTAGTTAAAATACTGCGGAAACATTACCTGTATAACCGTAGCCTGTAAGGAGTTATTACCGCACTGGGCACTATATGTAGAGTAAACCCTGCCAATAAGTGAGTGCTCTTTGGCATATAACAGTTTATCGTTCCACGAACCTTCAAAAATTAACTGCTTGTTACAATAGTGATCTGTATTTTTTAAAAATGCAGCACAGGCGTTTATTATCTCCAGGCGCGTGCCTTCGGTATCCGATGGATTAGTAACCTTACTCCAGATATAGTCGTGTAAAAAAGCTGAATCGGTTAGTGGTAAACCGGTAAACCAAAACGATACTGATGAATCGGTAGGGTTCTCAATTGTTTTGTACACAGCAGTTACAATACGGTTACCACTAAAATTTATTACCGGAGCATCACTGGTGGTATATGTAGCTGCATTTGCGCTGTTATTTCCCACAATAGCCGGGGGGCCTATTTTATAATTCCAATCAAGGGAATTGTCTGTACCCGCTTTTTCAAAATAATAGCCCGACCGGGCAATAACGTCTTTTGCCACAAGCAAAAAGAACAACCAAAAAAATAACCTCATAAACTGTACCTACCGGATTGGGGCTGGCAAGTACTTCCTATATCCAACTAACATAACAGCATTGCAAGCGGGCGCGAATATAGACGCCCACACCAACGTATCTATATGAAAAACAGCGCTTTAAGTTAATGTTTAATTAAAATTTGATTAGAACGGTCTAATAATTCAACGCAATAACAAGATAGCGCATGTAATAGTGTTTGCCACTCTTACTTATTAATAGCAACCCGCGTTAAGGCTACAGAGCTGTTATTACGGATAACCAGCACGTATACCCCAGCCATTACATCGGTTATATCAATCGTTGCGGTTTGGTTAGCGCTTATAGCTACAGGTAGCAACACCCGTTTATTATTGATGTCTGTTAACTCTACAGTAGAGTTTTCTGTTGCAGTAACAAACAGTTTATCAATTGCCGGGTTAGGATAAACAAATGCCGAAAGCTGCTTCTGCACAACATATACCGCCGCCATATTTGAAAACTCAGCATAGCCATCATAATCTACCTGACGTAAACGGTAATAATTTATACCGGTATAGTAGCTGGTATCTGTAAACGTGTACTGCTGCGGAGTGGTAGAGTTACCATGGCCGTTTACAATACCAATGGTTTCAAAAGTTACACCATCTATACTACGTTGCACCTCAAAATAGTTGTTGTCTATTTCTACATAGGTAGCCCAGGTTAACACGTTACCTGTACCGGCTACATGCTCTCCTTCTAATTGCTGTCCGTATTCTACCGGCAAACTACCCGATGATGCAGGAAAGCCCCCGCCAAAACCCGAAAAGCCGGTATAGAAATTACCAGTTAACTGCCACCCGCTGTTGTATGCCATTAATTGTTGGGTATTACAAAACTGATTAGTGGGGCCGTTGGCGTTAGGGCTGCCCGGTGTAATATTTTTAACCGGACCACCGGTTTTTATAACTGCCATTTGCTGCATCTGGTTACCGGTGGCAGCCAGCCAGCCGTTCATCTCTTGTGGCGTGTAGTACAACGATATACTATACTGCCCGCCAGGGTTGTTTACAGCAGGTACAATATGCAGTGTTTTTTCTGTAACAAGGTTGGGCGCTGCGGGCGTTTCGTATGGCAATGCCCCGGTTCCAGCGCGGTCGATAGTAGCAGTTATACAGCCATAATTCCAGTCAGATTTGTTGGTGATAGTTGCAATTACCTGTCGGTTGCTGGTCAGTTGTACGGTATCGTAAGGGCCAACGTAAGCAGTAGTAGTAGTGTTAAGCTGTGTAGCTACCTTGTAACCGGTTCGCCATGCCTTTACTTTTACATTATCAAGCGCCCAATAATACCCATAATCTGCATCGGTAAACGAAAAACGCACTTTTAAATTTGCGTTGGCATAAGCCGATAAATTAATGCACCTGGTGTATGGCTGATAAAATTTACCCAGGTTACCGTTGTACTCAATGTGGCTCCATACACTTACCCACTGGGTGCCATCCCATACCTGCGCTCCTATTTTTTCAAAACCCATGCCCGGATACTTTTCAAAAACATTATCAAACGACAGTAACAACGAATCGTACCCGCGTGCATCCATAGCCGGCGAAATGAGGCATTCGCGAATTGGTACTCCTTTATAAGCATCAAGCGCCCACATTATTACATAATCGGTACTATCCAGCGATTGGGTGCTGTTTAACCAGCCACCCGCTGCACCGGTGGTACACCAAAATAGTAAGCTATCAACCACGCCGGTGTTGGGGCACGTTGGGCAATCGCTTTCCATACTCCACCCCCCGGGTATAAAAGTTGTTTCGTTGTTAAAGTCGGCGTTTAACAAAAAGGTATCAATTACTGCAGTGCTTAGCTGGGCCGGCTCATTGTCATAAACATCTACGGCACAAGCACTACTTTTTGTACTGGTAGTAAAGCCGCTACCGGTTACCTGCGTTATATTTAATACAATGCTTTCGGTATTTTCTACGGCAGCATCGTCATATATTTTTACCCGGATATATTTGGTAGCCGTTGTGCCGGTGGTAAAAGTTACTAAGCTATCCAGCAGCAAATAGTCGTGAACCTTTTTTGCATTGCCATGTGCTGTTATGGTAGCTGTTACCGGGGCCGAAGGTACTGCAGATATGTGCATCGGCACTTGCACAAGGTGGTACTTTCTGCAGCCCTCGGCTATGCTTGCATTCCCTTCAAAAAATGCAACCCGGCTTGTTGTAAAACCAATGTTTTTGACACCATCGCCACCATCTATTCTAAAGTTATCTATGTAAATATTGTTAGCACCTGTATTTACGTTCTCTATTTTAAACCGAACATAGTTGTTTACATAAGGGGTAAGGTTTACAGTAATGGTTTTCCAGGTTTGTGTCGTTGGTTCAAACTCCGAGTATGTTTTAGGTGCCGATTTTAGACTATCGCCCCAGGCATGGAAAATTAGCGGCCCATAGGTTTTGCCACAATCGGTAGAAATGTAAATTTTTAATGAGTCGGTGATATTCGTTGGTGCATATGCCACGTCGAAAGTTAGCCTGGCATTTTGCAAACCGGTAAGATTATACGCAGTGCTATACACCTGATCTTCGGCTGTAGACGATATGTATGCGTAATTTCTAAAACGAAGCATATTACTCAACTGTCCATCGGGACCAATGGCTTTTGCCAACTCCCAGCCACGGCCATTATCCATATCCAATAGTCGCCAGCCATCTTGCAGCGTTGCGGCATTAAAGCTTTCGTATGCCGGTACTTTTTTTGCCTTAAAAAATTCAATCTTTTTATGCCGGTGGTATGTTTTGCCTGCCTGCACACCTTTCAGGTGTACATACCGTACCGTTGGCTGACTAAAAGTATGTGAAGGGTTAGTAGTAGTATAGTCGGTTATATCATCTTCGGTCATATCCCACTGGTAGCTGCTTAACCCTACCGATGTATTGGTAAATGCTACCGTATAAGGGCTATCGCATACTTGTGCTGCTGTATAGGTAAAATCTACTTTAATGGTACTGCATTGCAGGTAACTTCTATACTCGTGATACACCCAGTACATAAACGCGGTTTGCTCATCTGAAAAACGGGTACGGCAATTAGACGGCGCATAGCTCATGTGGTTGCTAACATCAGGTGTGTAAGCCTGACCGTTAGCATCGCCCCAGGTGCCGTTGTAAATACAATTAGTAAAAGTTACGTTCAACTGGCCGGGGTCGGCTGGCGTATCGCAAAAAAAGTCGCCTTCTTCTGCACAGTTACTTCCATCTACTTTTTCTTTCGATCGCTCTGTATTTGATACGCCATGCGTATGCAGCAGACCAAAGTAGTGTCCGGCCTCATGGGTTATATTGCCCAATGCACTATTACCACGCATTAATATATAATCGCGCCCGCCGGGCGTAGGGGCTAAACCGGCCGCCGCCGAGCCGCCAAAAATCAAATCGCGCACAAAATAAATATTGATGATGTTGGCTACTGCTGTAGCATTATACAACGGCGTAAACTCGGTAGAAAAATTCATGTCGTTGTAACCGGCATTAGTAATGTAATTGATATTGCCACACTTGTAAAACTGAAAGCCTGTGGCAGCAAAATCGCTGTTGAGCCGGTTTATAATCTGTACTATTCCATTTGAATCAACAGAACGGCCAACACCGGGCGAATCCTGTAGTATGTGTATCCTTACCGGTATGCTGTTGGTAGGAAAGTTAAGCCCGCTTCGCTCGCTATGGTTAAGCGAACGATAGTAGGTATCAAACACAGGTTTCTCTTCTTTCAGTTTCCGGGCAAATTCTTCTGCCCCCTCGTTGTGGCAGGCAAACTGGGCAAATAACCCAACTGGCAAAATTAAAAGGCACACTATAAACCAATTTCTAATCATCATTAATCTCATAATGCAAATAGAAACAAGCCAGCCCGCCCGGTTTGGTATAATTGAGCTTAAAATTAGGTTTATTAAAACCGTTTTTTTTCCATTTCACCCATCAGCCAGCTATCGTAATCGCCGTAGGTAAAAAAGGCCTTGTTTAAGGGTTCGCTTTGAAGTTGGGTAAATCGCAGGTGCAGTTTTTGCATGCCTTTTTGCCATTTGTTGTAATCGCCGGCCAGTTTCAAAAAGTTAAGCAATGCTTTTTCAGGCTCATATATCCTTTCCATTTTACTTAGCGATTTATACAGTGTAGCAGTAGCATTGGTAAGGTACAGATAGTTTTTTAGCCGGTAGTGGCATAGCAAAAACAAAAACTTGTAGGCTATCAAAAACGATGGACGCATCTGTTTTTCCTTATCCTGTATTTTAAGCAAATAAGTAAGTGCACTATCAGCATCGCCTGCCAGAAAATACAACCGCGCACCCATCAGGTAATCTACATACGCCAGCGGTGATTTTTGCCAGTCTGAAAGTTTGGGGTCGGTAATATGGTTTTCGAAAATAGTAATGCCTTGTTTGTATTGCTTTGTCTTAATACAGATAAATAACTGGGCATGAAACACCTTTTCGCTAAGGGTAGCAATTCGGCTTTTGTTGGTAAGCAATGGTTTAATAGATATGAGTTCTTCCTGAGCACTTTTAATCTTGTCTGTGTCTTCCAGCTCCAGGCTATAGGTAAGCCTTGTTAGCATTAGGTTTTGTAACGAATCGTACCGTTTCAGTTTTCTGAAAGCACCCTCCATCAGGCTTAAGGCACGGTTACATTCAGCATACGCTTCTTCCAGTTTATTGCACGCCGAAAGCACCATACTCCGCAGGTCAAAATACTCGTATTGTATAAGCAAGGGCAGGTTTTCTACCGCCTTCTGCCCATCCAGTAAGGAATTTTGTAACAAGCCAGAGTATTGTTGCAATTGTGCCAGCGTGCGTGGACTGCCGGTTTCTTTTACCATGGTAAAAAAACTAATGGCCAGTTTACGGTACTCCAGGTATTCTATATTCTCTTTTAAAAATGCCACCCGCTGCTCCAGCAAGGCAATACGGCCGTTATAGTCCTGCTGCCGCTTAGGATCCAGCACATCCAATTGTTGCCAGGCCACCAGCGCACTATGTAGTATCTGGTAGTTACGCGATTCTTTGGCAACTTTCATGGTACTTTCCAGTATATCCGCAGCGGCATCTGTCTGCCGTTTGGATATCAGTATATCGGCTATTGATAATTGCCGTAATAAACCTAAAGTGTTAGGCTGTGTTTCGCTAAACGAAAGCAGACTACGGCATATAAAGTGGTACAGGTTGTTATTGGCCTCGCTCAGGTTCATACCTGTCACCTGTTCGCTCAACTTACTGCGTAGTTTATCGGCATCATAGGTTTTCACCTTATTCAGTATTTCTACACTTATAAGGTAGCGGTCGCGTGCCTTGCCGGTAGTGGCCTTAATAGCCAGGTTAAGGTTTATCTTTTCCTTCTTGTTCAGGGCATGTACAAGGTCGTAAAGTTGTTTTAGGGTAGCCATGGTGCAAAGGTGCGTTGCTGGTAATGCAATAATAAACCTAATTGTGGTTCATTTTAGGTTTATTATCTGCTTATGGTAAGGGCATTTTTACAACCAAAACAATAAACAATGATCAAAAAACTACCCTTACTAATGGCACTGTTTCTGATGTCGGTGCAAACACTTTTTTCGCAAAACATTGCTGCCTACGACTGGGCCAAACTAATTGGCACCAATGGCGGTGATGATATAACCTGGGACATTACCAGCGATGCAGCAGGTAATGTGTACATTACCGGTAAGTTTGCAGGTGATAGTACCGATTTTGACCCGGGCGTCGGTGAAACTTTTCTTACTTCGGCCGGTAAAGACGATATTTTTCTTGCCAAGTACACCAATACCGGCCAATTGGTGTGGGCCAAAGCAATAGGTACCGAAGAGAATGACGAAGGCCGCTCGCTGGTACTGGATGAAGATGGTAACATCTGGATTACAGGTACATTTGGCGGCACCGGCGATTTTGACCCGGGCAGTGGTGTGCAGAACCTGAGCTCTGCCGGCTACCGCGATATATTTTTGGCCAAGTACGATAACAACGGCAACTACCTGTGGGCTGGCGCTATGGGCGGAGCCGAAGATGATGTAGCCAATAAAATAGCCTGCCACCCAACTACCGGCGATATATGGATTTGCGGTGGGTTTGAAGGCAGTGCCGATTTTGACCCATCGGCTACTATTTACGGGTTAACCGCTATGGCGGGTAAAGACATATTCTATGCCCGTTACAACACCGCTGGATCATTGATTGGTGCACGCAGGTTGCAAGGCAACAGCAACGACCAGGCAATGAGTATAAGTTTTGATACCGATGGCAATATGTTGTTATGTGGTGTATTTGTGGGCACTATAAATTTTAACCCTACCGGTACAGCATTTAATCTAGCATCTAATAGCGGCAGTAACGATGGCTTTGTAGCCAAATACGATTTAACTGCTAACCTTTTATGGGCCAGGCCGCTGGGCGGCAAAACCAATACAGACTATGCTATTAATGTAACATCTGATAAAGATGATAATGTGATAGTATGTGGCTACTTTGCAGATACATGTGAATTTGTGCAGGGTACAGGTGCCTCACGCAGAATTGGGATTGGTGTGGCAAATGCCTATGTGGCTAACTTTGATGCTACCGGTAACTTCAGGGGTATCATAACTTTTGGCACACCAGGTGAGTATGCCTCTGCCCGCGATGTAGCCACCGATAATGATGGATACCTGTATGTAACCGGTTATGCCAGCGGTGGCTTCGATGCAGGTAACGAGCTCGGTAACCATTACTATATTGATGTAACCGGTAAGAATGCATACCTGCTTAAATATGATTTGTATGGCAATTTTATTCTTGGCAGCAATATTACTTATGGAACAAGCAGCGCAACCGGCTACTGCGCCCATATAGATGCACAAGGTGGCATACTGGTAGGTGGCGAATTAGTGGGCACCGGCGACCTGGACCCATCTGTACTAACCAGAAACCTGACCAGCAATAGCGGAGGTACAGATGCTTTCTGGGCACGATATTTTAACTGTACTATTCCTGGCGAGGTATTTTACTCTAGCGATACTATTTGCCAGGGGCTTACAGCACAACTACAAGCTGGTGCAAGTGCAGGCTATACTATTGGTTGGTACGCCGATGAACAGGCTACTGTGTTTTTAGACGAAAATTTTTACACAACACCTGTTTTAAATTCCAGCACTACTTATTATTTAATGGATAGTGTATGTGGTATAAAAAAGATAACACCTGTAACTGTTCTTGTAAAACCCGAACCAGACAATGCAATTACACTTACCGGTACTACTTTATCTGTACCACAGGTTAATGAAGCCTACTACCAATGGGTAAATTGTGGAAGCTCGTTACCGGTAGCCGGTGCTACATCTAATTCATTTACTGCAACCGAAACAGGCAGCTATAAAGTAGAGATTATTGATACACTGACGGGTTGCAGTAGTTCATCTGAGTGTACCAATGTGATAATTTCTGGAGTAAATGACAAGGAGCATTACCCCCAACTATCGCTTTATCCTAACCCTGCTTCGCAAACTGTAAATATAGTATGGAGCCAAACCAACATACAGCCATACACCATATACAACGCAATTGGAGCTATAGTACAAACAGGTAATCTTAACAACGGCACCAATAGCATAGATATCAGTGCGTGGAGCAATGGCATTTATATGCTGAGCACTAACAACAATGCCAGTCTGCTTGTGTTTACCAAAAACTAAAAAACTATATACTAAGCCAATCGCTCGTTATGGGGTGCTATTGCCTGGGGCATTTATACAATACGCAGTTTAAATAATGCAACACAAATCAAACATCACGCTTTTTTAAAAGCCTGTAGTGGCAGGGTAGTTTCTACAGGTAATTTGCCGTGTGCCGTATGGTGCACGGCATTTTTCAAATAACGTAAGAATGCGTTTAATAAACCTACCCGAAGGAAGCAGCTACCATGCAGGGTTATCATACAGTTGTATTTAATAAACCTAAACAATCATTAAAAACGGATGCATTTGCGGCTTGCTATAAAGTTGCTTTGCAACAAATAATTAAACTATGAACAAAGTGAAATTTTTACTACCCTTTTTGCTTTTGTGTGTCGGAGTAATACAAGCGCAAAACTACCAATGGGCAAAACGCCTGGCAGGTAGTGGCTCGTTTGATGTAAATGTAAAGCGGGTTGCCGCTATACCCGGACAAGGAGTATATGTTTGCGGCTCTTTCAGTGGCACTGTTGATTTTGATCCTAATGCTACTGTAAGTAATAAAACGGCTAACTCCATCGATGGATTCTTAGCCCGGTACGATGAAGGCGGCAACCTGGCATGGGTATTTACTACCGATACAGCCACCAATGAGGAGTTTACCTGTGTAGCACCCCATGGCAGCACCACTTTAAGTGTTTTAGAAAGAAGGAATACCAACGCATTTAGGGTGCGCCAGTTTGATGCTGTTACAGGTGCACCATTGGCGGTATCAGGCCGCTTTGTAACAACCGGAACAATAAATCCTGAGTCAATTTCGCTAAATACAGCAGCTACCGAAGTTTATGTAATCGGGTCCTATACTGGTTCGTTAACAGTAGGTGCAACAGTGTACCCTTCGGCGGGGCTATCAGATATTTTCTATATGCGCTTTACTGCTAACAGCAATGTCGTAGCAGCATCTAATTTTAGAAGAATGGGCGGTACAGGTGATGAATACGGACATGATATATATAATAGATCCGGAGGAATCAATATTCTTATTGCGAGCTTTACAGGCACAGCAGAATTTTTTGATTCCAACACCATTCCTTTTTACATAACATCTGCAGGTGGTTACGATGGTTTACTAATTGCTGCCAGCGGCAACGGGCAAATAGCTCAACCAGATAACGTACAAAGAGTAGGCAGCACAGGCGATGATGAACTTCTTCGTGTTTCGTCGGGTGCTAATAATACCTATGAGTTTTGTGTTAGCGGGTATTTTTCAGGCACGGTAGATTTTAATGGTAAGTCGGCTGTAAATTCACTAACCTCTGCAGGTGGCAAAGACGGGGTGGTGGCAAAGTACAACTACACTAACCTGGGTGGCGGAAGCGCGTTTGAATATGGCTGGGCAAACAAGCTTGGCGGCACAGCCGACGACAAAGTAGAGGATGTTTCAAAATTTTCGGCTACCAGCAATGCCTACTTTACAGCCTCACTGGGCTCAGGCACTGGCACCGCTGTGCAGATAGGTGCTTATTCTTCTACCGGCACCTCTGTAACGTTCGGGGGGCTGTTTTTTCCTGCCAACCAAACCACAGTTAATGTACCCAGAGGTGTGGTTGCTTTAAGTACCGGTGAGGTATATACCTCTGGTATATTTAATGCCTCTACAGATTTTGACCCAAGCAATGGTACATTTACCATTGCCCCGGTTAGTGGTGGCAACAATGCCTTTGTTCATAAAATGAGCAGCTGTATCCCGTCGGCGGCACCTGCAATCACAGCCTCACGCGATACCGTTTGTACCGGCTATAATGATACACTACGTGTTACCGGCGCATTAAGTGGCAACAATAAATGGGTATGGTACAGTGGTACCTGCGGAGGTACATTTGTAGATACCGGCGCTGTAATTGTAGTAACACCCACTGCCAATACAAGCTATTATGTAAGGGCCGAAGGAGGTTGCGCTGCAAACGGAGCCTGCTCTGCAGTTAAAACTATTACGGTTAAGGCATTACCACCTGCACCGGTTATTTTAATCTCGGGCCCGGCAACGGTATGTGCCAGCGATCAACCAATGTATGCACTAATTATTAATAACCTTACAGCCCCCTACACCTACCAATGGCGTAAAAACGGTACAAATATAAGTGGGGCTAACAGCTCTGTTTACTATCCGCCGTCTATAGCCAATAACGATATTTTTAGCTGTGTAATAACAGGTGCCACCGCCTGCGGCACTATCGAATCAGCCACATCAAACAATCTTACAGTTACGGTTACACCATCTGTGGCACCGATAGTAACTATCGCTACAGCCAATTCAACAGTATGCAATAACACTAACGTTACATTTACTTCTACTATCGCTAATGGAGGCACTACCCCCGGTTACCAGTGGTTGCGAAACAACGTTCCTATCGCCGGGGCTACTTCAGCTACACTTGTAATTAACTCTGTAAACTTAGGCAGCACAGTAAACATAACGTGTGTACTTACTTCCTCATTAGCATGCGCTTCGCCAACAAAAGATACATCTAACGTACTTAATGTTGCTGTTACACCAAGTGTTGTCCCATCTGTGCTAATTAACGCCAACGGCACTACCGTTTGCGCAACAAGTACCGTTACTTTAACAGCAAGCCCCACCAATGGCGGCACATCACCTACTTACACCTGGCAGAAAAATAATGTAACTATTCCCGGAGCTACTTCAACTACCTATAACGCTACCTCAATTAGCAATGGCGATGTATTCAGATGTATTATGGTATCGAACGCACAATGTGCTGTACCTTCAGCCGACACATCCAACACCATTACCATTACGGTTAACCCGGCAATTACCCCATCGGTTGTAATATCTGCCAGTTCTACAACTATTTGTGCAGGCACCAGTGTAACATTTACAGCTACGCCTACCAATGGCGGCACAACCCCAACCTATCAATGGAAGAAAAACGGCACTGATATTAACGGAGCCACCTCAGCCACCTATACCACTACTACATTGGCACACAACGATGTTATTACCTGTGTACTTGCTACCAGCGCTACATGCTATACAGTAGCAGGTGCCACCAGCAATGCTATTACCATGAGTGTAAGTGGTTCGATAGTACCCTCAGTTACAATAAGCACCCCCAATACAACCATATGCTCTAACGCAAGCGCGGTATTTACCGCAACGCCTGTTAACGGTGGCAATGCACCTACCTACCAATGGAGAAAAAACGGTAACAACATAAGCGGCGCCACCGCAGCTACTTACACGGCAACAGGTGTGGCAGCAAACGATGTATTCTCTTGTGTAATGACTAGCAATGCCACCTGCGCAGTACCTGCAACAGCTACTTCCAACTCAATAACTATGAACGTAACACTTGTATCTACACCATCGGTTACTATAGGCACAGGAAGTACAACCGTTTGTGCTGGTAGCAGTGTAACATTTGTTGCTACAACAGTAAATGCCGGATCATCACCAACATACACATGGAAACGAAATGGTGTTGCACAGGCAGGCAGTACTTCTCCTTATACTTTCCCCAGCCTTAACAATGGCGACATAATAAGTTGTGAACTAACCTCAAGTTTACAATGTGCCTCACCTGTTTCTGTCAATAGCAATTCAATCACAATTACGGTAAGCCCTCAGGTTAATGCAGGTATAAGCATTGCAGCTACCCAAACAACCATTTGTGCAGGCAACAGTGTTACCTTTACAGCTACGCCTGTAAATGGTGGCGGCAATCCGGTATACCAGTGGAAGAAAAACGGAGCTGCTATCAGCGGCGCTACATCGGCCACCTATACTACATCCACATTGGCCAATGGCGATAACTTTACCTGCGATATAACATCTAATGCCAGTTGCATTGGCAATGCCAATGCCAGCAGCAATACTATTACCATATCGGTAAGCACTACTGTAGTTCCATCGCTAACCATCAGCACACCCAGCACCAGTATATGTGCAGGTGCCAATGTTACATTTACAGCCACTCCTACCAACGGTGGTTCTTCACCTACCTACCAATGGAGGAAAAACGGCAACAATATAGCTGGTGCTACCGGCGCAACTTTCAGCACAAGCACGCTGGCTAATAACGACGCCATAAGCTGCGTACTAACCAGTAGTGTAACCTGTGCATCGCCAACAACCGCCACCTCAAATACTATTACTGTAACGGTTAACCCAACTGTTACACCTGCTGTAACCATTGCCACACCTAACGCAACAATATGTGCGGGTAGTAGTATTACATTTACCGCTACGCCTGTAAATGGCGGCGCAAGCCCTACTTATACCTGGAGAGAAAATGGTGTTGACCAGGGCAATACTACAGCTACTTATACGGTTGGCAATATTGCCAATGGCACAGTTGTGAGTTGTGTACTACAATCTAACGCAGCCTGTGTCTCGCCGGTAACAGCTACCAGTAACAACATTACGGTAACCGTTAATCCACAGCTTACTCCGGCAGTTACTATTACCGCCAACCAAACAACTATATGCGCAGGTGGTAGCGTAACGTTTACTGCTGCGCCAACAAATGGTGGCAGTGCACCAGCCTACCAATGGAAGAAAAACGGTAGCAACGTAAGCGGTGCTACATCGGCCAGTTATACAGCAACCAATATTGCAAACGGCGATGTATTTACCTGTCAGTTAACATCCAGCGAAACCTGTTTGGCTACCAACAACGTTAGCAGCAATTCTATTACAATTACGGTTAGCGGTAGTGTAACACCATCGGTGGTTATTACATCATCGGGTACCACAGTGTGCGCAGGTACCACTGTAACCTTTAACGCTATACCTACCAATGGAGGCAATGCGCCTACCTACCAGTGGTTTAAAAACAATACACCTATAGCGGGAGCTACCTCTGCCAGCTATGCTACCAGCAACATAGCCAACAACGATGTTTTTGCATGCCAGCTAACCAGCAGCGTTGGCTGTGCCTCACCGGCAACGGTTAATTCTAATACCATTGCAATGAATGTAAACCCTGTGGTTACGCCATCTATTACCATAAGTACCTCTAATACCACTGTATGTGCCGGTACTCCGGTTACCATTACGGCAGTTGCAGTAAATGGGGGCAACGCACCGCAATACATTTGGACAGAAAATGGAAGTACACAAGGCGAAACATCTAATACGTACACTACCTCGGGGTTACAGGCTAACGTTACCATCATCTGTGAGTTAGTATCGGATGCTGTATGTGCCACTACACCAAATGCAACCAGCAACACCTTAAACATAACAGTTACACCTAAAGTTACACCGCAGGTCACTATTACCGCATCACAGTCAGGTATATGCAATGGCAGTTCGGTTACTTTTACTGCTACACCGGTTAACGGCGGCACCCAGCCCGCTTACCAGTGGTACAAAAACGGCAACACTATCAGTGGTGCAAACACAGCTACTTATACTACAGCAGCACTTACCGATGGCGATGTTATAAGCTGCGGGCTTACATCGAGCCTTAGCTGTGTAACCAGCAGCAATGCCGAAAGCAATACTATAACCATGACAGTTACAAGTACTGTAACGCCTGCGTTACAAGTTACAACAGTGGCCACTACTATTTGTGCAGGACAACCTGCCACATTCACTGCCGCCCCTGTTAATGGTGGAAATACACCGGGCTATCAATGGAAAAAGAACGGGCAGAACATTAGCGGTGCAACTACAGCCACTTATACTGCCACTTCGCTTACCGATGGTGATATTATCAGCTGCGTGCTTACCTCATCTGTTTCGTGTGCTTCGCCACAAACAGCTACATCAAACAGCGTTACAATGGATGTAACACCTTCGTTTGTACCTACGGTTTCTATTGCCGGCACTAACGACACCATCTGCTCTACCTCATCTGTTACCTATACTGCAGTGGCCAATGGAGTGGTATCAACTTATCAGTGGACAGTTAATGGAGTAAATGCTGTATTGGGTAATTCCATCGCATTTACACCTATTGGGGTAAACAACGGCGATACGATTCGCTGCATTATCACATCGGCCGAAGACTGTGCCAACCCGATACAGGCAGTATCTTCTCCGGATATTATCACAGTACTTACACCCGATACACTATCGTTACAGATAACTACCGCGCAAACAACCACCTGTGCCGGAAGTGCAGTAGTGTTTACATCAACTGTAGCTAATAGCGGCAATAACCCGGCTTACCAATGGAGCGTAAACGGCAACGAAATAAACAGTGCCACTAACTCTATCTATACCACAACAACGCTTAGCGATGGCGATATAGTGGCATGTGTGGTAACCGGCAATGGCGAATGTGTTGTAAACAGCCAGGCAGAATCAAACAGCATTACAATAAATATTGTAAGCAGCCTTACTGCAAACGTAACTATAAGCGCCGACCAGGCTATTATATGCCAGGGCTTGCTGGCCGGGTTTACTGCTACCGGTATAAACGGCGGCGCAGGTGCCACATATGTGTGGAGTGTTAATGGCGTAGAAGATTTATTAGGCTCTGGTGGCCCACAAAAAAGTTTCGCCAACCTGAACAACAACGATACCGTACGTTGTAAACTTATATCAAGCGAAAGCTGTGTTACACAAGCAGAAGTACTGTCGGCACCGCTGGTTGTTACAGTAGCTGCATTGCCCGATGTTACCATTACCGTAGCCGGCAGCACCTTAAGTGTTCCTGCATCGTCAGCCCACCAATGGTACAACTGTGCTGGCAACAGTTCAATAAATGGAGCAACCGCAGCTACCTATACGGCTACCGCGAGCGGCGATTACAAAGTGATTGTAACCAATAGCGCCGGTTGTGTAGATACATCAGATTGTGTAAATGTTACTGTGATTGGCGTGGATGATATTGCCGGCGAACTGTTTAGTGTTTATCCTAATCCGTTTACAGATAACATTATGATATCTGCTCCGGGCTTTAGCAAAGGCTTTATGGTGCAGGTGTACAACAACCTGGGCGAAATTGTTAAGCAGGCCAACAGCACAACCTTTACTTATACCATACAACTTAATGAACTGGTAAGTGGGTTGTACTTTGTTAAAGTAAGTAACCAGCAAAACAGTTTTGTAAAACGCATTAATAAGCAATAGAAATATTCATACTGAGTTAAAAACGATTGCCCGGCTGCACTTGTGTAAACGGGTAATCTGTTTTTACCGGTTGTAACCTAAAACCCCTGCCAATGAAAAAGCTTATCCTCTTTCTTATCTTAATGTACCTGTACACACAAAGCGAGGCACAGTACCCACTTGTACAATGGGCGCAGAAATTACAAGCCGGAAGTGCATTTACTAATACCGCCCCATATAGTTATATAAGCGAGTGTGTACTTGATAACAACGGGAATATATATGTGGTGGGCTTTTTTGCCGATACCCTATACCCCGACCCTGCATCTGCCAGTGTAAAATTAGTGGCAAACGCAAATGATGGAGACGCTGTATTTTTTGCTAAGTATAATCCTGCCGGTGGATTGATTTGGGCTAAGGCTGTAGGTACCGGTCATGGGTTAGATTTAGCACTGGACAGACTTGGCAACATATACATAACAGGATACGGAAATTCGACAGATAGTGCAGATTTTGACCCGGGGCCCGGCAGAGTGATATACACATCGGGCACGGATTTTATGTTTATGTGTAAGTATGACAACAATGGCAATTACCTTAAAAGCAGATTTTTTAGTGGTGTGGGCGTAAAGGGACTGGGTATAGCTACGGATTCATCTTACAATGTATATGTAAGTGGTTGTGTGCGTAATCCGGTTGATTTTGATCCGGGACCAGGTGTAACCAGTCTTACCCGGCACAATACATCTGTTAACCGCGATGGCTTCTACGCCAGGTATGATAGCAGTATGAATTTGGTATGGGCAAGGTTGGATGTACAAACCAGAGATTGCGAGGACATTGCAGTAAATGAAGTAGCAGGAAGAGTATTAGTTGCTTCGCAGGCTTTAAGGCTTGTAAACCTGAATGGTATTACAACCGATTCGCTGATAACTAATATTAAAGGCACGAATGCTGTAAAATTTGATGATAGTGGCAACATGTACTTTTCGGGTTACTTCAGCGATGTTAATGTGAATTTTAACTGGAACGGTAACAATACGCTTTCTACAACCGGCCCGAATGATGAAAATGGATTTCTGGTAAAATACAATGCAGCTAAGGTTTTTCAGTGGGCCAATAAGTACAAGGTAAACTACGATGTATCAAGTAACAGAGTAAACACTTTAAATGAAAACCTTTTACTGGCCTATTTCGAATCGGATGGTGTGTTACCACACCGCGGCTTTCTAAAAATCAATCCGGCCACAGGTTTACAAATAGGCAGGGCAGCCGACATAGTAACAAACACCGGTGGCGAACGACTTACAACAGCACTATACAGTAATATAGATAACAGTATTTTGTTTACAGGTAGTGCCGGCCGTGGCAATAACCCCGAAACGGTTGATTTTGATCCCGACACAGCGACTGCTGCGATACAGAATATAACCGGTATGGGGGTATGGGGGTATATGGCCAAATATTCAAATTGCACAGCAGCACCTGCACAGCCTGGTGCTATAGCAGGCAGTTTAAGTTTATGTGGCACCGATGCACAAATGTATAGCATAATACCCGTATCGGGCGCTACCAAGTATAACTGGGTATTACCAAATGGGTGGAGTGGTTCATCTGATAGTTCGAAAATAATAGTACAACCATCAGCAAACGGCGGAGTGGTAAGTGTTACGGCCGAAAATGTGTGCGGAGTTAGCACAGCCCGTACACTTAATGTTACCTATACAGCCCCACCAGTAGTTACAATTAATGCAAGCAGCCTGGTTATATGCGCCGGCGAACAGGTTACATTGAGCGGTAATGGTGCCACCAGTTATAACTGGAACAACAATGTAAATGATGGTGTGGCATTCGCCCCTTCTTCAACTACCACATACTATGTAACCGGCACTACCAATGGCTGTACAGATACGGCTTCTGTCACAATACAGGTGCAGCAGCCAACCGGCTCATCTTTAAGCGAATCAATCTGCGCAGGACAATCGTATACATTTGGTGGTAATACCTTAACAGTTGCAGGTACTTATTATGATACCTTAAGTAATGTTGCCGGTTGCGATTCGGCAATTACTTTAACACTTACTGTACTTCAAAATGACAATACCTTTATCAGCACTACTATCTGCAATGGCGAAACATATCCGTTTAATGGAACACTTCTTGCTACATCGGGCACCTACTACGATACAGTTACCAATACAGCGGGTTGCTACGCAATAACAACACTTACACTAATAGTAAATCAGCCTACAGGTTCCTCACTAAGTGCTTCTATCTGCCCCGGCCAGGGTTATCCGTTTAATGGTAATGTATTAATAGCACCCGGTGTATATTACGATACCCTGCAAAACGCCTCAGGTTGCGATTCTATAATAACACTTACACTAACCTATCGTCAGCCTACTTCATCGGCGCTGGCCGCTGCTATCTGTCCGGGCCAATCGTACCCATTTAATGGTATTAACCGCACTACGGCGGGTGTGTACCGCGATACGCTGGTAAATAGTGTGGGTTGCGACTCTATAATAACGCTAACACTTACCCTAAAGCAAAATACTTCATCAGTTACCTCTGCTGCAATTTGCGAAGGCAGATCCTATTTCTTTAATGGCGCCAGTCTTACTATGCAGGGGGTATATCGCGATACGCTTGTAAATACCGCAGGTTGCGATTCGATAATAATATTAAACCTTACTGTTACGCCCAGCCAGAACACTTTATTGCAGGCAAGTATTTGCTCCGGCGCATTTTATCAGTTCGGCAATCGCCAGCTTAACCAATCAGGCATTTATACTGATACACTACCGGCGTTTAGTACCTGCGATAGCATTATTACGCTGGAATTACAGGTTGATAGCATACTTACAACTACTACAAATGCATCGGTTTGCCAGGGTAGCAGCTATAACTTTAATGGACAACAACTAGCAGTTGCCGGCACTTACTACGATACACTATCTGCCACTACAGGCTGCGATAGTGTTGTAACACTGGTATTACAGGTAAATCAGCTGCCAGCGTTAAGTGTATCGCCCACGTTTACAAAGTTATGCCAGGGCGATAGTGTAGAGCTTACGGCTACTGGTAATGGTAGCTTTATATGGAGCGACAACAATACTAGTAACAGCATAACTGTACTGCCTGTACAAAACACTACGTACAATGTAACCATTACAGATGGCAACAACTGTACGACCAGCCAGAGTGTGCAGGTAGAGGTAAATGCCGGTCCAGTTGTACCAGTTATTCAACAACAGAATGATACACTGCTGGCAGGCACTACAGACTCATGTACATGGTATTTAGAGGATAGCCTTATAGCCGGTGCAACACAAAACATACTGATTATAACACAAAATGGCAGCTATTCGGTTGAAGTAACCGATAGCAACGGTTGTAGCCGCAAATCGCAGGCATTTATCGTAATTGGATTAAGTACTGATAAAATATTCAGCTCTCTTTCATGGTCGCTGTACCCGAACCCCGCTGAAGAGTATGTGCAGATTAACTGCCCCGGTTGTAGTAACGGCTTTACGGCCGAAATATACAATACTATGGGTAGTATAATTGGTACCCTCTCAGTAGCGGGTTCGGGAAGCGAACTAGATGTAAAACAATGGGCTCCGGGTGTGTACTTCATAAAAGCACAATCGGGTGTATATAGTAAATCAGCTCGTTTTATAAAGAAATAGTAATATTTATAAGTCCCCCTCAATAGCAAAATAAAAAAACGGCTTACAGAAATTCTGTAAGCCGTTTGATTTACCTCGTCTGGGTGGCGGGATTCGAACCCACGACCTCTTGCACCCCATGCAAACGCGC
>CAYREY010000036.1:32883-48213 GCA_964423405.1 uncultured Chitinophaga sp. | reverse complement strand
ACCGGCCCACAAGGTGCTACCGGTGCCGATGGCATAAACGGAGCACAGGGTGTTACAGGGCCTCAGGGCCCGGCAGGACCCACCGGTGCTAATGGAGCAGATGGTGCTACAGGCGCCAAAGGCGATACCGGCCTTACCGGCCCACAAGGTGCTACCGGTGCCGATGGTGTTAATGGCACCGATGGTGTAACCGGCCCTATTGGCCCAACGGGCTTAGCAGGCGCTACGGGCGCTACCGGTTTTACCGGCCCAATGGGGCAGCCCGGGCAGGATGGTGCCACCGGGCCTACCGGCGCAACAGGTGCTACAGGGGCCGCCGGCACAGGACTTAACAACCGAGGTAACTGGTTAAACGGTACCACTTACAATGCCGGCGATTATGTATTTGCCCCATCATCGGCCAACCCGCTTATAAATACTATGTGGATAGTGCAGGGTACTTCTTCGTTTACTTCATCGGCCACACCATCGGCCGACTTAGCCAATTGGGTAGAATTTCAGGCACCGGCAGGTCCGCAGGGTCCAACAGGTGTACTGGCTAACGGTGCAGCAGCAGGCAATACAACGTATTGGAACGGTAGCCAATGGGTAGTTAACAGTTCCAATATCTATAACAACGGTGGCAATATAGGTGTTGGTACCACCAACCCGCTCTACAAGTTTCATTTTCTTACATCGTCTGCTACCGATGGTGTGATGATACAAAACACGCTGGGTGGGGGAAACGGCGCAGCCAATGTGTACTTTAGCGGCTATGCCGATTTAGTAAACGGAGTGAGCCGACCGGCAGCCCGCATAAGTGCCACCGACGATTTTGCCTACAGTGCCCACCTGGCATTTGCTACCAAAACACCCGGCGCCGATGCCAATGCACTTACCGAAAGAATGCGCATAGCCAGCAATGGTAATGTAGGTATTGGTACCAATAACCCTGTAAATAAGTTAGAGGTAAACGGTAACCTGCACCTGGATGGCCATGCTGTTTATTTCAGGCAGAACGCTACCGATAAAAAAGACTTTATAAAGTGGAGCACCCTTGGCGACGACCGGATGGATATAGCAGGCTACAACGGTGTAAACCTGGGCTATACCTCGGCCAGCGGTATAGATTCGCTTACTCCGGTGCTTTCTGTTACACAAGGTAATGTAGGTATAGGTACTACCAGTCCGGCAGCAAAGTTACACGTGGCAGGTATCACACAAACCACCAATCTGCGTATTACTTCGGGGGCGGCCAATGGTTATGTTTTAAAAAGCGATGCCAGTGGCAATGCGCTATGGGCAAACGCCAACACGGTTTTTAACCCTGTTGTTTCGTTGGGTAGTACAGATAATACGCTGTCGCTGAACTTTAACGGTAATACATACCAGGCTCCAATTATAAACAGCAACCAACTACAGTATAACAACAGTGGTGCCATTATTTCGTCAATTATAAACGGTGTTCAGTCTAATAGTTTTGATTTAACCCAGGCAATCGAATTTGCCGGTAAAAACATATACAACGCCAATGGTACACTTATATCTGATCGCGTGGTTGACTGTAATATCCAAAAGTTTCGGTTTATAGGCTACTACGGACAAATACTATTTAACGACAAGGTGCAAAACCCGATAGAATTCAGAACATTTTCTACTGCTAGCTCGGCACCGGTGGTATTGCTGGGCACTAGTATAGATGAACGATATACCCTAAGCGTAAACCGTGGCGATAACACATCTATCCCGCGGGGAATTGCTACTCAAATTGGCATGGGCAATGTAAGCACAGGAGGCCCTGCAAATTTGCTTCAGGCCATACGGTTTCACCAGCAAAATGGAAACAGTGGCGCTGATATAAGTTTTACTACCACCAGTATTGAGCGTATGCGTATAACAGAAAGCGGCGCGGTAAGTATTGGCACCTCAACACCCAAAGCCATGCTGGATATAAATGCAGGTACTAATCCGTTTAACCACGATGTATTAAAACTCACACATAAAGCAGGTGGTAATGACAATACAGCCAGTCTGGCATTTTGCACCGATTTAAACGATTCGGCAGTACATGCAAGAATTGTGGCGCACAATAATAATAGCGTGGGGCCCGAGCTGTTATTTGAGCTAAACCGTTCTAACGTACCAAACAGCAATATAACCACTGCATGGATGAAGATTAAACCAGAAGGTACATACATTGAGGGAAAATTAGATGTACCGGTAGGCCCCATTAATACTGGCGATATAAATGCTACGGGTAGCATAAATTCAGATGGGTGGATCTATTCCCGATACAGGTTCTCCTCTTTAGAAGGCTATAGATGTAAGCAGGGCAATGCCGGCCAGTTTACCGATAATGCATTTAACCTGGGCTGGACCGGTAGCGCGATGCTGTTATGGGTAGATAACGTTAATGCAGGGGCTATATCTACTTTCTCTGACCGCCGCCTTAAAGACAGGATTGTGCCATCTGAAAATAACGCCATAAGCCGTTTAATGCAGTTGCGCCCGGTTAGCTTCTATTATAAAAAAGTAGAAGGTACCATTTTTACCGGCAGCCCGGTGCAGCAGGAGGGTTTTATTGCCGATGAATTGCAACAGGTTATACCAAGCGCGGTTACCGGTAGTAAAGATGCACTTACACCCGATGGCAAAATACAGCCTCAGTCGGTTAACGTAGCACCTATAGTATCGGTACTTACAAAAGCTGTGCAGGAGCAGCAGGTACAAATAGAGGAACAAAAGAAGCTGATAGATGCACAGGAACAACGCATAGCCCGGCTAGAATTACTGCTTAAACAGAAGTAATAAACCGGTTGATGTATTTCTCTGATTGGTATCTGTTTGCAACAAAGCTTAGTAACTTTCCTTTCCCGAAGGTTTATTGCAGCCCGGCCTATGCGGGCCAGGACCGTGCTGCAAGTAAACGGCTATTTCCTGAAACTATCTAACCCCATGTAAAACAGGTGCAGCAGGGTAATAGCCACCAGGCCTTCGGTGGGTTTCATTACATGAAAATAATTGCCATGCGTAGGGTGCAACCGCCAAAAGGGTTCGGCAGTAGTACGCTCGTTTATTACCAGTAACGTATTACTACAAGCATCGCCGGCATAGGGGGCTATAAAGCAGGTTACTGTAGCTGCTATAACCAGTAATACAATAACAGCAAGCGTTATAAACTCTGTTCGCCTGTATAGCGGCTGCACATTCCGGTTACCCTTTACGCCACACAGCATAAGTATAGCCATAGTGAGCCCGCAACCGTACGTATCGGTTAGTATATCGTTCAGGTCCAGGTAATCGTTCCAGTCGGGGTACAGCAGTATGTACTGGTACCACTCATCCAGCAGCATAAAAGGCAGGGTAAACAACACCGCCGCGCCAAAGCGCCGGGTAAGCGGGAAAATAAGAAAGGCCAGCAAGGTAAACTCCAGCGCGTGTATTACTTCAATATTACTATCGAACATAAACCGCGAGTGGGCAAACAACAACAGAAGGCTACAACCTATATAAAACAAACCGGTGGCCCGGTTGGCCGTATGCCGTGCCGCCTGCCGGTACACTACATATAACGTACCCACCACCAACACACTAAACACAGTTGCTACTACGGTGTTGTACAGGCCAATGGTAAGGTTATGCTCTACCCATATAGACAGCAGCACCAGCGGGTGGTGCATGGCCAGTATAAACACAAAATACAACAACACCAGCAGCAGGTTAGCCCACCGGTGCGACTGTAGCCAAAAAATGAAGTTGTGGAGCATAGTGGTTATGCTATATATCTAACCCATACTTACTGCTGGTTGCTTTAGCTATTTCGTAACCGGCATCGGCATGGCGGATAACACCCATAGCAGGGTCGTTGTGCAGTACGCGTTTAAGGCGGCGCTTGGCATCGTCGGTACCATCGGCCACTATAACCATACCGGCATGCAGCGAGTAACCCATACCTACGCCCCCACCGTGGTGAAACGACACCCAACTGGCACCACCGGCAGTATTTATCAGCGCATTTAGTATAGGCCAGTCGGCTACGGCATCGCTCCCGTCCATCATGGCTTCGGTTTCGCGGTTGGGGCTGGCTACGCTGCCGGTGTCTAAGTGGTCGCGGCCAATTACTATAGGCGCTTTCACCTTGCCTTCTTTTACCAACTCGTTAAACGCCACACCGGCTATCTCTCTATCGCCCATACCCAGCCAGCATATACGCGCCGGCAAGCCCTGAAAGGCAATTTTTTCTTTCGCCATATCCAGCCAGCGTATCAGGCCCCGGTTATCGGGAAAAAGCTCTTTCAACTTGGCATCGCATACCGCAATATCGTTCGGGTCGCCGCTTAGTGCCACAAACCTGAAAGGCCCTTTACCCTCGCAAAACAGCGGACGGATATACGCCGGCACAAAGCCCGGAAAATCGAAAGCGTTTTGCACACCGCGTTTATCTTTAGCCTGCCCGCGCAGGTTGTTGCCATAGTCAAATGTTATAGCGCCGCGCTTTTGTAACTCCAGCATTTGCTTTACGTGGCGCGCCATCGTATCCAGCGAGCGCGTACAATACTCATCGGGGTTGCTCTCACGCAGTGCTTTCGCCTCTGCCACACTCAGCCCCTCTGGAAAATACCCAATCAACTCATCATGCGCGCTGGTCTGGTCGGTAAGGGTATCGGGTGTAATGTTGCGGTCTATCAGGCGCTGTAATAAATCTACCACATTGCAGCACACCCCTATGCTCACAGCCTGGCCATTGGCTTTGGCCTCCAGTGCCCAGTCTATACCTTCATCTATGTTGTGTGTGTATTTATCCAGGTAGCGGGTTTCTATGCGCTTTTGCATGCGCCACTCTTCTACTTCTGCGGCCAGGCATACACCCTCGTTCATGGTAATAGCCAGCGGCTGTGCACCACCCATGCCGCCCAGGCCGGCAGTTACATTCAGCGTACCTTTAAGGCTGCCGTTATAATGCTGGCTGGCCAGCGATAGGTAGGTTTCATACGTACCCTGCACTATACCCTGTGTGCCTATGTATATCCAGCTACCAGCGGTCATTTGCCCGTACATCATCAGGCCTTTTTTCTCCAGCTCTCTAAAGTGCTCCCAGTTGGCCCACTTGCCTACCAGGTTACTGTTGGCCAATAGTACACGCGGTGCATCTTTATGCGAGCGCAGTACCCCTACAGGTTTGCCGCTTTGTATCAGCAGGGTTTCATCTTCTTCCAGGTCTTGCAGGCACGTTACTATTTTATCAAACGCCGGCCAGTTGCGGGCTGCTTTGCCAATACCGCCATACACAATTAAATCTTCGGGGCGCTCGGCCACCTCCGGGTCCAGGTTATTATGCAGCATACGCAGGGCAGCCTCTTGCACCCATCCTTTACAGGTAAGCTCACTACCGCGGGCGGCTTTCAGTACACGTTTAGTTTCCATCAGTCATTTCAATTTACCACGAAGTTGTAAAGTTTTACCGGGTTTTATAATAGCGTAAAAACCTTTTAATAAGCCGGTAAAACAAAATTTCGGCGGTTGTTAATAATGTTGTACGTTTGGAGTAAACCATAAAAACCACATCACATGAAAGCTTTAAAAATTACAGGCATTGTGCTGGCAGTAGTTATAGCCCTGCTGGCCGTGATAGGATTAACCGGTCCCAAAAATTACAACGTTCACCGCGATACTGTAATTAAAGCACCAGCTTCGGCAGTGTATAACACAGTAGCGCACTTTGGTAACTTTCCTAAGTGGAGCCCCTGGCAACACCTGGACCCTAACATGAAAGTACAACTGGATGGTACTGATGGTACAGTGGGTGCTAAATACAGCTGGGAGGGCAACGACAAAGCCGGCTCGGGTGCCATGACCATTACAAAATTAGAACAGGACAAAACCGTAGAACAGGACCTGCATTTTCTTAAACCGTTCGAAAGCCATGCCGCTACCTACATGAACATGGAGCCTGCCGAAGGCGGCACCAAACTTACCTGGGGTATGAAAGGCGAATCGGATTTTATGAGTAACGTGTTTATGTTTTTTATGGGCGGTATGGATAAAGCCATAGGCAAAGACTACGAAAACGGCCTGGCTAACCTTAAAAAACTGGTAGAAGAAAATGCCGCAGCTGCACCGGCATACGAGGTGCTTGAAACCGCCTGGCCCGAAACAAAATTACTGGCTACCAAACGCCAGACCGTTACCTACCAGCAAATGGGCAGCTTTTTCGAGACTAATTTTACAGCCATTGGTAAAGCCATAGGCACTGCCGGTGCCAAAGCCGGTGCCCCCATGGGCCTGTATTATAAATATGATGATGCTAACATGAGCGCAGATATGGCTGCTGCTATACCAGTACAAGGTAAAGATGCAAAAGCAAAGGGCTTTGAAAACATTACACTGCCGGCAGGCAAAGCCTATGTAGTTGACTACCACGGCGACTACAGCAAAATGAAACCAGCATACGACGCTATACACGCCAAAATGAAAGAACTGGGAATTGAAAAAAGCGACTTGTTTGTAGAAGAATACATTACTGACCCCATGACCGAAAAAGACACTGCCAAATGGCACACCCGCGTGTACTTTTTTGCAGGCAGCAATTCGGCAGCAAAATAGTTACCCATCTTTTCCCAAATGCACAAATCCCTGTTTTCCGGTATGTACCGAAAAACAGGGATTATATTATTTTGCAATTAGAATAATATCCGGCAGCGGTACGCTTTGAACCCACCGCTGCTGTATGGTGTTATTTGGTAACCTATGAAAACAGACTACTCGGTTATTATAGCCGACGACCACTCGTTAATTGCCGAAGGTATAGCTGCTGTAATACAACGACATACAGACTATAAAGTACTGGCTGCTGTAAAAACCGGTAAGGCATTATTAAAATTACTAACCACCCGCAAGCCCGATATTATATTGCTGGATATTAACATACCCGAACTGGATGGCATTGAAACAGTCCTGTTGATTAAACAAGCTAACCCAACGGTTAAAGTAGTTTTAATCTCCATGTATTGGGACCTGGCTATAAAAAATGCAATAAAAAAAACCGAAGCCGATGGTTTCATACCCAAGCTGATGGATGGCGCAGATTTTATTGAAGCACTACAAAAAATTGCAGGCGGAGAAAAACTGTTTATTACCGGCAACAGCACCACACGCGTAAAAAGAAGCAGCGATTTCATAGCCCGCACCAGGCTATCGGAACGCGAACTGGAGGTAGTAAGTTATATTAAAAAAGGGCACACCAGTAAAGAGATTGCTGCCCTTATGCACCTGAGCAGCTATACTATAGATACACACCGCAAAAATATTTGCCGCAAGCTAAACCTAAGCTCACCCAATGCACTGCTTAAATTTGTACACGAAACAAACCTGTAAACGCACTAAGCCGAAACCGGTATGGCAACCACTACCGTTGTGCCTTTCCCTATGGCAATGTAAACTGATAGATGCAGTACTTTGCTGACTGGCAGTGTTGCTGGTAGTAGTTTAGCTTTCCATTACACTGCTCTGGTGCCGTATACTTTCGTTATGCACCTGCTGGAAAAGCTTTAAAATAAACTCCTCGGTAAGGCCACCGGTCTTGCCTTTTTCCAACGCACGCTTTACTATTTGTGCCCAACGTTCGCTTTGGTGTATGGCCAGCCTGTTTTCCTTCTTCAGCGCACCTATCTCTTCCGATATGCCCATGCGCTCCGATAACAATTCAATAATATAATCGTCTATCCGGTCTATGCGCGCCCTTAAATCGTGCAGCGATTTCAATCCACCTTCATCAATCTTGGGTTGCCTTACAATCAACTGGCCCAGTATTTCACCCAGCCTTTCGGGTGTTACCTGTTGTTTGGCATCGCTCCATGCTTTATCAGGATTGATATGCGATTCTATCATCAGGCCCTCAAAACCCATGTCCATACCCTGTTGCGATAAGGTATAAATCATATCGCGGGTACCACCCATGTGCGAGGGGTCTACTATAATAGGTATCTCCGGGTAACGGCGGCGCAGTTCTATGGGTATCTCCCACATAGGCGGGTTGCGGTACACAGTTTTCTCGTACGATGAAAACCCACGGTGTATTACAGCCAGCTTTTTAAGCCCGGCATGGTAAAACCGCTCAACAGCACCAATCCATAACTCCAGATCGGGGTTTATCGGGTTCTTTATCATTACCGGTATATCTACCCCTTTCAGGCTATCCGCTATCTCTTGTATAGCAAACGGCGATACCGTAGTACGGGCGCCAATCCATAGCACATCAATTTCATTTTTCAACGCAGCTTCTACATGCTCCGGGTTAGCTACTTCTACGGTTACCGGCAGCCCCACTGCACGGCCTGCGTTTTTTACCCAGGGCAAACCTATCTCTCCCACGCCCTCAAAACTGTTAGGCCGGGTGCGGGGTTTCCATATACCGGCTCGTATCATCTGCACTTTACCAGCCGCATTATTTACAATCTGCTGCACGGTAGCCATCACCTGCTCTTCACCCTCGGCACTGCAGGGGCCTGCTATTACAAAGGGGTGGGTGCTATTTCCAACCCAACTGCTTAAAGGCTTTATATCCAACGTTTCTGCCACAAAAATTAATTATCGGTTTAGGTCACAATATTACTGCAAAACCAGCTTACCAAATGGCTTTTATAAAACTATAACTAACAAGCATTACATTTACTACATGGCAGATACATCCACACAATACGATTACATAGTTATAGGCTCTGGCTTTGGCGGCAGTGTAAGCGCCATGCGCCTGGCCGAAAAAGGTTACAGCGTTTTGGTAATTGAAAAAGGCCGCCGCTGGGCATTAACCGATTTTCCTAAAACCGACTGGAACTTGCCTAAATACCTGTGGATGCCCCTGCTTAAATGGTTTGGCTTTCAAAAGCTCACTTTTTTTAAAGAGGTATTTGTTATAAGCGGTGTTGGGGTAGGTGGTGGTTCGCTGGTATATGCCAACACACACATGCTGCCCAAAGAAAATTTTTATACCAATAAAATATGGTCACATTTTAAGGACTGGAAAAGCACCCTGGCCCCTTACTACCAGCGGGCACAGTTTATGTTAGGCTCGGCCAAATACATGAAAGATAACCCCGAAGATCTGGTACTAAAAGAAGTAGCCGAAGAAATGGGACATGGCTCTTCATACAAAAGTGTAGATGGTGTTGGCGTATACCTGGGCGATAGCTATAAAGAAACCGACCCGTACTTTAAAGGCATGGGGCCAATGCGTAAAGGCTGTACTGAATGTGCCGCCTGCATGACCGGTTGCAGGCACGGTGCCAAAAACACGCTCGACAAAAATTATCTGTGGCTGGCCGAACACCAGTTTGGTGCAAAAATACTGGCCGAAACACTGGTTACTAAAATTGAGCATATCAATGGCGAGTATGTAATACATACTGAATCTTCAACCTCATATTTCGCTAAAAACAAACAGGTGTTCCGCTCAAAAGGGTTGGTGTGCAGTGGTGGCGTGCTGGGTACAATGGATTTACTATTGCGCCAGAAATACATTACCAAAACCTTACCGGCACTATCAGATAAACTGGGCGATAACATATTAACCAACAGCGAAATGCTGAGTGGTATTGGCGGCGCCGACCGAAAGCTAAACAACGGACTGGCTATATCGCGCATTTTTGCGCCCGATGAAAACACCAATATAGAAGTATGTAAGTTCCCTAATGGTAGTGGCTCTATGATGCACCTGGGCACATTAGCCGTGGGCGACGGTAGCCCCGGTGTACGCACGGCTAAACTAATCGGTCAGTTAGTACGCCACCCGCTTACTTTCTTAAAACTGTTTTTTACCAAAGCGCCCGCAGAAAAAGGCATCATCTTCCTGATTATGCAAACGCTTGAAAACTCTATGCAACTGCGCCTTAAACGCGGGTTATTTGGTAGTGGTATGACTATGCTGAACGAAAGCAAGCAACCGGTACCTACTTACATACCGGTAGGGCAAGAGGCTCTTTATCGCTATGCCAAAAAAGTAAACGGCGTACCCATGAATGCGCTTACGGAAGTAACGCTTGGGTTGGCATCTACCGCGCATATACTGGGTGGCTGCCCCATGGGTAAAACAAAAGAGGATGGAGTGGTAGATGAGTTCTTCCGCGTACATGGTTATGAAAACTTTTTGATACTGGATGGCTCTATCATGCCTTGCAACCTGGGTGTTAACCCATCGCTTACTATTACTGCACTAAGCGAGTATGCCATGGACCATGTACCCGTTAAAAACGGCGCGCAAACTAAAACACTGGAACAACGCCTGGCCGAAAGAGCCTAAGCGGTTTGCTGTAATGGCAGGCTAAAGTAGAATAAGGAACCTTTACCTGGTTCGCTTTGTAGCCAAAGCCGGCCACCCAGCCGCTCAATAATTTTTTTACAGATAGATAAGCCCAAACCGGTGCCAGGGTACTCGTATTTGGTGTGCAACCGGTGAAAAGGTTCGAATATCCGTTGCTGATGCTCCGGCTTAATACCTATACCGTTATCGCTGAAACAAAAGATAACCTCCTTGCCCTTTACCTCACTGCTTACCCGTATCTCTGGCCGCGCCGATTTGTTATACTTTATACCGTTCAATATCAGGTTTTGAAACACCAGCAGCAGCAGGTTTCTATCAGACAATACGGTGATAAGGTTAGTGGCAGTAACTGCTGCATTTTTTTCATTTACCTCCAGCTCAATATTACGCAGCACCTCTTTAAACAACAGATTCGTATCAACGGTATCCTGCTTTATCTCGGTACGGGTAATGCGCGAGTAAGCCAGCAAATCGCGGATAAGCTGTTGCAAAGTCACCGCACCCCGATTGGCAAAATCCATGTACTCATTCGCCTGCTCATCCAGCTTATCGCCGTAGCGCTTCTTAAGCAACTGCATATAGTTAGAAATCATCCGCAGGGGTTCCTGCATATCGTGGCTCGATACAAAGGCAAATGTCTCCAGGTCGGCATTACTACGCTCCAGTTCGCGGGTGCGTTCTTCTAGTTGTTGCTGGTACCGCTTACTGCGCCGTATATCGCGCGATTGGCTCAGCACCACATTCGATATACCATCCGAGCCTTCCATCATAGTAAATATGGTTTCAAACCAAATGTATTCGCCGCTTTTTGAGCGCAACCTGAACTGCACCGGCCTGAAAATTTTGGGCGATGGCCCCGGCCTGAAATCCAAACCTCGTATCACAGGTGCGTCTTCCGGGTGCATTAATTCTACCGGGTATTTGCCTATCAATTCCTCATGGTCATAGCCCAGCAACCGCTTTACAGATGGGCTTACAAACTCAAGCCTGGCTTTGGCATTGTGTATACAAATCAAATCGAACGAATTTTCTGCCACTAAACGGTATTGTTTCTGGCTTTCCAGCAATTTATCCTCTATCGAAAACCTGAAATGTATTAGCACTGCCTGTGCAAAAAGGGCAATAAAATAGGTTGCGTAAAAATCGAAGGTAGCCTTGGCCGAACTGCCGGTAACAAGGGTTACTGCTACCAGTAGCACATTAATTATTATGGTATGTATCAGCCAGCTACGCCTGTCGCGAAAAAACCAGCCGGATATGGTATAAGCCACTATAAACTGATACGAGTACTGTATATGAAAAGAGGTGCCATACAACAGGAACACGTTAATTATGTTCATTACATACATGAACACATAGGCCGCCTGCTGGTAATACCGTTGCACCGGCTTATAAAAAACCAGGCCCAGAAAAATAGTAAAAGCCACAAACGCATCTATCGCATTCAGAGCCTGGTGACTGATAGGCCCTTTTACAGGCAGGTTATCGCCAAATACGGTAAACGTAGTAAAGCCCAGCCCCATAAAAAAAAACAAAGCCTGCGCGGTGCGCAGCTCATGGGTAGCTAACTCAGCAAAAAAACTATTCAGGCGTTTAAGCATGTGGCAAACCCCAATATACTGTTTTACGTTTAGCAAACGCAAAAACCAACAACAAATTAGTATTTCGGCATATCCGGGTCTATCTCATCGGCCCAGGCCAGTATACCGCCTTCCAGATTATACAGATTAGTATAACCATGATTTGTTTCAAGGTAACCAATAACACTGGCGCTGCGCTTACCGCTGCGGCAATGCACTACCACCGGTTTATCCTTCACTATTTTATCTACATTATCGGGCACTGTATTCATAGGTATCAGCAAGCCGCCCAGGTTACACACCTCAAACTCATTCTCTTCGCGCACATCTACCAATTGAAAATCTTCTTTGTTATCCAACATTTGTTTTAGTTCAGTAACGGTTTTGCTTTTCATACCATATAATTTTTAATCTGTATTGTAGAATAAATGTGCAGTCGGGTTAATCAATAATCATACAGGCACCAACCGTTACGTTGGTCCCCTCTTCAATAATAATAAAACTACCGGTTTCGCGGTTTTTGGTGTAAGCATCAAAACACAAAGGGGCGGTAGTACGCAGGGTAATACGGCCCACATCGTTCATACCTATACTTACATTTTCGGTTATGCGGTGTAGCGAGTTTATATCCAGTTTATACTTCACCTCTTTAACCACAGCGCGTACATCTTTGGTAGTATGTTTAATAGCATACTTCCCGTTTAGCCGTAGTGGTTTATCTCCCATCCAGCATACCATAGCTTCTATATCCTGCCCCTGTTTGGGTTGGTTACCCTGGCGCACCAGCATATCGCCCCGGCTAATGTCAATATCATCTTCCAGTTGTATGGTTACCGATAGCGGTGCAAAAGCTTCATCTAATTCTTTACCGTCCAGCTCAACCGATTTAACCGTAGAGGTAAAACCCGATGGCAATACCGTTACCTTATCGCCTTTGCGTATCACACCGCTCGAAAGCCGGCCTGCATATCCCCGGTAATCGTGAAACTCATCGCTGTATGGCCGTATAACATATTGCACCGGCATACGCAGGTCTATATGGTTAATATCCGAGGCTATGTGTATGTTCTCCAGCAGATACATTAACGTAACCCCCTCGTACCAATCCATATTTTTAGACCGGTGCACTACGTTATCGCCGTTTAGTGCCGAGATTGGAATAAAGTGAATGTCTTTGGTTTTAAGGCGGGTGGCAAACTCGCGGTACTCCTGCACAATTTTGTTGTACACCTCTTCGCTGTAATCTACCAGATCCATTTTATTTACACAAAGCGCAATATGGGGTATGCCCAATAGCGAGGCTATTATACTGTGGCGGCGGGTTTGCTCTACCACACCCTGGCGGGCATCTACAAGTATAATAGCCAGGTTAGCCGTGCTGGCACCGGTTACCATGTTGCGCGTATATTGTATATGGCCGGGTGTATCGGCTATAATAAACTTACGCTTGGGGGTAGAGAAATAACGGTAAGCCACATCTATGGTAATACCCTGTTCGCGCTCGGCACGCAGGCCATCGGTAAGCAGTGCCAGGTTAACCGTGGTTTCGCCACGGCGTGCACTGGTAGCTTCTATATTCTCCAGCTGGTCTTCAAATATCGATTTTGAGTCGTACAACAAACGGCCTATCAACGTAGATTTTCCATCATCTACACTGCCGGCGGTTGTAAAACGCAATAGCTCCATATTCAGGTAGCTGTTGCTGTCAAATTTCTCTATGTTATTATCTGTTGTCGTCATTGCATTTTGGTGTTTGTATTAGCCCTCCCCTTTAAGGGAGGGTTGGCAAGGGCTAAAAATATCCCTCCTTCTTTCTGTCTTCCATACTGGTTTCGCTGCGTTTATCATCAGCGCGCCCACCACGTTCGGTAGTGCGCGAGCTGGCTACCTCTTGTATTATATCATCCATAGTAGCTGCGGTAGAAAAGCTAGAACCGGTACTGGTTATATCGCCTATGGTACGAAAACGCACTACGCGCTCTTCGGCCTGCTCAGTTGGTTTCATGGGTATAAATGGCGATTCGGCCAGCCACGTACCATCGCGGTTAAACACTTTACGCTTATGCGAAAAATACAACGATGGCATTTCTATACCCTCCATAGCCAGGTACTGCCATACATCCAGCTCTGTCCAGTTTGATATAGGGAACACCCTGAAGTTCTCGCCCACGTGCATGCGTCCGTTAAACAGGTTCCATAATTCAGGGCGCTGGTTTTTAGGGTCCCATTGTCCAAACTCATCGCGGTGCGAAAAGAAACGCTCTTTGGCACGTGCTTTCTCTTCATCGCGGCGGGCACCACCTATACAGGCATCAAACTTATATTTCTCTATCGTATCAAGCAGCGTAGTTGTTTGCAGGCGTATGCGCGATGCACTGTAGCCTTTCTCTTCGGTTACACGGTTGTTATCTATACTTTCCTGCACCGAACCTACAATAAGCTTTACCCCTAATTTTTTCACCAGATTATCGCGGTACTCTAGTGTTTCGGCAAAATTATGACCGGTATCAATATGTACTAATGGAAACGGTATGGCCGCCGGATAAAAAGCCTTTTTTGCCAGATACGTTACCAGTATCGAATCTTTACCACCGCTAAATAATATGGCAGGGTTTTGAAACTGGGCCGCTACCTCGCGCAATACATAAATGCTCTCGGCCTCCAGTGTTTTTAAATGGTTAAGTGTATAAGCCATATAAATTGATAGTTGACTATTGTTTATTGATTATTGGCAGAACAAATGCTATCACTTCATCTACATTTTGTTCTACCGTTTTATTTTGTGTAAGCACTTCCAGCGCAGGGCTTTCGGGCACATCAAAAGGAGCGTTGATACCGGTAAAATCTTTTATCTCGCCACGGCGCGCCTTGGCATATAACCCTTTTACATCGCGCTTTTCGCACTCCTCCAGCGGGGCATTAATAAATATCTCTTTAAAATCATGCCCGCCTATAATAGTACGGGCCTGGTTGCGTATTTCATTGGTGGGCGATACAAAGCTGCAGATAACCACTACACCATTGGCAACAAACAGTTTAGCCACCTCGGCTATCCGGCGTATATTCTCTTTACGGTCTTCATCGCTAAAACCCAGGTTGTTATTTATGCCTGTACGCACATTATCGCCATCCAGCACTACTACAAAATAGCCCCTGTTGTGTAGTTGCTCCTCTACCCCTTTGGCAATAGTACTTTTACCGCTGCCGCTAAGGCCGGTAAACCACAGTACACAGCCATGCTGTTGCAGCAGGCTCTCTTTACTGCTGCGCGGCATCAGTTGGTTAAAGGGGTGTATGTTATCGCTTTTACTATTCATAAAACAGCGGGCGAATATAAGGTATGGCGTTTAAACCACCCACGTCTTATTCCTGAACCTGCTGCCGGCGCCACTGGCGCGTTTTTTTATCCCAATACTCCCAGGGCTTGTTAACCTGCAATTCTTCGTAGGGTTTACG
>CAYREY010000036.1:10752-32783 GCA_964423405.1 uncultured Chitinophaga sp. | reverse complement strand
TTTTATCCCAATACTCCCAGGGCTTGTTAACCTGCAATTCTTCGTAGGGTTTACGTTCACTTACCCGCTGTTCAGGCTCGTTAATGGTATTAAACGTAACCGTAGTTTCATACCAATACTGGCTGGCACCGGGGTTTTGTGTAGTTATCATTTGGGCTACGGCCCCATTGGTGTGAAACGTAAGCCGCGAGAACTCGGTATAGCTTTTCCGTACATCCTGCTGACGGTAGGTTTCCTGTCCGTACAGGTCGTATAGCAGTATCCATCGCTCATCGTTAGCCCATGGGGTAACCTTTACCGATATCTTTTTATTTACATAGTAATGATATACGGTGTCTTCGGGTACAACTTTCGCAGCAACCGGCAAAGTCAGCGGCTTCTTCTCTACCGGCTTTTTTACGGGTGTGCTGCTTGTAGTATCGGTACCCCTGCTCACTGGCACAGGTGCCGGCTGTTGTATCACTACTACCGTATCGCGGTGCACTATTACCACTGTATCGGTCTTATTTTCAGGCACATGGGCCGTGCTATTGGTATTGCAGCCGGTGCACCATAGCACAGCAATTATTAATAGAAAGTGTAAACGCATAACGGGGTTTATTATCAGGTTTCAAATACCTTGCCGGTTTTTAATAATATTTTTTCTGTTATAAGTGCTTAGTCTTATTTTCAGGGGACTAAATACCCCGTATGAAACACATCGCCCTGATATTACTGCTCGCGTATTCATATACAACTACCGCACAAATTACGCAACCCACACAACCTACTACCGGCCCCGGTGGCAGCCAATATACACATGGCGGAGTTACCCAATACGATTACGGCACCAACGGCAGCGGTGGCGATTTCTGGCTATACGAACCCAACAGCCCCACACCCGATTCGGCCAATGTAATTGTATTCATACACGGACTGGGCGAAACCAACCCTAAGCTATATGGCGCCTTTATTAAGCACCTGGTACGCAAAGGCAATATTGTTATTTACCCCCGCTACCAAAAAGACCTGAACACCAACAGCAACACCTTTAACGATAGCTGTGCGCATGGCATTAAGCGCGCGCTCGACACCATACAACAACCCGGCCACGTAAAAGGCCGTGTACAGAACTACTTTGTGCTGGGGCACTCGGTTGGCGGCGTGCTCACCGCCAACATGACTATGCTGCATGCTCAGTACGGGCTACCCAAACCGCTAACTGCATTTTCTATACAACCCGGTGCAGCAACATACTTAATGAACGATTACAGTTCATTTCCGGCAGATGTAAAATACCTGATAGCCGTTGGCACCGAAGATATTATTGTAGGCACCGCTCCGGGCAATACCTTATTTAATCAAACAGTAAATGTACCTACCAGCCACAAAAACCTGATTACCCAATATACCGATAGCCATGGCAACCCATCATCCGATGCCAGCCACTTTGCCCCTTTGGCCGCCGATAACGATTTTGATAATGGCGAAACCAACCTGTTTATTATCGCCTCGGGCAGCGGACCGGTAGATGGAGTAGATTTTTATTGTTTCTGGAAACTGCAGGATGCGCTGATGGATTGCGCCCTGCGCAACGAAAACTGCGAATACGCCTTTGGCGATACACCCGAACAGCACGGCATGGGCAACTGGAGCGATGGTACACCCGTGCGCATACTGGAGGTAACACCTTCGGCTGCTACCGGAGTAAAAAACATAGAGAATCTTTCTACAGTTTCTGTTTCTCCCAATCCATCTTCAGTGGGCACCTGGCAGATAACACTAACCGGACAAACAAATGGAACTACCATCACCGTAACCGATATAACCGGCAGCATAGTTTATGCTAACTATATGAATAATAACAAGGCGGTGGTAACTGTGCCCCAACCATTAAAAGCCATGTATATATACACTATACAAAACAGCGAGGGTGCTGTTATAAAAAGTGGCAAATTATTAACGCAGTAATAACTACGCATTAACAGCAATATAGCTCATCAGCCCTATACTATCCTTTAAGGCTGTTTCATCTACATTAAATGTAGGCGTATGCAGCCCCGATGTAATACCCTGTTTTTTGTTGCCAACCCCTAACCGGTAGAAACAGGCAGGTAGATGGTGGGTGTAATAAGCAAAATCCTCGCTACCCATGCGGGTAGGTATGTCCAGTATATTTTTTGGATTGATATACTCCTGCCCCAGGGCTTTGGCTTTTGTTGTTACCGTTTCATTATTTATCAGCACCGGATAGCCTTTAAGTATATTCAGTTCAAAATGGCTGAGGTATTTTTCTGTAACCCGCTCGCATATAAAGTTTATCTGTTTATGTAACAGTGCGCGTAGTTCTTCATCAAAGCAGCGCAACGTACCCTCCAGTTCAACATAATCGGGCACTATGTTGGTAGCCCCTTTCCCCTCTATCTTTCCAAATGAAAGTATAACCGGCCGTTGTGGGTCGGTTAGTGTTTTTAGCTCCAGCAATAACTCAGATGCTATCAGCAACGGGTTTTTCAATTCCTCTATACGCGCGGCGTGGCCCCCTTTGCCAATCACTTTCAGGTAAATTTCATCGCTGCTGGCCATAAACTTACCGCTGCAAAAACCAAAGGTACCGGCTTCCAGCTCAGGCGATACATGCAAACCGAATATTCTATCCGGTGCCGGGTTTTGCAACACACCGGCTTTTATCATGGCCTCTGCCCCGCTTGGTATTTTCTCTTCGCTTGGCTGAAATATAAATTTGATAGTCCCCTGAATCTCGTTCCTTAGTTCCGAAAGTATCATGGCTACACCCAGCAGGTTGCTGGTATGTACATCGTGGCCACAGGCATGCATTACACCGGGCTTTGTGCTACAGTAGTCCACTTTGTTTTCCTCCAGTATTGGTAATGCATCCATATCGGCCCGCAGAGCTATGCATTTAGCCCCGGGGTTATTGCCCTTTAATATGCCTACTACCCCGTTAGTTGCCACACGGGTTTGTACTTCTATACCACAACGCATAAGCTCGGTAGCCACCAGTTTACTGGTCTCTACTTCCTGCCAGCTAAGCTCGGGGTTGGCATGTATGTGGCGGCGTAACTCTATCACCCGCGGATAATACTTTTCCGCCAGCGCCTGTATTTTATCCTTCATTCTACTACTTGATTTTAATTTTATCGCGCACAATAAATGCGCCCGGGTACAGGGTTATTATCTGCTGTAGGTAATAGGTAGCATCCAGCCGGGTTTTAAAATCTCCTACACGCAATTTGTAATACGGCTGCTCATATTCTACATACGAAGTAAGGTCCGAAAACTCTTTATAGAGCGTAGCCTTACTTTTATATACCTCATCCCGTACATCGGTGTACATTATCTGTATCCGGTAGCCATCGGCAAACTCCCGTTTATGGTTATACTCTTTGTATTTATATAAAAGCGAAGCTATTCCGTCATCCTGTTTTATTGTATAATTTCTGGCAGCAAACACCGCAGTAGTATCCTGTGCGCTTAGTATTTCAACAGCACCCAAACAAAACAAAGCCAGCATGGCAGCTTTACTGTACAACATTATCGTTTTCATGAAACTATACTTACACTGGCCGAGCAACCTAACCGGTCGGCTCCGGCTTCTATCAGTTGCAAAGCAAACTCTTTTTCGCGTATTCCACCGCTGGCCTTTATTTTAATATTCTTCGGCAAGTGTGCCCTTAGTAGTTTTACAGTTTCTACTGTAGCCCCCACCTGTGTAAACCCGGTAGATGTTTTTACATAATCTACCGTCATATCGGCACACAGCTCGCAGGCCTTTATTATTTCCTGCTCGGTAAGCAAACCGGTTTCCAGTATTACTTTTAGTTTACCACCACGTAGTTGCACTATGGTGGCCGCGCTGGTCAACTCGTTTTTCAGGTAATTCCAGTCGCCGGCTTTCAGCGCTATTATATTAATAACCATGTCTACCTCGTCGGCTCCTTCATCAATGGCACGGCGCGCTTCTTCTACCTTGGCAGGTGTATGGCTGTAGCCCAAAGGAAAACCAACCACAGTAGCTACCTTCACCTCACTATCCTTAAGCCACAATTTACATTTACGTACAAAATAAGGCGGTATGCATACCGCTGCAAATCCGTGTTCCTTAGCCTCGGCACAAATGCGCTTCACCTCCTTCTCGGTGGCATCTGCTTTTAGCAGGGTGTGATCTATTTTCGAGGCTAAACTCATGGCACAGCTGTAATCGAATACTTTCGACAGCTAAAAATAGAAAACCCTGGCTATTTATTAATAGTTAATGCCGGTGTTTGTATAGTATTACTTACGTTGCCGGCACGGTCTTTAACATAAATAGAGTAGGTAGCTGTTTCGCTGGTATTATTATCATCTACAAAACCCTGTGGTGGCAGGTTAAAACTAACCTGGCCGTTTATAATAATATTGGCCTCGTCAGGTGCCAGTTGATTAATGCGAAACTGATAAGTAACATTATTACGGCTATCGGTGCAAAACAGGTTTTTTACATCAGAGGTATTCTCGCCCAGGTCGCCATCACCATCGGTGTATTCTATGGTTACTTTTACTTCATCTACATATTTTTGTGCAGTGCCCGGCGACATAGCAATAAACTTTATCTCCGGCGTAGCCGATATTACTTTCTCTTTGCTACATCCGGCCATACCGGCAAGCATAGCTGTTATAATCATGGCTGTAAACAATCTTGTCATCATTATTCAGGTTTTACTGGCGTATAAACGACCAGAACGTTTTGTAAGGATATAGCATTGGCGTAGTCGGAAACTCGGTATTGTTAGGATGGTCTCCATCGTTCATATAATAACGCATGTATAATGTATCGTTAGCCGGCAGGTTGTTGGTAGGTATAGTAAGCAGCCAAAAAGCGTAGCCCGGAAAATTCACATACGTACCGGTGTACTGAAATGCTGAATTGAAATTATCGGCACTAGTAGAAATTTTAAGCTTGTTAACCAGCATATCGCTTTGGGCAGTGCTATCATCGCTAACCGAAATAGCCATATAAAACACACCTTTAGAAGCCGGCACTACAAAAGGATTATAGTAAACACCATCTAACCTTACAGTATCGTACCTTAGTGTAGGTGTAGCAAAAGGCGGTATCAGCGATATGGTATCGAAAGCCAGGTAATAATTACCCGCTATCACCGGTTCCTTATTAGGCAGCCGGGGCACGTTGCCAAACATATCGCGTGCGCCATGCATTATCCACGATGAAATCAGGTTAAGGCTCGAATCGGGAAGCGCAACCCCTATGTTATCCTGCGGCATACGATCGTTGCTGGTTACAAAACAACAGTTGGTTACACGCTCATGAAATACCGAATTTGTGGTATCGAAAGGTATTACGCGGTATTTAAAATCGCCGGCTAGGTTATTTTTAATAATAGGGGCATACACCAACGTACTGAATGATGATTGTGGGGTACGGAAATCGGGCTCAAAATGCCCCTCGTGGCAACCGGGCAAAGCACAACTAACCGACAGCACTTTAGCGTGCAGATAGGTAATAGTGAGCGAGTCAAGCGGAATGCCATAAGTGGTGGTATCGCCCCGCACAATATCATCGTACGGGTTATGCGGCACCTTATCATCTACCTTTTTGCATGCCTGTATCAACAGTACACTTGTTGCAGCTACAAATACCGCTATCAAAAAATATGATTTGCTAAAACGCATAACTTATTTCAGGTTTTAGTTAAATGCCTCGGTTAATACACGTCCTTCCATCATGCCAAATGGCACCTCACTATCAAAACCAAGTATATTGGCTATGGTAGGCACAACATCTACACTCTCGCCCTGTTGCTGGCTAAACACCTGGCCCTGTTTTACACCGGCACCGGCCATTAAACAAAAAATACGTCGGCTCAATTCGTCGTTGGTATGGTCAAGCGCATAGCGGCCATAGGCATCTACCACGCTGTTAGGTTGCTGGTTGCGTCCATGTTCCGGCACAGCAATCAACACAGTATCGCCGGCCATACCGGGCGTACTTTCTATAGCCTGCCATAGTTTATACAGCGCGTAATCAGCTACATTGATTGCGTTGGCATACTTGGTGTAATCAAAGTGGGCAATATCAATATCGGTCATGTTTATCACCATCAGCTCTGGCTTAAACTCTTTCATTATTTCTATACCAAAATAAATATTGGCCATATCGCCGGTTACAAAACCGGTACCCCAGGGGTCATTAAGCATACCATTGCTTACCTGATATATCATGTTGTTCAAAAAGGTCTGTAAACGTTCTGCATCTTCAGTTGTGTTTACTATGCCCGATGAAGCCGCCTGCTGTGGAATTTTGAATTGGCCATTCATAAACTCACGCATCATATCGCACTTGCTTTTTTCTGTTTGGCTAAGAGTTAAAGGATTACCTAAAACCGACATAGACGAGCCGTTAAACAACGATGTAGGCTGAATCATATTTGCACCGTATGCAGCACCATAGCCCTGGTACATACTGTAATTAAGGTAGGGGTATGGGCCCAGCTGATTACTAACCCACCAGGCATTTAGTGCACTGGTGGTAGGCGATGTGTGCTTGCGGTAGTATTCAAATATAGTGGGATATTTAGGTGGCTGTTTTAACTGTATCGACTCATCGGAGTAACGACCGGTAATAGCAGTGGTATGGCCGTTGTAGTGCCCGGTAGGGCCGTTGGTATATCTGAAATCCTGAAACAGGGTACCGCGCGTTTGCAACGGTTGCGATGCCAGCAGTGGCATTTGTGTAATACCCGGTGCTATATCGCTGCTTATTGGTTCTGTTCCGCTAAGCATATTCCGCATCAGGTTACCCTCAGCCTTCCATACCGATTCGGTATTACGTACCCCGCCTGCAAACAGGCAGAACACCACATGGTTGGCACGGCGCGAACCGGTAGCAGCAAACAACCTGCCGCTGGGTAATATATAGGGCACTACCATACTGCCAGCCGTAGCCAAAGCTGCGTTGCGTATAAACTGTTTCCTTTTCATTTATGTACTATTGAGTGAATTTGAAAATTAACTGCCGGGTATCTTAATAGTAACGGTATTCATTACTGGTCATCATAGAATAGTATATCATCTTCGGCGTTACATCCGCATTTTTTTCTATCAGGTCTTTCAGCTTCCACGCTTCAAACTCGTTAGGTTTTCTGTTTAACAGGCGCAGGTAGGTTTGTTCTACAAAAGCAGGCACGTCTGTCCGCATGGCAGCATCGCCGGGTATCTGTACGCCGGGCTTATTAATCAGGCTTTTAATAATCATATCCTGTATGGTCGCTTTATCGCCCAAAGCCATCAGCGCCACATTGTATTGGTTAAGCTGATTGTTGGTAATAGAAACACCATACAAATGCGTGTATGCAATGGATATAAACTGGTCGGTTGTTTTAAGGTACTGCTTTTGTGCAGCACTTTGGTACAACTCCTGCTCCTGCACCTGGTAAATGTATCGCTTCTCTTTACTACAGCCTGCTGCAAAAAGCAGTACTATTAATATAGCGGAAACAACTAACTGTCTTTTCATTGCTTATTATTTATGAGTTTACAGCCCTGCGTATTCATCAAGCGTAAACACAGCTTTCTGTAATTGTTTAAAATCATTAGTAGATTTATAAATACCTGAGTAAGTATATATCTCGGCTGCCGTTGGTTCGCGGAAAAGGTATTTTTTGAATATAAAACGCACCTGCCCCTCGTAATAATCATCTGTATTAAAGAAAATATTCAGATAGTCGTACTTCGATTTTCCTAATTTTAAAAACACAGTTGCAGAGTTGCCATCTACCATTTGTTTGCCCGCCTCCAGTTCACTATCCGATGGGTAACGGAAAAGAAAATTCTGATAGGTACTTACTACAAAATTTTCGGTACCCATATTTATCTGATCGTAAAAATAATTATCGCACATACGGCGCAGCATGGTGCGATAATCTACCGTACCGGCCAGCATGCCGGGCAACACAGTTTTAAATGTGTCTATCCGGTACGTTTCGTACCGCAGGTAATCGTAAAAGGGGGCATATTGTGGCTGGGTGAGCAAGTAATTAAGCAGCGCTAACTCCTGCTCTATTTCTGTTGAGTCGAGGCTCAGCAGAAACTCGTTATTAGCCACGTTGTACAGGTTACGGGTATATTCTTCGGTAGCTAGCAGCGTATTAATAAAGGCCTCTCTGTCGCTTTTCGAAAAATTGCTTTGCCGCAGTATTGCTATACCGGCATTCTTCTCTGCCGTTTGCGGTTCGCGCCCATACAGGTTAATGTATGCCTTATTTACATATATGCTTATGGTAGCCGAATCAATAGTACCATCCGGCGGCGGTATGTTATCTTTTATAATTACATCTTCGGTTTTATTGCACGATGCAATAAAAAGTGTAACCATGAGCAACGCTAATATCTTCCGCATTATCGTGGGGTTTATATCGGTGTATTATAAAAATAGCAACATATTTCTGTCAGCCAAACCAATACACCGCACAACTCTACCACTTAACAATTTGGCAACATTAGATAACCGATTTTACCTGCCTGATGAAGGTGCTATTTACTTGCTGCCAGCAGCATCTGCTATCAGTTTCTCCAGTTCTGCCAGCCGTTCATTCGCCTCGTCAATATATGGTTTGTTACCAATCTGTTCCAGTATCTGCCGCGCTTTTAGCAGATAGTCGCGTGCTTTATCCAGCAGGCCCCGCAATTTATATACTATAGCAAGGTTATAGTACGATATACTTACATCGTCCGGCGATGCAAACTTGAGCCTCAGTTCCAGCGATTTCTCCAGATACTTTTCTGCTTTATCCAGTTCGGCCATCTTAATATAGCAGTTTCCTATATTGCTATAAGCAGCTGCCATATTGGCCAATACAAATTTCTGCTCAAACGCTTCGGCTGCCTGCAGGTAATAGTCCAGCGCATCGGCTACGTTATTCATGTTGTTGTATACGTTACCTATTCCCATCAGACAATTGGCCTTTTTTACGGCATGTGCATCCCCATCCAGCCCCGCCATGGCATCTCTCAAGTAATCTATCGATCGCTGGCTACCCTCCTCTATCATCTCGTGGTTCATAGCCAGTGTGTGTAGTATATCCGACCGGTTGATTGCATATTCAGGCAACGTGGCATCCAGGCAATCCAGCGCTTTAAGCAGGCTTCTTTCAGCCTGTGCAAACTCACCGGTATTGCTGTAGCAAAACCCTAGTGTACGATAGTGCAATGCCAGTAGGCTATAGTAACGGGTATCAGCATACCGGACTACAACCTTTTCAGAATTTTGTATGGCGGCTTTATAGTTAGAATGATAGTGTACCTCTGCCAGTGTATTATTCAATTCAAGGCTTAGGGTTATCTCTTCGCTGGCAAGGTGCTGGTAATCGCCTTTAAGCATTTGCAAATGTTCGTACGCATGATGATTATGGCTTATAATCAGTTCGCGGTTAATCTTAATTTGCTTAAGTAATTGCTCGGGGGTCATTCAAATGCGTTGCTTGCTACCGGCCAAAGTTAACCACTGGCTACATTAATCAAAACACTTTCGTGTAAATACTATATGATAGTATTTGCCGGCTAACTGGCAGAAAACTGTTGATTGTATTTTTCCTGTAGGTCGGCAATCTCAGCCTCTATCATTTCCAGAAACTGCCGGTTACCCGAGCGTTCTGCCTGTTCTTTTGTTTGCAAAAACAACTCGTTGGCTTTTTCAAGCTCACCCCGTTCTTTATACAACACGCCCAAATTGTAATACGAAATACATATAGCGGATGGAGAACCCGCCTTAAGGCGCAACTCCAGCGACTTGTTAAGATACTTTTCCGCCCGGGCAAAGTCAACCAGTTTGGTGTAGCAGTTGCCGATATTGCTATAGGCGGCAGCCATATCTGCCAGCAGGTACCTGTCCTCGTACATTTCTGCTGCCTGAAGATAATACTTCAGCGCCTCCTCTACCTGATCTGCCTCGTTATATATATTCCCCAGGCCCATCATGCAGGTGGCTCTTCGTGCTCCGTGTATCTCATCGCTAAGCAAGGCTATTGCTTCTGTAAGGTAAGCAATTGGCTTTTCGGGGGCATCGCCTTTATATTCGTGCATCATAGCAAGTGTGTGGAGTATCATGGCCCTTAGCGATTCATAGTCCGGCTCGTTGGTATGAACATTCTCCAGCGCCATAAAAAGGTATTGCTCAGCCAGTTTATAATCTGCCCGCTCGGCATACACATGCCCTGCCAGCCGTTGATGTTGTGCCAACAATGAACGGTAAATTGTTTGCCCAAAACGGCTGATAACCGCCAGAGAGTTATCCAGAGCACCTGCGAAGTCGGCCCTGAAATACTTCAGCGCCAGCGAGGTATTCAACTCCATATACAATTCAACTTCTTCGTCTACAAGATGTGCGTAATCGCTTTTCAGCATCAATAAATGATCGTATGCATGCTCGTTATTACGCCCTATCAACTCGTGGTTGGTTTGTAATTGCTTAAGCAACTGCTCTTTATTCATCTGGATGGCATTATATACTATCTAAATTTACACACATAGCCATCTCCGGCCAACAAAGGCGCCAACAACTTTCCAACAAAGTCAAACAAGGAGTAGTCAGTCAGTGTATCAAATCATTTTTTGTCCAAATCCAGCGAATCGATTTCGCTGCTTATCTGAGCTATAAAAGGCTTATCGCCCAGCGCAACAACAATTGCATATGCCTTATTTAAAAAAAACAGTGCTTTGGTATAGTCTCCTTTCATTTTATAATGCACCCCCAGATTAAAATACGACACCCCTATAGGATAAGGGACTTCTGATTTCATGCGCAATTCCAGTGCCTTATTATGGTAACTTTCCGAAAGGTCAAACTCGTGCATTTTAAGATAGCAGTTTGCTATGTTAGAATACGCAGCTGCCCGGTTACCCAAATCAGTATCGGTTTCAAAAATTTCTGCGGCCTGCAGGTACTTATCCAAAGCCTTGGGCAGGTTATCAAGTGAGTTATACAGGTTACCCAGCCCCATCAGACAATTTGCCCGCTTTGTAGTGTCTTTATCTTCATCTAAAAGCAGTAAGGCCTGGTTAAGGTATTCAATTGCTTTTTCCAGATTGGCACCTTTAAACTCGCAGGTCATTGCCAGATTGTGTAAAATAAGCGCCTTGTTTGATTTGTACGATGGGTCCGTATCTTCCAGATTGTTTAGTGCATCTAACAGGTAGCGTTCTGCCAAATCAAACTCACCCAGGTGGGCATAACACTGGCCTACGCTACGCGTTATCATTGCTACCAGACTTTTGTATGGCGACTGCGTATAGGTAGCAAGAGCAGCCAAAGAAACATCTATTGAGCGCTTATAATCCGACTTTACAAGATAATAATACAGCGATTCGTTCAGGGCCAAATTCAGATATACCTCTTCACTCATCAAATGAGAGTTTATTGCTTTCAACCGTTGTAGTTCCAGCAAAGCTGCCGGGCTGTTACGGCTTAGCTGCTCGCGGTTGGCCCTTATTTGTTTTACAAGCTCTGCACTATCCATATATGTTTGAGGGTGTGCAGTTTGTTAAGCTGTACGTATCTCGCTTCGCATTTTATTTAACTCATCAAGCCGGTCGTTTACGCGTTGTATAAACGGCTTATTACCTGTCTGCTCTAGTATTTGCAGTGTTTTCAGCAGGTACTCCTCACTCTCATCAAACCTGTGTTGATGTCTGTACAGCATAGCAATATTAAAATAAGAAATTGCCAGCTCATCCGGCGAACCAAACTTCAGCCTCAACTCCAGCGCTTTATTTAAAAACCAATCTGCTTGTTGTATATCATCCAGTTTAAGGTAAACACTACCCATGTTACTGTAACAATTAGCCATACTGGCCAGCCTGTATTTTTTTTCAAAAACATCCAGGGCCGTTTTATAGTGGGCCAATGCTTCTGCGGCATTATCTATATTATTATAATAATTACCCAACCCCATTATACAGTTTGCCCGTCGCTCATCGTTGGCATCGTCCTGTAAAAGCTCAATAGCCTTGTTTAAGTAAAGCGCTATGTTAACGTTTACAGGGTCTCTAAAATCATACGACATAGCAAGCGAGTGGTATATATCTGACTTAACGGCAGTGTTAGCGTTCTCATCGGCATCTATGGTATCCAGCGCTTCAAACAAATACCGGTCGCTCAGGTCAAATTCACCCATGTTTGTGTAGCATTCACCTACCATTTTTAAATGCAAAGCCAGGGCTGTTTTATACCGGGTATTACCAAAGCGATCAATAGCAACAAGCGAGTTATCTATTGCAGCGCTGTAATTGGCATGGTGTATAAGGTATATAAGCGAATGGTTAAGTGCTATTGCAAGCGCAATTTCATCGTTCATAAGTCGCAGGTAATCGTTCTCCAGCGTTTCCAGGTGTGCAAAGGCATCGTTGCTTTTACGCACTATCAGTCCACGGTTAATCATTACCTGCTTTAATAATTGCTCTGCGTTCATAGGGATAGAGTAGCTCTAAAATACATACCGGCTACTGTATAAAAAAATATTAACGGATAGCATACCCGTTTGTTACCCACACCTGTAAATGATAATAGACAAATGCAGGGCAGCGCATTTGTTAAGAAACCTATACCTGTATTTACTTCACATCAAGCAAACGGCCAATAATACCACTCATGTAATCGCCGGTACCATAGCCAAACCAGCCCATAGTGCGGGTTTCGTAAGTATTTAACCGGTAGCGGCGGCTATCGGTAATGTAGCCGATATAACCTCCGTTAAAACTTGTAATAATAAGGCTGCGGCTTTTACCGTTTGCCATAGAATCAAGCTCGTTTACCAGTTCACCGCTGAAATCGCAGGGTGTTCCGGCAAAAAACACATTACCCAGTTGTAGTGTATTTATGTACGTTTTCTCATCACCAAACAGCTTCTTAAACAACCAGGGCCTTACCACTATATTATCCGTAACTCGCAGGTTGGGCTCCCTCAAATACAGTGGCACATGTAGCATGGTAAGATGAGCCACATAATCGGTTACTATGCTATCAAACCCGGCTTCTACAATACCAGCCACGCCGGTAGCCATGTACCTGGCCTCAGCTTCCTGGTCGTCGGTAACTTTACAGGGGCCGTGGCTGCCAACTGCACCGGCACTAAAACAGGTAAAACCTGTTTTGCCCCTATTAGTAAGTTTCTGCATCAGCAGGCCGCACCAATCGCCCGAAAGCCGCATCAGGTTTTCATGAAACACGGTATTGTGCGCCGAGAAAGTAATAATGGCCGCCCTCTCTCCCGTTGGTTTTTCAAACTTTACTACCCGAAGTATAGAATCTACCTCGCCCAGCGAATCGGGCAGATGAGCCATTTCGGTAATCAACCGGTTAAACACCAGTTTGCGGGTTGGGTAGGCAGCAAAGCCTACCCGTGTGGGAGCGCAATTTACTTCTGCTGCCTGTATGGCAGTTGCAATCTGGCCGGCTATAAAAGCAGGTACGCGTTCATCGTACTTGCCTGCAAAAATTTCACCTACTGTAGAATTGTACCACCCTCCTATACTGGTATGGGTATGGGTTGCTGTAAAATAAATGTTGCTTTGATCAAAACCCTGTTTTACAAGCAAGGTATCGAACATGCGCGATACCGAAGGTGGGATAATCAGCAAATCGGCAGATATATAAGCTACCTTTTTACCACCCTGTTTAAACACAAATGCCCGCACATATATCGAATCGTGCACCCCTTCAAAGTGCTTACCTCCACGGTGCGCATCAATAGCTATGGGTATGGTAAAAGGCGGCAACAGGTTTACGCTTGCCCAGCCCACACGTACTGTATCAAAAACCGCCGCATGCATGGCACTGTTCTCTACGGCAATTACCGAATCGAGCATAGCCATCTCTGCTTTATAAAAAGCGGTGTCTTTATACGGTGTAGTATCCAGCGGCTTAAAGCAGGCAATAGCTACAACTAGTAATAGCAGTACTAATGCGGCAAAGGCATAAAGCAGTTTTCTCATAGTATAGCAGAATGCAATTAGTGAATGTTATGCATCCACTTTTTAACCAATGGCGAAGTAAGAAGTATAACTGCACCGCCCACTAACGATACTTTGGCAATCTGCATACAGCCGTTCATATAAATCGGCAACGACTCAACAACTGTAAAAGCACTGCCATCGGCATGCGCTTCTGGTATAGCCATCTGCGCACCTATCCATCCGGCCAGGTCATGCCCAAATGCTGCTGCCAGAAACCAAACACCCATCATAAAACCAACCATCTGCACAGGCGAAAGTTTGGTTACCATCGATAATCCTATAGGCGATATAAACAACTCGCCGGAGGTGATAAGGAAATAGCCCAGCGCAAAATACATCAGCGGCATAAGCCCTGTTGCAGCACCGGCATTACCGCCCCATATAAACACAAAATATCCCGCTCCAATCAATAGAAATGATATGCCAAACTTAGCAGGTGTATTGGGCTCTATTTTCTTGCGGCCAAGCCAGTTCCACATAATGGCAAAAAGCGGCGATAACAACACTATATAAAACGGATTGATACAGTTATTTACCATAGCAGAGGGCAGCAGGCTACCGGCTACATTCATATCTACATTGCGTTCAGCCATCAGGTTAAGCGCACCCCCACTCTGCTCGTAAAAGCCCCAAAACACTATACTGAAAACAATAAGCAGTGTGGCAGCCCATAACTTTTGACGGGCTTCGGCATCATACCTGAAACTGGAATATATAATATAGGCAATGGTAACAACTGCAGCAGGCATCATTACAAAATTCATTACCTGATAATACTTTACCAGCAACAACGCTACCGGCACTATTACTACTCCCAGTATATAAAACCAGTATTCATTCTTCACCCCAAATTTACGTTGTGCCATAACCTCCGGCACAGGTGAGTGCCCTTTATCTTCCAGTAAATGCTGAAATGCCAGAAATACCACCAGGCCAAGCATCATAAAGCCACCAGCCACCCCAAACCCCAAATGCCAGCTTATTTTTTGCCCCAGATAACCACATAGCGCGCTGCCTATAAACGCACCTACATTTATACCCATGTAAAAAATAGAGTAGGCCGAATCTTTACGTAAATCATTCTCTTCGTAAAAGCGGCTCAGAAAACTTGAAATATTCGGCTTAAAAAACCCATTGCCTGATATAAGAAAACCTAACCCTAAAAAGAAGGTGGTTTGCGATGGAATAGCCAATACCAAATGGCCGATAGCCATTAAAATGCCACCCAGAAATATTGTTTTTCTGAAACCCAGAAATTTATCGGCAATATACCCACCTATAAGCGGCATAGTATAAACAAGAGCGTTGTAGGCTCCATACCGCAGGTTGGCTTCCGCATCGGGGTACAGCAACACATGGGTCATATAAAGAATAAGCAGCGCCCGCATACCATAAAACGAGAACCGCTCCCACATTTCAGTAAAAAACAAAATCCATAAAGCCTTTGGGTGCTGTTTGTGGTTAATAAACCAGGTTACACCAATCATCAGTGCACTGAAAACACCACCAACTATAAGAATTAATACTTCTAAGGGCATGGGCTATAAATTTCCGACAAAGTAAGTAAAATCAACGATGCTCTATAATGCGATAGGGATACTCTTATAACCCACTGTAAACTAATAGAGGCCTGCTGGCAGCAGGCCTCCGATAGGCACCCATAATTTTTCAAAACCTTAGTTAGCCGCTACTACACCAGCACCCTTTACAGCATCGTTCAGGTGGTTAACCATTGTTTTTATATCCTGATTTAAGAAAGTGTAGAATTTGGCAAACTCAGCCGGGCCTTGCTGGTTTTCTACTATGTACTCTATAGTATTAACCGGATCCAACGAGGTAGAGTTACCCCAGTTAAGTATGCGCTTAAACTGGTAGCTGCGCTCATTAAAGTGGTTGTAACGTATATCGCTCAGTTCGCAAACTATGTTATGGTCTACCACTGTTATCACCATATAGTATTGCAGGTACAGGGCTTGTATGTTGCTGCCGTTATCGCCAAAGTATTTGGTAACTACCCTTACGGTTGCGCGGTTGCTATATGGGTCAACCGACTGAACCGGATAAGCATTATTAAACTCGTTGCTAACCTCTGCCAGCATTTTAGGGTTAACACCACTCATGTTCTCCGGCTTTACGCACATATTAGAGCGGGTAAACTCGCCGGTGCTGCGGTTAAGCCAGTTGGTTACCATTTCATAAGCCTCCTCATTAGTAACGTTGCCGCTAACTGGTATGGTAAAACGGTAAGTTACTTTTCCGGTGGCTTTATTTACCGGCAAGGTGCTTTGCGCGTTGGCTGTATTAACCAATACAGCTACCAGCAAGAATGAAACCAGGGCTTTCATATGGCGTGCTATGTTTGTCAGAGTTTGCATGGCGTTTTGTTTTCCTTCTTATACAGCAAATATGCACCCTCAGTTTCCCTCAAACTATCCCCCGATGGGGTGATTTGCCACTACTACTAAACCAAGCAATATGCCATTAGCCCACTATGCAAAGTGCAGTAGGTTAATTGACTGAAAAAGGTTTTCTTCACCCACAAAACACACTTTCATGGGCTTTTTCGATAATAAAGTAGTATGGATAACAGGGGCGTCATCGGGTATTGGGGAATCTCTTGCCTACACGTTTGCCAAAAGTGGGGCGAAAATTGTACTATCTGCCCGCCGCGAAGACGAGTTAAAACGCGTAGCCGCCGCCTGTAACGTGCCGGCAGATAAATACCTGGTGTTGCCGTTTGATGTTTCGAAACATGAGGAAGCCGTAGCAAAAGCCCAAGAGATAATTGCTCACTTCGGGCAGATAGATATACTGATAAACAATGCCGGCCTTAGCCACTGGAGTAAGATAAACGACATGGGGCTAGATGTGCTTAAAAAGATAATAGACACTAACTTTATTGGCGGCGTGGCGTTAACCAAAGCCGTAATGCCCGATATGCTGAAACGAAAGAAAGGACAGATAGTAGTTATATCGAGCATACTGGGTAAAATAGTTACACCTAAGCAGGCTGCTTACAATGCCAGCAAACATGCGTTGCATGGCTTTTTCGATACGCTGCGCGCCGAGTATGGCAGCGAAGGTTTGAAAGTATTGTTGGTGTGCCCGGGCTTTGTAAATACCAACGTGGCCAAAAACTCGCTGGATAAAAACGGTAACCCTATAGGCCGTAATAATAAAATGATAGAAACCGGCCTGGACCCGCTATATGTATCGCAACAGATTCTATCGGCCATAGAAAGCGGTAAAGAAGAAATATTACTTGCCGGCACTAAAGAGAAAATTGGCGTATGGATGAAACGCTTCTTACCCGGCATGTACTCAAAGTTTATTGCCGGCGCTAAAATAGGGTAATACTGTTTGCCACTAATTACACGGATTAAAAAGATGGAAAACAAAAATCAATTGCTATATGCTAATGATACCTACAAAATCATTGGCTTGTGTATGCAGGTGCATAAACATCTTGGTCGCGGTGGTTTTGCTGAAATTGTAATTAAAGATGCTTTGCAGCATGAATTTACACTTAATAATATTTCATTTGAACGAGAGGTTGGGTACGACGTTGAATACAAAGGTGTAGTATTGCCCCATAAATTTTATGCAGACTTTATAGTGATGGACAAAATAATACTGGAAGTAAAAAACTGCTCTGACATCACCAACAACCATATAGCACAATCATTAAATTATCTGGCTGTTTCTAAATTAAAAATGGCTCTGTTAATTAATTTTGGCAGCGCATCACTTGAATACAAACGACTTGTATTATAATCTTTTAAATCCGTGAAATCCGTGGCTTATGTCTAAATTTTATTCTAAAGAGAATCTTCGCTTTCTGCTTAACGAAGTGCTACATGTAGAAGAACTTTGTAAGATTGATTACTTCAAAGAGCATACACCCGAAAACTTCGAAATGATAATTGAAGCAGCCGATTCGCTGGCGACTAACCATATGCAGCCTATACTGGTAGAAATGGACCGCAACCCGCCGCGTATAGAGAACGGGCGTATTAAGGTACACCCCAACATGCGCTACCTGATGAAAAAATTTGGCGAGGATGGCTGGATAAACATGAGCGCACCATACAAACATGGTGGGCAGCAGGTGCCGTTTACAGTATTACAGGCTACCGGTTTTATTATGGCAGCTGCCAACTATGGCATTATGGCCTATCCGTTTTTAACCAACGGTGCCGCCCACCTGATAGAAACCTTTGGTGCCGAATACCTGCACAGCATTTACTTGCCTAAAATGTATGGCGGCGAATGGCAGGGCACCATGGCACTTACCGAGCCACAGGCCGGCAGTTCATTATCGGATGTTACTACCAGTGCCAAACCAACCGACAACGGCTACTACCTTATTAAGGGACAAAAAATATTTATCAGTTGTGGCGACCACGATGGAGTAGATAACATAGTACACCTGATGCTGGCGCGTATAGAAGGTGCTCCGGCAGGTACCAAAGGCATATCGTTGTTTGTAGTGCCGCGTATGCGCCCCGAAAACGGCGACCTGGTATTTAACGATGTACATACCGCCGGTGTGTTTCATAAAATGGGTTACCACGGTGCACCTATTGCCCACCTGATAATGGGTGAGCAGGAAGATTGCCGCGGTTATCTGGTAGGCGAGCCTAACAAAGGGCTTAGCTATATGTTTCAAATGATGAACGAAGCCCGCATTGGTGTAGGCCTGCAGGCTACTTCTATTTCATCGGCAGCATATTACAATGCGCTCGACTATGCCAACGTACGTTTGCAGGGCCGTAAGCTTACCGAAAAAGACCCTGCCAAACCACAGATACCTATTATACAGCACGCCGATGTAAAACGCTTACTGCTATTTCAAAAATCGATAGTAGAAGGCTCTCTTTCGCTATGTATGCAGGCCTGTATGTATCTGGATAAATGGAGAACCCTTACCGGCGATGAGCAGGAAGAAAACTACCTGAAACTGGAACTGCTTACACCGGTAGCTAAGTCCTATCCGGCAGAGATGAGTATACTTTCTACCAGCGCCGGCTTACAGGTGTTTGGTGGCTATGGTTTTACCAAAGAATATATGGCCGAGTTATTCTTCCGCGAAACACGTATACATACCTTACACGAAGGTACCACCGCCATACATGGTATGGACCTGCTGGGCCGTAAACTATCAATGGCCGGTGGCAAAGGCGTAATGCTGCTGTTTCAGGAAATAATGCAGGACATAGAAAAAGCACAACAACACGAACAGCTAAAACCATACGCCGAAAGCCTGTCGCAACGGCTAATGAAACTACAAGAGCTAACCATGCATCTGATGGGCGTTGCACAAAAAGAAGGCGCCGAAGTATTTCTTTCAGATGCGAGCTTATACCTGGAGCTGTTTGGCATACTGGGTGTTGCCTGGCAATGGCTTAAAATGGGCACCATAGCGTTACAGGTACAAGCTGCCAGTGGCAAAGGGTATACACCAGAGTTTTTGCAAAGCAAACAACATGCCTTGCAATACTATTTTGAATACGAACTGGTAAAAACCGACGGATTATTTAAACGATTAAAAAGCAGTAACCGCGTAACGGTAAATGCTAAACCAGAGGAGATAGTGTAAATACAGTAAGCCTCAAAAAACACTTGCCAGGTTTTTAAAACCTGGCAAGTGTTTTTTACCACCCCTTCACCGGCCTCGCGCCCATTTCAAACTCCAGCTTACCTCCGTTTACAATATCGCTGTGCTTAATAAAAGGCGTGTCTAGCTTTTTACCATTCAGCGTAACCCGCTGTATATATTTTTTGCGTAGTGATACATGGTTAGCTATTACCTCAAACTTCCTTTCTCTGTTTAACGGATCAAAGTAGATAGTTGCTTTGGGGAACTCCGGAGTGCCTATGGCATACACGTCGGTACCCGGTGTTACCGGATAAAAACCCAGTGCACTAAACACATACCAGGCACTCATTTGCCCGCAATCATCATCGCCATCCATACCATCGGGATTATTGCGGTATAAAAAGCGGCGGTTAAGCGCCACCAGTTTTTGCGTTCGCCAGGCTTCGCCAACATAATCGTACAGATAGGTGTAATGATGCCCCGGCTCGTTCATGTGTATGTAATGCACCCCTCTGAAATTCTGCTTAAGCTTTTTAATAAACGCTTCTCTCCCACCCATCAAGGCAACCAGTCCGGGTATATCATGCTGCACAGCAAACAGGTAAGTCCACGGACTGCCCTCTGTAAAACCAGCCCGTGTATCATCATGCCAGCTACCATCTGCACGGCGGGGAGCCATCATACCGGTAGCAGGATTATATATATTCGTATAATAACGGCTACGATTCATCAACGTATCGTAATCATCCATTTTGCCAGCCGCCTTAGCTACCTGTGCCACACAAAAATCATCATACGCCCCTTCCAGCGTATTCGATACCGATTCATTGGTTTTATCTACCGGCACATAACCTAGTTTTTTATACCAGTACAATCCGTTGCGGGCTTCTATATAAGTAAATGGTGCGCGGTCGGCCCAACGGTTCACGCTATCATTACCCGATGGCACCATCACATCTTTCATACAGGCATCGTATGCTTTTTGCAGATTAATGCCCGGCACACCCTTTACTATGGCATCGGCAATTACCGCATCGGCATGTGTACCTATCATTATGCCTGTATAAGTAGGGTTAGGCCACTTGGGCATATAGCCCCCCTCTTCGTACATCTGTATTAACGCCTGCACCATAGGCGCTACATGTTCAGGTGCAGTCAATATCAGCAAAGGATGTTCGGCACGGTAAGTATCCCACAGCGAGTAATCGTTGTAGCTTTCGCCGTTATGTATTTTATCATCAAAAGCGCTATAGTATCTACCATACTCCGAAAACTTGCGTGGAAAAAGTAACGTGTGATACATAGCCGTATAAAACACTCTCTTTCTTCCTGCACGTGCCCCTTCTATTGTTATGCGGCTTAAATAATTATCCCACTCCTTTTGGGTTTCATTACATACCTGCTCAAACGTTTTACCGGCCACTTCGCGATGCATATTATCGCGCGCCTGCTCCATACTGATAAAAGAAGTGGCCACGGTAGCTTCAATTAATCTATCGCCTTTACCAAAACTAACCCATGCACCACAGGCGTTAGCCATCTGCTCTGTTTTATCCGCCGATAGCACATCATTATTCCAGGTGCCATAGCTTGTTATCTTCTGCTTAAAGCGTATTACAAAATAACCTTTAAAGTTAGGCAGCGGCGGACCCAGATGCGCCGAATGCCGGTCGCTATTCCAACCGGTTATCTCGTTCAGTACAGTATCTATTTTAACCCATCCGTCAAAATCGGGCAACTGACTGGCCTCTATTAAAACCGATGGTGTTTCGTTTTTACCAAAACTGAATTTAAGCATACCGCAGCGCGCAGTAGAAGTCATTTCAGTTTTAATAATCTTCAGGTCGGCATCATGTAGCTTTACCGAGTAGTAATGTGGTTTCGATTCCTCGCCAAAATGCGAAAAGAAATAAGTGCGCTTTAACGCTTTAGCATTTACGTTACCAGTAACAGGCTTTAGTGTTACATAGCCGTAATCGCCCATCCACATGGCCGGCTTATGCGATGCACGAAAACCTCTGATACGTGTATCGAAATAATGGTAGTTAGGTATGCGTATACGGCTGTTGCGGGTACAGGCAGTCCAGTGAGTCATACCAAATGGCGGTGTTACAAACGGGGTTGTGCGCCCGTACAAAAACAACCCTTTAGTGCCAATCAATGGGTTTACATATTCGGTTAACGATTGAGCGTTTACTTCGCTTAGGGCAAACATTAAAAAAATCGTCATTGCGAGGAATCCCGACGCTTTGGTCGGGATGACGAAGCAATCTGCTATAAACCTGATTAAGCCATTACTAACTGTAGATTGCTTCGCCGCTCGCAAAGCCTCGCTTCTCGCAATGACGAATCGTATCCAACTAACCATTTCCCTTAACATCGTTACGGCGTTCAACAATTGTTTCAAACTCCTGATGATAACGCT
>CAYREY010000036.1:0-10652 GCA_964423405.1 uncultured Chitinophaga sp. | reverse complement strand
CAAAAATAAAGTAGCGGGCCATGTCGGCTGCCAATCCTGTAAAATACTCCTGTGCAATTTCAGAGAAGTTCATCGTGTTTATACTTATAGACGAAAGTAAAAAAATAGTTGCGGGCTGTTTAAAGTCCCCTTTAGGGGATTTAGGGGTTTATCGTTTTAAAGTACCAAACACCAAATCAAATACAGGATACGATATATTGAAATTGTATTTATCCATCTCTTTCAAATTATGGTGATTATGGTGCAATCTTCTTAATAGCTTTAGTCCGGGTATTTTGTATACCCAACTTGTTTCGGGCAGGTGATATGCCAAATGCAGCCATTCGTAATTAAGATAGTATAGTAAGGTAGTAGCCACATACAGCAGCGCCGCGTTCATACTAAACAGGTAATAAATAAGCCCGAACACCGGCAACACAAAAAACACCGAAAAGAAAATCAGCAATACCGGCGGAAACAGAATTATTTTAAAATCGTTCACCGTATCGCAGTTCATCTGCTCATTAGTAAAAAAATGATGGTGCTGCATAGTATGGCGTTTAAATACGGCTTTCAACGCCTGGTAACGGTGGTGCATAGGATACCGGTGGCCGATATATTCGAAGAAATTGGTGTACAGAAAGGTAAGCGGCACAACCAGCAACTGCTTTAGCGTTGGGTGACTAACGTAGTACATACAAACGCTTATACCGGCTACACACCACAGGGTAATAAACACAAAATGCAGCTTACCCGAATAGGATGTGCCTATATTCTCTTCTCTAAACCGTTGGCGAAATGTATCGGTTACCGACATACGGTAAAGATATAAGAATCACCTGTATCTGCGTGGTGGAACGCCCGCATATTTAAATCCGTTATTTATAGCAAACATAGGGTTGAACAGACACACAAATACCTTCTCGTACCAGGTAAATCCATTACGGCTCATACGCATGGTACCAAAGTGTATCAGTTCGCCCAATAGCGAACCTCCAATCGGGGTTACAATCAGATCCTGTATACTGGGTTGTTCCAACCCACCCTCTGCCACATACTCCCATATAAGCGAGTGCCCCAGACTAAACAACCCCGCCTGCCAGAATTTAGCCCCCTGCGAGCGCAAGGCATTGTAATAACAAGCCCCCTGATAAGGATGGCCAACATAGTTGATGTACCATACATCACCATCTACCGCCGGCGGTCTGGTGAACGATTGACGATATTGTTGCCTTACATCAGCAGCAGTAATATTTCGCCAATTACTTATCTGGCGGGGCAATACAAAAAGCAACGATGTAATAAGCACATTATACCCCAACACTTCGCCACTACCCAGCAATACTTTGCGGCCAAAGGGTGCCTGTTCATTGCGCAAAAAATACCGCTTGCCTATAGTATCGTACCCCGGGGGATAACGCTTAAACCCACCACTGGTATATATAACGGGTGAGCCGGCAAACGTGGTAGCAATACATAACAACAGTAAGCCTGTCAGTAATTTTTTCACGTTGTAAATTTCGGTAGACTGTCCGCCACAACAGGCTGACAGTTATCAGTTACCTTTTAAAAAATTGCTGTACCATTTACCGCTGGCCTTTATAACCCGTTGCTGGGTTTTATAATCTACGCCCACTATACCTAAACGTGGGCGGTAGCCCTCTGCCCATTCAAAGTTATCGAGGAAACTCCATATAAAGTACCCACCCACATTTATACCCTCGCGTTTAGCGCGTAGCACCTGTGCCAGATAATCCTGAATGTATTTAAGGCGCATAGTGTCATTTATCTCACCGTTTACCCATTTATCATTTTCGGCAGCACCGTTTTCGGTTATTATCAGCTTTTTCACGCCGGGGTAAGCAGCAAACTTCTTCAGCATATCGTACATGCCTTCGGGGTAAATCTCCCAGTGCATTTCGGTTAGCTCATCACTCAGTTTAGATGGCTTAATCTGCAGCGCATGTACTATGGGTGTTAGTGCAAAGCTTTTAGCCACCATGCGGGTATAGTTCTGTACCCCTATAAAATCAAAATCAAACTTTACTTTCTGCTCATCATCTTCTTTAATGTATTTCTCTACATGCTTTAAAGCAGGTAAATCATTAACCGGGTAACCCATACCCACAACCGGCTCTATAAACATACGGTTGGCTATTACATCTACCCGTTTGGCTGCCGCATTGTTTGCCGGTTTGTTCTTATGCCCCACTACAGGCGCGCACGAATAAGTAGTGCCGATGTTGGCATTAGCCACATTATTACGTATTACCCGGCCACCTACACCCTGCGCCATGGTTACGTGGTGTATAGATGAGTAGAAATTTTTGAACCCTATTTTACCCGGCGCATGCATCCCCATCATATAACCAGCCAGTGTAAACGATAGCGGCTCATTAATAACCATCCAGTTTTTAACCCTGTCGCCAAACCGGCGGGTTAATACATCTACATACTCTTCAAACCATTTTAGCGAGTCGCGGTTAGTCCAACCGCCTTTGGCATCCAGTGCCTGCGGCGAATCCCAGTGGTAGCAGGTTAGCCAGGGTTCAATATTTTCTTTCAGGCATTTATCAATTACGCGGTTGTAAAAGTCCACCCCTTTCTCATTCACTGCACCGGTACCCTGCGGTAGTATACGCGCCCATGAGGTAGAGAACCTATAGGCCGGTATATTCATCCGGTGCATCAGCTCTATATCCTCGTTATACCGGTGGTAAAAATCATCGGCCACATCGCCGTTCTCACGGGTTTTTATTTTGCCCTTGTGGTGGTGGGTAAAGTAATCCCAATTGCTTTCGCCCTTACCGTCTTCATCCCACGCGCCTTCTATCTGGTACGATGCCGTAGCAACACCCCATACAAAGTCTTTTCCAAAATCGTTACGGTTTAAAGCAGCAGGCATGGGGGCGGCCAATAGTTTACCGGGCAAAAAACTACCGGCCGATAATACAGCCATCATTTTTATATATTCTTCTCTTGTCATTTAGGTGGGAAATTGCTTTACATTTAGGGCGTGCAACAAACCTACACATCTCTGCAGAAAAGAAGAAACATTGTACTTATTTCTTCTATACTAATTACAATTGTTTACTGGTTTGTAGCCTTGTGGTACACCAACAAAGGCCCCCTATCGAAAGACCTGGTAGTATTCCACTGGCTGTTTGGCGGAACCGGTCCATGGCTGGATTTGTGGCAGTACATTTATCAGTTTACAGTAACGGTAATTTTATTCTGGCTATTACCATTAACTATTACCAGATATTACCTTAAAGAAAACTTTACCAACCTGGGGCTTAAAGCAATTTACAGCCGCGAGGCCATACTGGTTTGTGCCATTGTTTATCCGCTGGTAATAGCCTCAACCTACTTCTCATCGCAGGAGGCGCCCATAGCTGCCGAGTACCCTTTAAGCAAATTGATTGGCACCAGTTGGGGTGTGTTTATTGCCTACCAGCTTGCCTATATGTTTTACTTTATAGCCTACGAAATTTTCTATCGCGGCTATTTGCAGTTTGGCTTAAAAAGCGACAACCCCACCACGCGCGAACTGATAGTTATTGCACTGATACAAACGGTACTCACCACCTTGTTTCACATTGGTAAACCATCATCCGAAATACTGGCCGCAGCTGCCTTTGGGCCGGTGTTTGGCTATGTAACATTCCGCTACGGCACTATCTGGTATGTAATGGTTATACATTACGTAATGAATATCTTTCTCGATCTGTTTTCGCTTCACTGGCACCACCTGCTGCCCCAAAAACCATTTTGATATATGCACGCTCTGGTAACCGGCGCCAACGGTTTTATAGGCAGCAACCTTTGCAAACAGCTTACACAAAACGGCCATACCGTAACAGCTATGGTACTGCCGGGCACCAGCCTGGCAAACCTGCAGGGCATTGCCTGTACGGTAGTATATGCCGACATTACCAACCCCGCCATGCTGGATGGCAAACTGAAAGGCATTGATACCGTTTATCATCTGGCTGCCTTACCATCTATGGCATGGGGCAGCCAGGTGTTTAAGGTAAACTACAACGGCACTAAAAACATGCTAGATGAATCCGTAAAAAGCAAAGTAAACCGCTTTGTATTTATGAGCTCGCTGGTTGTGCATGGGTTTAATAATTACCACAACGCCGACGAGGCCACACCATTGCTAAAACCGGGTTTCTTTACCCGGCCTTATATAGCATCTAAAGTTAAGTGCGAGGAGCTGATACAGGAATATACCGGTAAACTCGAAACCGTTATTATACGCCCCGGCTTTAATATTTATGGCCCTAACGACAGGCTTACCAGTAAAGAAATGCTCGACCGGTTATCGCAACAAAAGCTAATGGGCTATGTAAACAAAGGCGACACCCACCTGGGTTATGTATATGCCGAGAATCTGGCGTTTGGTTTATTATCTGCCGGCACACACCCATCAGCAGCGGGCAATACCTATATAATTGCCGACTATGAACCACCGTATATTGATTTGAAAGACTTGCAAAACCGCTTTGCAGGTGCATTGGGCATTACCGCCAAACTTACCAGCGTTCCCTCTGCCCTGTTTATGCCGGTGGCGTTTTTGATAGACGTAGTACACTTTCTGTTTCTGCGCAGCAAAATGCCTTTAATAAGCACGTACATAGTAAACGCCAGCACACACCACCTTCATTTTTCATCGGCTAAAGCGCAACGCGAAATAGGCTACCATCAACTGGTTAGTTACGAGGAAGGAATTAAACGCACCGTTGATTGGTACAAGGCAGAAACTAGAGCGAAACCATAACCACCCCGGCCGTTATTACAAATATACCGGCTATGCGCATGGTAGTTACCTGCTCGTTAAAGTAAAAATGCGATACCAGAAACAACCCAACTATGGTTAGCGAAAAAAATATTGCACTGGCTACCTGTAGCGGTATCTGTTTCAGGCACTCGGTAAACAGTACCGAGTTAATTAACCCAAACACCAACCCAATTGCCAGAAAGCCCCATTTTTTAGTAGGCTCTTTATCGTATATAGCCGAGAAGTTAAACCCCACATTGGTAAGTATGTTGGCTATAATGGCCGAGTATAGAAATACGTGTTTCATGTATTAGCTTTTGTTATCTAAAAGTAATGATTAAAGCATAGCCTCCTACTTAGTTTACAAACTAACAATAATTGTGTTTCTTAGCCCGGCTATCAAATAAACACTATGAAACACACCTTCCTCATTTTACTGCTGCTTGTTTTCAAACAGGCCTTTCCGCAAAGCTACTGTACACTCAATCTGTTTTCGTACAACATGGGCTCAGCTGCCAGCGTTTCTGTATTTCTGAATGATGAAATGGCAGGTACCGTACGCGATAACGAAAATCTGCAATGTAAGATATACTCCGAGGGGCGCATAACTGTAACCGTATCCTATCCCTCTGCTTACATCCGCCGCACTTCTGTTATCGATGTAAAAAAAGGAGGCACCTATTACATGGCCATGAAAAACAACTATACTTATTTTGTAGTTAATGAAGAGGCCTGGAAAACATACGAGCCCTCTATTACCAATGTAGTTAAGTTTGAAGAGAACAAACGCCACCCGATTGTAGCCGGCTCTATTGACAAAGACGACGGACCCAAGCAGGGCACAGGTTTTCTTATCAGCAAAAAGGGCTATGTAATTACCAACTACCATGTAATAAGCAACGCCAAAACTATTCAGCTAAAAGGTGTGGGAGGCGATTTCTCAACCTTGTACGGTATGGAAGTAGTTGCAGTAGATGTAGATAACGATCTTGCACTACTACGCTTTAAAAACCAGGCTTTGGTTTTCGAAGAACCGCCTTATACAATTTCAAAAGCATCATCTACCCAGGGGGCCAAAGCATTTGTATTGGGCTACCCAATGGCTAAAGCCATGGGTGAAGAAATTAAACTGACCGATGGCCTGGTTAGCGCGCGTAGCGGTTATAAAGGCAGCCTTTCGCAGTATCAGTTTTCGGCACCAATACAACCCGGCAATAGCGGCAGCCCGCTGTTTAACGAAAGCGGCGATGTGATAGGAGTGGCCAATGCTAAACTGGAAGAGGCAGAGAGCGCCGGCTATGCCATCAAATCGCAGTACCTGCTTACGTTTCTATCGCTGGTAGATAACTTTACGCAGCCAGCCGCTGTTAACCAGGTAAAAGCACTCAGCCTGAACGACAAAGTAAACAAGCTGAAAAATTTTATCTATATCATTAAAACCGAAGCCGAATAGTTAATGCCAAAACCTAAAGCCATTTTTTGCTGGAGCGGCGGTAAAGATTCGTCGCTTTGCCTGTATAAAGTACTGCAACAAAACCAGTACGAAGTATGCTACCTGCTAACCACCGTTAACGGCAACAACCACCGCATATCTATGCATGGCGTGCGCGAGGAGTTACTGGATGCACAGGCGGCTGCCATAGGCATACCGCAACTTAAAGTATATGTGTACGAAGGCAATAACACCGAGTACGAAAACGCTATGGGTGCAACTTTGGAGAAAGCAAAACAACAGGGTATAACCCATGTAATTTTCGGCGATATATTTTTAGAAGACCTGCGCCAATACCGCGAAGCCAACCTGGCTAAAGCCGGACTAACAGCTGTATTTCCGCTATGGAAACAAAATAGCCACGATTTGATAAACGAGTTTATATCGCTGGGCTTTAAAACTGTTACCTGCTGTATTAACGATGCCTTGCTGAACGAAACACACGTTGGCCGTGTAATTGATAAAGCGTTTATCAATTCGCTACCTGCCGGTGTAGATGTATGTGGCGAGAACGGTGAGTTTCATACTTTCTGTTACGATGGTCCTATATTCAGTCAACCGGTTAACATTACAGCAGGCGAAAAAATATACAAACCATTACAGTTAAATCCCAACGATACATTTGACCCCGGCAACACCAAAGGTTTTTGGTTTGCCGAACTAACACTTGCACAACCAGCCAAACAGGCATTATGATAAAAAAGCTTTTACCCCTACTGTTCGTATTAATCTACACCGGCAGCATTGCACAGGTGTCGGCTATCCAATCTATATCTATTAACACACCCGAACCTAACCTGACCACACCGGTTAGCAAGCTGGCAATAGATGATGTAACCAACCTGCTTAAACAAGCCTGCAATTGCAACGTACAGGTTAACCTGAAAGATGCAGATGTACAGCTTAATCTGCCACTGATAGACCCTACACTAAAAGATATACCTACCCGCTTTGAAACCGGTAAACCTTACCCGGTGCTGCATTACCCCGAAACAGATTACAAGTGGACCTCTACCACTAATGCCGGTAAGGTATCGTTGGTATTAGAAACAAAAAGCTATGAGGGCATAAGCTGCGCATTGTATGGCCTGCTACAGGATAAGCTGGGCTTTATGTTTTACCACCCGCGCGAAACAGTAATACCACAGTTAACCCAATGGCCGCTGGTGCAAAACCTTAACTGGGAGGTAAAAGCGCGTTTTCAAAAACGTGGGTTCCACATACACGCCCAACACCCGCTTGAGCTTACCGAGCAACTAATGGATGAAGATTACCCCAACGCATTAAAGGATATTAAAGAGTACCTGGACTGGTTGGCACGCAACGGACAAAACTATTTTGAGTTTAACCTGCTGGAGAATATCAACCGGAAGAAATGGCCTGCCTTTGCCAAACAAATGGTTGACTATGGCCACAACCGCGGCATACTAATGGGCATCGATTTATCTATGCACATGATACAGCAAAAAACATTTCAGTTGTACCGTGGTGGTGGCTCTAAAAAGAAACAGATAGAAAAGAACACCGCCATGCTGAACGCTGCCGGTTGGGACACCTGGAACATGGAGTTCTCTAAAACAGAATTCTCGTCGGGTAACATAAAAAAGAAAACCGAGCTACAGCTACTGGTAACCGACCTGCTTACCAATAAATACCATGTAAAGCTAATGGGCCGCAAGCACGTAGTACAAGCCAAAGCCGAGCTGGGTGGCGAGAAGAAAAAACAGCAACCCGTATACGAAATGACGGCTGCAGAAAAAGAGCTGGATAAAAACCGTGCCTTAAACATACACACTGTAATGTGGTATACCATTGCCGAAAAACATGCACCGGTATACCGTAACGAAAACCTGCGCCACATGCTCGACCTAATGTTGGTAGAACAACAAAAGCGCGAAACCTGGTACTACCCTGAATCGGCCTACTGGATAACGTTCGACAACTCGGTGCCTATGACCTTACTGCCTTATCTGAAAGCAAGGTTGGATGATATACAACTGATGGACTCGCTGAACATATGCGGCCACCTTACCTTTAGCTCGGGTTGGGAATGGGGCTACTGGCTTACCGACTGGAGCATTGCCCGCTGGAGCTTTAAACAAACCGACTATGGCGTACCGGTTACTAACTACCCTATGCAATACGTAAACGCTGTGTTTACCGATAAGCCTACCCAGCAGTTTGTTGCACAAGCTACCGACCTGCAACAGAAATACATGAAAGATGATAACCTGATACAGTACATGGCACCCTCTACGGTTACCGATGAGTTTCCCGAGCCTTACCGCTTACAGTTTCAACCACGCCCGCGCTGGTCGTATAAATATATCCGCAACAAAGCATCGGCACAGGTGCTCGACTCTATCCGCCGCGAGGGTATAGAACCCATGCTTAAATTTTACGATGCTACTAACCAACTGGTAACTGCCTACAGTACTACACGTGCTGCCGGCGATAAACTAAGCAGCGAACTACGCGATGGTATAGAGATAACCGGCCTGCGCGCCAAACACCGTGTGGCTACCCTCAACTACCTGCTGGCTATGCGCCAGGCAAAGTTAGATGGCATCAGCAACCGCGAGGCCAAAAAGCAAAACGAAAAATATCTGGAAGAAGCTAAAGCTATTCGTCTGCAAGGTGTAGCTATTGTAAAGCGCCTCGAGGCGGCTTACCGCTACCCGGTAGATAACATCGGCCGCCGCCATAAAAGCCATACGGCTTATGATTTTGGCTATCTGTTCCCTGCCAGCGAATTACACTTCTGGAACCGCGAAGAAATGCAGGCCCGCAAAAATAACTGGAGCCCATTCTATAAAAACATTTATAATCTGTTCAAAATAATCGGCATTATCAATTAAGCCAATTTGCCGTTTTTTTAGTGAGCGTGCCTACACCCCATCAACCCAAAAAGCTGATTACAAATTGTTTAGCATAGGGCCATGCCTATACCCCTATGCCTACACCCACTTTAAGTAAATTACAATAAAATATAATATTATTTAATTAAACTCGTAGCCTATATCCTTCCGGTAGTATTTACCCCGAAAATAGATATTGCCGATTGCAGCGTTAGATACCTTTACAGCATCGTGAATGGTTTTGCCTAAAGCAGTAACAGCCAACACACGGCCACCGTTAGTTACAATAATATCACCCTCGGCTTTTGTACCAGCGTGGAACACAATAGCATCATCACCCACATCTTCCAGCCCTGTTATCTCTTTGCCTTTCTCATAATCTTCGGGGTAACCACCGCTGGCCACTATTACAGTAGCAGCAGCACGCTTATCTATTTCAATCTGTTTTTTATCTAACGTGCCATTGCCTACGGCTATCAATAAATCTACCAGGTCGTTTTTAAGGCGTGGCAGCACTACTTCCGTTTCGGGGTCGCCCATGCGGCAGTTATACTCAATTACGTAAGGCTCGCCGCCTACGTTCATAAAACCTATGTATATAAAACCTTTGTAAACTATCCCGTCTTTCTTCAACCCTTCTATGGTTGGTATCACCACGCGTTCCTCTACCTTTTGCATCATCGCCGCATCTACAAACGGTACCGGCGATATACAACCCATGCCACCGGTGTTTAATCCGGTATCGCCTTCGCCTATGCGTTTGTAATCTTTAGCCTGTGGCAGCAGTTTATAGTTAGTGCCATCGGTTAATACAAACACCGAAAACTCTATCCCCTTTAAAAACTGTTCTATCACCACACGCGCACTGGCTTTGCCAAATTTGTTCTGCTCTATCATTTCGCGCAGGTAATCTTTTGCTTCGCCATGCTCAGGGCATATCAGCACGCCTTTACCGGCAGCCAGTCCATCGGCTTTTAGTACAATAGGTGGCATCTGTTCATCAATAAAATCAAAACCATCTTCCATGTTATCTATGGTAAACTCGCCATAAGCAGCGGTAGGTATATTATGCCTTACCATAAACTGTTTGGCAAATGCTTTACTGCCTTCCAGTTGCGCGCCGGCTTTGCTGGGGCCTATTACCGGTATGTGTTTTATAGCATCGTGCTGTAAAAAGTAATCGTATATACCGTTCACCAACGGGTCTTCGGGGCCTACCACTACCATCTCTACACCGTTTGCCAGTACAAAGTCTTTTATCGCCTCAAAATCGTTTACCCCTATGGCTACATTTTCGCCGTGCTGGTTAGTGCCGGCATTACCCGGGGCTATAAAAAGTTTATCGCAAAGCGGGCTCTGGTTCAGTTTCCATGCAAAAGCGTGTTCGCGGCCACCCGAGCCTAACAGTAATATTTTCATATAAATAGTTGTATTTTATTCCTTTTCTGCCTCCTTTCCATCAGGAGAGGAATGGGGAGAGGTCGGAATTTTTGTCGCACAAATCTATCAATCAGCCCCATTCGGGCAGCCAATATTC
>CAYREY010000035.1:46181-48894 GCA_964423405.1 uncultured Chitinophaga sp. | reverse complement strand
GTTTCGGGTTGTACGTCGGCAATAAACTCCAGCGCTTCATCTATAGTAAAATGCGAGTAGTGTTCTTCGCGCCTTAGAGCATTTACTACTAACACCTTGCTGCCGCGCACCTTTTCGCGTTCGGCAGGTGCAATAGTTTTGGCATCGGTTATATAGGTAAAATCGCCCAGCCTGAAACCCAATACCGGCATGGGGCCATGCATTACCTCTACGGGTTTTACAGTTACCCCCTTTACATCAAACGGCTCATTTTTTATCCGTATAAAATTCATTTTGGGCAGATAGGGATAATCTGTTTCGGTAAATACATAGCTATACTGATCTTTTATACCCAGCTCTGTAGCATAGTCGCAATAAATATCAATAGCCCTTTTATTAATGAAATTGTACGCCCTTACATCGTCTAACCCGCCAGTGTGGTCTTTGTGTTGGTGTGTCATCAGCAGCGCATCCAGGCTTCGTACATCAGCACGCAACATCTGTTGGCGGAAATCGGGCCCACAGTCAACAACAATATTCAATCCGTTAATTTCGATAAGTATAGATGTGCGGAGGCGGTTATCGCGCGGGTCGGTACTTTTACATACTTCGCACTGGCAGCCAATTAGCGGAACTCCACCCGATGTGCCTGTGCCGAGGAATGTAACTTGCATAAGGTAAATGTAAAGATTAAGGCCTGTGGTAGGTTACCCTCTGCCTTAATTATTTCTCGAAAAGGGTCTCTTTTTCGGCCTTGATTTGCTGGAACAGCTGCAAACTTTCGCTCGAAAGGTGCTCAAGCTCCAGGTCGGTTATGTTTAACAGTATCTCGATCATTGAGTTGATCTTGGCCTCAGGCTCGTGAAATTTGTTAATTACAACCACGCGGCGTTTCTCCAGAATGCAGTAGCCATTTTGGAAATTACCACGTTCATAACGTACTGTATAGCCGCCTTCTTTGAAAATATCTTCTACCTTCTTCAATAAACCTGCGTTATATTTCAGCATATTACTTTGATTGTTAAGGCCCTTACAGGCCACAAAATTTTATTTGCTTTGTACTGTTATTAAGTGCTACGAAAATATTTTTCTGTTAATTGATAGTATGAAGAAGAAACTAACACTGTTGATATTGTGGTTACCGGTGGCCATTTTTGCCCAGACAAACTATAAAAATGGTACGCTGACCATAGATTTTGGCAAAAACAACCCCAACAACAACCAGCAGGTACAACCGGTTGATACACCGCAGGAGAAAAAGTTTGTGTACCCCAGCGATGAAGAGGCCATGGAGGAACAGGAGTACCGCCGGCCGAAAAAAGATAAAAAAACCAGAATGGCCAATCAGGAGGATTTTGATTTCCGCCGCGATGGGTTGTTTAAAGGCTTATTTAGTGTGGGGCTGAATGCCTGCCAGGTAGATGGCGACCAACAAGCAGGATATAACCGCCTTGGATTTAGTGGTGGAGTAGGCGTAATGGTACGTTACCATCGTTTCCTTTCTACCAGTATAGAGATACACTACTCTATGAAAGGGGCTAAACAACGAATAGTGCCTAATCAAAATCCTGCTGCAGGGCAGCTATTTCAAATACAATTAGATTACATAGATATACCGGTATCGCTATTGAACGTGCACGATAAAAAACTGGTGATGTTTAGTGTTGGATTAACACCATCCTTATTAGTGCGATACAAGGAAAGAGACCAGGCTGGCCTTGACCCTACCATTGTTAACCCAAGCTACATTACGCCTAAACGCTTTGACCTTAGTGCATTTGCCGCTTTTGGTTTTGTTATAAAACAACAATTTTACCTGGGTGCTAAATTTTCCTACTCAGTACTTAGTATGCGCCCCCCTATGCTTAATAGCAGGAGCAGGGGAACATACAACAACGTTATCAACTTCCGGTTTATGTATATAATGGGGCAGCTTAAAAAGAAGAAGTAAACCCTGCTGGTACTACAACACCGGCTGCATAGCCCGGATATTCATAATCATATCGGCGGCCATTTTAGATAAATCGTATTCCGGCTTCCAGCCCCAGTCTTTTTGTGCCACGCTGTCATCAATACTTTGCGGCCAGCTCTCGGCAATGTGCTGTCGAAAATCGGGTTTGTAGGTAACTTCAAAGTCCGGTATATGCTTTTTTATTTCGGCTACCACATCTTTAGGGGCGATGCTAAAGCCTGAGAAATTATAGCCCGAACGGGTAGATATTTTCTCTACCGGAGCCTCCATCAAATCGATAGTACCTCTTATAGCATCGGGCATGTACATCATAGGTAAGGCTGTATCTTCTTTTAAAAAGCACTCGTATTTTTTATTGGCTACGGCCTCAAAAAATATCTCTACAGCATAGTCGGTGGTACCGCCACCGGCCTTTGTTTTATAGCTGATAAGGCCAGGATAGCGAATACTGCGCACATCCAGTCCGTGTTTTTGAAAATACCAATCGCACCAGCGCTCGCCCGCCTGCTTGCTGATACCGTATATAGTATTGGGCTCCATTACCGTAAACTGCGGTGTGTTTACTTTAGGTGTGGTAGGGCCAAACACGGCTATGGTAGATGGGAAAAACAATTTCTTAACCCCATTCTCTACACATACATCCAACACATTTCGCAAACCTTTCATGTTAATCCGCCAGGCCATTTCGGGATTCTTTTCGCCGGTAGCAGAAAGGATAGCCGCCAGGTGATAAACCTGCGTAACGTTAAAGCGCTTTACACA
>CAYREY010000035.1:22885-46081 GCA_964423405.1 uncultured Chitinophaga sp. | reverse complement strand
ACTATCGGCACATTAGCGCATTTTCCTATTTTCGGGCGCAACAAAACACTTATATGCAAAAACGTATTTTGCCCCACGTAGCCGCCGTGCTTACGTTTGCTTTACTTACCATTATTTATTTTTACCCCTACTATAAAGGCATGACTCTGGGCGCACACGATACTACCCAGTGGAAAGCCATGGCACAGGAAACTATTGCCTGGAAAGAAAAAACCGGCGAACAGGCCCTGTGGACCAACAGTATGTTTGGTGGCATGCCTACATTTCAGATATCGGTAGAATACCCCGGCAACTGGATAAACTACATACCCAAAGCGCTACAACCCATATTTCCCGAAGCCTCGGCACTACTGTTTATCTTGTTTGTGGGTTTTTACATTCTGCTGTTGTGTTTTGAAATAAACCCGTGGTTATCGCTGGCCGGTGCGCTGGCTTACGGCCTTGCATCGTTTAACCTTATAAGTATAGAAGCAGGCCACAACACCAAGGTAATGGCTATGGCCTTAATGGCACCGGCTATTGGCGGCATGGTGCTGGCTTACCGTGGTAAAATATTAACGGGTGCAGCCATTGCCGGGCTTTTCCTGTCGCTAAATATAGATGCCAACCACTTTCAGATTACCTATTACCTGCTGCTGGTAATGGGTATGCTGGGTATATATTTTCTGGCAGAGGCTATTATACAAAAAACACTACCGGTGTTTGCCAAAGCTACAGCGGCATTGCTTATTATATCGGTAGTAGCATTTTTGCCTAACGTAGCTAACCTGTGGAGCACCTGGGAGTATGGCAAACAAACCATGCGCGGCGGTGGCAGCCAGCTAAGCGACAAAAAGGCAACTAATAAAGGCGGTGGACTGGACATAGAATATGCTACCCGCTGGAGCGAAGGCGCCAGCGATTTTGAGTTTATGACCCTGCTGATACCCAATATGAAAGGTGGTGCATCGGGTAGTGAGTTATCAGAATCATCGGCATCGTACAAGGTACTTACACAAAACGGCATACAATCTGCCGACCGTATTATAGAGCGCATGCCTACTTACTTTGGCGACCAGCCCGGCACCTCGGGGCCGGTGTATCTGGGTGCTGCGGTTTTCTTTCTGTTTGTATTGGGATTGCTGATAGTACGCTCACCTATTAAATGGGCGCTGCTTGCTATATCTATATTTTTCTTACTTCTATCGTTTGGCCATAACACGCCATTTTTCGAGCTATGCTTTAACGGGCTACTACCCATGTTCAACAAGTTCCGCACACCTACCATGGCATTAGCGGTATTGCAAATTACCTTCCCGCTGCTGGGCATATTGGCCGTTAATGAAATTATTAAAGGCAACGTAAGCGGCGAAGACCTGAAGAAGAAACTTTACATAGCCGGTGGTGTGGTAGCCGGGCTGATAGTACTGTTTGGCTTTTTAGGTATAGGTAATGACTTTACCGGCAAAGGCGATGCAGAGATTGCCAAACAGTTTCCGGAGTGGCTGATGCGCGCGCTTAAAGAAGACCGTGCCTCTATGCTGCATACCGATGCATTACGGTCGCTATTTTTTGCTGCGGCAGCCTTTGGAGCTATCTGGTTATTTATGCGCAAAACAATTGCCGCCAACACACTGGCACTTTCGCTGCTGGTAGTATTTTTGCTTGACGGATGGTTGGTTGCCAACCGTTACCTGAACTCGAAAGATTTTGTTGAAGACACTGAGTTTGCACAAAATTTTCAGCCATCGCCTGCCGACCAACAGATATTGCAGGATAACAGTCTGGATTACCGGGTATTTGACCGCACGGTTGATCCATTCAACACAGCTTCGCCGGCTTACTTCCATAAACTTATTGGTGGTTATAGCCCTGCCAAACTTCAAATTTATCAGGACCTGATAGAGCGCCACTTAAGCCAGGGTAATAACAAGGTGTACGATATGCTTAATACCAAGTATTTTAAAGTACCCGATGAGCAAGGCAACCAACGTGTAATACCTAACCCTGCTGCGCTGGGTAACGCCTGGCTGGTTGGTAGCATTAAGCATGTTGCCAATGCCGATGAAGAGATAAATGCCCTGGGCGCAACAGATTTCGATCCGCGCAGTACAGCTGTTATTCATAAAGAGTTTGATGCATTGGTTTCTGACAAATCGTTAGGCAACGATTCTGCCGCTACTATTAAACTGGATAGCTATACGCCTAATAAACTTACCTACAGCTATAACTCGGCTACCCCGCAGGTGGCAGTTTTTTCTGAAATATACTACGCCGGCGAACATGGCTGGAAAGCATATGTAGATGGTAAAGAAACCCCGCACTTCCGCGCCAATTATGTGTTGCGTGCTATGGCTTTGCCGGAAGGCAAACATACCGTTGAGTTTAAATTTGAACCTAAATCGTACTACACCGGTAATAAAATTGCGTATGCAGGTTCGTTCCTATTACTGGCATTTGTATTTGGCACATTAGGGTTTGCCGGCTACAAACGCAGCAAAGAAATTGAAGCAGAACCTAAAGCAGCAAGTAAACCGGCCACACAAGCTAAGCCTACAACCAAAAAGAAGTGAGTAATAAAAAGGTACTGATTTTTACCTACTACTTCCCCCCTGCCGGCGGTGTTGCTGTGCAGCGCTTTTTAAAATTCAGCAAATACCTGCCACAGTTTGGCTGGGAACCTATAATAGTAACTGTAAAAAACGGTAGCTACCCTTATTATGACGAATCGTTGCTTAGTGAGTTATCGCCAGAGTTAAAGGTGTACCGTACCGATACTTTTGAACCCTTTGAATTATACAACCTACTAAAAGGTAAAAAAGGCAAAGCTATGCCGGTAGTATCGGTAGGGGCACAGCAGAAACGGTCGTTTTTTCAACGACTATCGGAGTATGTACGTGCCAATTACTTTATACCCGATGCGCGTAAAGGCTGGGTGCCTTATGCGGTTAAACAAGCAGAAGAGATAATAAAAGAGCAGGCCATTGATGCAGTTATTACTACCGGCCCGCCCCACTCTACCCACCTGATTGGCTTACAGCTAAAAAAGAAATATGGTGTTAAATGGGTGGCCGATTTCCGCGACCCATGGACCGGTATATTTTATAACAAAATACTACCCCGCACCGAAAGCACCAAACAAAAAGACGAGGCTTTAGAAACAGAAGTATTGCAAACTGCCGACCTGGTTACTGTAATAAGCCCCGGTATGAAATACGAGTTTGAAACACGGGCCAAGGTTATTGAGGTAGTAATGAATGGTTATGACGCACAGGATTTTGAGAAACCGGTACAGCCAGATAACTCTTCTGCCTTTACAATACGCTATGTGGGCAACCTGATGGCCAGCCAGAATGCTCCCGGCTTTTGGGCTGCGCTCAAACGCCTGAAACAGGAAGGCTATACGTATAAACTTGAATTTGTAGGCCGGGTAGATGAACCCATAAAAGAAAGTATAGCACTAAACAGTTTAACCGGCAACAGTACTTATGTTGACTTTGTAAAACACCAGCAGGCAATTGAGCTGATGCAGCAAGCACATTTGTTATTGTTTGCCATACCCGATGTAAAAGACAATGCCCTTATACTTACAGGTAAATTATTTGAATATCTGGCATCAAAGAGCAACATTATATCGTACGGACCTGTAAATGGCAATGCAGCGGCAATACTTAAACACTGTGGCCGTAATAACATGATAGATTTTGCAGATGAGAAAGAAAGCTACCATCAGCTCAAAAGTGCTATGGACTACTACCTGCAAAATAAACAAGCACAAAAAGTAACAAACAATACAGAGGAAGCCTACAGCCGAAAAAACCAGGCTGGTATGCTGGCGGGGCTACTGAATAAACTATAACTGTATTAAACTACTACAAAGCTCGAGCAATTTTTGCTTACGTGCCTGTAATGTGTAATTGTTAGCTATACGCTGCATTGCTTTGGTACGCAACAATTGTTTATCGGCAGCCAGTGCCTGCTTAAGCAACGCCGACAATAGGGGAGCATTACGTTGCGGCAATACAAAACCACTATCGCCAATAATTTCGGGTATAGAGAATACAGCCGAACCAATGGGAATACACTCACATAACATGGCTTCGCAAAGTGCATTGGGAAAACCCTCGGCCATTGATAACTGCAAGTAGTATTCGCAACTGCTGAATACCTTTATCAGCTCTTCATTTTTTACAGCGGGCAGCACTTTTACATTAGGCGATGTTGCCTGAATACGGCTATCATTATCTACACCCAGAATAATAAACTCGCAATGAGGAAACTGCGGCGCAACTTCCAGTATTAAATCTATGCCTTTTAGCTGTTGCTGAAAGTGATACTCCCAGGCACCGCTAACGGTAATAAAGGTATTGGGCTTTTTAGGGGCTACGCAATGCCATTTTACTTCGTCGTAGCCGTTGGTTATTTCGGTGTACGGTGTTTGCAAACCGGGTATGCGTGCATATATACCCTGCTTTGTTGGTTCATTGGCAGCATACTGGTATTCGAACTGCATAAGTGTTTTATGCTTGGGGGCTATATGCGAGCACAGGCTGAAAGAAAGCCTGGTAAAAATTTTAAGCACGGGTTTCTGCCAGTTACCGTATCCTATGCCGGGAAAATAATGCGCATCGGTGCCACCAACAATTATTACACAAGGCGTACGAAACAACCAGCTAAACAACGCCGGTAAAAAAGAATGGTAGCCAGCAAACTGCACTACCAGCAAGTGCGCACCACCCATATTGCGCAGCAAAAAAAACAACTGCGATAAAAAACTTAGCGGGGTATAGAATTTTGACCGGGGAAGAAAATCGTGTTGCTTAACGGCAAATTTTTCAGACAGAATATCAATATCCTTTTTTACAAAAGAAGACAGGTGGTTGTAAAAAAACAATATCTCTTTTCTGTTACCCAATTATAACCTGCTTTTAATATTAGCCATCATCAAATCACCCTTTGTTTTCTGATCGAGCGATTTAAGCGGACGCATAGGCTTAATAATAATATTCTGATAATCGTGCTGCTGCATATGCAGGGCGTAGGGCTCAACTTTCTCTATATAAAAACCATTATCGTAAGCCAGTTTAGCAAAATGATTAACGTGCAACGGCTGATCTATAATTTGCAATAAATCTTTGCGGTTTTCATGTACCCATTCAAGCGCAAACGGGTCAGGGTTGTTGATTAGTATAACCGAGTTGTCGTGCACCAATCCTTTTAAGGTATTAAAAATAAGAGGGTGAACCTCTACAGGTATATGCTCCAGCACATCAGGAAAGACAATAAAATCGAATTTTTCGCCATAACTGAAATTGGTCATATCGGTAACAACAAAATCAGTTTTACCCGGGCTGTTATACTTCTTTTTTAAAAACGCTATTGTTTGCGGGCTTATATCGGCACCGGCAAAAAAACCAGTACTCAGGTAATTGATTATTAAACCCGAAAGCGAACCTATACCACAACCAATTTCAAGTACTTTAGAGTCGGGTTTCAGTCCGGCCTTTTTAAGGTTCTTTAATATTGTGCGGTGGCGGCTATTGGGTTTACTTAATCCTTTAGCCTCATAATCAGCCCATTCCTTATCGTAAAAACCAGCTACCTCATCGGGGCTAACGTTTAACTTCGTCATAATAATTATATAATTGTGGTCGATTTAAAGTCAATATTCGTTATTTAATTTCACATGATAGAACTTACATCAGAAGAAAAATTACTGGCAGAGAAGTTTAATAAGCTGAAACAGGAGGCCGGATCGCACTCGCCCAGTATTTTTACATTTAAGCAAAAGCTACCGGAGTTAGATATAAAAGTAGATGCCTGTTTTCTTTCGAACCCTTACGCCACCGATTTATTTCTGTCGTATTTTAAAAGAGAGGTGATGGATACCGGCAAGATTAGGGAATTGCTGGAGTTTTACCCATCGCAGAACAATGTAATAGCCGAGCTGCTTGGCGATTTCTTAAAAGTAAAACCCGAGCGGATTTTTGTAGGCAATGGTGCTATTGAAGTAATACAAGCTGTGTTACACAACTTTACCCACCGTAAAATACTGATAAATATACCCACGTTTTCATCGTACTACGAGTTTGTGAAAGATGGTGTGGAGATAATTTACAACAACCTGAAAAAAGAAAACGACTACCGGCTGGATACAAACGACTTGATAGAAAAAGTAAAAAATGAAAAGCCCGATACCGTAGTAATAATAAACCCCAACAACCCAGATGGGGGTTACATCCCGATAGGCAACCTGCGCACACTGTTAGCAGAACTGGCTACTGTTGAAACCGTAATACTGGATGAAAGCTTTATACACTTTGCCTACGAAGACAGCTCATTTGACCCTATAAACACGCAGGCACTTACCGATACTTACCCTAACCTGGTAATTATTAAAAGCATGAGCAAAGACTTTGGTATAGCCGGTGTACGTGCCGGTTACGGAGTAATGAGCGAAGCAAGGGTAGCTGCACTGGTTAAAAACGGTTACCTGTGGAACTCGAATGGCCTGAGTGAATTCTTTTTCCGCCTGTATGTACGCGAAGACTTTGCCAAAGATTACGAGCAGGTGCGCAAACGCTACATAGCCGACACTATTGAGTTTATAGATGCCCTCTCGAAAATTGAAGGCATAAAAGTATTGCCGAGCAAAGCCAATTTTGTACTGGTAGAAATATTGGGAGGTGCAACATCGATGGAGTTTGTAATTGCCCTGCTGGTTAAGTATGGCATATATGTGCGTACCGCCAACGATAAAATAGGCCTGGTTGGTGAATATATCCGTGTAGCATCGCGTACTAAAGAAGAGAACGCCCTGATGGTAAATGCTTTTAAACAATTAACCCAATAAAAAAGAAACTGTTGCTGCGTAGCATTTTCAATAAACTATGTGCCTGGTGGTTTTGCCGGTTGTTTGTACAACATTCGGCTAACAATGCAAACCGCAGCCTGTACATATTTGATATTGATAATACTATAGGCGACACCTACCCTACTTTAACGCGCCAGTACCCATCAGAAACAGAACGGTTGCTATCTATTCCGGTTTTTCCGCGTATGAAGGTACTTTTGAATAATCTTCTTACATCGCCATCGCGCAAAGTAATATTTCTTACCAGCCGTTCGTACCTGACATGGAACACCACCTACCTATGGCTGAAACAAAATGGCATAGCAGTAGCTAAGTCTGATGTAATTATTGTTTCATCGCCGGCACAGAAAACAGCGTTTATAAAAAAAATACTACCCCGCAACAAGCCTGTTACTTTTATAGATGACCTGAGTTACAACCACGAAAACGGGCAGGTGAAATTTTACGATACCGAAATTCAATTAATTTCGGGGCTTTCGCTGCGGTATGTGGGCTATAAAACCATACTCCGCTTTAACTCAAAAAGAAGCTAGTGAAGAAGTTCTTATATCGTAATGTAAAACGCCTGGTGAGGTTATACTTTACATTGCGCACAGTAGACTGGATAAAGTTCTGGCGACTGCATTCGAAAGATGCAGATGTGGTGGTGTTTATGCGGCCAGAGTTTAAAAGCATATTCAAAGACTCATTTGAACCAGACATAGTATTGATAGGCGTAATAGTAAAAATGGGCTTGCCTTTGCGGGTTTATACCGGCAATAAATACGGCCAGTTTTACGACAAAACCATTGTGTACAACGCCAGCTACCTGTTTAACGAACATAAATTTCAAAACTACAGCTCGTTTCAGGCTTATGTAATGAAACAACTGGAGTACCAGGGCAATAAGGTTTACCCCAGGGCCGATGAGATAGTATTATGGGAGAATAAAGAATACATGTACAACAAGTTTATTGAGCTTGGTATTAAACATCCCGAAACCCGTATTTTTCATAGCTACGAAGACTTTAAAAAAGCAAATCTTCAGTTTCCGTTACTTATAAAAGAAGCCCACTCACATGCTTCGGAGGGGGTATTTAAAGTAAATGATGCCGCAGATGCCGAGAAGCTGCTGACCGGCAAACGGTTTAAAGAAAACAACCGCGCAATTATTGCGCAGCAGCTATTAAACATGCGCCGCGACTTACGCGTAACTGTATTGAACGATGAGATTATATTGCACTACTGGCGCACCAACCCATCTAAAGAATGGAAACCTACTTCTACCAGCCATGGCAGTGGTGTTGACTTTGTAACGTTTCCGGAAAAATGGCGGCAATATTTTTTAGACAACAACCGCAAGCTGAATTTAAAATCGGGAGGGTATGATTATGCCTGGCAAAATGATGACCTGGAAACAGAACCTATTTGCCTTGAGGTAAGCCCAACCTACCAACCCAACCCCACCTATGATGTAACCGGTAAAAAATACACGTACGGCGAGTGGAAGAAAAAACTGCTATTTAAAGACTCGTGGGATGAGGCTTACGTAAAATGTTACTTTGATATCCGTTATAAGCTTTTCGAATCGTATTTTAAACAGGATAGTACGAAACAATAACACGGCTATGGCTGAATACAGGTTTGAACGGGTAGATGAAACAAGGTACAACGACCTAAGGCTTATTATGAAAGCATCGTTTGGGGTTGACCATGGTGCGGATTACTACCGACATAAATTTGCTACCGGCTACCTGGGTGTAAAACACTTAGGGTATCTGGCGTACGACGAAACCAATCAACCCGCAGCATTTTATGGCGTGTTCCCCTACATGATGGAATACAAAGGCAAAAACTACCTGGCAGCACAATCGGGCGATACGATGACACACCCTTTACATGCAGGGAAAGGGCTGTTTACTACGTTAGCCAAAATGACTTATGAATTGGCGAAAAAAGAAGGCATACAATTCATTTTTGGTTTCCCAAACGAAAATTCGTATCCGGGTTTTGTGCGAAAGCTTAACTGGATACACAACGAAAACATGATTAATTACGAGGCAAAGGTGCTTACTTTTCCCTGCGCTGCCATAGCTAAAAAAATAGCCCTGCTACAGCCGCTGCACCGGTTGTACACCAGGTTAGTTTTAAGCCTGTACAGTACCAACAAAAAAAGCATAGCCAGTTCTGCCATTAACTTTGAGCATGGCAGTGTAGCCCGTACAGAAGAGTACATGAGTTATAAAGCATTTTACCATAACCACCTGGTTTCGGTAAAGCGCAGTATTGCATGGATAAAAGTTGACGGGGCCTTACTGATTGGTGATATAGAAACACCCGACAGGAACCAGACAGAGGAGGTAATTAAAGGTTTGAAAACACTTGCCTTTTGGCTGGGCTGTACCAAGCTGGTTTTTGCCGTAGGAAAAGATACCGCCTGGGACCTGCTACTACGTGAAAAGTTAAATAGCAGCAAGGGTATTTATATTGGGTACCTGGACCTGCAATCGGGCCTACCACTTGAAAAAATGAAATTTGTAATGGCAGATATGGATACCTTTTAAAAACCATAGGTATTAAAGGCACGGTTAACAGCTATCATGTTCGACTCGAAAGTTGTTGTAGAACTGATACAATACCTGGGTAAAATATTTTTATCATTTACATCATCGGCCAGCCTGTAATCTACTGCCAGCAAATTTTCGTAACCGGCATCCAGACAAACTTTTTTTACATCGGCTGTATAGCTACCATCGGGATAGGCAATGGCCTTTACCGGTTGTTGAATAGTGCCTTCCAGTAACCGTTTACAGGTAACCACCTCTTCTTTTGCATCGGCAATATTTATGAGCCCGAGATTAGGATGATTGTGCGAATGAGCTGCAATTTCTACCAGGCCCGATTGAGCCAGCTCACGTAGTTGTACTTTATTCATAAGCTTCCAGTACCCGCGCGGAAACTTAGGTTTGTATTGCTCTATATCTACCTGCTTTGCAATTTCGGCATATAGCAAATTGCGTTGCTGTATGCTTAACGATTTAACCAGGTTTTTAAGGCCGTTTATATCTTTCTGCTGCTCTTTGCCAATTACAGCTGTATCTACGCCGGCTACGTTCAAATCCTTTTTTACAAAATCCAGATAATCGTACCAGGTTATCAGGTTATCATCTTCTACGCATTGCGATATGATATACATAGTAGAAGCAAAACCGTACTTTTTAAGCAGTGGAAAAGCGTTGGTGTAGTTATTCTCGTACCCATCGTCGAAAGTAATGGCTATGGTTTTACGGGCAGGCTGGTGGCCTTCGCGGTACATCCTGAAAATTTCGGATTGTGAAACCACATCGAAATTTTTTTTGTAATAAGCCAGATGTTGGGCAAACTGGCTGGTAGCAATAGGACCAACGCTAACAGAATGGTCCGGCTTTTCAACTACCCCATGATACACTACTATCAACAGGTTGTTGTGCGAGGATGCTGAAAATAATTTTTCTAGTCCGGTGTTTACCAGCATCGGAAAAACAAACTTACGGGCTATAGATTTAGCTAATGACAAACTGGTTAGTTTAATTGACAAAAAACCAAGGTATATTAAAATCAAAACTACGTATTAGTTTTTAAAACTGCCGGCAGTTAAACATGTTTTAGTAGTTTTACCGCAACTTTAGTAATTACCTTGGGAATAATACAACGACAGGGGCTTAAAAACACAATAGTAACCTTTGCTGGTATACTATTGGGCTTTGTAAGCCTGCTTTATATACAGCCAAAATTTTTAACGGCCGAAGAAATAGGGCTTACCCGGGTACTATTCAGTTTTTCATCGCTGGTAGGTGTATTTTTACCCCTGGGCATAGGCACCATTACGGTCAGGTACTTTCCCGTTTTCCGCAACCAACACAAGCAGCACAATGGTTTTTTTGGCTTGATAGTACTTTTTATGATGACGGGGTTACTGCTGATGGGCGGGCTATTGTACCTGGCAAAACCATTTTTTGTAACACAGTTTCAACAGCAGTCGAAACTATTTATAGACTACTACAACTACGTGCTGCCTTTTAGCTTTATAATAGGCCTTAATGCTGTACTTACCCTTTATTGCAACTCGCTGTTTAAAACTACTATACCCACCCTGTTTAATGAAATACTGGTACGTATATTATCCATCCTACTGTTTACAGCCTATTTCTGCAAACTGGTATCGCTGTCATTTTTTATACTGCTGTTTGTAGGGGTTTATGGCACACAAACCCTTAGCCTGCTTGTTTACATTTACATGACCGATAACCCGGGACTACGTGTAAACTGGCAACTGCTTCGCAACAGCAATTACCAGGAGATGCTTGTTTTTGGGGTGTGGATGAGCTTTGTATCGGTAGCTTCGTTGGGCATAAAGTTTATCGATTCGATAGTAATAGCGAAGAACTTCCATCTGGAGTTTGTGGGCATTTACACCATAGCTGCATTTATACCTAACATAATAGAAGCGCCCCTCAACTCGCTGGATAAAATTGCCGGCACCAAAATAGCACATGCCATAACCCATAAAGACTATGACGAGGTACGAAAAATATACTACCTGTCGTCTAAATATTTATTGCTGATAGGCGGGCTGATTTTTGTAGGTATTGTTACCAATATTGAGTTTGTGTTGCAATTGCTGCCACCCAAGTTTATGGGTGGGCTGGATGTAGTGTACATAATTAGCCTGGGGGCATTGTTTAGTGTGGCCGGTGGAGCCAACAGCCAGATAATTTTCAGCTCGGATAATTTTTGGAAAGGCGGGATACTGCTAATGGGAATTGCATTAGCTGCTTTTTTGCTGAATGTAATTTTAATACCACAGTTTGGGATAAATGGAGCCGCAATGGCTACAGCCATATCTGCCTTGCTTTACAATGGCAGTAAGGTAGTAATAGTGTACCGTAACTTTAAAATGCAGCCTTTTGGCAGGCAAACATTACTGGTAATTGGTATAATAATATTATGCCTTATGGCAAACCATTTCATACCGGTTTTTTCAAATGTTTATGCTAATATTGCTATCAGAACCTTTTTGATAACAATACTATACCTGTTAGCTGCTTATGCAGGCAATTTAACCAGCGAACTGGTTGAATTTGCCAAAAGCAGCGTAAGGCAGTTACTATGAAAAAAACACTAGCTCCGGCCCTTACCCTGGTTGTGCTGTTATTTTCGCATGTATTACAGGCTCAAAACCTTGTAAATAACCCAAGTTTTGAAACTGTAACAGCAGAGCCCTATTGGGGTTGCGAAATAATAAATGCAACAGGCTGGCTAAATCCCTCTGGCGGTAGCTGCCCCAACAACGGCACGGCCACACCCGACCTGTTCAGTACTTTTTCTACCGGCCAGGCGGTGTTACCCAATACCTTTATGGGTACCACCAATGCCCACACCGGCAATCGTATAGCGGGTATAGTAACTTACCATGCTCAACTTACCAATTACCGCGAATACCTGATGACCCGGTTAACCTGCCCCTTGGTGCCCGGCGAAACATATACCGTATCGTTTTGGAGCACGGGCGGTAACCCTGTGCAATACGTTTATCACACCAATAACATTGGCGTTTACTTTTCTACCAATGCACTTACACAAACCAATTACAACCTAATACCGGCAATAACACCTCAACTGGAAATTACTACGGTTGTAGCTAATACTACCTGGACATACTATAGTTTTACATTTACGCCCACCCAGGCCTATAACTATATTACCATAGGCAACTTCAGAAACGATGCGAATACGCAAAAACAAAACTTTGGAACCAACAGGCCATACTCTTACTACTTTTTCGATGATATATCTGTAACCGCCAATAACAGTACTATAGGAATTTCGCTGGGTAATGACACCACTTACTGTGGTAGTTTTTCGAGAACACTATCAACCGGCGATCCATCTACCGTTTGGAGTACCGGTGTAACCGGCCCGCAGATTACAGTTACTACACCCGGCACCTACTGGGCAACCGGAGCAGGCGCCTGTGGTACAAGCTCCGACACTATTACTATTGCACAATCAACCTCACCCCAGCCATTCAACTTTGGTGCAGACACTACTTACTGCGGTAGCTTTAGCCGTGTGTTATCATCGGGTAACCCCAACACGGTATGGAGTACCGGAGCAACCGGTGCACAGATAACGGTAAACTTTGACGGTACCTACTGGGGTACGGTGAGCAATGCCTGTGGCACCAGCAGCGATACCATTATTATAACCGAATACAACCAACCGGTAGTAAACCTGGGTAACGACACCACCGTGTGTGCAGGGCAAACTACCATTTTAAACGCCGGAAACCCGGGGGCAACCTACCAATGGCAGGATAACTCGGGGGCACAAACCTACAACGTTACTACCGCCGGCAACTATGCGGTAACTGTAACCAACATAAACGGCTGTAGTGCCAGCGATGCGGTAACCGTGGCAACCACCACAGGCCCGCCAACAATTAACATTGGTAACGATACCGCTTATTGTGGTTCATTCAGCAGAATACTTATTTCGGGTAACCCCAACACGGTATGGAGCACCGGAGCAACCGGCACACAGATAACGGTAAACTTTGGCGGCACCTACTGGGGTACCGTAAGCAATGCCTGTGGCAGCAGCAGCGACACCGTAGTTATTACCGAATATAACCAACCGGTAGTAAACCTGGGTAACGATACCTCTGTTTGTACAGGGCAAACTACTATTTTAAATGCCGGAAACCCGGGGGCTACCTACCAATGGCAGGATAACTCGGGGGCACAAACCTACAACGTTACTACCGCCGGCAACTATGCGGTAACTGTAACCAACATAAACGGTTGCAGCGCCAGCGATGCGGTAACTGTAGCAAACGTAACAGGGCCGCCAGCAATTAGTATTGGTAACGATACCGCTTATTGTGGTTCATTCAGCAGAACACTTACTTCAGGCAACCCCAATACATTATGGAGTACTGGTGTGGTAGGCGCACAAATAACCGTAAACATTGGTGGCACCTACTGGGGTACCGTAAGCAATGCCTGTGGTGCCAACAGCGATACTATAGTACTAACAGAACTTAACCAACCGGTTGTAAACCTGGGTAACGATACTGTGCTTTGCACCGGTAATAGTGTAGTACTAAACGCCGGTAACCCGGGTGCGGTATATTTGTGGAGCGATAACTCTGCCAGCGCAACCTATACCGTTACCGGTGCCGGCAATTATGCTGTAACTGTAACCAACAGTGCGGGCTGCACAGCTACAGACAACATAAACGTGGCCTACCTTAGCCAGCTACCTGTGATTAATATTGGGCCCGACACTATTTACTGCGGCAACTTTAGCCGCACCCTTATCAGCGATAGCGTAAACAGCGTATGGAGTACGGGCAGCAGCAGTCAGCAAATAGTAGTTACCACACCGGGTATATACTGGGCCGAAACCAGCAATGCCTGCGGCACAACGCGCGATTCAATAATTGTGCAGCAAAACCCTGTACCAACGGTATGGCTGGGTAACGACACCCCTATTTGTAACGGGCAAACCATCATCCTTCAGCCTGTATCATCGGGGGGGAGTTATGTTTGGAGCGATGGCAGCACAGGAGCTACATTGGATATAAATACAGCAGGCTTATATTGGGTAGAGGCAACTTTAAACGGATGCAATAACCGCGATACCATACAGGTAAACGCCGGTACACTGCCGGTAGTAAACCTGGGGCCCGATACGATTGTTTGTGATAATGAATACACCCTTTTACTGAACATACCGGGCGCAACTTACCTGTGGGAGAACAATAGTACCGACTCGTTTTACAACATCAGCCAATCGGGTACTTATACCGTAACCGTAACCAATACCTGTGGCAGCAGTACCGGAGAGATAACCGTTGAACTACATGCGGATGAATGCGCGGTGCTGATACCTACAGCCTTTTCGCCCAACGAAGATGGGGCGAATGACCTTTTCAGGGGTATTTGCCGCTGCCCGGCCGAAAACTACGAACTGGAAATTTATAACCGGTGGGGCGAGCTGGTTTTTAAAGCAGATGATATACGCGACGGATGGAACGGCAACTACCAGAACCTGCAACAACCGCTGGGGGTATATGTTTACCAGCTTAGCTACTATAGCTATTGCGCCCAAAAGAAAGTGTACAGAAAAGGTAACGTAACCCTGGTTAGGTAACGCTGCTTTCGCCTTAACACTTTAGCTTGGTAAGTACCATCCAATTGTGCTAAATTGGCGGCTCAATTTGCACAACAACCATGAGAAAGTTTTTCGCATTATCTGTTTTTGCCCTTGCAGCACAGTTTTTGTTTGCTCAGTTAAATGCCGGTAACGATACCACTATATGCAGCGGTACAGCCGTGCAGCTACAGGCCAGCGGAGGTACCACCTATACCTGGACACCTGGTAGCGGGCTTAATGCCACTAACACTGCTACCCCGGTGGCCACCCCTACCAGTACTACTACCTATGTGGTTTCATCGCCGGTAAGCAGCAGCAACATTGTGGTAAACGGCGATTTTGCACAGGGTAACACCGGCTTTACCACCGAATATATTTACGACTCGCCCACCAACGCTAACGGCTCGGGGGCCTATTACGTAGGCAGCAACGCCAGCACCTGGAACAACAACATGAGCAGTATTTGTGGTGATAGACCAGATGCCGATGCGAACATGCTTATAGTGAACGGTGCTACCACGGCAGGGGTAAAAATATGGTGCCAAACCCATCAGGTTTACCCAAATATTACATATAACCTATCAGCGTGGTTTACAGAGCTACACAACCAAAACTACCCAATACTGCAATGGAATGTAAACGGCACAGATGTGGGAGCCCCCGTTACCGCTGTTGTAATACCATGTATATACAGACAAGCTTCAGCTACCTGGAACTCGGGTGTAAACACCTCGGCCACGTTTTGTTTGGTAGGAGGCAATTTAGGGGTAAATGGTAATGACTTTGCGATTGACCAGATAGAGATAACCCCTTCGGGCAACCTATACGATACGGTTACTATAACCGTGCAAAATGCCCCCGCTGTGGCATTGGGTAACGATACCGCTATCTGCGCCAGCCAATCGGTAGTGCTGGATGCCGGTAATGCTGGTGCCAGCTACCAGTGGAGCGACAACTCAAATGCACAAACCCTAACTGTAAACACACCGGGCAATTATGCGGTAACGGTAAGCAACGGCAACTGTTCGGCAACCGATGCGGTTGATGTGTCGGCTTTTGTGCTACAGGCCACTACAGCCAGTGTAAACACTACCTGCGGGCAGGATAACGGACAGGCCAGCATTAACATAGCCAACGGCACAGCCCCATACACCTATGCCTGGAACAACACCGGCAACACCGATACTTTATGGAACCTGCCCGGCGGCACCTACGAAGTTACAGCTACCGACGCCAACGGCTGTACTGCCACCGGCAGCGCAGTGGTAAATACCAGCGGCGCAGGCAATGTGGCCATAACAGGTATTACCACCCAAATATGTGCTACCGACAGCGCCGAGATATGTGCGCCCGATAACTACACCAGCTATTTGTGGAACAACGGCGCTACCAGCAAGTGTATACAACCTAAACTGGCGGGCAATTACTATGTAACGGTAACCGATGCGGCCAACTGTACCTCTACCTCTAACGCGGTAGCGGTGTCGGTGTACCCGGTGCCACCTGTATCGGTAAGTGTAAACGGCGATACCCTGAAAGCATTTAATGCCAGCACCTACCAGTGGTACTACAACGGCAGCATTATTAACGGCGCTACCAACAATACATACATAGCTGTTAACCCGGGCAGCTACAACGTACAGGTAACCGATAGCAATGGCTGTGTGGCTACCAGCAATGCCATTGTATATAGCAGTATAAACGAGCTAAACAGCAGCAACCTGCAGGTGTACCCTAACCCCAATGCTACCGGCAGCTGGCAACTGGTGGTTACAGCCAACTTAACGGGCAGCATGGCCGAAGTAACCGATGCTACCGGCAAGGTGGTATATACCTCGGTAATCAGCCAGCCTGTATCGGTACTGCAATTGCAGGTACCGGCCGGTGTGTATATGCTTAAACTAACCACACCCGGCAAAAACTACCTGCACAAACTGGTTAAATTATAACAGCCGGATTAACGGCATAAAAAAAGGGGCTTCTAACGAAGCCCCTTTTTTTATGGTTCAGGTGATTTTAGTCTATCTTATTTAGCCTTGAAGACCCGATAACTTTACCGGCCTCATCCATCACTTTTAACACATAGGTACCAGCCGGCTGGCCATCTATCGAAATTTCGATGGTAGAAGAAGTAGCGTTTACAAACTTAGAAGGTACAGTGGCACCTTTCAGGTCGTAAACCTCGAAAGACAGGTTGCCCGTATTTTCTAACCCTGTAACAGTAAACGAGCTTTTTACCGGATTAGGGAACAAGCGCAGGGTGTTAGGGGCCAGGTCTACTACTGCTGTAGCGCAGGTAGAGGTAAGGTCGGCCTTATAGTTAAGGGTAACGGCTGTTGCAGCGCTATCGCCTGTTACGTATATAATAATATTAGCGTTACCAATACCACTTACACAGTGGGCAGAATACTGAAATTTCATATCCATGCTATCGCCGGCATTTACGGTCAATGATTCACGCAACTGGTTATCCAGCAATAAGTCGTAGCAGTTATTATTATCGCAAAGCTTAAGCTCCCAGGCCTGCGGGGCAGTATAGTCCACCATTTTCCACATAAAAGAAGTTGCCTGGCCGTAGTTATTAATTACGTGTATGTGCACGTCAACAGGCTCAAACTCATCGGGGGCATTGGCAGTAACCGCTACAGAATCGTTAGGGGTAATGCCAATGCTTTGGGCAAAGGCAGGTGCTACGGCCAAAACAAACAAACACAGGGTAAAAGTCAGTTTTCTCATGTCAGGGTTTAATATTTTGTTTTAACTAAATCTTATTCGAATTTAAAAAAAAGCACTCTTTTTTAAATACATTGTTTTACTTTTGAGTTGTTGATAAAATCAATTTTTCTTATTTACTAAACAGGATTCAGCCATTTTTTAACCAATCTACATGAAAAACATCAAACTCACAGTTTTTGTGTTGCTGGCTACCATAGCCACGTTGCATGCCCAACCCACAGCGTTCTACACACAGGTGTTCCAAACATTTCCGCCAGCCGGCTGGACAAACGTTGACAATACCGGTAACACTGCCGGCACCTGGAAAAGGGTAACCACAGCAGGCCCCTTATTTACCACCCGTACCAATGGCTACGCCATATTTGACAGCGACGGCCTGGGCGATGATGGTAAACCAGAAAATGCCTCACTAACCTCAGCCGCAATCAACTGCTCTACACGTGCTCACGTAGCACTTGAGTTTCAAAGCCTGTTTAGCCAGTATGCCAACAGTTCTGGTAAAGTATTGGTAAGTAATGATAATACCAACTGGACAGAGGTGTACACTGTAAATTCATCATCTACCGCTAACCCCGAGATCATTCAGTTGGATATATCGGCAGTAGCAGCACTTCAAGCTACCGTATATATACGTTTTACCTATGAAGGTGACTTTGACTTTTTCTGGGCGGTTGATGACATTAAAATGTTTGAGCCCGATGCATTGGATGTAGCGGTGCTATCTGTAAACAACGACCGTTTTGTTGGCCTTAGCGACCAGACAATAACCGGCACCATTAAAAACCAGGGCTACAACATTTTAGATAATGTTACCCTATCGTACACCGATAACGGTGGCAATGCAGTAAGCCAAACACTTTATAACCTTAACCTGGGCACTTTCAAAACTTATGACTTTGCGTTAAGCAATAAAATAGTAATGAGCACCCCTTTACTGCATAATGTGGTGGTAACGGCTATGGCCCCTAACAACGGAATAGACCAGGACAATACCAACAACAGCCAGACTAAAGAAATTACTGCACTAAGTGCTATACCAGAGAAGAATGTATTGTTTGAAGAATTTACCACCTGCCAGTGTGGCTGGTGCCCGGCAGGCCACTACATAGCTTCGCAAATTGAAGCTGGTGCGCCTTACATGATACCGGTAAATATACATGCCGGTTTTGGTACCGATGCCATGACTACTACAGAGGCGTCTGCCATAGCCGCAGCATTTGCCAACGGTGCCCCAACTGCCACAGTTGACCGTGTGCTTCACAAAGGCGAAGAGAAAGTAGCCATAAGCCGTGGTATATGGGAAGATAAAATAGTAGAACGCCATACACAGGTATCGCCTGCTACTATTGATGCCGTAAGTACTTTTGATGAGAACTCGCGTATGCTTAACGTAACCGTAACTGCTAAGTTTTACGGCGAGGCTAATGGCAATTTCAGGGTTAACTGCTTTATACTGGAAGATAGCGTAACCGGAAGCGGCAGCGGCTACAACCAGGGCAACTACCTGAGCGGTACCAATGGTTTTCAAAGCTACCCTACTTACAGCAAGCCAGACCCTATACCGGGTTACATACACCGCCATGTAGAGCGCCAGGCGCTGGGTGGTGGCGCATCGGGTGGTGCATGGGGCACTACAGGTGTAGTACCAAGCACTACTGCTAATGAAGGGGTGTACAGCACTACCTATTCAGTAACACTTAACGCCAACTGGAACGCCAGCCGTTGCAAACTGGTGGCTTTTGTACACGAGTATAACTCAAATGCATCGAGCAACCAGAACCAGGTATTTAACGTTGTTACCCTGCCGCTTAACGGCTCGGTAAGCCAAACTGCCACACCGGCTACTTACATCAGCTCGGTAGATCAGTTGAACAACCCGGTAGCAAATGTAACTCTGTACCCTAACCCGGCCACCGACGCCGTAACGCTTGAGTTTAACCTGAGCGGAGATGCTAACCTTAGCTACGACATTACCAATTTGCTGGGCCAGGTAGTTTACTCGGTACCACAGGTAGAGTTAAACAAAGGCGGTTTCCGCTCGGTAGTAAACACAACCGACTACAACAATGGTATATATCTGGTATCGGTTAAAAACAATGGCCGCACCGTACAAACCGTTAAATTTGTAGTAAGCAAATAATACTGCCAACGTAATTGACACCAATAAAAAAGCCCCGCCAATTGGCGGGGCTTTTTTATTTACAACATACCTTCATCGGCAAAACTGTAATAGTTTTTATCGCCTACTATTAAATGATCTATCAGTGCAACATCTATCAGGCGGGCGGCTTCTTTAAGTTTACGGGTAAGTTCAATATCGGCCTGGCTGGGTTTAAGGTTGCCCGAAGGGTGATTATGAAACGCACAGATACCGCTGGCCAGTAGCTCGATGGCGTATTTGAGTATTATTTTAATATCGGCCACTGTGCCCGATACACCGCCGGTACTGATGTGACGGTGTGCTACCGGGCGGTTGGCTTTGTTAAGGTACAATACGTAAAACTCCTCGTGCCGCAGGTCGCTCATTTCGGCGTACATGTAATCGTATAAATCGCTGCTGCAACGTATGGTGGGCTTTACGCGTACATCGGTAGCCTGGCGGCGGCGGCCCAGTTCCAGCGCCGCTACAATGGTAATGGCCTTGGTATCGCCCAGCCCTTTCTCCATTTTCTTTAAATCAGATACAGATAGCTTACCCAATTCATTTAAATCGCCGTTTACGCGGTGTAGTATTTTTTTAGCTATATCCAGCGCCGAGTTGCCCTTTATACCGGTACGCAGTAGTATAGTAATAAGCTCTGCATCGCTGAGAGCCGCCTTGCCTTTCAGCAACAATTTTTCGCGGGGGCGGTCTTCCTCTGCCCAGCTTTTGATTGATAGAAACTGGCCGGTATCTTCCATGTATATGTTATTTAAAAACAAAATACAAAAACCCTTACAACCCGCCAACCTGAAAAAAGAGGTACATGCAGCCGTACATGCCGTAATAACTTTATTTAATATTGTAATAGCATATGCCTACTTTGCAGAACAGCACACATGCCTAAAACACCTCCATTACACGAACTGATCCATTCGCTATCGACCAACGAAAAGCGATACTTTAAGCTTTTTACCGCTAACTCATCGGGCGATAAGAACTACCAGAAACTGTTTAATGCTATAGAGAAAGAAAAAATAAACGACCCCAAACAGTTAAAAAAACGGTTAGGCAGCACCGGCATGAACATAAGCTACGAGAAAGCTTACCTGCAGAAAATGCTGATGCGTGCGCTTAGGAATTTTCATGAAGATTCATCGCCGGAGATTAGCCTGCACCAGGCACTGGCCGATATAGAAATACTGTTTAATAAACAGAATTACGACCTGTGCCTGGATATAATTAAAGATGCAGAAAAAGCAGCTGATGACAATGAACACTACACCATATTGCTGCAGTTGCTTAAATGGCAGCGGCGGATAATGCTGCGTAAAGGCCAATATGCCGATGTGGCATTGCAAAACAGCGCGCTGATAGAAAAGGAAAAAGAGTACCTGGCTAAACTGGAAAACCTGATGCATTTTAAAGACCTGCAATCGCAGTTTCTGTACCTTATATCGCAAAAAGGAAATGCAAGGCGGGTAGAAGAAATGGATGAGTTTAAAGAACTGATTAAACACCCCTTACTACAAAAAGAAGAATACGCCCTTAGCCATAATGCCCGGCTGCTTTATTTCGATTGCTGGAACTGGTACTACCAGCACACCCTGCAGGTAATAAAAGCATACGAAACCATACACCGGATGGTGAGCTACATTGAGGAGAACCCGGCCAAGCTATTGCAACACCCGCAAGCCTATATGGCGGCCCTATCCAGCCTGGCTAACCGGTGCAGCAACATTGAAAAATATGAGGAGGCCCTGCAAACCATTGAAAAGATGGAGCAGATGCATACCATTAAGGGTATTAAAATACCCAAAAGCCTGCAGACAGAAATTTTAACCTACTCGGTAGAACGGCGGCTGATGATATACAGCTTTAGCCGCGATTTTAAAAAAGGGGTAGAGTGGTACGAAAAAACAAAAAACGATATTGATAAAAACCGCAAGGTACTACGGGCTACATTTTTGAGTATGTATCACCAGTTGATTTCTCTGTGCTACGTACACTTACACCAATACGAAGATGCGCTTAAACACCTGCGTATAGTGTTGGATGAGGTAGATGATAAACAACGGCAGGATTCGTTTCTGTACTCTCACCTGTTGCATATTATTACGCATTTTGAACTTAAGAACTACGAGCTACTGCCCTACCTGATAAAATCGGTAAAACGATTTGCACAATCGCGTGGATTTAAGCAGGAATCGGTAGCACTATTTTTAAAAATGTTTGGTGAACTGGCGCGTAAAAACAGCCGACAGGATATACAGAAGATATTGCAACAATATAAGCCCCAGTTTATTGAATTAAACAAACTAAACTCAGATACGGTAATAATGGGCACTATAGATCTGGAAGGCTGGTTAGACTACCACCTGCAATAGCCCACACACTAAATAATTGCAGGCTGCGTTACTTATATAAACACAGCATATGCCAACCCGCCACCTTGTACTGGTTACATTAACCATGCTGGTGCTTACAGCATGCAGCAAAAAAAGTGAGGAGTTTCAGGAAGCTTACCTGAAAACCAATAAACAAACCACCCTTTACAGTATTAAGTATGGACCAGCCATGCGGCATGTAATGGATATAGCCTTGCCGGCCAACCGCGACACCAACACACCGGTGGTGATACTGATACATGGCGGGGCCTGGATAATGGGCGACAAAGCTTATTTTTTAAAAGAAACAGAGCTGTTTGCCAAAGCCGGTATAGCCTGTGCTACTATTAACTACCGGTACGCATCGGATATTACCAACGTGCACCACCCCGACCTGCCCAACGATGTAAAGCTGGCGATGGATTACATCACTTCTAAAAGCAGCAAATGGCAGGTATCTACACAGCGTTTTGGCCTTGCCGGCCACAGTGCGGGTGGCCACCTGGCCTTATTAACCTCGTACACGCTGAATGATGGCCGTATAAAGGCCTGCTGCAACTGGGCCGGACCGATGGACCTGACCGATGAAGAACAGCTTAAAATAACCGGCTGCCGCGAAATGCTGAAGATATACATGGGCTTTAATCCTAAAACAGAAAGCGACAACGAAAAATGCCGGCAGGCTTCGCCCTACTGGACCGTTACCTCATCATCGGTACCTACCATGTTGCTACACGGCACCAACGATATAGGCATACCCTACTCGAACGCTGTAAAAATGAAAGCTAAACTTGACCAGTTGGGGGTACCTAACGAGTTTCACACCTTTGAAGGCTCGGGGCATATATGGACCGGTAAAGACCTGGACAAGGCAAGGGCCTTAACACTACAGTGGTTTAGCC
>CAYREY010000035.1:0-22785 GCA_964423405.1 uncultured Chitinophaga sp. | reverse complement strand
TTACCCCTGATACTGCTTTGCAATATAGCTGTTGCCCAAAACTCGCTGCCGGTCCTATCCAATGTAAGTACAGTAGTAGGTGGCGGGGCAGTAACCATTACCTACGACCTGAGCGATACTGAGAATAACACCTGCGATGTACAGTTACTTGTTTCGGCAAACGGAGGACAAACCTACCTTACCCAAACCGGCACTATCAGTGGCGATGTGGGTACTGCAATAGCGCCGGGCACAGGCAGGCAGCTAGTATGGAACTTTGATACTATCAGCAATATATACGACTACTCGCTACGACTGGTAGCAGATGACAAACAGGTACCCGACATACAGACAATAGTAGATCAGGTGGACAGTGTACGACTGAGAAACAACCTTGAGTTTATACAAGGCATCCGGCATTACCAGGCAGCACCATCGCATTTAGAAGAAGTAAAAGATACAATACTTGTACGTTTTCAGAATGCCGGATTGCAAACCTACACGCAGGACTTTACCAACCTTAACTACCTGGGGCAAAACATAATTGGCCGCAAACCGGGCCTGGGGCAGGAAGATTCAACCTATATAGTAGATGCCCATTTCGATTCGGTAAACGATGCACCGGGTGCCGATGATAATGGTTCGGGGGTAAGTGGCGTGCTGGAAGCTTTGAGAGTGCTGGCCCCTTACAATTTTAGCAAAAGTATCCGCTTTATAGGTTTTGATTTTGAAGAGACAGGGCTTGACGGCAGCGTAAAATATGTGCAAAGCGGTATACCTGCGTGGGAGAAAATAAAAGGTGTACTCAACTTTGAAATGATAGGCTACTATACTGAGAAGAACAACTCGCAGCAGGTACCATCGGGATTTAATATCCTGTTCCCTACCCAGTATGCGCAACTGGTAGCCGATACATTTAAGGGTAACTTTATAGTAAACGTAGGCGACCAGGAATCGGGCGAACTTACACAGGCATATCAAACGCTATCGCAGCAGTATGTGCCTGCGCTTAAAACATCTACCTTTGTACTACCGGGTAATGGCACTATTGCCCTGGATTTTCGCCGTAGCGACCATGCCCCTTTCTGGGATGCTGATGTGCCGGCTATAATGCTTACCGATGGTGCCAATTTCCGCAATCAGAATTACCATGAACCCAGCGATACGATAGGTGCACTTAGTTTCACATTTATGAGCAATGTAGTAAAGGGCACAGTTGCTACCATAGCCTCGCTGGCAGGTTTACAACACAGCACCTACCGCGATATTGATATAGCCCCTAATGCCATACCACGTACCAGCCTGAGCTGTGGAGTAAAACTATACCCGGTGCCGGTAGGTAACCTGCTTACGATAGAAACCAATGAATGCCTGGGCAATAATTATACCGTGCAGATAATGAACACCAACGGCAGTATTGTATTTACCGAACAGGTAACAGCAAAAAACAAAGTTATTGTACCTACAGATAAATTAGCCGCCGGTACATACTTCGCCGTGCTGCAATCGGCCAACGGCACCGTAACAAAGCGGTTTATCAAATAGCCGTTTTGTTATAAACAAGAAAGCCCTCCTGCTACGCGGGAGGGCTTTCTTGTTTAGGGGATCTGCTGGCTATCAGAAGCGCTCGATGTTTACGAACTTCTTGCTCAGGAAATCGAGAATAATTGTGTTAACCACACCGGCCTTTTCTTTTTGAGGATAGTGCCGCGTGCCGGGTATTACAGCCATGTTACCCAGACGAACGCTCTCAAACATTTCGCTGGTGTGCGATTGTTTAATAATATCGTGATCGCCGGTTATAAACAGTGCCGGGCATTTAATCTTCTTTAAATCGGCTATGGTAAGGTTAGGCTCTGTAAGTAGCATGGTTTTCATTCGCTCGGTAAACTGAGTAAGTAGCTTATCGTTAGGCCAGCCACGGAATTTACTACGTATGAACGAGTACACTTTATCCGAATCCCAGGCTTTCACTTTATCTAATACTTCATGGTAAACTACACTGGTATCTACTTTATAGTTTGCGCCTATGGCTATTAGTTTGCGCACCTTATCGGGGTGCTCTGAGGCCAGATACATACCGATAATACCCCCATCGCCAAAACCTACAAAATAAGCGCTATCTACCTTTAACTGGCTCATAAGGCCAAGTATATCCTCGCTCATCAACCGATAATCGAGCTTTCTATCGGTAAAGGTTGATTTCCCATGTCCGCGGTTATCAGGCACCACTACCTTGTACCGCTTACTGAACTCTGGTATTTGCTTGTTCCAGTCATCCATATTTTCCATTGAACCGTGCAGCAAAAACAACACATCGCCACTGTTACCATACACCTTGTAGTGCATCTTTATATCATCAATTTTGGCATACTGGCTTTTGGCAGTATCAAGCGCACTTTGAGCAAAAAGCAAGTGGCAAAGAGCTGTGAATAATATGGTGAGGGTAAAGTTTTGCTTCATCAGGGTAGGTTTTGTTTTTTGCTAATATAACCCAAAACACGGCCTGCCGAAACCAGCGCTAAAATTTCTTTTAATAAAATGAGCTACCAACCGGTAGCCCGGCAACAACTATATTTTTGTAGGTTTGGCGCGTGAAGAAAGAATTTGATTTATCGCACCCCGTTTTTAAAATTATATCGGAAGCAGCTACTGAACTGGGCTACGACACCTACGCCGTAGGCGGCTACGTACGCGACCAATTGCTGGGACGCCCCTGCAAGGATATTGATTTTGTATGCGTTGGCAGCGGCATTGACCTGGCCAAACGTACAGCCGAAAAGATTTCGCCTGATTTGACCGTGAACTACTTTAAAAACTTTGGCACCGCACAATTCAGGTGGGGCGACCTTGACCTTGAGTTTGTAGGGGCCCGCAAAGAGAGCTATGACCGCAACTCGCGCAAACCCATAGTAGAAAACGGCACGTTGGAAGACGACCAGAACAGGCGTGATTTTACTATTAACGCGCTGGCTGTTTCGCTAAACAAAGATTCGTTTGGCCAACTGGTTGACCCGTTTAACGGGGTGCAGCACCTGGAAGAAAAGATAATACGCACACCACTTGACCCGGACATAACCTTTAGCGATGACCCGTTGCGGATGATGCGGGCTATACGCTTTGCCACCCAGCTAAACTTTACCATACTACCCGAAACCTTTAGTGCTATAAAACGCAACCGCGACAGAATAAATATTATATCGCAGGAAAGGATTACAGACGAGCTGAACAAGATAATACTGGCAAAAACACCCAGCACCGGATTTATACTGCTGGAGCAATGTGGCTTGCTGGAAATTATATTTCCTGAGTTTCAGAAACTAAAGGGGGTAGAAAACTACGAAGGCAAAGGCCATAAAGATAACTTTTACCATACCCTGCAGGTACTGGATAATATAACCAAAACTACTAACGACCTTTGGTTGCGCTGGGCTGCTGTACTGCATGATATAGCCAAGCCACCTACCAAAAAGTTTGTAGAGGGTATCGGGTGGACCTTTCACGGCCATGAAGTACTGGGAAGTAAATGGGTGCCTAAAATTTTTACGCGCATGAAACTACCATTAGGCAACGAAATGAAGTTTGTACGTAAAATGGTGTTTTTACACCTGCGCCCCATAGCCCTTACCAAAGAAGAAATTACAGATTCAGCGCTACGTCGTTTGTTATTTGAAGCAGGTGATGACATTGAAAGCCTGCTGATGCTTTGCGAGGCAGATATTACCAGTAAAAACCGCGAAAAGGTTAAACGGTACCTTACCAAATTTGAAATAGTACGCGAAAAGCTAAAAGAGGTAGAAGAGAAAGACCATATCCGAAACTTTCAGCCCCCGGTAGGTGGTGAATTGATAATGGAGACTTTTGGCATTGGGCCATCGCGCGAGATTGGAATAATAAAAGAAGAACTGAAGGAGGCGATACTGGAAGGAAAAATAAGAAACGACTACAACGAGGCATTTAACATGATGCTTGAACTGGGCGAAAAACTGGGATTGAAACGCAAATAGGATTTTACAAAGCATGACTTCGCCAAGCAATAAAACACTACTGGTAGTAGCAGGGCCAACAGCTATTGGTAAAACTGCATTAGCTATTGAGCTGGCCAAATATTACCGGGCCGAGATAATATCTGCCGACTCACGACAATTTTACCGCGAGATGGAGATTGGCACTGCAAAACCTACTGCGGAACAGTTAAACACAGTTCCCCATCATTTCGTTAATAATATATCGATACATACCAAAAACTATAGTGCTGGTAAATACGAACATGAAGTATTGCAGTTTTTAGAATCGTATTTCACACAACATAACACCGCGGTAATGGTGGGTGGATCGGGGCTGTTTATTAACGCTGTGTGTAGTGGGTTTGACAAGTTTGAAAAAGAAGACGAAAGCCAACTATGGGTAACCAGGCGCTTTTTAAATGAAAAGCCGTTGGAATGGTTACAAACGGAAGTAGAAAGGCTTGACCCCGAATACTACGCAACCGTTGACCGTAAAAACCCGGTACGGCTTAAACGGGCGCTGGAGATAATATATACCACCGGCAAAAAATACAGTGAACAGAGGATTGGCAAAAAAGCAGAACGCCCGTTTGATATTATAAAAATAGGGTTAAGCCTGCCGCGCGAGGTTTTATACGAACGCATTAACCTGCGGGTAGATGAAATGATGAAAACCGGGCTACTAGAAGAAGTTAAAAGTCTGTACCTGCACAAAAAACTACATGCACTGGAAACAGTTGGCTACACAGAGTTGTTTGACTTTATAGAAGATAAAATAGGCCTTGAAGATGCCGTTGCGCTCATAAAACAGAACACTCGCAACTATGCTAAAAGGCAAATGACGTGGTTTAAAAAAGATGATGGCATAAGATGGTTTCAACCGGACCAGATGAACGAAATTATAGCCTACATAGACAGCAGGCTGGCCGATACTGTATAATTATAACTGTGCATTAACTTTGTAATTGCAATTTTTACCCCTGTGAAAGCTGCCCTGGTCAAATACCTATCTATACCCCGTAACATCATTTACCTGATGATGGCGGATGTATTCCTGCAGCTTATCAACTCGGCATTTACCATGTTGCTAAACTACCAGATGCTGGACCATGGCTTTAAGGATTTTGAAATAGCCAGTATGATAGGTAACCGGTACCTTACCGTATTGCTTTGCTCGGTACCCCTGGCTTTACTTGCCAAGGGTAAAAAGCTAAAACCATTTATGCTGGCGGGCTCTATCTCCTCTCCTATTGTAGCCCTGCTACTGATATTTGCCATACACACCCACAATACCGAACTGATACGCATACTGATGGCCCTGTGGGGCATAACCTTTGCGCTGCTGCAAATACTGGTAATGCCATATATACTGCTTAATGGCAGCCGTGAGTACGAAACAGAGAGCATTGCCCTGTTTTTTTCGGCAGGCAACATCACCACCATAGTGGTAGGGCTTTTCAGTTTTTTACTACCATTAACCAGCACGGTGTTTAATACAGAAACACTACTTATAATTTACTCGGCAGCGGGGCTAGCGGGTATCTGGTTTGTAAAACAATTACCCGACAATGAGAATACCGGCACCAGAATACCACTTACAGGCTTGCATTCGGATTATGACTGGAAACTGATTTTGCAGGCCGTAATACCCACCTTCATTATTGCATTGGGAGCGGGGTTTACTATTCCGGTTATCAATCTCTTTTTTCACGATGTACATGGCATGGAGGCCCCGGCTTTTTCGCTGATGAACTCATTCACATTTGCCCTGGTAGCCATATCTGCACTGGCAATACCTGAGATTAAACGAAAGTTTGGCTATCAGGTAGCAATTACACTTATGCAGTCGCTGGCAGTGATATTGCTGTTTGTAATGGCCACAACCGAGTGGTATAACCATACTACTGTTGGCCTGGTAGTGGCCATTGTAGCGTTTACACTGCGCCAACCCCTTATGAATATGGCCGGCCCCATGACCAGCGAGCTAACATTAAATTATGTAGGCGAACGAAACCGCGAAATGATTTCGGCCATCAACGCCTCTATATGGAGCGGATGCTGGTTTGTAAGTGCTAAAATATTTTCGGTATTGCGCGAGGCAGGTGTAACGTACAGTAATATTATTCTTATAACTGTGGCCTTTTACATTATAGGCGTACTATGGTATTACTGGCTGATTAAAGCGCACGAACGCAAACAAACCACCTGAAATGAAAAAGGCGCCAATGGCGCCTTTTATTTTTGTAACCTATAAGGTTATCTCATGGGATAATTTTAATCACTTCTAGTCTTGGTTTGCTCATATCACTGTGTTTTAGTTTACATTCATAATCTCTTCTATACAAATTTGAGCTTTCTGTTTTTTATGTTTGATTATTGTAGACTAATCGCCGTATTCCGGAGGGGAAATTAAAAGGCCGGCACCCCCGCACCGGCCTTTATCCCCATCACACTATAAAAATCTTTATTTTTTAAGAACTATCTTCTGTCTGCTTGATTGACACTACAAATATTACCCTTTGATTTCGCTGCTCAAACATTTTGCGGAGTATGGGCTTATTTTTGCGGTAAATTGTTGTACAGACAACTATTGTGAATACCTATACCCAGTTAATCCTGAATTTTAACCAATCTTCCCCTCCAGTACCCTCCCCGGGTTGCTACTGTTACCAGATAACAACCGGCAGAAAGTGCATCGATATTTACGCTGGCCGCAGCAGATGAAATCACCCGTTCTCCACTTAAAGAAAACACCTCCACCCCCTCAATTGTTTCCTCGCTGGCTACCACAAAATAGTGCGTAGCCGGATTAGGGAACACGGTTAGCCTTATTGTACTTTCGCCACCTATAGCAGTACTGCAATCATTTACGGTTTCGGGCGTAAGGTTCGTAACCTGCGTAAATGCTCCTATAGCATCGGCACATCTGCCCACGCCGGTATTTATTGCCGTACTACCAAAACCAACACTATCAATTACATTAACTCCGTCTGTCAGCAGTACCACATCGCCAAAGCCACTTAAATTAAAATTGGTGTGCAGGTCCAGGTAAGTTTTATCCAGATCATCCGCCCATACTATAAGGTGCTCATAGGGCTGTATCAATGATTTACCGGGGAAATTCCATTTGGTTAAATCCGCTACATCATCAGTCAGGTATAGGCCCGAAAGGCCCAGCGTTTGGCCGCTACTGTTGTAAACCTCTACCCAATCTTTAAACTTTCCATTTTCGTTTTCTATACCTGCGTTATTGTTAGGGGCTACCTCATTTAATACAAGCTGCGAGGGCTGTATACTGGTTATGGCAGGCTCAATAGCATAAAACTCATACTCGGCACGTTCAGGAGAAAAAGCTCCGGTTGCCTGATTATCGGCGTATATGTAATACTGTATTCCCAGCGAATTAAGTGGTAACGAAACACCAAATACATTATCACCGGCACCACCATCACCATGTGCACCATCGTCGTACATAGCTATCCGTGTAAACCTATCAGATTTAGAATAGCGATAGCCCAGATAAACAGCAGTACTGTTATTAACCGAAGCCGATATAGTAGTAGTAGCGCCAAATGTAGTAGCACTGCCGCTGCTTACATTTGAAATAACAGGTGGCTGGGCAGAAAGCACATTCGAAAGGTAAGATGCCCTGCCATCCATAAGCGGATACAGGCCGGGAGAAATACCGCCCGAAGCCGCTGCTGTAGTATTGGCGGTAAGCGAAGTCTGATAATCAGTATAGGTGCCTAAAAAATTTACGTCATTCAATACGGCAGTATCTACCAGGCCATGTAAATCTGCGGCCAGATCCTTGTATGAAGCGTTTACAAAATTCTCGTTATTGATGGTGCGCAGGTGAGCGTAATACATTTTTGAGTACAACGTATCGTTAAGCAACTTGTAAATCAAAGGCCAGCTGCTTTCTGTTTTGTGCAAGGTGTATGACATGGTTTGCATAGCAGCCGGGGTTAAATTAGAGGTAACTCCACCGGCTACACTAAACCCACCAAAGCACATGTTCAGGTCCCATACCGTTGGAATCCACTGGCCTGCATGGTTACGGTACAGATAGTAGTTTTGCCTGAAAGTTCCGCTATAGCTATCGAGATTTACCAGCGCGTTATTAAAAGCCAGCATCCATAAAAATCTATCAATATCGGCTATAGAATTAAAAGAACTAAAGTGGTTATTAAGCGTATCACATAACTGAAACAAATCGTACCAACCAGTATCAGATTTCAGTTCATATTTTGTGTTATAGCTGGCCTGACTGGTACCGCTGTACTCCAGATTAGAACCATTGCCACCACCAGGGCTTGAGCCGGGCGGGTTACATTTTACAAAAGTGTACTTGCTGCTATAATATTTATCCAGCAGAAACCGGCTATCTATACTTTCGGTATTATTCATAACACCATAGTAACTGCCGTTTATATATACCCGGGCAAAGTTGCTTTCGGGGGCATCCATATACTGCCGTAGTATAGCATACGAAAGCGGCTCACGTATCATAGAGTTATCGCTGTAACCGTTACCTAGTTTAATGTCTTCATAACCCTGATAATCCTGTTCTACATACTCATCCAGTTTAATATGCAGTGGATTTTTGCTACGCGCAACATCATACGAACTGTTTCCCTTGTAACGTACCCCACAATTAGCAAAGGTTGTTCCGTTTACAACTACAGAGTCAGCCATTATATACTCCCCGGCACCCGCATATGCTGTATCTAACCGATAATCCCAATCGGAGTAACCGAAAAAAATACGTATATCCTGAATGGTATTCAAATCGTAAAACGACTGGGAGAACAACTTACTCCCCAATAAAACAAGTATTACAATACTTAAGCTACGCATTAGTTACTATTAACGGGTTATTACAAATTGTTTGCGAATGCTATTGCCGTTTGAAAGGTTAATTGCCATAATATAGGCCCCAGCAGTTAACTTGCCTGTGTATATGGTAGTAGTGCCATTTTCAACCAGCACTTTATTACCAATATTATCATACACCTCTACAGCAAACTCCCCTTTTAAGGCCGTGCCGTTCAGCATTACTATGTCTGATGCCGGATTGGGATATAGAATAACCCATTCATCAGATAGCACGTTAGCAACACCTGTTTCTGTGTGTATGTATTCGTAAGCATCTGAAAGCGGAGAACCACACCCATTCGCGTCAACTACCTGCACCTGATAAGATCCGTTCAAATCGGGATCCAGCACCTGACCCGTTCCATTAGCAATTAAAGAACCATAATAATACCATTGGTTATTGGTTGCAGCAGAAGAAACAAGCAAAGTATCGTTCTGCGTAATAGTTGGCTGGTCGGGTAAAGCCAGCACTGTAACTGTAAACGTAACAGCTACGCTGTTTACACCATCAGATACATTTACGATATAGGTAGTAGTAGCAGAGGGTGTTATGTAAGGGTTGCTTAATGTAGAAGTAAACCCGGCAGGTGCCGAGGTCCAGCTATAAGTATAGTTACCGCTGCCACCCGAAGCAACAACAAAAAGCTGGGTAGTTTCACCATTGCAAATAGTAGTATCGGTAGCCGAAATGGTAGCAGACAATGCCCCTCCTGTTACAGCAACCACTACACCGGCAGTTGCAGAACAGCCGCTTGCGCTGGTTACAGTTACCGTATATGTAGTAGTTGTAGCCGGAGATACCGTAATACTGGCTGTATTACTCCCGTTGCTCCAGGCATAGGTACCACCACCGGTTGCTGTAAGTGTAGTAGAGCTACCAAAACTTATCGATACGTCGTTGCCGGCATCGGCAACAGGCAACTGGTTAACAGTAACGTTTACAGTTGCGGTAACCGATGTATTTCCATCAGCTACAGTTACATTGTAAACCGTGCTTGCAGTAGGTGTAACCGATGGATTTTGAAGCTGCGAGGTAAAACCTGATGGAACAGATGCCCAGCTATAGGTGTAATTGCCGCTTCCACCACTACCGGTAGCCCCCAGTGTAAGGCTCTCTCCGGCACAAACAGCCCCGCTGCTGGCAGTTGCAGATGCCGATAAAGTGCCTCCTGTTACATTCACAGTTACCTCATCGGTGGCAGTACAGCCACCGGCATTGGTTACGGTTACGGTGTAGGTAGTGGTACTGGCTGGCGATACGGTAATAGATGCCGTTGTTTGGCCCGAGCTCCAACTGTAGCTGGTGCCGCCCGTTGCAGTTAATGTTGTACTACCACCCGAACTGATGTTTACGTTGTTTCCTGCGTCGGCAGCGGGTAACTGGTTAACATTTACCGTTACGGTAGCAGTAACGGCACACCCTGCATTTAATGAAGCGGTTACTGTATATGTAGTGGTAGTGGTTGGGCTTACACTTGCATTTTGAGTAGCAGCCCCCGATGACCAGTTATAGGTGTACGTACCTATACCACTTGCAGCAGAACTCAGCTGAACCAACTCGCCAGCGCATATACTTACAGATGATGCTGTCGCCGTTAGCCCGGTAGGGCCATTTATAAAACACTCGGTATAGTGATGGGCCTGTGGTATTGTACCAGTAGTAGTGTAGGTCCATAACTGAGTGCCAGCTGAGTTTATTTCATATACCTTGCCCGACTGGGCAATACAAACCAACATATTGCCATTAGGAAATTGTTCTGAATTGCCCATGTTGTTATTCTGCCCATCGCAGGCATGGCGATAATCGTAAGTAGTGGGGCCAAATGCCTGACCCTGTGTGCGGGTATAGTTTAGCCCGTTAAGTGGTGGGTTCACCATATCTACACTGCTCTGGCTATTAGATACTCCACTATTGTTATACCCCACCAGATAACCTTCGCGCGGACATCCAACCGGCACCCAATGTGCATCGTGCACGGTGCGAAAATTGGCAGTACCCGAAGCACCATAAGCAGCCGGGTTGCCCCAGCGGTATAATACATCGCCGCCTTTGCCTGCATTACCACCCGTATGACTGGCCGCTTCGGCTGTGGTGGTACTGTGGTCAATTACATAAAACTCGTTCATGTTGTGCGAGCTAACTACAATCTGGTCAAGCGCCTCGTTATAGTCCAAACCATTCATGTGCAGCCAATCAGAGTTATTGCTTGTGTTCAGGTAGTTTATATTAAACAACTGTGGGTTATCTACCAGCGATGTAACATAGTTGGCCGCGCTGGAGTTTGTATTCTGCATCAGGTGGTCCCAGGCATGCCACTCCCATACAATGTTATAGGTGTTAAGGCCGGTTTGCTCAAACTCAACTATTTTATCGGGCCACATGGTATGGCTAACCGAACTTCCGGCAGCAGTTACCTGAGAAGATGTTTTAGACTCCCAGGCAATAACCATTACATTACCATTGGGCATAGGCAACACATCGTGGTGCATACAATAACTGGTAGATGAATAGGTAACATCCCAAAGTATGGTACCCGTCCACGATACTTTTTGAAAACGCCCGGTAACCCCTCCTCCGTTAAATGAAGTGCCGCTTGCTTTTGCCGTACGTAGCAATACCCCTCCCGGCAGCATATACGATGAATAACCTGTTTGGCCGGTAAGCCCGGTCCAGGTATGGTAAACAGTACTGTTGGTATCAATCAGCCTGGCTGTGGTTTGGTTTTGTACAGCTATTAAAGTGTATCCCTCATATTGCTGGGCATACAGGCCTGTAGCTACCAACATGGCTATTACAAGTAAGGAAAGTCTGCTTTTCATAAATAACATGGGTTTTAGAATTATGAATACAAATATTGGGGTTGATAAACTTTGGTGCGTTACACAATTGATGAAAAGAGTTATAAAATTCTTAATACAGCACTAACAATTAACTAACCATCTGCTGCCATGCAAATAAAAGGGCCGGCGCCTGGCGCCGGCCCACACACAGAAAACCCCAAAAGTTTATAGAACTACTGTTGCTGTTTAATCGCTGTTGCAAAGGTAGATTAGCGGCCCGCGAAATCCTTTACAGAATTTGAGGAAAGAGTTACAATATTAAGTAGCTGAAAAGAAAAGGGGGCCGGCACCCCCGTACCGTCCCCCCACAGACTAAAAAAACCATTATGAAACTACACTATGAAACACAACTGCATGCAGTTGCTATGCAAATTTGCATTCGGTATGGTGACGGTTCAAACTTTTGAGGTAAACAGATTGTATTAAGCGGTAAGTATAAAAACGTATCAGGCCTTAAACACCTTGAAGAACTCTTCCTCGTAACTGCTGCCTATGGGAATCTCTGTGCCGGCAACGGTGATAACTTTGTTACACACGTTTTCTATACGAGAGAAAGGAAGTATAAACGAGCGATGCACCCTGATAAACTCCTTGGCGGGAAGCTTCTCCATGATGGCTTTCATGGTCATGCGGGTAACAATTGTTTTTTGATTGTGCAGATGAATTTTCAGATAGTCATCTAACCCTTCTATAAACAGAATATCAGGTATAGCTATTTTAATAAGAGAGTAGTCGGCCCTTACAAACAAAAACTGATTTTGCCCCCTTTCTGAATTGTGGGTATAGTTGTAAAAATCGCTGGCTTTGTTTACCGCCTGTAAAAAGCGCTCAAGTGTAAAAGGCTTTAATAAAAAATCTACTGCACTCAGGTTAAACCCTTCTACAGCAAACTGGCTGTGAGCGGTGGTAAAAATAACCATGGTTTCCTGCTGAACAGATTTGTAGAAATCGAGCCCCGAAAGCGAAGGCATTTGTATATCAAGAAAAAGCAAATCTACCGGAAACCGCTTAAGGTACTTCTGTGCCTCACTGGGTTTGGTAAAGGTTTTCTCCAGGGTGATAAGGTCTGTCTGTTTGCAAAAGCTCTCCAGTATCTTCAGTGCAGGGGGCTCGTCGTCTACAGCAATTGCTTTAATCATTCAGGTTAATATTTAAGTCAACAGCGTATTCATTGTCTCCATCAATAATAAGCAATCTATGCTTATTGGGGTATATGGCATCCAACCTGTTTTTTAAATTTAATAACGATCGCCCTGTGCCGGTCTTGTTTTCGCAAACAACCAGGTTAAACACATTAAGGTGAACTTTACCTTCCTTTATCTCTATCAATATCCTTATATCCGTATCCTGTTCGGGGTTCACGCCATACTTAAATGCATTCTCTATAACAGGTATCAAAAGCAGGGGGGCAATCCTAATACCTTCAGTATCACCGTTTATATTAAAATCTACCCTAGCAGTTTCTCCCAACCTAATCAGCTGCAGGTTTATATAATTGGTTATGTACACTATCTCATCGCTCAGCGCTACGTGGTCGCGTTGCGCTTCGGTGGTAATGTAGCGCATCATGTTCGACAGGTCCACAATTGCCTTGGCTGTTTTATCAGAATTGTCAATAGCCAGCGAGTAGATAGAATTAAGCGTATTAAAAAGAAAATGAGGGTTAACCTGAGCACGCAGATACGCCAGCTCCGTATGAAACTTTTCATCCTCTGCTTTGCGTAACCTATCGCTTGTTTTAATTAAGGCTGCCAGAATTGTTACCAGTATAAACGGAAAAAAACGGTGACTGGCCGAATGGAATACATGCCTTAGCAACGAGTGGCTTTGCGGATGCCCCCCATACCCTTCCTGCACCTCATTTACAAATGGAACAAAAGCATAGGGCAATACCAATACCAGCGCAAAACAGCCTAACACAAACATGCTATACCTTAAATACTTACGCTTAAAATAATACAGCGGTAACAGGCAATAGAAGTTGATGTAGAAAAAGCCCAGTATAAAAATATACCCTATAAAGTTGCGTAGAAAATACTGATTGCTAAATGCATGCAACGGGTCGGTTAAGCCCGATGAAAAAAACAACGGTATAGATAAAAACAAAACAGAGGCAATAAGATGTAGCGCTATCCTCCTTTGTGTTTTCATTACTGGCATTTATTAGCACAATAATGACCAATAACACCATCAAATTTAACTTTTTGCGGTAAGCAATGGTATTGTGTAGGGCAAACCCACCTTTTAAATATGACTATAATTTAAAAGAAGTAAGATACCCGGGCATTACCTCACTATTCTCAATAGAGCTTAGCGTTTCGCGCTGGCGTACCAGGTGCGGCTGGCCTTTCATATCAATAACTACAACCGCCGGGCGCAAAGCAATAAACTGCATCCACTGGGTCATGTTGTAAGCGCCTACATTGTGCACCACCACGTTGTCATCTTTCTTAAGCGGTGGTAGGGTCACGTTCTCGCGTATCACATCTATGTTCATACACAACGGACCATACAGCACACAGTCCTCGGTATAGTTGCTAAACTCCTGTGCCGGCGATATTTTATGGTCGTACCAAAACGAGGTAAACATAATGTTTACACCAAAATCCATAATGGTGGCCCTGCGCCCATCGCTCAGACGTTTGTTAGATATTACCGTACCCAGTAAGAAACCAGCCTCATCTACCAGCGCACGGCCTGTTTCCAGTATCAGCAATGGCAGCTCATCTTTACCAAACCCGGCGTTGAGTATTGCCGTAGTAATAGCCTCGGCAAACTGGTCGAAATTAGGGTTGGCATCTACCCCTTGTAGATACGAACCTTTAAGGGTGTTCTTCGATGCAAAACCACCGCCCATATCTATGTACTGAATATCGCGTTTGTATTTGCGCTTAATGCCCAGTGCCAGGTCGCTCATTTTAGAGGCAGCAATACCATACGCACTTGGCGATAGCATAAACGTACCTATATGGCAGTGCAGGCCAATCAGCTCCAGTTTATCAGCCAGTATTATTTTGTTGATAGCATCCCAGGCCTGGCCATTTTCGTAGTTAAAACCAAAGCGGTCCCATATAGGGTATATACCCGTATCCATGTTCACGCGTATAGCCACATTGGGGCGGGCATTCAACTCCTCTGCCAGCTCGGTTAGGCGGTATAGCTCATCCAGGTGGTCTATGTGTATAGGCGAGTTATTTTTAATAGCGCTTGTAAGGTCTTCGTTCGTCTTATCCGGACCATTAAAAATAACCTTGCTGCCGGGCACGCCATTCTTAATTGCCTTCTGGTACTCAAAGCCACTAACCACCTCGGCCCACGAGCCTTCCTGATGAAACACATTACATACTGCGTTCAGGTAGTTGGTTTTATAGCTCCACGCAAACTGCACCTTTGGGTAGCGGGTTTTAAAAGCACGGTTGGCTTCTTTAAATGTCTGGCGTATGGTACGCTCAGATAATACAAACAGTGGCGAGCCAAATTCGGCCAATAGCTTTTTTACGCTCACATCATCTATATGGGTAACCGGTGTGTATTCGGTACGCATACCAAATTTGTTCATCAGCCCGGTGTTCAGCCGTTGTATTAACGGCCTTTCGTATTGTTGCTTTTTCATGGGGTTGGGTCTTTTCGGGTTGTCTAATACTCCTGTGTTACTAGCCTTTTTTCTTGTCAACTGCCGGTACAATCTTTTCTGCAGGCACTACCGGTGCTGTGCCTTCGCTACATTGTTTCATAGTTCGCCAAGGGTTGATATGGTTTCAAATTCTTTTAAATCGCAAATCATATCGTAGCTATAGCGTATAAACATTTTACCTACATCGTAGCCTTCAAACGGTGTTACCTTCTCTCCCAGCGCCATCTTCATTAGGGCTTCGGGATGGTTTTGCCCGGCACCTACAGCCAGGTACACCCAGGCCGGTGTACGCGGGTTAATCTCTATCAGGTAATACTCGCCTTCATTGGTTTTAATCATCTCCAGCTCGCAGGGGCCACGCCAGTGGCAGTTACGTATTAGCTGCCTTGTAATATTCAGCAGTTCGTCATCCTCCAATGTAATACCCGCCCAGGCTTTACCTTTATCGGTTATCACCTGCTTGCGCATAGGCACCGCACCTATGGTTTCGCCCCGGCCATCGCCCAGCGCTGTTACATTAACTTCGGTACCATAGGTAAACTGCTGTATAATAATGGGCAGGCCCCACTTGGCACTAATCTTATTAAAAGTCTGTGCAGCCTGCTCCGGCGAGTAGGCTACCGATGCATCGTAAAACTTGCCCTTAACTACCAGCGGATAAGTAAACTCGTGCGATAGCGATGCAATCTCTGCTATGGAAAATATCATCTTGCTCTTAGGCACCTTAATACCATACTTCTCGCCAAATGCCGGCAGGTTCGACTTATGTCGTTCTTCGAATTGCTCTAAGGTTGGCAAAAAACTCTTAATGCCCATTTCGCGCTCAAGAACCGGTGCCATCTTAATAAAGTTGTGCAGCTCGGCATCAAAGTTAGGTATCACTACATCTATCTTCTCTATGCTGTGTATATACTTCAGGCGCTCCATTATACTGGCAATGCCAGCCGATGGCAACGGTATCTGGTAGGTTTTGGCTACCAGGTTGTGCATGTAAATACCCGGCTCCAGCGCATCGTACGATAGGCCTATTATCCTTACATCATACTCCTTACTGTCCAGCAGGCCACGTATTACCGGTATACCCGGCCCGGGGCTATCTACATTGTTTAGGCCCGTTAAAGCCACGGTTACTTTTTTACCTGGCATCGCTCTCGGTTAATTGTAGTTGCTCAAGCATCTTCGTAAAGTCGTAAAAGTCTTTTTCTACCGTATCGCTCTCGGTGCTGTAGGTAGTTAGTATATGCTCTTTAATTTTATCAAAGGGCTCGTTATCTTTTAACTTACGCAGTATTTCCAAACCGATAGGGTTTACCGAAAACGAATCGCCGGTAGATGGGTTGAACACAAAGCCGGTATCGCTTAGTGCTATGTTTTTCTTAATCTTCATAGTAAGTGGTTTTTCACTTTGACGGTACAAATATCCATGGGTTTGCTCTAGTATGGTTACAAGATTCTGACAAAAAGTTACAGGATTAAGATACCCTGTATTAGCAGGCTGCCAGATGGCATGCAGCCGTATAGCTCAAAAAACGTTAACCCACCCCCAACGCAGCCGGCTGACTTTCAGTATTTTGTAAAATTTTGATGTTAACCCCCTCTGGTATCAAGTACACGCAATTTTCAAATTAATTTTGTGTAACCAAATGGTTTCATATATATTTGTAACCGATTAGTTACATAAACAATAAGCATGAGAAGAGATGTTTTTCAGGCCATAGCCGACCCTACCCGCCGCGCTATTATTAACATGGTGGCACACGAGCGCTTAAACCTGAACGGCGTAGCCGAACAGTTTAACGTTAGCCGACCTGCTATTAGTAAGCACATTAAAATACTTACCCAGTGCGGGCTTATAACCATTAAACAGCAGGGCCGCGAACGCTACTGCGAAGCAAAACTCGATCAGCTGAACGAGGTATCGGCCTGGGTAGAACAATACCGTAAATTCTGGACCATGAAACTGGATGCACTGGAAAATTACCTGGAAGAAATACAGGCTAAAGAAAAACGCAAAGCCAAACCGGCAAAGAAAAAAACCACCCGAAAGAAAAATAAGTAAACCATTAACCCCCCTTTTATGACACACGATAACGAAGCCGGAAACGAAGTAACCGACCGCGAGATAATTATGACCCGCCTGCTAAACGCACCGCGCGAACTGGTATGGAACGTATGGACACAGCCCGAACATCTGATTAAGTGGTGGGGCCCTACAGGCTTTACCACCACCAGTAATAACATGCAGTTAGAAGCCGGTGGCCAATGGAACTTTATTATGCATGGTCCCGATGGGCGCAACTACCCTAACCGCATTGTGTTTACCGAGGTAAAAAAGCCCGAACTTCTCAAATACAAGCATGCCGGCGATGAAGATACCGAACCAGTTAACTTCGATGTAAAAATTACTTTCACAAGCGAGGGGCGCAAAACAAGGCTAAAAATGGTAATGACCTTTGCCAGCCATGCCGAGCTTACCCGCGTAGAAAAAGAATACGGCGCTATAGAAGGCGGTAAACAACACGTAGCCAGTCTGGAAGATTACCTTACCAGAATTAAACCAAACCAGCCCTTTGTAATAGAGCGGTTACTAAACGCACCGGTAGCGTTGGTATGGAAAGCCATCAGCAATAAAAACGAAATGAAAAAATGGTATTTCGACCTAGCTGCCTTTGAACCACAACCCGGTTTCGAATTCAGCTTTACTGCCGGTAGCGAAACAAAACAATACCTGCACTTGTGTAAAGTTACAGCAGCCGAACCAGGTAAAAAACTGGCCTATACCTGGCGGTACGAGGGTTACGAGGGCGATAGCGAAGTAACGTTTGAATTGTTTGCCGAAGGCGATAAAACCCGCCTGGTGCTTACCCATACCGGCCTACATACCTTTACTACCAATAACCCCGACTTTAAACGCGAAAGCTTTGAAGAAGGCTGGACCTATATTGTAGGTAAACAACTACCGGAGTATCTGCGTAACCAACTGTAGTATATCTGCTAAAAATCAAAGGCCGGAACAGTATCCTGCTCCGGCCTTTGGTTTAAACTAATACAAACTACCACTAACGCACTATATCTACCTTGCCGGTTTTAACTACCTGCATATTTTGCAGTAGCTGATAAAAGTAAATACCCTGATGCAGGTGGGCTACATCTACAGTAGCTTGCCTGGTAGCCGATAGGTTGGTAGTTGCTACCACCCTACCTGCTATATCGGTAAGTTGCAGGGTGGTATTACTCATTTCTTTCTCCAGCACAAAATTTATAGTGTTGGTGGCCGGCTGCGGAAACACCCGCAGGGCAAGCTCCGCTTTATTAACTTTACCTATACCGGTAAACTGCTTAACAACGTTACCTGCAGTATCCAGCAATGTAATATTGCCGTTGGCGGTAGCTATATAGGTTTGGCAGTTACCGGGGCTGCTGCTTACAGCAGTTATATGGTTATCGGGCAATCCGTTGGCGGTAGTTATGCGTTCAAATGTAGCAGGTGGTGTAAACACCACTACACCAGAGTCGCGCGTACCCAGCCACACTTTACCGCAGGCGTTAGATACGCTGGTAATATCATTTTGTGGCAATCCGTTGGCGGTTGTAAAATTCTGGCAGGGCGCTCCGGTAGGGCACATACTAAACCCGCCTTTAGTACCAATAAACTTGGCTACACACTGGTTATCTATGGCAATAGCGTTTACACGGTTATCTACCAGCTTTTGGTTGGGTACCGAGGTATCTATATAGGTAAAGTTCACCCCATCTACGGTAAAAAAACAACCATTGTTGGCGGTACCCGCCCATAGGCCCGCACACTGGCTGGCGCCGCGGCGCGAGCAGGTAATATTTGCAAATGGCGAATTGTACGAGTTCTCATAAACTATTAACGAATCATACCTGCTCAGTTTATTATCGGTTAGTACCCATAGCGAATCGGGCCGGTATACTACAGCCCTTACAGTGGCCTCGGGCAACTCGGTAAGCGTAACAGGTACTGTATTCACAAAATCTGTTGCACCGGCGGTATTCCCTATTACAGCATGTTGAACGCCATTAATTGCATTAGCCCATATAGCTGTAATAGTATTGGATTGTAGCTGTGGGGTGTTGGCTATATTGTAATACGCCCAGGTATCTACATCAGCTTTATAAAATGCCAGCCCCTGCCCCGATGAACCGGCCCATATATCGCCATTGCCGGCAAATTCAATAATACTTATATCGTTCAGCCCTATACTTTCGGTACTGCGTGTACCACTTTGTGCATTCACTATAAGCGAAAAAATACTCAGGGCTACAGTAAACAGAATTACTTTTTTCATAAAGGGGGGGGATTGGTTGATGTATATTTTGACGACAGGCAAATGTAATTTCCTGCGGCTTAATCCACAAAATACATTTTCAGCTTACCTTTATTCTTTGCTTCTATTTCGCCCCTGTAGTGGCAGGTAAAGTGCTGGCCAACAAGTTGAAAGGTGCTCTCCGAAATATTAATCCTGCCCGGTTCGCTATACTGCTGCATGCGCGATGCCGTGTTTACCGTATCGCCCCATATATCGTAGGCAAATTTTTTAATACCTACTACACCAGCCACCAACGGGCCAGAGTGTATACCAATCCTGAAATCAAAAACCGCATGGCCTTCGGCATGGCGTTTCTGCTTTAGCTCTTCGGCTGCCTGCAAAAACTCACGGGCAACTGCTACTACCTGCACAGCATGGCGGCTATCGGCAACCGGTACACCACCCGCACACAGGTACGCATCGCCAATGGTTTTAATTTTTTCTACGCCATACTTATCTACTATCTTGTCAAACGTTTCAAAATATTCATCAATACCGCTTACAATTTCCTCGGCCGATAACTGCTCGCTTATAATGGTAAACCCCTTAATATCGGCAAACAACACCGTAGCCATTTCAAAACTACGCGCCCTGGTTTTGCCAAACTGCTTCAACTCATCTTTTACCTCTTCGGGCAAAATATTAAGCAATAACTCCTCCGATCTTTTTTTCTCCTCTTCCAGCGAGGTATAGGCTTTGGTTAATTCCGCATTCTTAATCCTTTCCAGTTCTGTTTCTCTTTCTTTCTGCTCAATATCGTAACGCAATGTCATCTGCGCAACCATACGGCCGGTTTCTGCACTTATCACTTCTCTATTTAACTCGGCAAACTTTACATGCAGTTTATAGGCCTGCTCAAAGTTGCCCTCGCCGGCATGTATCATAGCCATGTGTTCGTATGCCTCACGCAGGTGGTCTTTAAGCCCTATTTCTTCGGCAAGTTTTATTGCCATTTGTAAATACTGGCGGGCATTTGCATAGTCGCCCATCAAAAAATACAACTCTCCTATATCGTAATAAGCAGGCACCAGGCCTCTTTTTTCATTTCCCGACTCGAACAAATGGATAGAACGCTGATAAAAATCAAGCGAAATCGTGTACTGCTTAAGTGCTTTGTACACATCGCCCAGGTTAACCAGCGAAGTAGCTATTTTAACCTGGTTGCCCCATTGCATGCGTAGTTCCAGCGCCCGCTTGTGCATATTCATTGCCTCTTCATAATCGCCTGCATCGTGGTGCACATTGCCAATGTTATTCAGCACATCGCTTACCTCTATGGTGTTGTTTTCTTTCTGGCGTATTTCAAGGGCACGCTTGTACATTTTCAACGCCTCATCGTAGTTCTTCAGTTCGGCATATACCACCCCTATGTTACTACAGGTACTTGCCACCCTGGGCAACTCGCCAACCCGTTCAAATATCTTTAAAGCCTGTAGCTGCGATTTTAAAGCTTGTACATAGTTGCCCAGCAACCCATACATAGCACCCGAGTTAGCGTGCAGGTCAGCGCAGCCTAGTTCATCGCCCAGCACCATTCTTATCTCAATAGCGCGGCTGTAGTTTTCTATAGCATCGTTATACCTACCCTGGTAGTATCGTACGTTACCCAGCTTTTTTCTAACCTCGGCAACCTGCGCCTGTTCATTCAGTTTTTCCAGTACATCAATGGCATGGGTATAGCTATCGCCGGCACCGGCATAATCGCGTAACCGCGCTGTTGCTACGCCCAGGTTAATTAAAGCAGTAGCCTCGCCACGTAAATACGCTATACCACGGGCATAGTTTACTGCCTGCCCGGCTGTACCGGCAGCAACAGCAGCATCTTTTTCAAGTTGCAGCACAGCCAGCTCGTTCATAGCATCCACTACATCGGCAGTTACTTCAGTTGCCATTGATACTTTGCGGCTTAGTATGTCAATATCATTACCCATCTGGCCCGGTATAAAAATCAGGTTTTATGTCAGGCAAATTAACTATAAACCGGCTGTATTTCTAATCTCCGGTATCGGTGGTGGGCAGGCGATTAAGCGGGGTCCGCTTTTTATGAAAGTCTTTCTTGTAGTCGTTTACGTTTATACCGGTTACCTGCTTAAACTGGTTACTAAGGTACTGCACACTGCTATACCCCATCATGTGGGCTATTTCGCTCAGGGTAAGTTCACCGTAGCTTATCAGCTCTTTTACCTTCTCCATTTTTATCTGTATAATATACTTCTCCAGCGTAACATTGGTTTTTTGCGAAAAAATTTTGCTCAGCACATGGTAGGGCTCGCCCAGTTTCTGGCTCAGGTAGTCGCTGTTACGCAAAATGGTGTTGGTGTTGTTACCAAAAAATATAAGCTGCACTACCGATTGTTTTATCTGCTCTACCAGTTTGTCTTCCCGCTCATCTATAATACCAAAACCACTGTTCTGTAGTATCTCATTTATCAGGGGCAGGCCTATTACCTGTTCGTTGTGGCTTATTACGGCCTTACCCAGTTCTACATGCTCTACCCGTATAAAACCGGTACGCTCCAACTCCCAGCGTACTACTTTTACGCAGCTATCGCATACCATATTGCGTATGTGGATGGTACTTTGCTTGGTATTGAGGGTAGATGGCTGCATTAAACCGTGAATTTACAAACGATGGCCGTTTCAGCAAAACAACCCTCATTACAGGTTTGACGCCTTTTTTGTAAAAAGCCTTGCAGTAGCCTGCTTCAGATATAAATAATTTAAGTTTACACGGCAAAAGCAACCCTATGCAAAGCAAAGCCGCCAGCCCCGATGAATACATTGCCAGCCTGCCCGCCGACCGCAAGCAAGCCATGGAAACACTACGCAAAGTACTTAAACAAAACCTGCCTAAAGGGTTTAAAGAAACCATGGGCTACGGCATGTTGTGCTATGTAGTGCCGCATACCCTGTACCCTAAAGGCTACCATTGCAACCCCGATCAGGCGCTGCCGTTTATATCGCTGGCCTCGCAAAAAAACTTTATAGCCCTGTACCACATGGGCATTTATGCCGACCCTGCGCTTTTAAACTGGTTTACCACGGAGTATGCCAACGCAAGTAAAACCAAACTGGATATGGGCAAAAGCTGTATCCGGTTCAAAAAACCCGA
>CAYREY010000034.1:10554-49022 GCA_964423405.1 uncultured Chitinophaga sp. | reverse complement strand
CAGAGTACCGAAACGGAGACTCTGCTAGGGGTGACGGCTTCCCTGCATTTGTCATGTTGAGCGAGGCTTTGCGAAGCGAAACATCTTGTATTGGTTATTGCATTATCTGTAGCCAAAGGCTACCTGCTTGTTAGGCTTAGGCACAGCCAATGCCCAGTGGGGTAGGTACTGCTTTCGGTTTTTTATCGGAAAACACCTTGCGTTTATTAATAAGTTTAACATAGCCACAGGCTACGTGCTTGTTGAATAAAAGGAGCTATAGCTTTGTCAACTTTTATAAAGTTGACAAAGCTTTTCCTTTGACGAGTGCCTTTTGTGTTCAGACCTGCCAGGTTTTTAAAACCTGGCAGGTCTCTATACACAGGCACACGTCAAAGACGTGCGCCAGCGGGGGAGACTTTACATTTTTTAATTATGATCTGGCTCCTGCACGTATTCTGTTTAAAACATAGCCAGATATTCCTCCAATCAATGTTCCTAAAACATCACTTGCAATTTTTCCGGATAAGCCCAAGATTAAGATAGACATAGTTAATAATAGAACGGTGCTTATCTCCAATAATACATTTTGCGAAGTTTCATCTGAGGGCTCAATATTATGTCCGTTTTTAGATAGCTTAATAATTTTCGGGCCAAGAAACAGTAGAAGTATGGTTAGGCAAAATAAAGGTAAGCCTAGCTTAATTGCCAGATCATTTATTTGTGTTGCCTGTTCATTTAGCTTTTCTAAAAGTTTTATCTTGTTTACCTTGGCCTGTTTTAACTGATTTTCCGACTCTTCAATACTTTTTTTTACCCGTAAACTTTCGTTACTAATAGCTTCGATCAATTGCTTTTTTACATTGTCAATTGCTTTGGGGTTTAGTAATGTCCGGATTTTTTCAAGTTTATCTTTAGTGTCAATTACTGTTTTATTATTCCCATTACCATGGTTGTTAGAAAGTTGAGACAGAAGTTCATTATCTAAAACTTTCTTAATTTCATTAAGGCTTTTTCTGAAACTTAAAGCTGATGAATTATCTTCTGGATTATCAAATGGTGATATGCCTAGATAAAACTCTAAGTCATCTAAACTATTAAATATATCTTCTTCGCTTGAGTATATTTCATCTTTATTATTGACTTTAATTCCGGCCTCAATACTAGTAAGCGCTTGTTCAATAGCTTTTGATTCGTAATTAGTAATCTTCGATTTATATGTCTCTAATGCATTTGAATATTTTTTCAGGACTTTTACTTTTAAATCATGCTCTTTTATTTTTTCTTTTATCTCTTCCAATGCTTCACTAACCGCAGTTCTGTTTCCCGGCATTACAAATTCATCTTTAGGTATCTCTTTGCTGGTTTCTGGAGGCTTTTGAGCAAAAATTATTGCTATAGTAAATAGAGCAGCAATCAAAATAGATGCTTTTTTAATATGGTATATTTTACAACTATACATATAAGGCATGTTTTGCAATTTTTTTATGATAAACTTCCTCAATATTCAGCGGGCTATCAATCGTCTGAAAAGCGAGATTCTGTTAAAAATTTGTTTGGCGTTGTGCCTTCATGAATAGAATAAACAGAACCCACTGGGCATAGGCTGTGCCTGTGCCCAACAAGTAGGTAGCCTATGGCTATAAATATTCCCACTGGCTAGCGTCCGCTCGCGCTAAAGTGAATAAATCAAACAACCTCCCCCACCGGCCTCCGGCCACCTCCCCCAGGGGAGGCTCAACAGCCGCCTAACCGGGCATAGGTTGTGCCAATACGCCAATACAAGATTCCTCACTGCACTGCGTTACGTTCGGAACGACAAATGCAGGGAAGTACTACGGGCGCAAGGTGGTAGTGGTGGTTGCCTACTTCTCAAACCCAAACTCATCCATTATATCGCCCAGCTCGTTGTAAATTTCTTCTTTGGTAAAGCCGTATTGCTCCAGCGTGTAGGTGTGGGCGCTTTTGTAGTTTTTGTTGCGGGCTTCTTCTTTGCCCAGGCGGGCCAGAAATTTTTCGGAAGGCTGCCAGCCAAAGTGTTCGTATATTTTTAATACCGAGCCTTGCGGGTCGTTAAGCAGGTCGTCGTATTTAAGGCTGTAAAACTGTTGCGGGGGTATGCTCTTACGCATCTCTTTCGAGTACTTAAACAAATCGATACCTAATTGTGCCCAGGCTTTGTTGGCCGGGTGTGTGTCGGGCAGTTCGGGCGATAGCTCTTTATTAAGCACGGTAAACATACTGGCCGTAGAGGCTATAGAATCGTACGGGTGGCGGGCTATGTATATAATTTTCGCATCGGGAAAGCGCTGCATCAGCGTTTTAAAGCGGCCGGTACTCATTACGTTTTTAGCCAGGTAGGTTTTGTTTTTACCGGCACGGAACACAAAGCGCTTAATGCAGCTTTCGTAAAAATCCATCATATCGCGGCGCACGTCTTCGGGCTGGTGGTCCAGAAACTTCGTATCGTTCAGGTAATGGAAATACGGAAACGGCATCATTACGCCAACGCTTATCAGGCTTTGGGCAAACACCATCTCATCTTCTTCGGCTTTATTAAAACCCATGGGGTGTATATCGTCCCACCCGCCCCAAAAAACATCGTCGAGCTTATCTACCGTTTTGCGCAGTATGCCGCGGAAGATGGTATTATCTACCTTACGTAGTATGTAGTAAAACTGCACAAACGATGAGGTCATAAAAAACGTATGCGAGTTTTTGGTGTAGCAAAAGCGCTCATCGTCCAGTGCTACCAGCCGGTGCAGGTAGGTGGTGCCGCTGCGCGGGTTGGCTATAATAAATACGGGTTGCTTTATCTGCTGCTTTTTGTAGTTGCGGTGAAACAACTCATCAATCAGCCTGAAGAGCACATGTACCAGCTGGTGCAGAAAGTACAGGAAAATAAACGGAACGCTGGCCAGCCAAACCCGCCAGCTAAAGCGGCGGTAGGTTTCGCGTATTATTTTGCCAAGAACCGGAAAACGAACGTAGTAAAACGATGCACTGAAATATTTCATACAATCACGCCGCAACAATACATATGTTGTGCCATGTTTTAAAACACTAACGGATGCCGAAAGGCATTATTTTAGCCCAACCGTTTAATTATGCTATCGAACCGTCAGCTTTTTCTTGCGCACATGGCGCAAACCAGTCAGGCCCCGCTACTATTAGAGATTGTGCGCGCCCAGGGAATGTATATGTACGACACCGCCGGCAAGGCTTACCTTGACCTGATAGCCGGTATAAGTGTAAGCAACCTGGGGCACAGCCACCCGGCTGTGGTGCAGGCTGTTAAGCAACAGGCCGAAACCTATATGCACCTGATGGTGTATGGCGAGTTGGTGCAAAGCCCGCAGGTGGCCTATGCGCAAAAGCTGGCCAGCCTGTTGCCCGAAGGGTTGAACACCGTATATTTTACCAATAGCGGTGCCGAGGCTACCGAGGGCGCTATGAAACTGGCCAAGCGGGTTACAGGCCGTACCGATTTTGTATCGTTTAAAAACTCGTACCACGGTAGCACACAGGGGGCGCTGAGTATTATTGGCGATGAATATTTTAAACGGCATTACCGTCCGTTGTTGCCGGGCATACACCAACTTGCTTACGGCGATGAAAGCGCACTGGAAGCTATAACCGAACACACCGCAGCCGTAATTGCCGAACCGGTACAGGCCGAAAGCGGCGTTACCGTACCTACTAAAAGTTTTATACAACAACTGCGCAAGCGTTGCGATGCCACCGGTACGCTGCTGATATTTGATGAAGCACAAACCGGCCTGGGGCGCACCGGTAAGTTGTTTGGCTTTGAGCACTACGGCGTAGTGCCCGATATAGTACTATTGGCAAAAGCCTTGGGCGGCGGTATGCCATTGGGCGCTTTTGTAACCAGCCGTGGTAACATGTGGCAGCTAACCGATAACCCGGTACTGGGGCATATTACCACCTTCGGCGGCCACCCGGTTAGTTGCGCGGCGGGACTGGCTGCGCTAAACGCATTGCTTGCCGAAAACCTGGTAGAGCAGGTAGAGGCCAAAGGCCGCTTGTTTGAGCAGTTGCTTAGTGGCAGTGGTTACACCATACGCCGAAGTGGTTTAATGATGGCCGTAGCCTTTGAAAGCTTTGAGCAAAACAAACGCATAATAGACCGCTGTATAGAGCAGGGTGTACTAACCGATTGGTTTTTGTTTGCCCCGCAATGTATGCGCATAGCCCCGCCGCTTATTATTACCGAAGAGGAAATACGCCATGCCTGCAACGTAATACTGCACGCTGTAAAAGAAGGCTAATTAATCAACAAATATTTTTTATTTATATATAAAAAACAATACCGGGTTAGCAAATTGGCGGTAGGGGTGTAGGCATGGCTTTTTGCAATTAACTAACTATCAACGGGTTGCTGTACGGGGGTGTAGGCAGCGCAATAAAAAGCGATAATTTTTAAGGATTGGTGCTATACAAATCGTACAGCTTGCCGGTGTAAATAAGCGAGTCGTTAGGGGCTGGTTCGCCGCTGGGTACCAGGTAGTAACCGGTAGGTTGTATCTGGCCGGGCATGGTTATTTTTTGTAGGTGATGGCGGTACAGGTTGGCGCGCAGGGGCCAGTCGGCATACAGGCTGCTACTGGCCGGTAGCAGGGGCTGGTGGCCGGTTAGCCCGCTTATCTGGTCCAGGTCGCGCAGCAGCTCTTCATCGCGGCTATAGCTGCCCCAGTTGGTAAGGCTAAGCGATATGCAGGCCGAGAAAACCATAATGCTGGTGATAGTGCCGGCCTGTTTAAGGGTACTGCTGCCAATGCGGTCGGCAGTGGTTTCTATAAGCTGTATAAGCGGTAAAATAAGGCAGGCAAAGCCCAGGGCAAACACCGGTAGCGAGGGTATAAGGTAGTGCTTGTTTTGCTTGGCGCTGAGTGCAATGGGTGCCGAGGCCGAAAGGCCGATAACGATAAATACCAACGCTGTTTTAACCAGCATGGTACGGTTGAACGAGGTGTTTTTAATAAACATGGCTACTATAGCCAAACCCAGTAGCGGAGCAAGCGCCATAGCCAGTTGAACAAAAATAGTATAGGGTGGCGCGCTGTTGCCAAACTGGTGGGTAAGGCTGCGCAGTAGCTGCCCATTGAGATAGTGTTGCAGAAAGTTGGCCGCAAGGGGCTGACTGAATATTACCGCAAACGCTATAACCAGCGCCGCCAGTTGTACCGCCATATAGGTAAGGGCTTTTTGCCAGCGCAGTTCTTTTTCGGCATAAAGAAAAAACACAGGGGCCGTAAGCGGAAACAGGGCTACCGGCCCTTTGGTAAGCAGTGCCAGCAATATGAACAGGCCACCACCGGTGGCGTATAGCAATAGTAGCTTACCGGTGCGCAGGTATATAAAAAACAACAGCATGGCCAGTGTGGTAAAAATGGTCATGGTGCACTCCATTACATTGCTGCTGTAGCCCCAGCTGGTAAGTGGTATAAGCAACCACAGCATAGCGGGCAGCCAGTAGTACTGTTTAATATCGGGGCGGCTGCCAAAGTATATGCGCCAGCTAAAAACCAGCAACACCAGTTGCAGTATGGCCAGGGTAAGCGGGTACAACTTATCTACCCAGTAGTAAGGGCCTATGGCTTTATAATATAACGAAAGAAAGAAAGGGCTTAGCTGCGGGTTGTCCCAATAGTTGGGTTGGGCATAGTCTGCTGTAATTGGCGCCCAGAAACTGCCCACACCGTTAGCCAGGTTAAGGCCCAGCAGGGCATTGAACACGCCATCCATAAACATGCCTTTGGTAAGCAGGTTGGGTAGCCATAGTGTGGCAGCAAACGCAACCAGCATAAACAACGGGAACACATTTTTTTTCACCGCCGAAATATAGAAACGATTTGGGAGAGGTATGGAAAAACAGGAAAGATTGCTTTGTCACTCGCAGAGCCTCGTTCCGCGCAATGACGGTAGAATACTTACCTGCTTTTGCACCAGCAGGCATCCAGGTGGTCATTTACCAAACCTACCGCCTGCATAAACGCATAGCAGATAGTAGTGCCGCGGAACTTAAAGCCGCGCTTGCCCATATCTTTGCTCATGGCATCGCTAATAGCAGTTTTGGCAGGTACATCGCGCAGGGTGGTTACTTTGTTGCGCAATGGTTTGCCGCCTACAAAACTCCATACGTATTTATCAAACGAGCCGAACTCTTTTTGTATTTCTATAAAGCGCTGGGCGTTGTTAATGGCAGCCCGTATCTTTAACTGGTTGCGGATTATACCGGCATCCTGCATCAGGGCTTCATATTTCTTCTCATCGTACTTAGCTACTTTCTTTACATCGAAGTTGGCAAACGCCTTGCGGAAGTTTTCGCGCTTTTTAAGTATGGTCAACCAGCTAAGCCCCGCCTGAAAACTTTCGAGCACCAGAAACTCAAACAGTACTTTATCGTCGTGCACCGGGCGGCCCCACTCTTCATCGTGGTAAGTTACATATATAGGGTCGCCCAGACACCAGCCGCAGCGGGTTTTACCATCGGTAGGGCCGGTGTATTTAACCGGTGCAACGGGTTTTGCTTTAACTGCGGGTTTTTTAGCCGCTGCCTTTTTTGTAGCCATAGTGTTTTGTTGAATTATGTATTAAAGTCCCCTTTAGGGGATTTAGGGGTTTATCGCATCACATCAAACCGCTGGGTATCTAACCGTATAAAGATAAACAGCAACACGGTAAACGAAAACAGAGCCGAGCCACCGTAACTGATAAACGGCAATGGTATGCCAATAACCGGCGCCACCCCTATTACCATGCCTACATTTATCATAAAGTGGAAGAACAGAATACTGGTTACACAGTACCCGTACACCCGGCTAAACCGCGAGCGTTGCCGCTCGGCCAGAAACAGTAAGCGGAAGAACAGGCCAAGGAAAATAAGTATCATAACCGAGCAGCCTACAAAGCCAAACTCTTCGCCCAGCGAGCTGAAGATGAAATCAGTACTCTGCTCGGGCACAAAGCGCATTTGTGTTTGGGTGCCCTGTTGGTAGCCTTTGCCCAATAAACCGCCCGAGCCGATAGCTATGATAGATTGCTTGATGTTCCAGTCGCGGTCTTTTTCTACCTGTTTGCCCAGCAATACATTGATGCGGTCTTTCTGGTGGGGTTTTAGTTTACCAAAGGCATAATCTACCGAGAAGATAAATGCAGATGATGCCAGCCAGATGCCGAGTACCACCCATATCATTTTACGGTTGCGGCGACTGAAGTAAACAAACAGCAGGGCAATGCCCAGCAGCACACCGGCCAGTATATATTTAGAAAACAACAACGCCAAAACGCCCAATACGGCTACCGATGCGCCTACTATAAGAAAGTACGACTCCAACCCCTCGCGGAAAAGCACCAGCGATAAGGCAAGGAACACAATAGCCGAACCGGTATCGCCCTGTATTACCACTATCAGCATGGGTATCACAATCCAGGCAAAGGCTTTCCATTTATCGCGCCACTTGCGTATATCTACGTTCAGTCCGCTCATGTATTTAGATAAACCCAATGCTACCCCAAACTTGGCAAACTCTGATGGCTGCATAGTGAACGAGCCTATCTTTAACCAGTTCTGCTGGCCCTTAATGGTAGTGCCGGCCACCATCACCAGAAAGACCAGGAACATTACTACTGCAAAAATGGGGTACGATAAAGTAACGAAGAGCCGCGAATCGGTAAGCAGAATAATAAAGGCAATAACAACACTGCCTATCATCCATTGAAACTGTTTGCCGCTGGGTATGGTAGCATCGAAGATGCTTTTTTCGGTACCGCCTGCCGAGGCAGAGTAAATAACAAACCAACCCCAGATAGTGAGTAGGGTGTACAGCACTACTGTTAGCCAGTCTATTTTACCCGTAAGTGGCTCCTGCTTTTTCAATTGCTTGGTTATTAGTGCTTATTGATTAGTTAATACAAACCAATAATCTGTTTGCTGTTACTGCCTATGCTATACTACTTCTCTACGTGTTGCCATATTAATGGCTGTTTAATAATCAATAATCATTCATACATAATCAATCACTCAATGGCTTCTGTACTCAACGTGGCGCTTTTGTTGGTATGCACGCCATACTTATGTAGCAGGTTGCCATTAAACATTTTTTCCTGTAGTGGCAGCCGTTTGGTTTGTATGGTATCGTTCAGATACTTTTCTACCATCAGGCTGGCTATAGGTGCAGCATAATCTGAACCATAGCCACCGTTTTCAACTACCACGGCAATAGCAATTTTAGGATTATCTTTTGGTGCAAAGCCGGCAAACATACTGTGGTTATCGCCATGCGGGTTTTGGGCGGTACCGGTTTTGCCACACAGGGTTATACCCTCGCAACGGGCCGAGCGGGCGGTACCGGCTTCTACCACCTGAAACAGGCCCTCGTTAATAGGTATAAACCATTGTTTATCTACCATGCACTGGTGGCGCTCATATTTGTGGGTTACATCTTTACCGGTTACGGGGTCGGTTATCTTTTTTACAATGTGCGGGGTAATGTAATAACCCATGTTGCCCATGCAGGCGTACATGTTGGCCATTTGTATAGGGGTTACCAGTATCTCGCCCTGGCCTATACCCAGTGATATAATGGTGGCAAAACGCCAGCGGCCGGCACCGTATATTTTATCGTAGTATTTTACCGATGGTATATTGCCGCCCACCTCGCTGGGTAAATCTACACCGGTTTTTACACCCAGGCCAAAGCTGTTACAATATTGTCTCCATTTATCATAGGCTTGCGCGGTACTGGTAAAGTTGCGGCTATCCAGCGTATTGCGGAACGTTTGTACAAAGTATGGGTTGCAGCTTTGCGCCATGGCATATTGTATATCGCCGGGCGATGGGTGGTGGTGCGAACAGTGTACCGTTACACCACTAATGGTGTAAGCGCCGTTGCAGGGCATAAAATGGTTGGGTGGCTGCACCCCCTCGTTAAGTGCTATAAGGCCCACTATAGGTTTAAATGCCGAACCCGGAGGATAGGTGGCCAGCGTAGGGCGCGAGTAAAGCGGCAGCAGCGAATCGGTAAGCAGGGCATTAAAATTTTTGCCGCGTACGGCACCGCACAGCAGGTTAGGGTCGTAGCCGGGGCTGCTTACCAATGCCAGTATCTCACCGGTTTCGGGCTCAATGGCAACAATGCTACCCTTTTTGTTGGCCATTAGCTTTTCGCCGTATTCCTGCAGGGCAATATTCAGTGTGGTAATTACATTATCGCCGGATATAGCCAGCGTATCGTATTCGCCGTTGCCAAAGCTGCCCACTATACGGCCGTTTACATCAAAAAAGGCAAAGCGCTTGCCGCGCTGTCCTCCCAGCTCTTTTTCATATACTTTTTCAATACCGCTTTGGCCTACGTAATCGCCGGGCTTGTAGTAGCCATTACTCTTTTCAATCTGCTTATCATTTACCTCACCAATATCGCCCAGTATAGTAGCAGCTACCCGGTGCGGATATTTACGTATGGTACGCACCTGGCCGTAGAAGCCGGGAAAGAGGTACATATACTCCTGCAGGCGCGAGTAGCTTTGCAGCGATAGCTGTTTGGCAAACACATTAGGCACCTTTTGGTAGCCTTTCTGTTTTTTCATTTTCTCGAACCGGTCCAGCACTTCCTCTTTGGTAATGCCCAGCAGCTCGCACATTTTAAGCGTATCGAACCCTTTTGCTTTTTTGGTTTCGTAGGGGGTAACCATCAGGTCGTAGATGGCTTCGTTAAATACTATCAGTTCGCCGGTGCGGTCGTATATCATACCGCGGGTAGGGTACACATCTATTTCTTTAATGGCATTATCTTTTGCCTGTGCTTCGTACTTGGTGCTTATTACCTGCAGGTAAAACAGGCGCAGCAAAAAAATTGCAGTAAACACTACAATAATTATGCGCACCACATGGTACCGGTTCTTAAACAGATCTTTACTCACAGCAACAAACTAATTGGGGTTTAAGCAAATCGCCTTTTCTTACGCGACGAGAAAAGGAACAGGAAAATAAGCATGAATACGACTGAAACGAGGGCACTAACCAGAATTTTAACCAGTAATAAGAAAAAGTTGAAAAATGTGGCCGCCTCTATTACAAAATAAAAACCCAGGTACAGCAGCATGGTTATACCCAGATAAACCAAAAACCAGGTTATGCCCTGCGAGTACACGTTAGGGCTTACTTCAAACTCGGTGCCTTTGGGGGTAATAATATTGATAAGGAAAGGACGCAGATAGGCGATTAACAAACCCGCCGCCGCATGCATACCTGTAGAGCCCAGAAAAACATCGAGTAACAGGCCCGAGGCCATACCCAGCAACATCAGTAACCAGCGAGGTGTTTCGAAGGGTAACAGCAGTACAAACAACGGAAACACATACGGGTTTACAAACGAACTGAAATTGATGTTGCTGAAAATGAGTATTTGTGCCAGCAACAGCAATAAAAGCCTGAAAGCGTTAACGGGTATCTGGTTCAGCATTACTGCGGCGAATGTAAAAGAATGAGAAAATTAAAGGCGATATTATTAGACAACATTATGTGCGTAACTACCAGCACTACTGGCCACTATTTTAAGCTGTAATAACGGGTATAACGCGTAACGTATAAACGGGTTAAAATATTTGGTTGTTAAAGCTGCCGGCTTGAAAAATGTTTTACATTTATGGGGTATAAATAAACTGGTTATGAAACTGAACAAACCTATTGCCGGATACCACATGCTAATGATACTTTCGGCTGTTGACGGAAAATTTGACCCACGCGAAGATGCTGTAATAGGTAAATGGCTGGAGAAAGAAGTACCCCTGCGTATTAACCTGGATAAGGAAATTGACTTTTTAAGCAAGCTGAATCCGGAGAACTATATGATACATTTTCAGAAATGTATGGCCGACTTTTATATAGACAGCACCGAGCAGGAACGCAATGACCTGATAGCCCATGCCATAGAGCTGGCCAAAGCCGATAAAAAACTTACTCCCGAGGAGAATATATTTGTAAATGAGCTGTTTAACGAGTGGACCGAAACCTCGATTGAATAGGAGTGGAACTTTCAGATATAATAGGCTTTACCGGCGTATCTATACTGCTGCTGGCTTATGTACTCGACCTGTTTAAAGTTACCCTCAACTACCGTAAAACATACCTGCTGCTTAACCTGCTGGGTGCGGGGCTGGCCTGCCTGGCATCGGTAATGATAAATTACATGCCCTTTGTAATACTGGAAGGTACCTGGGCGTTGGTATCGCTGGTTACGCTGGCCGGGGTAATTATTAATAAAGGCAAACAGCCTGCATAGGTGGTTGCTTATTCTTTTACCTCCAATATATAGCCGCTTTTAGGCAGGTTTATAATAGATATTTTTGAATCGTTTTGCAGGTGCTTGCGCAACTTTACCACGTACACATCCATACTGCGGCCGGTAAAGTAGTTAACCTCTTTCCATATTTTACGCAGTATATCTTCGCGCTTTACCAGTTGGTTTTTGTTGGCACAAAACTCTTTCAACAGTTCGGCCTCTTTAGGCGAAAGCACTTCCTTTTCGCCATTCATACTTAAAGCCCGGGCCGAGTAGCTGAATTTGTACTGCCCTATGTTGTATTCGTCCTGCTCGGGTACTACTTCGGTTTTTTCGGTACGCTTAAGTATGGCTTTTATTTTATGCAGTAGTATATCGGCATCTACGGGTTTAATAATGTAATCGTCGGCACCGGTGTTGTAGCCCTGTACCATATCATCTTTACGGGCTTTGGAGGTAAGAAAAAAGATAGGTACGGTTTTGTTTTCCTTACGTATCTGGTCGGCCAGTTCCAGTCCATCGCGTTTGGGCATCATTATATCCAGCACACAAATATCGAAATGATGGTGGCGGAATGTGTTCCATCCATCTACCCCGTCTTTGGTATGTACTACCTCAAAGCCATTCAGGGTAAGGTAATCTTTCAATATTTTGCCGAAGCTTACATCGTCTTCGGCTAACAGTACGCGCGGTTTTTTATCAAGCATAGTTTATGCGGTTGGTAATTGTATATAAAAATTGCTACCCTGGCCCGGTGTGCTTTCTACCCATATTTTACCACCGGCGCCTTCTACTACACTTTTGGCAAAGCTAAGGCCCAGTCCAAAGCCTTTTACGTCGTGCCGGTTGCCGGTATGTGCCCGGTAAAATTTTTCAAACACATGTTTCTGATCGGCCTTGCTGATACCTATGCCCGAGTCGGCCACACATAATATAACACTACTGCCTTTTTGCTGTAGCGATATTTTTATAGCAGGTTTTTCTTTTGAGTATTTAAGGGCGTTATCCAGCAGGTTGCACACAACCCCACGCAGCAGGTCGCGACCGGCCAACACATATATTTCGCCAGCGGGCAGGTTGGTTGTTATAGTGCCCTGGTGTTGGGTTACCTGTGGCTCAAACAGTTTTGCCTCGCAGGCTATTAACTGGTTAATATCTATACGCTCCAGCCGCTGTTCGGTAGCGGTGTTTTCGGTAACGGCAGCCTCCAGTATGCGGTCAACATGGCGCGATAGTTTTTTAACCTCGCCTTTTATCATGCCCGAGTATTCGTTTACCATTTCGGGCTGGTTGTTTACACCTTGCAGCAGCAATGTATCGGCTGTCATAGAAATGGTAGCCAGTGGTGTTTTAAGCTCGTGGGTCATGTTATTAATAAAATCGTTGGTTATTTCCGATACCTTTTTTTGCGAAAAGATAAGGTGTAGCGAGTAGGCAAATGCAGTAATTATTACAAACGTAAATGCAACAGATAAAGCAAACATACCCGCCAGCGAAGAAAAGATGTACCTGAACCTGCCGGGAAAATCTACCAGCAGCAAGGTGCTGGCCTCAATAAAATCGGTTGCCAGCAGCGGCGATTTGTAATCAAAGTCAAGTAGCGGGTTTTCGGCAGCGGCGCGGTTAATCATCAGGGTGTCGCCCTGTGTGCAATACGTAGCAAAATCGAAATCGGGTGGTAGCCCGGCTTTTTTAAACTCCTTGGCTATAGAGGTACGTATTTTTGCCGAGTCTATTACATCGCATACCTGCCGCGGGTCTATCTGGCTAATGGCATATTCGTCGGCCACGCTTTTAACTATGTTCATCAGCCTGTTATCGCCAATTGGTGGTGCCGGCATGGGTGGCGGGGTCGGCATACAATAGGCAACCGGTTCTTCGGGGTCGGCGGGCTGCTGAGGGGCAACAGGCACATCGTTATTCATGGCTTTTTGTATAACCACTTCCTGGTGTTCGCTGCCGTTAACGTTTATCATGGCAATAACCTGGCGGTTGCGGCGTGGGCCCCTGAAATTAATGTTGGCATCCATGGCATCGTCGCCGCTTATCTCTATGGTAGTGTTGTTCCAGTCGGGCTCTTCATTACGGCTATCATCTTCGTTTATGTTTATCATAAACTTATAAAAGCCGGGGTCCTGGGTCATTAACATAGTACGTGCTGCAGAGTCTTTCTCCAGCTTTTCGGTTATCAGGTGTACGCCGTATTTGTTTTCCAGGTCGGCCGATACACGTATCATGGCCATGTTCACACTACGGTCAAACTCTTCCTGCTTAAGCAATACGGCATTTTTAATCCATAAAAACTGAATAACTATTACACCCAGCAGGGCCAGGCTCATTAAACCAATAAGTATGCGTATGCTTTGCTTCGATTTCATTGGAGCTATCAAAGATAAAGGTATATGGGCATAGTTAAATGGTTTAACTTTTCGTTAACGGGGCTTAACCCTTCATTAACTAAACAGGGTAGACAGGTGTTGCATATTCGTGGTGCAATAAAAAATTTACCCTATATGAAAAAGCAGTTAATACTTGGAGCCATACTGACTTTGGGCCTGCACGTAAGTGCGCAGAACAGCACTAAGCCGCAAAACGGCTACCACCTTACCATTATACAAAACAATAATGGCAAAGAAAAAGTGATAGACCGTACCTTTAATAACCGGCAGGAGATGGATGCCTTTTTAGCAGAAAAAAATATGGATGTGCCGGAGCCGCCACAAGCACCCGAGCCACCGGCATCTCCATCGCCCCCGGGTAAAGTAACAGTACCTGCCACACCCACAGTAACTGAAAAGCACAAAAAGGTGAAGCAAGTGGTAGTTATAGAGCAGGATGGAAAGCACAATGGCCGGAAGAAAATTATTACCGAAGATATAACAGACGATGCCGGCTGGATAGAAAAGGAATTGGAAGATGCCGAAGAGGTAAAGGTTATTATAATTAAAAAGGGCCCAAAAACAGTTAACAGAGTTATAGAAACAGAAGTAGAGGTGGGTGAAGATGCCCCTGAGGAAGCACTGATAAAGGAGAAAACACCGGCTACTGTTACCGGAGTGAAACTTTACCCTAACCCCAACAATGGCGATTTTACAGTACAGTTTAATGTAGATAAACCTGCCGATGTAAAGTTGCGTATAACCAATATAGAAGGCAAAGAAGTATACAGCGAAACATTAAAAAACTTCAGCGGCCGGTTTGATAAAAAAATAACGCGCGATAATATGCCCCAGGGCACATATATACTGGATGTAGAAACAGAAGGCCAGAAAGAATCAATCCGCATAGCGGTGCAGTAGGTTAAGAATCGGTTATCGCAAAATCATTTTGCTTGCTGCAGGCCGGTAGAGAAATCTACCGGCTTTTTATTTATGCGCATTGCACACCAGTCCTTTCTCGCGAATATATCCGGCAATGATGGTGCCCATTATCCGGTACCCATCTGCATTGTGGTGCAAATCGGTTTTCCAATAAAAATCAGAAACGTTTTTTGGTGTTATAAGCCCGGTTCGGGCAAACTCTTTTTGCAGGTTGATGACATATAAACCCGTATCGGCTTCAAGCCTGGCAGCTAAAGTATCGAACGGAAATTTGCCGCTTACCACTTCTTCTCCGCGCGGGTGCAGTGCTACCACCAGCTTAGCGTGGTGCTGTTTAACCAGTAGGTTAAACCGGTGCACGGTAGTCTCTATAGAGTCTATAGCCTGTTTGCTCTTAACGGCTTCTTCTTCAAAGGTCAGTAGGGACCAGTGTAACTTTTTACTGCCGTGCACCGCTGCCCTGAAAAGGTAACTGACAGCATACAGTGGCTCCCACCATGGTGGGCTGTTATATTTTAGTTTACCCCCTGGCTTAAACCGGTTGCGGCCACCTTTTATTACTATATCGTGTATATCGCTGGTGTTTATGCCCAACACTACCGTATTGGGGTGGTATTTTTGCAACAAGCTATCCAGTACCAGGTATTCAAAGTACACATCGCTACCCGATACGCCTGCATTGTAGGTACGTACGCAGCAGGCAGTGTCGGTGTTCAGGTTGTCGGCCATTAACTGTAACCAGGTAGAATCGCTTGTGGCACCAATGCCCTCGGCAAATGAATCGCCAATGCCTATTATCAGATGCTGTGGGTCATTGCTTTGCGGTTGTTTCTCTTCTTCTCTGAAACCAAGCGAATTGTGTTGGCTGTAAAAAACATGCCCATCTATAGTAGCAGTTTGCCTGCTATATGGACGTCTGGTAAGATACCAGTAGTTTTTGCTGCCTTTGGCATATTGCATAATACCCAGCCAATCATACACATAGGTATTGTTTGAAATATACATGCCTCTGGTATGCTCTTTATAAGTCAAACGTTTTTTTACAACAAAGCGTAGTGTAAATTCTCCGCACAGCAAAAAAAGGGTAGTGCTTATAATCAGTATTTTTACGTTGGGGTTTATGGCAAGCCCCAACCGGTTGTTTAGTATATTGATAAGCGTAATAAATGCAATGCAGAGTAGTGTATAAACCAGTATGGTTGTTATGAAAGTAGAGCAGCCAAAGTACAGCAAGGGCAAATAATAGAGCGATAAAGCACCTATTACTGCTATAGCAAAGTACCGCATTATTGTTCCTGTTTTCTGAGACATTTTTGGTGTAGCGCTACTAAAGTTACATATGCAATATAAATGTAACCACTGATAATTAGTACCTATAGTTTTTGTTACAAGATCAGCTTGTCAGGATTTCCTATTTTCGCAGCCTGATACAATTATGAAAGAGAAAGTAAAATTTGGAAACGACAACACCATTATACATATAGAAACAGCTGTGCTGGTGGGGTTGATTTCGCGCGAACAGACGGAAGAGCAAACGCAGGAGTACCTGGATGAGCTGGAGTTTTTAGCAGAAACCGACGGGGTAAAAACCCTGAAACGGTTTGTACAACGCCTGCCCCACCCCGATAATAAAACCTATGTAGGTAAAGGAAAGCTGGAAGAAGTAAAGGCGTATGTAGAGGCACATCAAGTAGACCTGGTGATTATTGATGATGAGATATCGCCCTCGCAACAGCGCAATATAGAAGATGTGGTAAAGAAACGGGTGCTGGACCGCAGTATGCTGATACTGGACATATTTGCCCAGCGCGCGCGCACGGTACAGGCCAAAACACAAGTTGACCTGGCCCAGATGCAATATATGCTACCCCGTCTGAAAGGTATGTGGACCCACCTTGAAAGGCAGCGTGGTGGTACCGGTACGCGTGGTGGCGCGGGTGAGAAGGAGATTGAAACCGACCGCCGGATGGCTGAGAAGAAAATTACCCAGTTAAAAGAGAAGCTAAAAGAAATAGATAAGCAAAACGTAACCCGCCGCAAAAGCCGTGGCGAAATGGTGCGGGTGGCACTGGTAGGTTATACCAACGTAGGTAAATCTACATTAATGAACCTACTGGCTAAAGAAACAGTGTTTGCCGAGAATAAACTATTTGCCACGTTGGATACAACCGTACGTAAAGTAACCTTTAACACCGTGCCGTTTTTGTTGAGCGATACTGTTGGGTTTATACGCAAGTTGCCGCACCACCTGGTAGAGAGTTTTAAATCTACACTGGATGAAGCTATAGAGGCAGACATATTGTTACATGTGGTAGATATATCGCATGCCGCCTTTCAGGATCAGATGAACGTGGTGAATGAAATTTTGAAAGAGCTGGGTTGTGCCGATAAACCGGTTATTGTCATTTTTAATAAAATGGATTTGTACGAACAGAAACAGTTTGACGAATACCTGCCCGATGATATAAAGCGCAGCTTGCTGGAAGAACTGAAACAGAGCTGGATGGCCAAAACACATGATAACTGTATTTTTGTTTCGGCAGTGCAGAACCGCAATACTGCCGACCTGCGCGAGTTGCTTTTTCAGAAAGTGAAAAAGCTATACCTGGAGCGCTACCCCTACAAAGCCGGCTACTGGCAGGATTACCTGATACAGCCCGATACAGAGGAGCAGGCTTAAAATAAAAAAGCCCCTCTGCCAAAGCAGGAGGGGCAACCAACCAACAAAAAGTAATTGCGATAACCTGTTTGTATGGTGGCAAGCTGTTATGATTCTACAACCAGCGCATCGGCTATTTTATCGTGCAGGCCCTGGTTACGGTCATCAAAAAATACCATCAGGTAGCCTATACCCAGTATAGCCGATGAGATAATTTTTGACAGGTTGCGCAATAGCGCTTTTGAAAAATCGAGTTTCTGGCCATGCAGGCCTGTTACTTTAATGCCCATAGCTATTTTACCTATACTGGCCTGATACTTTGATGACTCCATAGCACCGTAGTAGATAAATACCAGCACCAGTTTCCAGAAACCAAAGCCCAGGTAACTCCATTGCCAGTCCCACGATAGGGTAGCAAAAACTGCTGCTATGGCCAGGTGGTCAATTACAAAAGCCATTAACCTGCGTGGTGCCGAAGCATATACATTGTTTACTGATATAGTTTGCATAAAATTCTATTTAATGTGTTATTCTACCTTTTTTACTTTGCCCAGCCCGGTGGCGTCCATTTCTTTAACCACACCCGGGCCTTTGTAATACAGCGTGCCTACAGCCGAAGAGCGGATATAAAAAGCACTATCGGCATATACTTCGGCACTGCCAATGGCTGTGTTGTGTATCATTAATGTGCCGGCTTTAAGGTCGTACGCCGAAAGTACACCCACGCTTTTGTTGTTGATACGTGCCTCGCGTACTTTACCTTTTAATACCGTAGCGCCTACCGAGTTTAAGTTGGTGCGTATAAAGTCGGCCTCAATATCCAGATTTAACTTGCCTACCGATTCGGAGTTGATGTAAAGCGAATCGAGCTTTAGCTGCCCCTGCGTAGTTAACGAACCTACCGAACGGAAATCGAGCGTGTGTATTTTTTTAATATTGATATACACTTTAGGTTTGTTAAGGTCATCAATCTCTGCGCCTTCTTCCATATTAATAACCAGCTTGCCGTTGTTGCTGTTTACCATTATACGGTTTTGCATGGTTTGGGTAGCCTCTACTTTAACCAACTCGTCCCCTCCGTTCTGCGATATCTCTACCGGAAACACGCCATCTACTTCTATACTGTTAAAGGGTTGTACCGGGCGTTCTTCGGTGGTTACCGGTTCGTGCATTTTCTTTTTGCTTTTACACGATGTAAGCAGTAGTGCACCCAGGCCCAGGGCCGAGATAACTACCAGCGATAAAATGAGTTTCATATATGTGTGATGTTTAGTTATTAATAATCTCCTTCGCCCTCGTCTTTCTTATCCGACTTTTTGCTTTCACTACCACTCTCTTTTTCCTCCTCGCTGTCTTTAGAGGAGTTAAAGTGGTTTTCGCCGCGAATACATTTTACTTTACCGTTTTCTACGGTCCAGCTGGTGTTGGCAAAGTAGGTGTCATCAAAGGTATTGTCGCCTTTAACTACAGCAGGCCAGCGGTCAATGTTGTTGCTAAAGTTCAGTTTCTTGCCTTCAGGTATATGTATGCGCACTTTTACATTCTGGCCGCGGTACTTACCGTTTTTGTTCAACAGCACATAACCAGGCAGTTTAACAAGGCTATCGGCTTGTGTAAACCCATATTGCACATAGCCGGTATTTTTTATTGCTTCGCTACGGGTACGTCCCTGCGAGTTGGTAATTATTTCCAGATAGAATGAATCGTTCATAGATGGCATCAGGTATAGTGTAGGCTCGCCTATTACTATCTTTTCCATGTCTTTAATATCCTGACCATTAATGTACACTCCATCTAACGATATGTTAAGGCCGCGTTCATCATTGTGGTCGTTATCTATCGGTAGCGCTTGTCCTGCCGAGTCGGTCAGTAAAACAGTAAGGGTAGCGGTAGCCGGTTGGGTAAGTGCTACCTGTTGGTGGGTAGTACCGGTTGTTCTGAACGCCATACCTAGCTGTAAAACGGCATAACCCAGTATAAATACTCCGGCCCACCAGGCAGCCAGCAGCACCCATTTTAGCCACGGGGCACGGCCTTTATCTTTACCCAGCAATGCGCGTAATGCCGCATAAATAATACCTACCAGCGGGGCTATAATAAACAGCCCGGCACCAACTTTAATCATGGTAATAATAGAAGGATTATCAACCAGCAGGCCGGGCGCATCGGTTAGCACATCACCATGTATTATGTTTACACCAAGCAACCCCAGTATTACCACTGTTAGTACACCAAGCGCAACAAAAATTACTATACCGGCTATAAACTTCAGGAATGATAGAGTAACAATTACTATCAGGTTCCATAGTTTTTCAAAAAAAGAGTTGTCGCGCATTACGTTGTTTACCGATTCGCCCGCACGGTTAGCTGCATCTTTAACCTCTTTTTCAATAGTATTTATGTTTACCGGTTCGCCTTTCATTTGTAGTTTTTCGGCGGCGGTAAGGGCTTTAGGTACAACTATAAGCAATAAGAAGTACAACAGTATAATGGCGCCCGATGTTACCGGTATAAGCACCAGTGCAGCAATACGCATCCACACCGGATCTTCTATACCAAAATAGTGACACAGGCCAGCAATAACACCACCCACTTTTGCATCATCAGCATCGCGGTATAAGCGTTTTTTAACCGGTCCGGTGTAAGTTTGCTGGGTATAGCTTGTACCTGTTTGCTGAGCAGAAGCAGTGTTCTGTTCGGTAGCGGTTGTTTCTACATCTTCACCGGCAATATCCTCGGGCTTGCCCATGGCATCTACCACCGCTTGTATTTCGGTAAGGCTTACTACTTCTTTACGGCCGGCAAGTTTGGCTGTAAGTAACTCGGCCATGCGGGCTTCTATATCGTGTAGTATTTCATCGCGTTCGGCAGCGTTTTTAAACTTACGCTTTAGTGCTTCCAGGTAGTTGAAGAGGACCTCAAAGGCGTTTTCATCAATAATGAAAGCCATGCCGCCCAGATTTATATTTAAAGTCTTTTTCATGTTGATTGGTTTTGAATTTTAACCGGTGGTGTGGTTTGGTATTAATCCTGTTTTGGTTGGTTGGTTTGGTGTAATATCTGATTTACCGATTCGGTAAGCTCGGTCCAGCTTTCAACCAGTGCAGCAAGGTTTTCGCGGCCCTGGTCGGTTAGGGTAAAATATTTGCGCGGCGGCCCCGATGTAGATTCCTCCCACCGGTAAGCTAAAAGGCCATCGTTTTTAAGGCGCGTAAGCAATGGGTAAAGGGTACCTTCCACAATCAGCAATTTTGCTGCTTTCATCCGCTCTATTATTTCGGTTGGGTAATGCTCGCCATCGGATAGTATCGACAGGATGCAGAACTCCAGTACCCCTTTCCGCATTTGCGCTTTTGTGTTTTCTATATTCATAATTTTTATGATTATGCTGATAAATACAATTGATTACACAGGTTAGATGCTATGTAACTATCGGGTAGTTATCTGCAGGTTAACGTTCACTTCTTTTTTCTCTTTGCCGTCGGTTACATTAAAGGTTACATCTTTCAGTGCCTTGTTCAGGTCTTTTTCCAGGTCTTTCATATTAGCCGGCAGGTCAATTGTTGCTTTCCCGGTTTTATCCAGCGTTATGTGGACGTCTATTTTCTTTTTGTTTTTATCGCCATTGCCTGCAAAGGTGGCAACCGGTAGCAGTGCAATAAGCAGTATCAGTATTTTGGTTTTCATGTTTTAGTTTTAAGGTTATTAAACCGGTAACTGTTAGGCTACCCTGAATTTTACAACCAGTACAAATTTTTCGCTGCTTATGTTGTTGTTAAGCTTCATCTCTTTCAGGCGTTTAATAACATAAGCTTTCAGCTGCGGGTTGGCTGAGTTTATCTCGTGCAGGGTTACGTTGCCGCTTTCATCTACCGATACCAGCGCTTTAACATCGTTAGTCGGTGTGTTTTCGGTTACAAAGTCGGGGCAGGTAATGTTGCGTATCATTTCGCGGCGCAGGGTTTCTTTGCTGGCTATGCTCATGTTGCCGGGTTCGCTGGCAAAAGCAATAGTGCTTGTAAGCATAAGCATGCTAAAAGCTAGGGCGATTGTTTGGATTGATTTCTTCATATCGTAAAATTTAAAGGTTTAGTAAGCTACTTGACGATGCAAATATATATCCATAAGCAGGTACTATGCAACACACAGTAGCTTGTTATGGATTTTTTATTGTTTAAGTTATTGATTTTCAGCAATAAAAAAATTTGTTAAATTTTTAGCGTATTGAAAAATATGCTATAAAAACCGGTTTTTGTTCAAAAACTGGCATTGAGTTTGGGTTAGAGAGCCTCATTTTTGACCAACTAAAACTTATGTTATGAAAAAAGGACTTTTACTAACTGTACTGGTGATGATGATTGGAGTGGCCATGGCGCAGGATAGCACGGCTACACCACAGAAAAAGAAATCCAAATTTAAGTTTGGTGGCGATGGTATTTACCTGCGCGACTCTACGTGGCGGGTAGGTGGCTTTGCCGGCTTTAGTGTAAGCCAAACAGCCCTTTACCAGTGGGCGCCCGGTGGTAGTAACAACTTTTCGTTTTTGCTAACCGCAGGTTTGTTTGCCAACTACAAAAAAGATAAGATAGTATGGGATAACAGCTTTGATGCCAAATGGGGTATGGTGGCCAATGGCCTGATACGAAACAAAGCACTGGCACAACGCAACCTGCAAAAAAACATCGACATTATGTCGCTTAAAACCATGTTTGGCTACCAGGTTAAAAGCTCGTTGTATATAGCCGCTAAGCTGGCATTTGAGAGCCAGTTTACACCCAGCTACGATTACTCGCTTACCGATACCAGCAATGGTCGCTTCCGCCGCTACACCATATCTAAATTTGCTGCACCGGCTGTACTGACCATAGGCCCCGGTTTAACCTGGAAACCCAAACCATACTTTACTATGTTCTTCTCGCCGGTAGAGGGCAAAATGACTTTTGTAACGCCCGATAGCCCTGGCCGCGACACTGCCACTGTTGCCGATGGGACTTTTACCGATGCCTACTACAACAATGTAGATGAAACCCGTTTTGGTTTAAAGCGCGGCGACTTTTTTATGGGTGAGCTGGGTTGGGAGCTGGACATGTTGTTTCAGAAAGATATAGTGAAGAACGTAAACTGGAAAAGCCACCTGAATGTGTTTGGTGCTTACCTTAATGCCAGCTATAACACCGTAATGCCTACTTACGATGCCGCTACCGATTCTGTAGGTTCGTTTAATATAAGCGAATCTACCAAGCATATACCGGTTATTAAGTGGGATAATGACATTATATTTAAAGTAAACTCGTGGTTAAGTGCTTCCTTATCGGTACGTCTGGTGTACCAGTACAATGCGCTTACGCCGGTAGATAAACTTAAAAACGATAGCAAAGCAAAAGGCCCCGATGGTATAACCGATAAAGATAAAAACGGCAATACTATTACCGCTTACAACAGGCTGCAGATATTTGAGCAGTTTGGTATAGGCCTGATGGCTAAATTCTAAACATAGTATCGTAACTTTATGCAAAGGGGCGTATAGCGCCCCTTTGCTATTTTATAGCCTTAACAAACAGGCGCTTTGCTTAACAAAAATTGATTTTTAACAAATAAACAGTAGGGTATATTTGAGGCCCTTAAAAAACTAAACTATGGATGTAATATCTGGAAACACCACTGTTGACATTGCCTCGCTAAACGAGCGCATAGGCCGCGAAAGTGCATTTGTAGATGTACTGAACATGGAACTGGGCAAAAGCATAGTTGGCCAGAAATATATGCTGGAGCGTTTGATGCTGGCCCTATTAAGTAACGGCCACATATTGCTGGAAGGTGTGCCGGGCCTGGCTAAAACACTTGCCATTAAATCGCTGGCATCGGCCATACATGCCAAATTCAGCCGTATACAGTTTACGCCCGACCTGCTACCTGCCGACCTGGTTGGTACTATGATATACAACCAAAAGGATAACGATTTTGTGGTTAAGAAAGGGCCGGTGTTTGCCAACTTTGTGCTGGCCGATGAGATTAACCGAGCCCCGGCAAAAGTACAATCTGCCCTGCTGGAAGCCATGCAGGAGAAACAAGTTACTATTGGCGACAATACCTATAAAATAGAAGACCCGTTTTTGGTGCTTGCCACTCAAAACCCAATTGAGCAGGAGGGTACTTACCCGCTGCCCGAAGCACAGGTTGACCGCTTTATGCTGAAGGTGGTAATTACCTATCCTAAAAAGGAGGAAGAGCAGTTGATTATACGCCAGAACATGGCAATGAACAACAAGCCAATAAACCAGGTAGTAAAGAAAGAAGAAATTATTGCAGCCCGCCAGACAGTGCGCGAGGTGTATATGGACGAAAAGATAGAGCGCTATATACTGGATATAGTGTTTGCCACCCGCAAGCCCGAAGATTATAAACTGAACAAACTTAAATCGCTGATAAGCTATGGTGGCTCGCCACGTGCAAGTATTAACCTGGCTGTTGCGGCTAAAGCATATGCGTTTATTAAACGTCGTGGCTATGTTATACCCGAGGACGTACGGGCTATATGCTACGATGTAATGCGCCACCGTATAGGTTTAACTTACGAAGCCGAAGCCGAAAACATTACCAGCGAAGAGGTAATAAGCGAGATACTTAATGCAGTAGAAGTACCATAAACAGTTGTAAGTTGGTAGTTGTCTGTTGTCAGTGAATAATTCCGGGTAATCTCATATTATGTCAAGTCTAGTATCATATACTCAATTAGAGGTTTGGAAAAAAGCAAGGGTTTTGGTGTGTGCGGTGTATCGCCTGACAGCAAAATTTCCTAAGGAAGAGCTATATGGGTTGACGTCGCAAATTCGCCGGGCTGCAATATGTATCCCATCTAATATTGCAGAGGGTTGTGGCAGGCAGTACAAGAAAGAGACAATACAGTTTCAGTTTATTGCCCGAGGATCGCAATATGAGTTGGAGACAGAGCTATATCTGGCATTTGATTTAGGTTTTATAAGCGAACAGGAACTAAACAGTACCCTTGACTTGCTTATTGAATGTCGTAAGTTAATAAGCGGCTTTATTAATTATCTAGAAACATCGAACCTTAAGTAAGATGCTGAAAGAAGTTTATAAAACAACCGGTAACAGTGCAGCAAAGGTGCAGGGTAAGCTATCTCAAAATAGCCAACCGGCAACTGGCAACCCTCAACTATCAACTGAAGACAGACGCAAAAAACTGCGCCGGATTGAGATTAAAACCCGAAAGTTATCTAATCAGATATTTTCAGGTAGTTATCATTCGGCGTTTAAGGGGCGCGGCATATCGTTTAGCGAGGTGCGCGAGTACCAGTACGGCGACGATATACGAGCTATTGACTGGAACGTTACTGCCCGCAACCGCAAGCCGTTTGTAAAAGTATTTGAAGAGGAGCGTGAGCTTACGGTAATGTTGCTGATAGATGTAAGCCAGTCATCTTTTTTTGGTACGCAGAACGAATTTAAAAACCACATTATAGCAGAGATAAGCGGTGTGTTGGCTTTTTCTGCTATAACCAACAACGATAAAGTAGGCGTACTTTTTTTCAGCGACACTATAGAAAAATTTATTCCACCTAAAAAAGGTAAGAGCCACATACTGCGGATAATATCAGAGATATATGACTTTCACCCCCAACATACCGGCACCAATATTTCTGAAGCACTTAAGTATTTTAATAATGTAGTTAAAAAGAAAAGCATTGCTTTTCTGGTTTCCGACTTTTTATCGAATAAGGCCGATGATAAAGGTGAGCTAAAGAAATCGCTGAATATTGTAAGCAAAAAGCATGACCTGATAGGCCTGCATATTTATGATGAGCGCGAAGCTACCATGCCCGACATAGGCCTGGCGAAAGTAATTGACAGCGAAACCGGTGCCGAGTACTGGATAGATACCAGCGATAAAAGTTTACGGGAGCGCTACGCCAAAACATTTGCTATGAACCTGCGCCACACAAAAGAACTGTTTGGCAAAACCGGTGCACAGCTGGAGAGTATAAAAACTGAAGACAACTATGTGATTTCGCTGATGAATATGTTTAAGAAAAGAGAGATGAAGCGATGAAAAAGCAGAACATATACCATAGCGCACAGACTATAGACAGGCGTATTACCATACGTGTGCTTATGCTGCTATGTATGTTGTGCCCGGTGTCGATAGCAAATAGCCAGACTATTAGTGCAGAATTGCGTGCAGACAGTAGCAATATACAACTAGGCGACCCACTTAAAGTAAGGCTAAGTGTAAAGTACACCAATACACTTTCGGTAGCATTTCCTAAAGCAGTTGATACACTTGGCAACCTGGAAGTACTGGAAGTAACAAAGATAGATACAGCCACTGAAGGCAACAACGTTGTGCTATCGCAGGTATATACTGTTTCGGCCTACGATTCGGGAGCATACCATGCCGGGCCTGTACTCGTTTATTTCAAGAATAGTGCCGGTGTTATAGATAGCATACTATCTGACGATGTGCAGGTAAGTGTAAGTGCACCTGCGGTAGATACAGAAAAACCGTTTAAGGATATTAAAGCTCCACTGGATGTTCCCTATAGCTGGCGCGAGTTTATACCATTTATTATTGGCTGGCTGGTGTTGATAGTTGTTATTTTGACTGGTGCAGTACTATACGATAAATACCGTAATAAGAAACCGGTGCCCGTGGAAAGGCCAAGGCCCAAAGAACCCGCGCATATATGGGCCCGCAAAGAATTGAAGAAGCTGGAAGAGGAAAAGCTATGGCAGAACGATCAGGTAAAATTATACTATAGCCGGCTTACCGATATTTTGCGCATGTATCTGGAGTATCGTTATGAATGGTTGGCTTTGGAAAGCACAACGGAAGAAATAGAGGCCGAAATGCCCCGATACAATCTTAAAGATAAAGCACGCGAAAGCCTGCTGGCCATATTGCGCAGTGCCGACCTGGTGAAGTTTGCCAAAATGATACCCATGCCGGATGCCAACATAAAGGCCATGGAGAACGCATATAAGTTTATTGACTTTACCGAGCCAAGTGAGAATGCCCATAAATCTCCTAAAGGGGACTTAAGTTCAAATACAAACAGCAGTAAATAAAGTGGAGCCTGTAACAAAATATATGATGGTTGTATTAAGCCCCCTTTGGGGGCTGGGGGGCGGCGTTACTTTTGCCAGTAAGTGGGTGCTATACCTAATACCTGCGGTATGGGCCATTGCAGGTTTGTGGTGGTACTTTTTAAGCAAGCGCAACTACCCAACCTTGCGCTTATCAACCACAGCTGCGTTTACCGGTAACGGCACACCGTTTAAGGCCACATTAAAAAAACTGTTACCCGTATTTCGTGTGTTGGCACTTAGTGCTTTGCTGGTGGCCATAGCACGACCGCAGACCAGTTACGATGAAGAAAAGGTAACTACCGAGGGGATTGATATTGTATTGGCTATAGATGTATCTACCTCTATGCTGGCTAAAGATTTTTCGCCTAACCGTTTAGAGGCAGCCAAAAAGGAGGCTATGAACTTTGTAGATGGCCGGCCACACGACCGGTTGGGATTGGTAATATTTAGCGGAGAGAGTTTTACGCAGTGCCCGGTAACCATAGACCACAACATTATTAAGAACCAGCTTAAGCAAATTAAAAATGGGCTGATGGAAGATGGTACTGCCATTGGTATGGGCCTGGCCACTTCTGTACAGCGATTAAAAGAGCTGAACAGTAAAAGCAAGGTGGTAATACTAATGACAGATGGGGTTAACAACAAAGGATTGATAGACCCAACCACCGCAGCCGATATTGCCATGCAGTTTGGCGTACGGGTTTACACTATTGGTATAGGCTCTAACGATAAGGCGATGACGCCGGTGGCGATGACACAATCGGGTGAGCTGATATTTGACTATGCCGATGTGCAGATTGACGAGGCTTTACTTAAAGATATAGCAAAAAAAACAGGGGGGCAGTATTTCCGTGCCAGCGATAACAGACGGTTAAAAGAGATATATGCGCAAATAGATAAGCTGGAAAAAACCAAGATAGAAGTAAGTGCATTTGAACATAAAACCGAAAAGTTTTATGCTTTCGCATTATTGGCATTAGTATTTGTATCGCTCGAAATTTTGTTCCGCTATTTAATTGTAAAAAGCATTCCGTAAAACAAGGGGCGAGAGCGAGGGCGAAGTGAGAGGGGGTACAGAAAACAAAATGAAAAAATATAATTAAAGATATCACATGAACGATGCACTGGACAAAGTAATATTCTACCAAAAATCATTACAGCTATGGGAGTTGTTTTGGAAAGATAGTGAAGTACTGATGGCTGATGCAAGAGGAAGGGAACTTGCAAGGCAATTGACCCGATCAGTAGATTCGGTGTCTGCAAATATTGAGGAAGGTTATGGTCGTGGCTTTGGTAAAGAATACCCTCAATTTCTTCGCTACTCACGTGGATCTGCCAGAGAATCAAAGGGTAGATACAGAAGATGTATTCCTCTGTTATCAGAACGAGTAGTAAATGAACGAATAGGGCTTTTAGATGAAATAATTGCAATGGAGACAAAAACAATTGAAACACTTGAAAACAAGAATAAGCCAAAGTAGTGGGCTGTTTGTATTAACCCTTGTCCCTCGGCTTTCGCTCTCGTAACTATGAAAAGTAGCGAATACATAAAATACTTGTGGTTGCTTGTGCTGGCCATACCACCGCTGGCGGTGCTGGTGCTGTTGCGTGAAGAAGCCTTCCGGTTTGAACACAAACAGTACCTGTGGTTGTTGTGGGCTGTAGTACCGGTGTTGTTGCTGTTTTTTTATTTTCAAAACTGGCGCAGCCGCAGCCTGTCTAAGTTTGGTAATTCATCGTTGCTTAGCCAGCTTACCCCCGATGTTTCGTTTAACAAGCACCTGATAAAGTTTATTTTGCTGGCACTGGCATTTGAATTTATGGTGATAGGCTTTGCCAACCCGCAGGTAGGTACCAAGCAGGAAAAAGTTAAACGCCAGGGTATAGATGTGTTTATTGCGGTAGATGTATCGAACTCGATGCTGAGTGAGGATATAAAGCCCAACCGGTTAATGCGGGCCAAAAATTTCATCAGCAATTTTATAGATGAATTGCATAACGACCGGTTAGGTATGATAGTATTTGCAGGGCGTGCCTATATGCAAATGCCGCTAACGGTAGATTACAGTGCCGGGCGCATGTACCTTAAAACCATTAACACCAACCTGATGCCCACACAGGGCACTAACATTGCCGAGGCAATAAACATGGCGCGCGAAAACTTTGTGCAGGAAGATAACAAGCACAAGGCGCTGATAATAATAACCGATGGTGAGGATAATGAAGGTGGCACCGACGAGGCTATTGAAGAGGCTGTTAAGCAGGGGGTTAAAATATTTACCATTGGTGTAGGTACCGATAATGGAGGCCCCATACCGGTGGGTAGCGATTTTAAGCGCGACGAAGACAACAACATTGTATTATCTAAAATGAATCAGCCCATGCTGCGCGAACTGGCGCAAAAAGGTAACGGCAAATATTTTCAATTGGGTAGTGGCAAGGATGAGATTAATGCCATATTTAAAGAGCTGGGGCGTATTAATACCAAAGACTTTGAAGAGGTAGTGTTTACCGATTTCAATGATCAGTTTCAGGTGTGCCTTATTATAGCGGCAATACTTTTATTTATAGAGTGGATGCTGAGCGAACGCCGGCTAAGCCTTAAATTTTTAAAGTTATGATGGCCAGTAACCATACAAAGCGTAGCAGATTATTTAACCCCGTGGCTGTGGCCGCAGTGTTATTGTTGTGGGTTGCTGCCTGTACTACCGCCCGTGCACAGCTAAACAGCCTTAGTACTAATACCGAAAAACGGGAAACCCGCAATGGCAACAAGCAGTACGAAAAGGGAGTTTTTGCCGATGCGGAAGCCAGCTATAAAAAAGCGCTTGATAAGCAGAACAACATGCCACAGGCTATTTTTAACCTGGGCGATGCGGTGTATGCCCAGAAAAGGTACGACGAGGCCGCCAAACTGTTTTTGCTTTCGGCGCAAACCAACCCCGATAAAAGTGTAAAAGCCAAAGCTTATCATAATTTAGGCAATGTGTTTTTGCAACAGCAAAAATGGCAAGAGGCTGCTAATGCTTACAAAGAGGCACTTAAGAACAACCCCGCAGATGCCGATACGAAGTATAACCTTGCTTATGCCAACAGCATGTTAAAGCAGCAACAGCAGGGGCAGGATCAGAATAAAGATAACAAGGATAAAAAAGAGAATAAAGACCAGAAGAAAGATCAGGAGAATAAGGAACAGAACAAACAGGACCAGAACAAGGATCAGCAGTCGGAAAATAAAGACAATAAGGATAAGCAGCAGGGTAAGCAACAACCGCAGCCCAAACTAAGTAAAGAGGAGGCAGAAAAAATGCTACAGGCGCTTCAGGGTGAGGAGCAAAAAACCAACCAGAAGATGCAGCAAAAGCAGATAAAAGTGGTACCTGTTAAGATTGAAAAAGACTGGTAGGTAATTAAAAGGTGTGAAAAAAAATTAAGCCACAGCCTTTTGCTTGAATAAACCGTATAGTTGAGAGAATTTTGTAACAATATGACAACCCGCGCAAGTACACCGGCCAACTATTACCATGCATTTAAAGGCATAGTGCTTTTTATGTTGGTGTTTGCTACGTACTCAGTAGTAAATGCACAGGCGCGCTTTTCTGCTTCGGCTCCTAAATCGGTGCCTGTAAATTCAAACTTTCAGCTTAGCTATACAATAGAGAATGGAAACGGTACTAACCTGAAACTACCATCCCTTACAGATTTTCAGTTAATGGGTGGCCCCAATACCTCTACCAGTATGCAGTGGGTAAATGGCAATGTAACCCAAAGCGTAACATACAGCTATGTGCTACGGCCAAAAAACCAGGGCACCTTTAAGCTGGGTAAAGCCAGTATAACTGTAAGCGGTGTTACCATGGAGAGTAACGAGCTTACCATACAGGTAACAGCACCGGTAGCGCAACAGCAACAACAACGGCAGCGCAATCCGTTCGACCCATTCGATGACCCGTTTTTCAGGGGTGAGGAGGAAGAGCAACCACAAACCAACAATGCCGAAATTGAAAAGCAGCTGAAAGATGAAGTGTTTATGAAGCTGGTTGTAAGCAAAGGTTCGGTATATAAAGGCGAGATGCTTACGGCTACATACAAACTTTATTTCCGCCAGAACCTTACCGGCTTTAACGTAACCAAGGCGCCCTCATTTGATGGCTACTGGAGCCAGGAGGTAGAGCTGGACCCTAAGCGCAGGCCAGCCACCGAGGTAGTTAATGGTAAGCAGTACAATACGGTAGAGATTATGAAGTATAACCTATACCCGCAACGTGCCGGAGCATTACCGGTGGCGGGCTGTGAGGTAAACACCGTAGCCCAGGTACAAATGCGTTCGCGTTCGCGCAACTTGTTTGATGATTTTTTCGATTTGGGGCGTATGCGTCAGGTACCACTCGATTTAAAGGCAACACCTATTACGGTAAACGTTAAAGAGTTACCGGAAAATGGCAAGCCAGCCGATTTTTCGGGTGCTGTAGGCAGTTATAAGTTCGATGCCACACTTTCGGGTAAGGATGCCAAAACAGATGAACCCATTACCTATACCTTAAAAATATCGGGTACCGGTAACCTTAAGTTTGTAGATGCACCGGTGCTTAAGTTTCCACCGGAGTTTGAAGTGTACGACCCTAAAATTAAAGAGAACATAAGTAACGGTGCCGCCGGAATGAGTGGCACTAAACAATACGATTACCTGATAATACCACGGCAGCCCGGCGAGTATTCTATCGAAGAAAAAACATTCTCGTGGTTTGATCCGGCCGCAGGTAAATACCTTACCACTAAGTCGCCGGAGTTTACGGTGAAAGTAACCGGCGAAGCCAGCAAGAACCCCAACACTGCTGCTATGGCAACCGGTGCCGATAAGGAAGATGTGGCAGCATTGGGCCAGGATATACGCTATATTAAAACAGCAACACCGGAACTAAGTAAAGGCAACCGTTTCTTTGGTTCGGCAGGTTTTATTGCCATGTACACCATGCCGTTTTTACTTTTTATTGGTCTGGTAGCTACCAAGCGCCGGAGCGATACAATGGCTGCCGACGTGATAGGCACCAAACGCAGAAGGGCACTTAAGCTGGCCAAAAAGCGGTTGAGTGTGGCAGAGAAGCACCTGGCCAAAAGCGATAAGAAAAATTTTTACGATGAAGTTTCGAGAGCCACATGGGGCTATCTGGGCGATAAGCTGAATATAGATATGGCTGAGCTATCGAAAGATAATGTGGAGGAGAAACTGCTGGCAAAGCATGCAAAGCCCGAAACTATAGCAAAGCTTAAAGCACTGCTTGGCACCTGTGAGCTTGCTTTGTATGCACCGGTAGGCGAAGGCGGTGAAATGAAACAGAATTATGAGACAGCCATGAACCTGATGGCCGATCTGGAAGATGAAGTAAAATAGGTATTGTATATACAGCAATAGATTATGAAAGCAATACACATGATAAAAGCATATTGTGGCCACACCGGTAAAGTGTGGTTGCTTTTTGTGCTATTTGTTTTTTGCTGTATGCCACAACATACTATTGCGCAGGCAGCCCCCGAACTTTACAATAAAGCCAGCGCCCTGTATAAAGCAAACCAGTTTGCAGAGGCCGCTGCTGTTTATGATAAGATAACTGCACAGGGCTACCGTTCTGCCGAGGTATATTATAACCTGGGTAACTGTTATTATAAAATGCATAATAACGGCAAGGCTATACTTAACTACGAACGTGCGCTTAAACTGGCACCAGATGATGAAGATATAGTACACAACCTTAAACTGGCCCAGCTAACAACTATAGACCGTGTGCAACCGGTACCGCAACTGGCTATAGTAACCAAATGGAATAACCTGTTACATTCTTTCTCATCGAAAGGGTGGGCGGTGTTTGCTTTGGTGCTGGTATGGCTGTCGCTTATATTATTTGCCATTTATCTTTTTGTGAGCCGTAAAGGGGTAGTGTTGTTTTTTACCATAACAGTATTCGTACTATCGCTGGTTTCGGTGGGGTTGGGCGTTAAGCAGGCACATACCGAAGATGATTCGGGTACGGCTATACTAATGGTGGCCAACGTAAATGTAAAGAGTGCCCCCGATGAAAACGCTACCGATATATTTACTATACACGAAGGTGTAAAATTATACCTGTGCGACCGTGTTGGCAACTGGAACAAAATTCGGCTGGCCGATGGTAAAGTAGGCTGGGTAGAGAAGAATATGTTTGAAAAAATATAATCTCAGGAGATAGGCGCGTTATAGCCTGAATTTCTAATCTTTTATTTCTGCTTTTAACCGAACAATACTAAATTCACTGGTATTAATAAACCATAAAACCACATAACTATGGGAATGATATCTGAGTTTAAAGAGTTTGCCATGAAAGGCAACGTTGTTGACCTTGCAATTGGTGTTATCATAGGCGGTGCCTTTGGCAAAATTGTAAGTTCACTTATAGATGATGTAATAACGCCACTACTACTAAAACCTGCACTGGAAGCGGCCCACCTTACAAAGCTGGAAGAGCTAACTATTTTCGGTACAGTTAAGTATGGTAATTTTCTTTCGGCTACCATCAACTTTGTTATCATAGCGTTTGTACTGTTTTTAATAATAAAAGGAATGAATGCAGCCAAGAAGAAAGAAGAGGCTGCACCTGCCGCACCAGCAGGCCCATCATCTACCGATGCATTGCTGATGGAAATACGCGATGCACTTAAAAAATAAGCAAAGCAACGGCACTAAATAAAAAATGGCCCCGATACATCGGGGCCATTTTTAGTTATAGGGTAATCTGTACTTAGATTCTGAACTGCATTTCGATAGTAGCACCATTATCGGAAAACACTACCATATCGGCTAGCTGCATCATTAAAAACACACCACGGCCGTGGGTTTTTTCCAGGTTCTCGGGCTCGGTAGGGTCGGGCAGGTTGTTGTAATCAAAACCGGGGCCCTGGTCTTTTACAATGAACGTGAGGTTTTTACCACGTTCATCCAGGCCATACTCCAGCGTTACAGTTTTTTTCTCGTCGCATTTATTGCCATGTATAATGGCGTTGTTGGCAGCTTCGGTAATAGATATCAGTATGTTGCCGTACACGTCATCGCCGATATTTATTTCGCTGCGCATATCGTCGATAAACTTTTCTACTAATGCAATATTCTCGGGCTTGGAAGATACAGTAAGTGATTTCACAATTTGCTTTTATATAGTAGATGAAACTAAGAAATAATTTTCGTTAACAAATAAAGCAATCTCATTTGGTATTGCAAACCCCTGTTGGCAAATAATAAACAAGAAGAGTATTGTGCAACACTATTGAGTTATAGTAATGTTTCTAAAGTATTTCTCGGCCAGGCCTTTGTAGTAAGGCTTAAGGCTGGGTGGTACGGTGCGGTATAAATCTACCTCGCTGTTGCGGGCTTTCAGGTACTCTTCCAGCGATGGCGGCATTTTGCGTTCCTGGTCTTTACCGGTGTTCGATTCGCGCTCCTGTTTCTGGTCGCGTTCGCGCTGGGCATTTTCGGCTTCCAGTAGTTTGTTCAGTATATCCTGCTGGCGTTTAAGTGCTTCGGCGGTTAGCTGTTTATTAACCAGTTCTTTTTCGGTTTGCTCCATTTGTTTAATGGCTTCGCCCAGGTTGCCAAGCGGGTTTTTACCGTCTTTGTTTTCCTGTTGGTTAATCTTCTCCAGCTCGCGGCGTATCTGCGATTGCATCTGCGCCATTTCTGCAAACTCTTTACTGTTTTGCCCCTGCTGCCCTGGCTTGCCGGTCTGGCCTTTTTCGCCTTTGCCGTCGCGCTTCATCATTTCGCCCATCTGCTGCATTTTATCCTTTAGCTGTTTTTGCATTTTGCTAAGGTTAGGCAGGCCCATGCCGGGCTTTTTACATTTCATACACATTTTGGGCTTACCATCGCTTTGCTGCTGTTGTTCGCTTTGCTGCTGTTGCATTTGCTGCAGGGCCTCGCTGAGCATCAGCGCCAGGTTGTTGTAGCCGGTCATGGTAAACTGCTGGTTGCTCATGGCCCGTATTACGTTGCGGTCTTCCATATCGGCAATGCTCTTGCCCAGGTACTTGTTTATATTGGTAATCTCTTTGGTAATAAATGATTTGATAGACTCCTGACGGCGTGCAACGGCATACAGCGTATCTTCTACCATTTTGCTGTTCTCCTTAATGCGCTGTTGCTCTTTCATCAGCTCTATATACTTAGGGCTGTTTATGTTGGTGCTCTTCAGGGCATTCATCAGCTTCTCTTCATCAAACGATAGTTGTACAATGTTCTCCAGCAACTGGCGTACCGCCTGCATATCTTCGGCGTTTTCCTCGGCTTCCATGGCCATCTTCATATCCGATAGCTTTTGTGCTGCATCTTTCATGTTGTTGGCAGCATTCTTCTGGTTCTGGCCGGCTTTCTGGTTCTGTTTCTGGTCTATGTTCTGCTTGGCATCCTGCTGTTGTTTTTCGGCAGTCTGCATGCTGTTCTCCACGTCTTTAAAGTCCTGATCGCTCTTGGTTTCTTCGTTCAGCTTTTTCAGGTCGTCCATATCCTTCTTAGCATCTTTCAGTTCCTGGTTCAGCTTATCCTGTTCTTTCTTCAGCTCTTCCTGTTTGGCCTGTGCTTCGGCGTTCTCTTTATTCTCTTTGCCGTCTTTATTTTCTTTATTCAGCTGTTGCTGGTTTTCTTCGGTTTTTTTAGCCAGGTCTTCCTGCTTTTGTGCCAGCTTCTCCAGCTTGTCGGCAGTTTCCTGTAGCTTTTGGTCAAACTCCATTTTTTTAAACAGCTCCAGCATACGGTCCAGCTCTTTCTCCATCTTCTCGCTGTTCTGCTGCATGTCGTCCATCTTTTCAAGGGCGTCGCGTTTCTGCATCTCGTCCAGCATCTTCTTCAACTTCTCCATCATTTCTTTCATCTCCTTGTTCATCACCTCTTCCATTAGCTGTTGCAGGTGTTCCTGCTTTTCGGCCACCTCCGGCGATACTTCTTTGAAGTCTTTCTGCTTCTCAAAGTTCTCCTCCATTTTCTTTTTAATCTCCTCTAGTTGCTGTTGCAGTTCTTTTTGTTTCTCTACGCTCTGGTCCAGGTTCTTTTTGTCCTCCCAGTTCAGGTTTTGTTTTTCCTGTAGTTTATCTTTCATGGCCTGCAGTTGCTCTTTAGCATCGGCAGCTTTTTTCATGGCATCTTTCAGCTCCTGTTTCAGTTCTTTATTGTCTTTGGTAATCTCGCGGTTCAGCTCGCTGAGCGATGGCATGTTATAGTTCATCAACTCGCTTTTGGTTGATTTGCTACCGTGTATACCGTCGTTATCCCACACCTCGAAGTAGTAGGTAATTTTATCGCCGGGCTTAATACCAAAATCGGCCAGCTGCCAGTAAAAAGTAAAGCGCGAGGCCAGCCCCGGCGTAAAGGGTACATCAACCTCTTTATTAACCGATGTGGTAGAATCGGCGCGTGTAAGCTGGTAGTTGAACGTTAAGCGGCGCAGGCCATAATCGTCAGATATTTCGCCTATGTAATAGAAGTACTTTTGTGTAGCTGAGTCGTTCTTCTCTTTAACGGCAATAACCGGATACAAATCGGGTGTTACATTCAGCGAGTACGAAACACTGTCGGCATCTTTAATGTTGCTGTTGCTTACTTTAAGTGTGTATTGGGCGCTTTGCATAAAGGCCTTGCTGAAAGCAAACTCGCTTTCGCCGGTGCGCTTTACGTTGTAGCTGCTATCGCCCATAGCAAAGGTTATGGCTTCTACATTTTGTGTATTAAACCTCCACGATAGTTTGGTGCCGGCAGGTATAACCAGGTCGCCCATGTTTTTAAGCAGTTCATCCTGCCTGCCGGTGTAGGCCGGGTAATCGCAGGCTACTTCAAAACCGGCAACTACCGGTTTGGCCACTACATCAATTACATACTCCTTAGAGCGGAAACCATTGGCAGCAAACTGAAACGGTGTGGTTTTTTGCAGGTTTACAAACTCGTAGGTAAACAGGTCTTTATCCTGCTTTTTAAGTTTGAGGGTATTGCCGCCGGTTTCTACAAATACCTCGTTAGGCAGTACGTCGCCTTCTATTTTTACCTGTAGGGTAAAGTTTTCGAACTGTAGGGCAGTAAGGCTTTTGTTTTGTATAGCAAACTTAAACGGGGCCTCTTTTTCGTAAAAGGTATCGTTGTGGTACAGGCGTTTGGTGCCCTCTTTAATTACGTTAGGCGCTGCTATAATTATAAACAGAAACAACAGCACCGGCGGGGCCAGGTATTTCAGGTATTTTCTGTTTTTGCTAAGGTCAACGGCAAACGAAAAATCGATAGGTTTCAGCTCTACCGATTTCTGGTCGATAGCGGCCAGTAGCAGACTGGTGCCGCTTTGGCCTTCGGCGGCCTGGCGCAGTTGCAGTATGTTCAGCAGCTTGTCTTTTACCTCGGTGAAGTGGGTGCCTATTATCTGTGCTGCCTGCTCGTACGATATCACCTTGCCTAAACGGTAGTAGTGCAACAGTGGCACTATAAAGAAGTTGGCTACAAAGGCTACCGATGATAGCAAAAAGCCGAAAAACAGCACCTTGCGCATACCGGTAGAGAGGTAGAAATAATACTCCAGCAGGTTAATAGCCAAAAAAAACGCCAGTACATACACCGCCGAGAAGATGGCGCCACGTATCAGCTGGTTGGTGTAATACTTGCGTATAAACTTATCCAGCTTGTTAATCAATGAGTTATATGGCGAATTGGTTTCTGACATGTTGATTATTACAAAGATAGCACGAAGCGTGTTTTTCCATAACCCCGCACCTACCCTTTAACACAATGATAGAACGAATACCGGAAAGCTTTGTTTTATGTTGCATTTTTTATGAAAACGCCGGATAGGGGTGTAAATTAAAACAGACGGGGCGTAGTTGTTAAACAAGGGAACTGACTTAGCAGGTTTATAAAACCTGCCAGGTCTAAACACCCCAAAACTAACACTTGTTAGTTTGAAATGGTTTTTATAGCTTTGCTAACACTTGTTAGTTTTATGGCTACTACACCAACAACTAAAGAACGGGTACGGCAATCGGCACAGCGGCTTTTCCGCGAACGCGGTTATGCAGCTATAGGTATGCGCGAGCTGGCTAAAGAGGTTGGTATGAAGGCTCCAAGCCTGTACAATCATTACAAAAGCAAAGACGACCTGCTACGCGAAATTTGTTTTGATATGGCACAGCAGTTTTTTACTGCGTTTGATGCTGCCGTAGCAACCGAAGAGAAATTTCCACGCAAGTTGAAAGCTGCTATAAAAGCGCACATACATGTAATAGCCAACAACATTGAGGCCTCTGAAGTGTTTTTTAACGAGTGGATGTTTCTGGAACAGCCTAACCTGGGTAAATTCAAAAAAATGCGCTTTGAATACGAAATGCGTTTTAGAGATATAGTTGAAAAAGGGATTAAGAAGGGCGATTTTAAAAAGATGAATTCGAAGCTGGTGGCATTTGCTGTTTTTTCGGCGCTGAATGCTACTTACGAATTGTACAACTCATCGGAGAATCTTACGCAGGATGAAATTGCCGAAAGCATAGCAGACCTATTATTAAAAGGACTGAAGAATTGAAAATTACAGATTGAAAATTGAAAATTATGGCTAAGTATCGCCGGTTTGAAGATTTAGAATGCTATCAGTTGGCGGTATCTGTTACGTGCAAATGCCACCAACTCTTTCAAAAAAAGGAATTGCAGAAGGAGTATGAGTTTAAGGCGCAGATGTTTGCTGCCCTTATCTCTATATCAAATAATATTGCTGAAGGTTTTGAGTATAATAACAATGCAGATTTTATCAGGTTTTTACGCTATGCAAAAGGTTCTGCGGGAGAAACTCGAAACATTTTAAATGTTTTAAAGGCCTGCGAATTAGTAACCAAAGTTGAGTACGCAAAGTTGTATGAAGACTTTACTTTTTTGTCGAAACAAATTAGTGGCTTTAAGAGTTATCTGGAAGAATTCGAAGCCAAAAAGAACGAGAAACCAAAGAAGAATAAAGACAAGTAATATTGAATCTTAAATTTTTAATCTTTAATAAATAGCTATGTACGGTTCAACCAATCTTACTGAAGAAGAAGCAAAACGAATGAACACTACGG
>CAYREY010000034.1:0-10454 GCA_964423405.1 uncultured Chitinophaga sp. | reverse complement strand
ATGTACGGTTCAACCAATCTTACTGAAGAAGAAGCAAAACGAATGAACACTACGGTAGAAGACCCCGAACAACTGGAGGCCTTTGAAACCCGTATTGCCCGCGGCGAAAAAATAGAGCCGCAGGACTGGATGCCAACCGAGTACCGCAAACAGCTGATACGCATGATTGAGCAACATGCGCACTCAGAAATTGTGGGCGCGCTACCCGAAGGCACCTGGATTACCCGTGCCCCTAACTTTCGCCGCAAGCTGGCGCTTATTGCCAAAGTGCAGGATGAGATTGGCCACGGCCAGTTGCTATACTCGGCAGCCGAAACGCTGGGTAAAACCCGCGAGCAGATGTTGAACGACCTGCTGAATGGCAAAAGCAAATACAGCAACATATTTAACTACCCGGCCATTACCTGGGCCGATATTGCCGTAATTGGCTTTTTGGTAGATGGTGCAGCTATTGTAAACCAAACTATCAACTCCAAAGGTAGCTACGGCCCCTACTGCCGTGCACTTGAGCGTATTTGCTACGAGGAGAGTTTCCACCTGAAACAAGGCCACGATAATGTGGTTTATCTGGCTACGGGTACCAAACACCAGCGCGCCATATTGCAGGATGCCATTAACCGCTGGTATCGTCCGTTGTTACACTTTTTTGGCCCGCCCGATAAGCAAAGCGCCCACAGCGAAAAGCTGATGAAATGGAAAGTAAAGCTGGCCAGCAACGACGATATGCGCAACCAGTTTTTGGATATGTATGTGCCAAAAATATGGGAGCTGGATATAACCTTCCCCGACCCTAACCTGCGCAAAAACAACGATGGTATCTGGGAATTCAGCGACCCGGATTGGGATGAGTTTAAGCGCGTGATAAACGGCGGTGGCCCCTGCAATGCCGAAAGGCTGGCCGTGCGCAAATTTGCCGAAGAGGCAGGCCGTTGGGTGCGCCAGGCATTAATGAATCCAACAGAAAAGTACCAGGTTCCTTTAGCATAAAACCACAAAAAATTATGAGTTCGTTAGATCCAAGAGTAAACCGCCTCGACTTTAAAAAGATAGCCGATGGCGATGTGCAAACCAACAGCCACCTGATTACCTGGGAGGTATTCCACCAGGATAAGCGTGGCAAACAGGTAGTGCATGTAGGCATCGTGCATGCCCCATCGCCCGAAATGGCCTTGATACTTGCCAAAGAGCAATATGCCCGTCGCGGCAAAACCACCAACCTGTGGGTGGCCAAAACAAGCGATGTGTACACCTTTGCCACACAGGACGAAGATATTTTTGAAACCACACCTGAAAAAACTTTCCGCGACCCGGCTTATTATAAGGTGCGCGACCGTATAGAAAAATTTCAGAGCCAAAACAAAGTAGCTATATGAAAACCGATGCAATAAAAAACCTGCTTTTTAAAATGGCCGATGATGCACTGGTAATAGGCCACCGCAACAGCGAGTGGACCGGTATAGGCCCTATGCTGGAAGAAGACCTGGCCTTTAGCAGTATGGCACAAGATAAGATTGGCCATGCGCAGGCGCTATACACCATACTAAACCAGGTGTTTGGCGAGGCTGATGCAGATACGCTGGCGTTTAAACGCGAGGAGAGCACCTTTAAGTGCTGCCAGTTTGTAGAGCTGCCAATTGGCGAGTACGACTTTAGTATAGTGCGCCAGTTTTTGTTTGACCATGCCGAGCTGTTGCGCTACGATATGCTTACGCAATCGTCGTTTCAACCGGTGGCGCAACTGGCTAAAAAGGTAAAAGGCGAAATAAAGTACCACGTAATGCACGGTGATACGTTTGTAAAGCAACTGGGCCACGGTACCGAAGAAAGTAAAGCACGCATGCAGCAGGCGCTTAACTATGCCTGGCCATATGCGCTGGGTGTTTTTGAAAAAGATGAAACCGACGCCGACCTGATTGCTGATGGTGTATTTGCCGGTGAAGATGAATTGAAAAAGCGCTGGCTGGAGAAAGTAACTGCTGTAATTACTGCGGCAGGTTTAACCGTGCCGGCTATAGATGAAAGTAAAGCTGTTTACGGCGGCCGTAAAGGTTACCATTCTGAATATCTGAAACCGATGCTGGAAGAGATGACCGAGGTAACACGTTCGGACATTAACGCAGAATGGTAATAACAGCCCCTAAATCCCCGAAGGGGACTTGAATACATAAAACAACTATGGAAACTGGTGTTTTAGATAGTACAGAGCAACAAATATGGTCGGCGTTAGAGAACGTTAAGGACCCTGAGATTCCTGTGCTTTCGGTAATAGATATGGGGATGATTACCGGTGTAAAGGTGGCCGATAGCCAAACGGCGGTAATTACCCTTACACCTACTTTTGTAGGTTGCCCCGCCATACACCATATTACAAAAACCATACAGGAGGAAGTAACAAAGCTTGGTTTTGTAACCGTTACGGTACATGTAGACTACGAAACCCGCTGGAGCAGCGACAGCATGAAACCCGAAGCCCGCGAGAAGCTGGAGAAATTTGGCCTGGCCCCGCCGCCGCCCCTTAACGATGAAGAACTTACCGAAGAGCAGCTGAACCGCGTACGCTGCCCGCATTGCCATAGTACCGATACCACATTACGCTCAACTTTTGGCTCAACACTTTGCCGTGCCATCCGTTTTTGCTTTAATTGCAAACAGGGATTTGAACAATTTAAACCGGTACAATGAAAAATATACTGTTAGCAGCCGCACTTTTAGCAAGTGTGGTGAGTGGTTTTGCCCAGAGCGCGGCATCTGTTAAGCAACTGCAATGGCTGGAGGGCTCGTGGAAAAATGAGAAAACAGGTAATGTAGAAACCTGGAAAACAGTAAATGATACTGCCATGGGCGGTATAAATACGCATACCGACGACGATGGAGAAGTAATAATAGACGAAATGATACGCGTGGTAAAACGCGGCAATACGTTTTATTACATACCGCTGGTGCCCGACCAGAATAAGGGTAAAGAAGTAGAGTTTACAATAGTTTCGCTTACGGCCCGGTCGTTTATTGCCGAGAACAAAACACACGATTTTCCTCAGCGGATAGCTTACGAAAAGAAAGATACTACCCACCTGTACGCCTACATAGAGGGTGTGGTAAAAGGAAAAAACAAGAAGATAGAATTTAGTTTCATAAGTAAGTAGCAACGGCTTTTTAATAGCAAAGCAGCTGTTGTTTTTGCTTAGTTCTTATTTGTTTTTATATTGAATTTCAAATTTGGTGATGAGGAAACCCGCTACCCTTGCATTTGTGCTGCTGCTGTTTTTGTCTTTTGCCATGGCGCAGGGCGAAAACGATGTTGATCAGCTTAACCAGAAAGCTGAATCGTTGCTTAACCAAAAGCCCCGCGAAAGCTTAACTATTGCCGAAACAGCCAGACAGGCTGCAGAATCAATCAATTATAAAAAGGGTCAGGCTAAGGCTATTGCACTACAAGGGGTGGCACACTACAAAGTAGATGAGTACGATAAAGCCCGCAATTTAATAACCCGTGCCGAGGCACTTAGCCAGCAGGCAAAAGATACGGTTAACCTGTCGTTTAGCAAATACTGGCTGGCTAACTTAGAATTGAACCAGGGCCAGTATGGCAAAGCGCTTGATCATTACCAAACAGCGTTATTGCTGGCAGAGAAAATAAACGACAAACGCAATATGGCCCGTGCGCTGGATGGCAAGGCCACGATATACGAAGCACTGGGCGAAAACGATAAGGCGCTGGAATTATACAACCAGTCGTTGGCGGTGGCTAAGGAGGCCAACTTTACCGAGTGGTACGGCACCGTAATGTTTGACTTGGCTAACCAGGATTATAAAAAAGGTAAGCCGGACGCAGCATTGGCTAAATATAACGAAGCCCTGCAGCTATCGGAGCAGGCAGGCAACCTGAACAACAAAGCCAGTTGTTTGCAGCAAATAGCATCGATATATTACGATAAGAACGATCCTAAAACTGCCATGAAAAATATTACCCAGGCTATGGATATTTTTCAGGAAACGGGTTCTATGTCATCTTTTAGCCATAGCCGGCTACTGATGTGTTTGATATTGCTTAGCGACCGGCAATACGACCTGGCCATAGACCTGGCAAAGCTATCGTTGCAGGAAGGTAAAGAGAAAGGCGAGACAGACCTGGAGCGAAGCGCTGCCGAAGCACTTTACTATGCCTATCTGTACAAAGGCGATAAAGGCAAGGCGCTGGATTATCACGTAAAGTTTCACGACCTGTCGGAGGCTACACATACCAAAGACCTGGCTAAAAAAATGACCCAGCTTGAGTTGCAGGCCAGCTTTGAAAAAGAACGCGAAATAGCACGTGCCATACAGGAGAAAAGAGAAGCACAGGCACAGGCAGAAATTGACAAGCAGAAGCTGATTAAGAAAACATCGTTTATGGGCATTGCCCTGCTGGCAGTAATTGCCGCACTGGCTATTTTTGCCTTTGTACAAAAACGGAAAGATACCCGCCTGATAGCTGCTGAGAAGAAAAAATCGGATGAGTTGCTGCTGAATATATTACCGGCAGAGGTGGCTAACGAGCTTAAAGAAAGTGGTAAAAGCACCGCCAAGAACTACGATATGGCTACGGTGCTTTTTGCCGACATTAAGAACTTTACCGGTGCTGCGGAAAAGCTTACACCCGACCAGCTGGTGGCCGAGATTGACTATTACTTCAAAAATTTTGATGAGATAGTAGGCAAGTACAAAATTGAAAAGATTAAAACCATTGGCGATGCTTACCTGTGCGTAGGCGGCCTGCCCAAAGCCGATATAGATAATGCGTACTACGTAATTAGTGCCGCGCTGGAGATGCAGGATTTTGTAAAGCGCGCCAAAGAGCAGCGCATAAAATCGGGTACTGTTTACTTTGATGTGCGGGTGGGCATACATACCGGCCCGCTGATAGCCGGTATAGTAGGCCTGCGAAAGTTTGCTTACGATATATGGGGCGACACCGTAAACATAGCCGCCCGTATGGAGCAGCATGGTGAGGAAGGCAAAATAAACATATCGGGTACTACCTACGAACTGGTGAAAGAAAAATTCAGCTGTACCTATCGTGGCAAAATAGAAGCTAAAAACAAAGGCCAGATAGATATGTATTTTGTGGATGGCATTGCTTAATTTTAATTTGAATTAATTTATTATGTATACTATTTATCGTCCCCTGGTGATTGCAGCCTTTGCTGTGCTGAGTGTAACTATGACATTTGCACAAACCGGCAACGACACCAAGGCAAAGCAACTGGAAGAGATGCGCCGCCTGAAGCAGCAGATGATGGAGGAGCAGAAAACCATTCAACAACAGAGTGAGTGGAACAACCAGTCATCGCAACAGGAAATAAAAAAGCTGAACCAGGAAAACCAGCAAAAGAATTTTGAAATAGCTACAACCCGCCAGGAGGCCCAGCGCGCCCGCAACGAAGCTGCCGCCGCCAAAACCGAACTGGAAAATAAAAAGCGCGAACTGGCAGAAACCCAAACCAAAATAGACTCGGCTAAAAAGCTACTGTATGAAACAGAGGCGCAACTGATGACCTCGGAAATGCAGAATAAGCGTATACAGGAGCGCCTGCAGTTTCAGGAGGATAGTGTGAAAATTTTGAAGAAAGAACAGGAAGTGCAGGAGCTGCAACTGAAAGCTTCGGAACTGGAGTTAAGCTCACAGAAAGCTAAAAACAACCTGTATATTATAGTGGCAGTGATATCACTTTCGTTGTTATCGATAATAGGGGTGTTATTTATGGGCCGCCAGCGCACCCTGCGCCAGCTGGAAGAAAAGAACCGTATAATACAGGAAGAAAAACGCCGTAGCGATGAGCTGCTGCTGAACATATTGCCCGAGGAGGTAATGCATGAGTTGAAGGCACATGGTAAAACCACTGCGAAAAACTACTCGAAGGCAACGGTGCTTTTTGCCGATATTAAAGACTTTACCGGCATTAGCGAGCGGCTTACACCGGATGAACTGATACAGGGCCTGGATGCTTATTTCGAAAGGTTTGACAAAGTGATAGAGAAATACGGCATAGAGAAGATTAAAACCATAGGCGATGCGTATGTATGCGCCGGTGGGGTGCCTACCAAAAGCGAGACTAACCCCGAGCTGGTGGTGCAGGCTGCGCTTGATTTTAAAACAGAGATAGAAACGCTGAGGAAAGAGCGGGTAGCACAGGGTAAAATTCCTTTTGAGTTCCGTATAGGCATACATACCGGCCAGCTGGTGGCGGGTGTAATAGGCATACGCAAATTTGCTTACGATATATGGGGCGATACCGTTAATATGGCTGCCCGTATGCAACAGGCCGGCGAGGAAGGTAAAATCAATATTTCGGGCGGTACGTATGAAATAGTGAAAGACAAATTTGCCTGCGTGTACCGCGGTAAAATTGAAGCGAAGAACAAAGGTGAGATAGATATGTATTTTGTTGAAAAGGCGATAGTTTAATATTACCCACACAAAGTGACAGAATATAGTGATGAAAAATTTTAAAGAGGTAGAACAACATATTGTGGGCATATTGAAACGCGATTTGCCGAACAACCTGCATTACCACGGGTTGCACCATACTATTGATGTGTTGCGTGCTGCAGAGTTGATTGGTAAACAGGAGAAATTAAGCGAGCACGAAATGCTGTTGCTTAAAGTAGCCGTGCTATACCACGATGCCGGTTTTACCCGTGTGTACCGCAACCACGAAGAAGTAGGCTGCCAGATGGCCAAAGAAGATTTACCGGTGTTTGGGTTTGATAGTAGCGAAATTGATACCATTTGCGGTATGATAATGGCCACTAAAATTCCGCAGAACCCGCAGAATAAACTGGAATATATAATTGCCGATGCCGACCTTGAGTATTTGGGTACGGACGACTTTGGGCGTATTGGCCGTACGCTGTTTGAAGAAATTAAAATATACCTGGGTGTAGAAAGCGAACGCCAGTGGAATATTATACAAATGAATTTTTTGCGCACCCATAAATACCACACTAATTTCTGCAAGAAAAACCGCGAAGCCGAAAAGCAGCGGAACCTGAAAGAGGTAGAGCGTATCGTATCGTCTTACGAGTAGTAGTCCTTAGCTTTTACTTTGCTGTATGCTTTTTTCGTTTTGCGCTTTTATGCGGCGGCAAAGTGTTTTAATAATTCCCCGGGCTACCTCTGGCCTGTTTTCCATTAACTCATAAAAAGGCTCCTGGTCCATTTTAAGCAGTAGTGCTTCGGTGTTGGTAGTGGCACTGGCCGAGCGGGTTTCGGTATCCAGCAGTGCGTATTCGCCAAACAGCTCGTTTTCTTTAAGTATAGCAAATGTATGGTCGCCTTTGTGTATGCGCACCTCGCCTTTAAAAATTATGTACATGCAGTTGCCTGTATCGCCGGCCATAAAAATAGTATTGCCTGCATCCAGGTCCACCTCTTCCAGTATTTCTGCTACCTCTGCCAGTACGGTTTCGGGTGTTTCCTGAAACATGGCTATAGATTTAAGAAGCAGTACTTTTTCTATTAGCAGTAAACGTTGTTCGTCGTGAGATGTATGTGCCGACATAATTTTTATTTCATTTCTGCCAGTATTTTTCCGGCAGTCTGGTTTAGTAATACATCGCTTTGGCGGCGGGCTATATCAAGCCATGCCGCTTTGCGTTCGCCTTTATAAAATATAGTAGAATACAGGGCTGCGGCTTTGGTCCAGCGGTGGTAGTTGTGGTGGGTATCGTTCAGTACACCATCTACCACTATTTCGTACGATTGTGGTTCTTTAAACAAGGCATGCATGGCGCGGCATTTATCTGCTGTAACGCCCGGCTCGAACAGTTGTATAAATGGCAGCGATATATCTTTCGGAACTTCTATTTCAATTACCTCCAGCGCGTTGGCTATGCTTTCTTTCCGCTTGATGTAAAATGCGTTTTTAGCCTTCAGCATTTTTTCGGTATCGTACACAAACGAAAAAAGTAACAGCAACGAATCGCGCAGTTCGTTCATTTCTATATGCAGGGCATCTTCCAGTATTTTGGCGGTTTTGGTTTTTTCTATCTCGGCAATGGCAAACAACAAATGGGTAGATGCTTTGATGTACTGGCGCATTAACTCTATGTAGGCACTACGTTTCTGATCGGTAGGTTTAAATTCGCACAGGTGCAAGGCATGAAAAATATCGGCGCGTAGTTCGGGCATTTTCCATACCATATCTTCGAGCATAGCGGTAGCTTTAGCTGTACCAATACGGCCGCTCAGCAATACAAGTTTTGCCTGCTGTTGGCGGGTGAGTTTTACAAGCAACAGGGTGTTTTTAATATCATCTATTGCTACTTCGCCGGCCTGTTGCAGGGCATCGGTTATCTTTTTTTCGTAGCGGCCAGCTACAAATAGTTGCAACAGCGGTGCTACCAGCTTTGTATTTTTTACTTTACCTGCAGCAGCTATAGCCGCCTGAACAACCTCCATATCGGTATCGGCAAGCAGGGTAAGCAAAGGTTTATAAAACGATTGTACCTCCAGGTCGCCTATGATAGTAGCGGCCATTTTTCTTTCGGCGGCAGTTTCCGATGCTATAAGTACCAGCAAACGCTGGCCGGCAGTAACTACGGCATTTATACCACCGCTTTTCATAAGCCCCGTAATGGCTGCCATTACCAGCCGCGGGTTTTTATCTTCTATATACGTATCCAGGCTTTCCAGCTCATCGGGCACCAGCATACACTTGGCTTTAACGGCCTCGGGCAGCAGTGCCGTATTGGCCCCTGCGGCAATAATTTCTTCAATAACAGGTAATGCAGCTAGTATTTTTTTTCGCTCTACTAGTTTAATAGCTTCCATGCGCACCTCTTCGCTGGTATGTTGCAGGGCCAGCAGTACCAGGCTATCGTAATTGGTGTTGTATTGTTTTTCTATCAGGTTAAGTATGTAAATAGATTCGCCCCGCTCACCGGTGCTTATTTTACTTTCCAGCACATGCCAGGTTTGTTCGTTGTTCAGGTCAATTTCGTTGCCCACGCTGTAGCGTTTGTGCAGGGCGGTAACCAGGGTGCGTACGTACTCGCGGTTTACTACAAACACCATTACTACCCACACTATCAGCAGCCCGAAAACAATGTAGCTAAGGGTAAGCAGGTTAATGTGTGCATCCAGTTGCGAAAGCCCCAATAACAACACCCCGCTAAAGGCAAGCGCAAAGGGGTCCATAAAACCTTTTACCACCGTATGGCCTTTTAACCGCAGGTGCGACGATAGCGGCTGCATGAGCGATAGGAAAATAGGGTCCTGCAGCGATGTTTTAAGCACCTCGGTTATTATAGCCATAAAACCAAACAGGTATAGTATAATGCGGGTGTTATCGCTAAAAAAGGGCAGCGTTACTATGCTTACCAGCAATACAAATAATATGGCAGGGCTTACCAATAGCGAGCCCCGGGTACCCAGTATGTTTGCCAGCCTGCCGGTAATAATAAGGCGCACCACTATAGCCATAATTTTACCCACGGTATAAAACAAGCTGACGAACGAGGCCAGTTGCTTATCGCTTTCGCCGGTTTTGGGTACGTATTTTATTTCGGCGTAAAAACCGTAGGTGATAATAGTAACGCAGGTTAGCACTATAAACGACAGAAACGCCACACTGGCTATCATGCGGTTGCCGAAAAAGCCCCGCAGCATATCGCGTACGCTTTGGGTATGGTGCTGGTGGTGCTGCTGGTGTTCGTGCTTTACATGCAGGTTTAGCTTACCGGCTTTTTCGAGCCTGCGGTAAAAGAAAAGTGAACACAGAATAGAGACCACAGCTATAAGCAGCAGGTTTTCGCTACGGGTAATGTGTACCAACGGGTACACGGCCAGGTAGCCTATCAGCTTGGCGGTTATATCGCCGCTGCCAATCATGGTAAACAGGCGTTTGCTCTGGCGTATATCGAACAGTAATGCTGCTACGCCCCAAAACTCTAAGTTGCCCAGCAGGTAAATAACATAGTACCAGCAAAAAATAAGAAAGATGAGCACGGTGGAGTGTGTGGCCAATAGCCCTATGCTGTACAGCAGAATACTTATACCAATAAACAGGATAACCCCCAGCGCCAGTTTTTTTACACTAAAGGCATGCTCGAACTTACTGTACACAAAGCCTGCTACCCATAGCAACAAAGCCGAAAACAAATACGCCTTGGGCAGGTAAACGGGCTGAAACTTTTCGAGGAAAAGAGACAGGCCTACAGTCCAGAAAATGGTGATGGCAAAACCCTGAAAAAACTGTAGCCAGAAAAGATTGGATACCAGCCATGCTTCATCCTCGCGGATGTTTAACAAACGTAGCAGGCGGTTTCTCATGAGGCTGGGTAGTGTTGTGCGTGGTGAATTTAAGGGGTTATTGGTAAATAGAAAATGTATCGTGCTATGCTTTCTTGTCGCGGGCAGCAACTTTCTTTTTATAAAAATCTTTACCGGCGGCATACACCTGTTTGGTAAAGGT
>CAYREY010000033.1:0-49456 GCA_964423405.1 uncultured Chitinophaga sp. | reverse complement strand
GCAGGCCCCTGTGGGCCAGTAATTCCATCTAAACCGTTATTACCAGCCGGTCCCTGAGCACCGGTTGGTCCAGTTACTCCGTCAATACCTGAAGGCCCTGTTGGGCCGGTGTTTCCATTCAATCCATTGTTTCCAGTTGGGCCCTGTGCCCCTGTTGCGCCGTTTGTTCCGTTATTTCCGGCCGGGCCTGTGTTGCCGGTAGCGCCTGCTGCTCCCTGTGCACCTGTTGGGCCGGTGGCCCCTATAACCGATGATCCGATAGTGGTAACCGTGTTGCCATTTGAGTATGTGAAAGTTAAAGTGCCATTATTGTTTACTGTTATACCCGTTACTGTGGGGCCAGATGCACCAGCAGGGCCTGTTGCCCCTGTAGCGCCGGTAGGCCCGGTTACGCCCGCACCGGTGGGGCCGGTAGGTCCGGTAGCACCACCATTGCCAGCGGTTTCTGCGTATAAAGCGTAGGGTACACTTACCAGTTCGCTGGACCCCATGTTCAGGTAGTTGGTACCTCCATTGGGGTCAAACTCAACCAGCAGGTATTTGTTGCCGCCTGCCCACGATATACCTGAAAAGCTACCCAGTACAGGAGTCCCGTATCCTATCTTTACGGTAAACAAACCAAACTGATTGGTTTGGGCACTTTGTGTTTCGCGGTAAACCGGAAAACCCGGGTTAATACCCGTGCTTACGGTAAATCTTACCGAAATGGCCCTGTTAGGAATGGGGTTACCGGCAGCATCGCGTGCTATAGCCTGATAATTGATGGCTTGTGGTGCCTGTGCCCGGGTAGTAGATACTGTTATCCCGATTAACAGCAGGCACAACCATGTAATTCTTTTACAAGAACGTACATACGTTTGCATAGTAAACAATAAAAAGGTGATAAATAAATAGCTAACTCAGGCCGAAAAATGACGGGAACATTTTTGTTGGCCAGATAAAAAAACCGGATGTAAGATAACGATGTTTTTCAAAAACAGAAAAAATACACCTTAACAAAGGCTAATTAATAATATAGCCTATCAAAATGTACGGCTAATACCTACTACCCATCTGAATGCCACATGTTTCTGCGCTACATAGGGAGCGTGCGATATAAAAAAAGGTACATCAAAACGCAGAACAAGCGGCTTAATACCTTGAAACGGCCCCCATTTCTTTATAGTAAGTGCAATGCCGGCTCCGGCATCGGCCCGTACCTGCGATAGTTGATTGCTGTTACTGCTGTTTTGGTAAGCTATAGCACCCATATCGGCAAACAGATAGGTATTAAGGTTAAATATCTCGCGCAGCTTTGCATTTTTAACCCGTACTACACGGTTAAAATCTATTTCGGCATTTACTGCAAAGCCCGAATTGCCTTTGTAGGCTGGTACTACCACGCCATTCTTGTCTTTTTCGGCAAGCAGGTAGCCAGCGTAGCCACGCATATTAAGTCCGCCTGCAAAGTGAAGGTGGTTGGTGTTTTCCCAATAGCTACCCGCAAAACTTTGTGGTACAAAACCGGCAGCGCGGTAGTATTTACTGTCCATCATCTCTTCGGGGTTGCCGCCGGCAAAAAACAAAGCACTTTCTGCTGGTAGCGATTTGCCGGTACCATACCGGCCATACACCCGGGTACGGAAATCCAGTTTCCATACACTGGCGCGCAGTACATTGGTTAGCTCCAGGTAGTGGTAGTCGAACGATGACGTAAGTGCGCCACTACGCAGGTGGGCGGTAATAAATCCATTAAACTTAGGTTTGGCATAGGTATAGGTAGCCGATAGGTTTACCGATATATTAAACTTCTTATTACTTGTCCAGATAGCATCCCATTCGCCGGGGTATAAAAGGTAGTTACGCCATTCTTCGCGGTTGCGGGTAAACGCCTTCACATGTATATCGCCGCTAAAATTTTTCGGAAACTGTTTTACCAGGCCTATCTTATACATTTCACAGCCATCCAGCCAACGCGAGTGGAAGTAGAACGTGGTCCGCTTCATTACTTTGTCGATGGCATTGCTGTAATCGAAACGGTAAGAGAAATAGCCGGCTTTTTTCTGGGCTTCTTTGCCAATATTATACCGGTCGCCCCCCTGTGCCATATGCGTGTTTAGCCATACGGTAAGGCTGAATACATGTTTTATACCCATGTAATTTCCGTTGGCATGCAAGCCCACTTTAAAACCATCGTAAGCATTCCACCATATATCGGGGCGCAGGTACAGCCGGTATTTTTTAGTAGAAACCGGCGGGTATATATGCGAGTCGAAACGTACCTCAACATTTCCTCTTTTCCGGTTATCCAGCATGTTAATGTCTGCCAGTCGGTTGCTGGGGTCAATTAGTATATTTTTAATACCCGATGGTATTGTTACCGTTGCATCGTACGTTGGTTTTAGTTTATCCCAACCATACCATTTTTCCAGCGTAACAGCTGTATCGCCATGGTTGTTTTTTACAGCTTGCTTTTGCCACCAGGTGTTGGGTATGTAAAAATTGTATATAGAATCGTTTTTGCCAATCACCTGTAAGTCGATAGGCATTTGCATGCGCCCTTTTCGCTTCAGGCGTATTTGGTACTGACCCTTGGTAGTACCCTTTTTTATACGCCCTATTTTATAGTCTATGTTTTTGGTGGTTTCCATCCATTGGTCAAAAAACCAGTTTAAGTCTATATGTGTAAACTGTATCACACTATTGCGAAAATCTTCGGGGTAGGGGTGGGCAAATTTCCACTGCCATACATAGTGTTTCATTACTTCGGTAAACAACGAGTCGCCCAGTACATACTGCAGGTTATACAGCATGGTAGCTGTTTTAGAATAAACATGCCTGTAGCCGCCGCCCTGGCCAAGGGCACCGTTAAACCCATCGCTGTGTGTGTTCAACGGCTCATCGTTATAAATAATAGCATCGCTCAGGTAGCTGTAGTAGCATTTGTTTTCGCGCACGTTGGTGGGTTCAAAAAAGCGCTTGAAATACCAGTTAGCCTTCGGGCTCATATCGTAGGCAATAGTATCACCATCAATTGCCTCCAGCCCCCATGCTGTAAGAAACTGAGTAAAGCCTTCATCCAGCATAGCCCGGTAGGTTTCGTTGTTACCTATCATGCCATAAAACCAGTTGTGGCCAACCTCGTGTACCAGCAGGCCCCTGTACTCTTTATCGCCGCCGCCATCCATGGTTATCATGGGGTATTCCATGCCATCTGCCGCATCGGCCACTACTATTTTAGGGTATTCAAACACGCCAAAATCGCGACTGAAAACAGTAATTATTTTCGAAAGGTAGTCAGCAGCATTTTGCCAGCGGGCTGCATGGGGTTCCTGCACTATAGCTACACAACGCACACCAGCGCCATTTAAGCGGCCGGGGTAAATAATAGTATCGTGTATGCGGTAGCTTGGGTCGGCAGTAAAGGCAAAATCGTGTACGTTTTCGGCATGGTAAATCCATGTCTTGCGTTCACCTTTTTTGTAAGGGGTAATAACCGATGGTACGGTATCCCACTTTGTATTTTTGAAGTTGTATATGTCCAGCTTCTTTTTTAGCGTATCGGGCAATACTTCGCTTTCGTTCTGTAGTACACCGGTAGCCTCCAATACGTAGTTGCTGGCAAAATTCAGTTCTACATCAAACGTTCCGAAGTCGCCATAAAATTCGCGGTTCATGTGCTGGTCGGTGTTCCAGCCGGTTTTGCGGTCGTACACACAAATTTTGGGATACCACTGGCAACCATTATAGTGGTTGGCGCCGAATGCCTTATATTTTTTCATACGGCGGCGGGTGCTGCCACCGTCGTAATATGAGCGGAATTTTACTTTAAAGGCTTTAGTGGTATTGGGCAATAACGGCTTATCTAAAAAAACCTTAAGTATGGTGTTATCCAGTTGTGTTTGCAGCGCTACCGAATCGCTGTTGCGCATTTCATCAATGGTAATGCCCAGCCCCTGTTTTTCATATCTGCCGTAGTGTGGGTGAGCCTCATTATTGTCCTGTAAATTATCGAGGTACGAGCCGGGTAAGAAAGCATTTTGATACAGATGAAAGTAAACGTAGTAAAGCGTATCGGGCGAGTTGTTGAAATAGGTCAACTCTTCGGTGCCGGTAATAATATCGGTTGTTTCGTCAATAGTGGCTTTTATTTTATAGTGCACATCCTGCTGCCAGTAGCCGGCGAAAGGTATTTTATTTTTCCAGTATAAAGGGTTGTTAGCCGAACGGAAATTATTGTCGGGGCCATTGTCATTATAGCTTTGTGCCGATAACGATAGAGCCGATAAAAGAAGTATAACGGGTAAATAAATGCGCATTACAGTCAGCTTGATAAATCAAAATAAAAAGTATTTACCAAACTAACTAAATAATGTGCGTTGCTAGTTAGCAATGTGCCAGGCTTTTAGCTGACGTTTATACCTTATGTTGAAATTATAATTGCTTGTATTAACCCATGAGGTTTCTCTGTAAACTTCACCTAAACGGGGTGCGTAGTTTATTTTTTCGTAGCCACTTTCACATCCTCCGTTATCATTGGCTATTTCTGTTCGTTGCATTGTTTCAACAGTAGTAAATATACCTGTTTCGGTTTGTGAGTTTACATTATACAGGTTATAGTAGTGCAGGCTTATACTGCAACCTCTCTCTGGCCCGGTTAGCAGGTGGTCGTTTCTCGTTTGTGGACTATCTATAAGCACCCGCGTTAAATAGTAGAGCGGATAACTGCCGCTTTTGCCTGCATATACTATGCTATCGTTTGTTATCAAATATTCGCCGGTGTAGCTTACTCCATTTACAGTTCCGGTAAGTGTGCGTCTATTTGTTAGCTGAGTGTCGCCGGTTACCGTAATTGTATCTATGCCGGTATTAGTTAGTGCTCCGGTTATATCGAACTGCTGCCAGGTATAAACCCAATAGCTACCGGGCCGATAGATGTCTATTTCGTTTTGATACCCTGCTTCGTTTACTGTTTGGGGCTTTTTAACCTCTTCTTTTTTACAGGAAGATACCATTGCGGCCACTATAAGGTATAAAGTCAGGCGTTTCATATCTGGTTTTTTACTAAAACGCCGGTTTATACAAATATTGCAGTTTCGATATATTGTTATTTCAAAAAGTTTAGCGATGTTTCGTTTGCTATGGCAGATAATGACAAACTGATTTATAATGTAGCCCTTACTATGCTACCCGGTGTAGGCGGCGTAATTGCCAAAAACCTGGTTGCATATTGCGGCAGTGCCGAAGCTGTTTTTACCACTCCCAAATCTAAGCTGGAGAAGATACCTTTAATAGGCAGGGAGCGGGCAGAGCAAATTGCAGCGGCTGATGTGCTGAAAGAGGCAGAGGAGGAGTTGAGGTTTATAGAGAAGTACAATATTGAGCCCATATTTTTTACCGATAAGAATTACCCGTACCGGTTAAAGGAGTGTGTAGATGCACCTGTGATGTTGTATTACAAAGGCAACGCCGATTTAAACGCCGATAAAATTATAGGTGTGGTGGGTACACGGCGAATAAGCGAATACGGCAAAGAGATTACAAAGAAACTGCTTGCCGACCTGGCCGGGCAGAATATAGTGGTAGTAAGCGGGCTGGCATACGGGGTAGATACCGCCGCCCACCATGCAGCTATAGATAATAACCTGCAAACGGTGGGTGTATTGGCGCATGGTTTAAATACTATATACCCGCAGCAGAACAAAAATCTGGCAAAGCAAATGGTTATGCAGGGTGGGTTGTTATCCGAGTACCGGTCAACAGAAGATATGCACCCATCTAAATTTCCGAGCCGGAACAGGATAGTTGCCGGTATTTGCGATACTGTGGTGGTGATTGAATCGGCTATAGAGGGAGGCGCATTGATTACAGCCAACATTGCCAACTCATATAACCGCGATGTGTTTGCTTTTCCCGGAAGGGCTAACGATAAGTATAGTGCCGGCTGCAACTTTCTTATTAAAACCTACAAGGCTAAAATGATAGATAGTGCCGAAGATTTGTTGAAAGAGATGAACTGGGTTAATAACGAACCGGCGGGCACTGGAAAAGTAAAACAACGCCAGCTGGCACTTAACTTAAGCGAAACCGAGCAGGCTATTTACAACCTGTTGAACGATAAAACCGAAATGGCCATTGATGAAATAGCCGATGCCACGCAAATGAATTCGGGTACATTAGCCGCCACCTTGCTGGAAATGGAGATGAACAGCCTGCTGGTATCATTACCCGGTAAAAGGTATAAATTAGTGTAAAGTTTAAAATATGGCTTCTGCTTTTTCTCATGCTATTGCTGCTGTAGCCATAGGCAAAATTTCGTTTATCAGGCGGGTTGACTGGAAATTCTGGCTGCTGGGTATGTTTTGCGCGGTAGTGCCCGATGCCGATGCTATTGGCTTTGCTATAGGTGTGCCATATGAGAGTATGTTTGGTCATCGTGGCTTTACGCACTCGCTGTTGTTTGCGCTGCTGCTGGCCCTGGCGGTAGTGTACTTTTTTTATGGTGAAGAAAAACCCGGTACCCGCCGCTGGCTGGCGCTGATTAGTTTTTTCTTTACAGCCACGGCTTCGCATGCTGTGCTCGATGCTATGACTACCGGTGGACTGGGTGTAGCTTTCTTTTCTCCGTTCGATACTACGCGTTACTTTTTTCCTTTCAGGCCCATTAAAGTGTCGCCCATTGGCATCGGTAGCTTTTTCAGCGAGTGGGGAGTACGGGTAATAAAAAGCGAACTGGTATGGGTGTGGCTACCCTCATTTATAGTAATAGGTATTGCCGGCCTTATTAAGAGGTTGTTTACGCGCTAAGTGTTTTTATTTTCACGCAGCAAAATTTTGTACCGTGGCTAAAAAGAACCCCAAATCTGACAACCGCAATGTAAAACAGGCTGAGCAGGCAGTTGCCGGCCAGCAAACCCAACCGGGTAAATCGTTGCCATCGTGGCCATACTACGTATTTATATTTCTTTTCAGTTGCCTTATTTATTCAAACACCCTCTGGAACCGGTATGCTATAGACGATACCATTGTGGTAACCGACAATAAATTTACCAAGAAAGGGTTCGGTGGTATTAAAGACCACTTCACGCACGATATGTTTGAAGGCTTTTTTGGCGAGCGGGGTGCCAAACTGGTAAGCGGTGGCCGTTACCGCCCATTGAGTATGACCTCGCTGGCGGTAGAGTATGAAGTTGTACGCAAAATGCGGGGCGATAAGCGCGATGTGATTGATGATAAGAATATTATAATGACCGACGCTGATCCATACCTAAACCCTATGTTAAGCCATGGCATTAATATTTTGTTGTTTGCCTTAACGTGTGTGTTGTTGTATTACATATTGCAATTGATAATACCCCGTAAATACAGCCTGCGGCTGCCGTTTGGCGAGCTAAGCCTGGCTTTTTTTGCCACATTGTTGTATGCGGCGCACCCTATACATACCGAGGCCGTAGCCAACATTAAAGGCCGCGATGAGGTGATGTGTATGCTGTTGTCGTTGTTATCGTTGCTCGCTACTATTAAGTATGTGCGTACTCAAAACCTGGTTCACCTGGTGTGGGGTGTGCTGGTATATTTTGTAGCGTTGCTTTCTAAAGAAAACGCCATTACGTTCCTGGCTGTAATACCATTGGTGTATTATTTCTTTACCAATGCCAAAGCAAAAGATTACCTGCTTTCGGTAGGCCTGTACCTGGTACCGGTAGCGCTGTTTTTGTTGTTGCGTAGCGCCTACACACAATCGGGCCTTAAAGACGAATCGCCGGAGATATTGAACAACCCTTTTGTGGCACCCTATAACGAGTTTTCTATCCGTTACGGCACTACGTTTTACACGTTCCTTAAATATTACTGGCTGATGATTTTCCCTCATCCGCTAACACACGATTACTACTTTAACCAGGTGCCTTATGTGGAGCTTACCAGCGGCCCTGCTTTACTGGCTATGCTTATTACATTTGGTTCGGTTATATACGCGCTATTATACATACAGCGTAAAAGTATTGCTGCTTTCAGTATCCTGTTTTTCTTTATCACTTTCTCGGTGGCATCTAACGTGTTGTTTACGGTTGGTGTATTAATGAACGAGCGTTTTATTTATATGAGTTCGCTGGGCTTTTCTATACTGGTGGCTTATTTGTTTATACAGGCTAAGGATAAATTTAAGCTTTCGCCGGCAGCAGTTACGTCGGTTTTTGTAGTGGTGCTGGCGCTGTATTCGTATAAAACATTTGCCCGCAATTACGATTGGAAAGACAGCTTTACGCTCTTCCGCCGCGATGCCCGTTACAGTCCTAATTCTGCTAAAATTCAAACATCGCTTGGTGGCGACCTTACCAAAGCGGCCGACTCGGATATTGTAGCACTGCGTGATAGCGGTATGATAAAATCGTTTTTTAAAGATCTGAACAGCGACTTGACTGATGAGCAGTTGAATGCTATTAACACCCTGCCCGATACTTCTATCCGCAATTTGCTGCTCGATTCATCTATTGCTCACCTTAACGAGGCTATACGTGTGTACCCTACGCACTCTAATGCTCATTTGCTGTTAGGTAATGCTGTTTACAAGCGCTACCATAAACCAGAGCTGGTAATTCCTATTTACGAAAAAGCCGCTCAGTATCGTGTAGGTGGCTATTACGATGCCAGTTTTAACCTGGGTATAGTGTATAACGAAAGCAATATGCCACTACAGGCCAAACAAAGCCTGCTACAAGCGTATGCGGCCAAGCCCGAGCAGGTAGAATGCCGTTTTCTGCTTGCACATGTATATGCCAAGCTAAACCAACCCGATTCGGTTGCGTACTGGTTGCAAAAGGGCGGAGAGATAAGGCCGGCCAGTGCTGCTGATTATTACCAGATAGGCACCGGTTTTGGCAAATCTGCCGGTAACATTCCAATGGCTATTGAGTACCTTAAAAAGGCAGTGGAAGCTAACCCTAAGGTAGAACTGTACTACGAAGACCTGGGTGTGGCTTATGGCTTTAACCGTCAGTTTGATGAAGCAATTGCTACTGCGCTTAAGCTGATTGAAATTAACCCTAACTATCCGGCAGCTTACCGCAACCTGGAGGCATCGTATCTTAATAAAGGCGATAAAGCCCGTGCCGCCATTTACCATGCCAAACTGGAACAAATGCTTGGAGGGGCGCAGCAACGATAAATGCCCAACTTGCGTTTGTCTTACACTTTTAAAACCCGGTGGGCTAAGGTATTGGTCGTGGCCTTATTGCTGGTCGTTACTTTTTTTATAGGCCGCAATGCCTTGTTACAGTTTGTATTTAAAAAAGTGCAAAGCAGGGTACTTACAGCTTATGGTGCTACCCTTACAGCAGCATCGGTTAAGTTTAATGGTATAGATAACGTATTGGTAAGCGACTTATACCTGCAACCAACCAACTCCGATACACTGGTGCATGTACATTACGCCGAAGTAGATGTATCGGTTGTAGATTTACTGACAGCCAGTCTGGCTTTTGATGAAATAAGGCTGGATAGCGTAAACATAACAGCCTGGAATTTACCTGGCCACACCAACATAAAATTTACAACTGCAGCACAACCCGGCAATGCTGCAAAACGTAAACCGGCCACATTTAAAACACTTGCATCTGGTGCAAGGGCTAAGCTGTTGTGGTTGTTTAATACAGCCGTATATGTAAACAATGTGCAGGTACAATACACCGATACATCGGTAGTGCAAAAGGTTAGTATGCCGCAATTTAGTTACGATAAGAAAGAACTAAACGGTGTGATAATTAACGGGCAGGAACACGATACCATTTTACTGAAAGGCCAGGCTATTAAAAAGAACACCAGTTATACATTTGCTGCCAGCCGTGCGGGCAAAAGCGGCACTTACCTGCCATTTTTAAATAAAGCCAGCGGACTTAAATGTACTTTTAGTGATGTACAGGTTGATTTGAGTTTTGATGATTCGCGCGATGCTTTATCGGTTGCCACCAATATACAGGCTACCGGTTTCCGTATAGGCCACTGGCGACTGGCAACCGAAGATGTGGTGTTGCCACAGGCTGGTTTTAGTGGTAAGGTACACTTTAGCGATAATGCAATAGAACTTGACTCGGCAACAAATATTCATTTAAACAGTCTGAAAACAAACCTGTTTGCTTCGCTTTCAGTTAAGCCCGATACTGTTTTTGCACTAAGGGTACACATGCCCGAAACAGTAAGCGACACCTTTTTTCACTCGCTGCCACAAGGTATGTTTAATATGCTTAAAGGTATTTCGTGCACCGGCACGCTGGAGTATAACCTGGCGTTCTCCATCAACACAGCCAATCCCGATTCTCTGCTGTTCGATTCGGATATGAAGCGGAGAAATTTTGGCATCCGTAAGTATGGTGCCGGGAACTATGAAAGTATGAACGGCCCTTTTGTGTACGAGGCATTTGATAAAAACCGCTTTGTGCGCAATATAGATGTGTCGCCTGCCAATCCTGCATTTACGCCGCTGAACCATATTAGCGATTACCTGGTAAAAAGCGTTTTACAAAGCGAGGATCCTTCTTTTATGTTGCACCGGGGTTTTTTACAGGAGGCTTTCCGCGAGTCGATAGTAAAAAACTATAAGGAGCGCAGGTTTGCCCGTGGCGGCAGCACCATCAGTATGCAATTGGTTAAAAATGTTTTTTTAAGCCGCGATAAAACCATTTCACGCAAGGCAGAAGAAGCCCTTATTGTGTACCTGATAGAGAACCTGCACCTGGTAAGTAAAGAGCGTATGCTGGAGGTGTACCTGAATGTGATAGAGTGGGGGCCTAACGTATATGGTATAGGCGAGGCTTCGCGTTTTTATTTTAATAAGCCACCAGCTGCCCTTACCTTACAGGAAAGCATATTTCTGGCAGGTATAATACCCCGCCCCAAGGCGTTTAAATACCAGTTTGACAAAGAGGGCAACCTGAGGGAGTACCTGAGTGGTTACTTCAGGATATTAACCGGACGTATGGCATTTAAAGGCTGGATAAGCCCGCAAGATACTACCGGCCTGGTGCCTAATGTAAAACTTACCGGTGCTGCATTGCGCATGGTTGTACCGGTAGATACACTGCCTGCCGATACAGAAGAGGAACTACAGGAGTAAGCCTTTTTCTGTATCTTTAGCAAATGATACGTTTTGTAGCAGCTTTAGCGGTATTTACACTCGCCTGCTTAACGGGCAGTGCCCAAACACAGTCCGATAGCCTTTATCAGCCACCTAAATTCGACTCGTATCAGATTTACCTGAAACAACCGGCAAAAGAAATTCACCAGCTATTGTATGAGAAAGATTGCACGCCTATAAACGGCAACCTATCTGAAAGCAGGAAGACTATTATTATGCAGGGTTACGAACCCGGCAATAAAGTGCACATTAAAATTACCTATATCGACGGAACTGAGGACGAGTTTGTCCGCAGCCCATGTTATATCGATCCGGTAATACTATAGTTTTACCAGTTTGGTTGTAAAGGTAGTAGCACCGCTACTTACTTTAAGCCAATATACGCCACGCGCCATATCTGCATCTACAGTGGTTTTAGGGCCAGCTATTTCTGATGAATAAACCAAACGGCCGTTGTTATCAAAAATAGAGTAGCGTGCACCCATCAGGTCTTTACCGGCTTCTATGGTCCAGTTGTTGCCGGTTAGCGGGTTAGGGTAAATGCTGAATTGCTGTTGCAGTGTTATCGCATCTATGCCGGTTACTACAACCGGAAGCGATTGGGCGGTACAGCCGTTAGCGCCGGTTACTACTACGGTATAGCTGCCACCCTGGGTGGTTACATAAGTGGCCGATGTTGCGCCCGGTATCAATATACCATCGCGGTACCACTGGTAGCCCGATGCGTTATAAGATGTAAGGGTGTCGCCGTTTACGCTAATGCTAACCGGTGGTGCCGGCAATACGCTTATTGCTACAGTATTGCTGGTAGCAGTACAATTGTTGGCATCGGTTACAGTTACATAATAGTTGCCGGCCTGTTTTACTGTAATACATTTTGTAATTGCGCCGGTGTTCCACAGGTATGTGTAGTTATCTGGTGCGCAGATAGAAGTACTATCGAAAGCGCAGAACGATGTTTGGCCCGCAGTAATATTTACCGGTGTGCCGCCGTTGCTTGAGCTAACGGTTACCGATGCACTGGCCGAGCAGTTACCGTTACCGGTTACCGTTACCGAGTAGTTACCTGCTGCCAGACCGGTAATGGTGGCTGTGTTGCCATTGTTGTTCCACAAATAGCCGGTAGCGGTACCTGTGTTTAGCGTTACAGTAGCACTACCGTTGGTGCCACCACACGTAGTAGGTGTAGAGCTAACAGAAATATCAAGCGTAGCAGAAGCTGTAATGGTAATTGAATCTACTGTATTGCAGGTGCCGCTGGCATCGCTTACGGTAACGTAGTAGGTGCCGCTTGTAGATACCGTATCGTTGGCAGTGGTAGTGCCGGTGCTCCACAAATAAGTAGCGCCGGGTGTTTGGGTAGAGGCAATTAATACCGTAGTGCTGTTACTGCACGATAATGGGTTAGGGTTGGTTAGTGTTACAGCCGGTGCAGCAGGTGTTTGGCGTAAAGAGGCAATCCAGGCAGCGTTGGCACTGTTGTTGGCTGCGCCCGGTGTTTCACCAACGGCAATTGCTGTGTCAATATAGTTTGCCTGGTTGTAAGGGTCGTTATCTACCAGGTTGGCCATGTAAATAACCTTGCCCCCTTGGTCGGCACTAAAGTAAATATCTATGTTGTTGCTGTTGTTGCCCCAGCCAATGGCGTGGTAGGCCGCTGCATAGTTAGCCGGCGAAACGGTATGGAATGCATCGCCACCATTAGCCATACCCAGTATGCCCCAAACTCCGGTGCCGGAGTACGTGGTGGCAGTAGCATAAGTAGTCATAGAGCCTCCGCTGGCAGGCAGGGTGGTGTTTTTTTGCAATACCGATGAACTTACCGGTACTATATACACCTGGTCGTTATTCGAATCAGAAACATCATTTGTAAACGACGATATATTGGCATTGTCATACACAACTATCAGGCTGCCTATTTTAACGTTGGCCCATTGTGCTATACTGTCAAAACGTACGTGCCCGCCGGCTATACCTGTGCCCGAACCGGTAGCATGCCAGCTGTTATTGTCGTCAATTATCCAGCCGCGTATATCCACGGTATTGCTGCCGCCACAGGTAGGGGTGCCGGTTACCAGTAACTCTACATATTCGCCGTTACTTACACCTTGCGATACTTCGTTAATTATTAACTGGGCGTTGGCGTTGAAGGCCGCCAGTACTATTAGTGCTAAAAGAAAAAACTGTTTCATAAATATCCGGTTTTAAAAACGGGCGGCAAATCAAGTAATTATTTGTTAATCCAATATAAGGTATCTGCTAATTAAAATCAGATAACAGGCTGCGCTGTTAACAAATAACCCAATTACCATTTTTTAGATAATACTTAGCTATAAAACCCACAAATTGCAGGCATGATTGCATGGTTAATGTCACTGGTGTCTGTTTTTGCTTTAAATCAGTCATATAACGTGAGTGAAATTTCGCTGGAACAGTTGCAACAGGCACATGTTAAAGATAACGATACCTTGTATGTGGTTAATTTTTGGGCTACCTGGTGTAAGCCCTGCGTGGCCGAAATGCCATTTTTTGAAAAAGCAGCCGAAACTTTCGGCAATCAGAAAGTGAAAATTGTATTTGTAAGTTTGAACTACCCGCGCGAAATAGAAACCGTAGATAAATTTGTTAAGCAAAAGAACATACACTTGCCCTGCTATGTTTTAAATGCCGGCAGCCCCAATGTATGGATTGATAAAATAGAGAAGGAGTGGAGTGGTTCTATACCGGCTACCATTATGTACAAAGGAGGTAAAAAGGTTTATTTTAGAGAAGGAGATTTTACACAAACCGAATTAGATTCAATTATTAAAACCAACCTGCAGTAACAGGTATAAAATCAAATCAGTATGAAAAAAGTTGTTTTTCTTGCCATGATAATTTTTGTAATGGCAGCATCGTTTAAGCCCGAAGGCGGGTACAAAGTGGGTGACGAGGCCGCCGACTTTAAACTTAAAAATGTAAACAATAAAGAGGTTTCGCTGGCAGATTATAAAGATGCCAAGGGCTTTATTGTGGTATTTACCTGCAACCATTGTCCGTTTAGCATTAAGTACGAAGACCGCATTATAGCGCTTGACCAAAAGTACCGCCAGTTAGGCTATCCGGTTATTGCTATTAACCCTAACGATGCGGCACAGTACCCTGAAGATAATTTTGAGAACATGCGTAAGCGTGCACGTGCCAAGCAATTCAGTTTCCCGTACCTGCACGATGAGGCACAGACTATAGCCGCAACGTATGGTGCTACCCGTACCCCACATGTGTTTGTTTTAAAGAAAGAAGCCAAAGGCAACGTAGTGAAGTACATTGGCGCTATAGATGATAACAGCGACGATGCCAACGCCGTTAAAGAAAAATATGTAGAATCGGCTGTTGATGCGTTAGTGGCTGGTAAAGAGGTGCCTACCAATTTTACAAAGGCAATTGGTTGTGGCATTAAATGGAAAAAATAAAGAACAATTGTGTTTCGAAATAAAAAAGGGGGCCAGGCCCCCTTTTTTATTTATTAGTGGTAGTAACAATTAGCTCCGGGTGGGCTGCCTTTAGGGTTTCAATTTTTTCTGCCAGGCATTCCGGGCACAGGCAATCGCTGTTATCGGTTGGTTTTATTTTGGGCAGGTTGTTACACCAGCATTGCCCTGTCGGCAAATCGGCGCTACAGGTAAACGAAGCACCACATTGGGAACATTGCTTGGTCATTATTGAAACAGTTTACCCAGAAAATCCTGCATATCTTTAAACGAAGCGGTGTCGGCTGCTGCGTTGTAGGCTATAGGTAAAGAAAACTTCTTACCCATTTCGGTAGCATTGGGGTTGGTAAAGGCATGGGTTGCACCGGCATAGCCTTTAAAGGTATAGGCGGCCCCTACCGAGTCCATTTGCTTTTTAAACCCGGCTACTTCTGTGGCGGGTACAAACGGGTCTGCTTCGCCGTGGCATACCAGTATGTTGGCTTTCAGCAACTCTTTATTTACCGGCGTGCCAAGCAGGCTACCATGAAAACTTACCACACCTTTGATGTCTTCGCCCAGCCTGGCCACATTTAACACCAGGCCACCTCCAAAGCAGTAGCCTATAGCCGCCACGCGCGAAGTATCGGCCATGGGGTAGGTTTTTATCTTATTTAGCGCTGCATCAAACCGCTGTTTGCCCATGGCTGGGTTTTGGTAAAAAGGCATGGCCAGTGCTTTGGCCTTATCCGGGTTATCGGCCGTTTGGCCGTTGCCGTACACATCTATGGCTATAGCCAGGTAGCCCAGTTCGGCCAGCTGGCGGGCCCGGCCTTTGGCATAGTCGTTAAGCCCCCACCACTCGGGTACTACTATTACTACCGGTCTTATGCTTGTATCATTCTGATTATAAGCCACATAACTGTGCAATGTAACCGTATCGGCGGTGTAGGTAATATCCTCCTCTTTAACCTGTATGGTGGTGGTTTGGTTAGCAGGTGTTTGCATGCTGTTTTTTCCCTTGCACGAAATTAACACAGAAGATAAAAACAGCGCAAACAAGGCATGGCGAAAGTTGTTATTCATACGGTAATTTTTTATTAGCGAATGTATTTTTTATTGGATGGATTAACCGTTTGATTTTGACAGTTGTGCCGATATGATAAAATAGCTGAATGTGAGGCAGTTGCAAATAGACGAATGAACAATGTTAAAATTTTAGGCTGCGGTTTGTATAAATGGTGGCCGGATAGGGGTGTCTTATTATGCACATATCAACAACGGGTAAATTAACGGATACAAAAACAGGGCTGAAACCCTTGCCAGATAAGGATTTTGGGGGTGTATTTATAATAAATCCAAATTGAAAAAACAGATGCAAATTTTATTGTGCATTTTTTGGTTATTTAACCTCGCTGATACATATTTGCCGCCGAAATTTTTTACAATTCCATGACAATTCTCTTCTCCATGAAGTCAGAAAATAATCAAAGCGCCTCTAAACTATTTACTCTCACAACCTTATTCACTGTATTGTTCAGCGTTGGCTTTTTGTTTGCCAATGCCGAAGTTGATAAGGCCAAATGGAATGAGGGTAAGTCTCTTTTCAAGAGCAACTGTGCAGCCTGTCATAACCCCAAAGCCGATGGTACCGGCCCTGCCTTACAGGGTGTTACTGCCCGTTGGGAGGGTGCCGGCGAGCATAAGGGCAAAAACGGCAAACAGTGGTTATACACCTGGATCCGTAACTGGAAGGACGCTGTAGGCGGTGGTTACAAATACGCCGTGGATATGGCTAACAGCCGTCCATCGGAGATGAACCTGTTCCCTAACCTGAACGAAGGGCAGATTGATGACATACTACTGTACGTAGAGAACCCGGATGCCGGTGGCGCTCCTGTTGCAGCCGCTGCCCCTGCAGCCGGTGGTGCAGATGCCCCTAAAGAAGAAAGCTCTAACACTGCTCTATACCTGTTTGTATTGCTGCTTGTGTTACTGGTTGTTATATTGGTAAGTGTAACCAACCGTCTTGATAAAATAGTTGCCGAGAAATCGGGTGAGGTTCAACAACCTTCTGCTCCTTTCTACAAATCAACCAATTTTAAAGCGGCTGCTATTCTTATAGGTATTGTAGTGGTAATGTACTTTACTGTAGATTCGGTTACGCACTTTGGCCGCCAGCAAGGTTACCAGCCAAGCCAGCCTATTAAGTTTTCGCACGCACTGCATGCAGGTACCCACAAAATAGATTGCCAGTACTGCCACAGTACTGCCAACAATGGTAAGCACTCAAACATACCATCGCTTAATACCTGTATGAACTGCCACAAGCAGGTAAGCAAAGGCCCTAAATATGGTACAGAAGAAATTGCTAAAATATACGCTGCTGTAGGTTGGGACCCAACCAGCAAATCGTACGATGAGAGCAAAGCCAAGCCGGTAGAGTGGGTACGTATCCACAACCTGCCAGACCACGTTTACTTTAACCACGCCCAGCACGTAAATGCCGGTAAAGTTAAATGCCAGACCTGCCACGGTACTATTGAGCAAATGGAAGAAGTTTACCAGTACTCGCCGCTTTCAATGGGCTGGTGTATTAACTGCCACCGCAACACCGATGTGCAGTTTGCATCTAACAACTACTACGCCGCTTACGAGAGCCTGCACCAGAAACTTAAAGATAAATCGCTTGACCGCGTAACAGTTGCCACTGTAGGTGGTACCGAGTGCCAACGCTGTCACTATTAATAGTTAGAGAGGGAGTAAAGCAATAGAACGTTAAACCTGAAATTCGAAATACATAATATGTCAGATAAAATCTACTGGAAAGGAATAGAAGAAAAAGAGCAACTGGAAGGTTATCGCGCTGTTGCCGACAAGGAATTTGCCGACGAGCTTCCTGTTTTAAGTTCTATTACCGAGCCTGTAACCACGGGTAAATCGAGCAGAAAAGACTTTTTGAAAATGCTTGGTTTCAGCACTACCGCTGCAGTAATTGCAGCCAGCTGCGAAATGCCGCTGCGTAAGTCTATACCTTACGTGTGGCGACCAGAAGAGGTGGCCCCGGGCATAGCCAACTATTATGCATCTACATTTTACCAGGGTGGCGACTATGAAGCTGTACTGGTAAAAACCCGCGAAGGACGCCCTATTAAAATAGAATCGCGCGAGAAAAAGAATGCCCGTGTAACCAAAGGCGGTTCAAGCGCCCGTGCACAGGCATCTATCCTTAGCCTGTACGATAGCGCCCGTTTCCGTAACCCTAAACGTGGTAAAGAGAATATTACCTGGGAAGTAGCCGATAAAGAAATTGGAGAGAAGCTGAAAGCCGTAAGCGGTAAAGTTGTACTTTTCTCCAACTCAGTAATATCTCCTACCACTAAAGCTGTTATAGCTGAATTTGGTAACTCGCTGGGTGCCGGTAAATTTGAACATCTGCAATACGATGGTATTTCTTACTCAGGTATGCTGGATGCCAACGAAAAGTCGTTTGGCAAACGCCAGATACCTTCTTACAATTTTGCTAAAGCAAAAGTTATAGTAGGTGTTGGTGCCGATTTTCTGGGTACCTGGGTATCGCCTACCGAATTTTCGGCCGATTGGGCAGAAAACCGCCGCGTAAGCAAAGATAAAACCGAAATGAGCCGCCACTATCAGATAGAGTCGGTTCCTACCATCACCGGTTACAAAGCCGATGTTCGTGTATCGGTTAAACCAAGCGAGGAACTAACTGCACTGGTTGACCTGTATAACATTGTAACAGGTGCCGGTTCATCTAAAAACGAAAAAATAAACAAAGCCGGTAAAGACCTGCTGGATGCCAAAGGCAGCAGTCTGGTAGTTAGCGGCAGCAACGATACAAACGCGCAGTTGGTAGTTAATGCTATTAACAACGCGCTGGGCAACTACGGTACTACTATTACCTGGGATCGCCCGTACAACACCAAACAAGGTTCGGATAAAGCAGCCACTGCCCTGGTTGAAGGTTTGAACAACGGTAGCATTAAAGCGGTTCTTTTCTACGAAAGCAACCCTGTACACAATGCACCGGTAAAAGGTTTGGCCGAAGCTATTAAGAAAGCCGAGCTATCTGTTTCGTTTGCCAACCGCATTGACGAAACATCGGCTATATGTACTTACAACCTGCCTGATAACCACTGGCTGGAAAGCTGGAACGATGCTGAGCCAAAAGCCGGTATACTGAACACTACCCAACCTGCTATATCTAAATTATTCGATACCCGCCAGTTTCAGGAAACCCTGCTTAAATGGAGCGGTAAAGAAGGTTCATACTATGAGTACCTGAAGAAAAACTGGGAAACCAATTTTTATGGTAAACAATCTACCTACAACGGTTTCTGGGCTTTCTGGGATAACGCTGTAGCCGATGGTGAAGTTGAATTACCTGCTACAGGTAGTGCCAGCTATGCCGGTGGCGATGTTGCTGCTGCTGTAGCGGCTGTAAACGCTGCGGCTGGTGAACTGGGTACTGGCATGCAGGTTAAACTGTATGAATCAATTGCGGTGGGCGATGGTTTCTGGGCTGATAACCCATACCTGCAGGAGCTACCAGACCCTGTAAGCAAAGTAACCTGGGATAACTACATTGTAGCCAGCCCACGTTGGTTGAGCAAAAACGGCTACAACATCGATCCTGACTTTAAAGCCAAAGAATATGCCGTAGGTAAACTTACAGCCAATGGCCATTCGGTAGAACTGCCTGTAGTTGGTGTACCTGGCACACCGGAAGGTGTATTTGGTATTGCACTGGGTTATGGCCGTACTGCCGTATCTAACGACGAATTGAAAATAGGTAAAAACGTGTTTGGCCTGCTTGGTACCAAAGACGGTAACTTTATAGATGTAGCCAAAGCTACCATAGAGAACACCGGTGCGGTTAAAAAACTGGCTATTACCCAAACGCACTTTAACATTACCCTGAAAGACCTGGGCGGCGTTAAAACCCGTAAAACGGTTAAAGAAACTACCCTGTCAGAGTACAAAAAGAACCCTGCTGCCGGTAACGAAGAGCGTGCAGAAATACTGGAAGAGAGCGTTACGCTTTACCCTACACACGTTTACCCTGGCCACCACTGGACCATGGTTATAGACCTGAACGCCTGCGATGGTTGCGGGGCCTGTGTAGTAGCTTGTAACGTAGAAAATAACGTGCCTGTAGTAGGTAAAGATCAGGTTATCCGTAGCCGCGAAATGCACTGGCTGCGTATAGACCGCTACTACACCGGCACTGCCGATAACCCGGATGTGGTGTTCCAGCCGATGCTGTGCCAGCACTGCGACAACGCACCTTGCGAAAACGTGTGCCCGGTAGCCGCTACCAACCACAGCAGCGAGGGTATTAACCAGATGGCTTACAACCGTTGCATTGGTACCCGTTACTGCGCTAACAACTGTCCTTACAAAGTACGCCGCTTTAACTGGTACGATTACCAGCAGGCCGATGCTTTTGATGCAAAATATGGCACCAGCAACGATAACCACCCGGATGTGGTTACCGATAAACTGGGTCTGCACGAGCCACTTACCCGCATGGTACTGAACCCTGATGTTACGGTACGTTCGCGTGGTGTAATGGAGAAATGTTCATTCTGTGTTCAGCGTCTTCAGTCAGCTAAGCTGGAAGCTAAAAAAGGTAACCGTTTATTGAAAGACGGTGACGCTAAAGTAGCCTGCCAGACAGCCTGCGCTACCGGTGCTATCGTATTTGGCGATAGAAACGACAAGACCAGCGAGGTTTACAAACTGTTTAAAGATGAAAGAACCTTCGGCGTAATTGAAGAAATACACACTATGCCAAACGTGTTCTACTTAACACAGGTACGCAACACCGATGTGGAGAAGAAATACGAGGTAATAGATTACTACCACGAATCATAAGGGCACATAGACCTATAGAAGTAGAAAACTGTAAACTGTAAAATAGAAAAAAAAGAACATGCACGCATACGAATCAGAATTCCGGGAGCCCCTCATTAACGGGATGGATAAAAACTACACCAAGATCACTGATGATCTGGTAGCCCCGGTTGAAAGAAACTCAACCATGTGGTGGATAGCCACGCTGATAACAGGCGCCGGCGCTCTTTTCTTTGTGTTCTGCTTAGGCTGGACCGTTTGGTTCGGTATCGGAACCTGGGGATTGAACAAAACAATTGGTTGGGCATGGGATATTACCAACTTCGTTTGGTGGATCGGTATCGGCCACGCAGGTACACTAATCTCGGCTATCTTGTTACTTTTCCGTCAGCGCTACCGTACAGGTATTAACCGTGCTGCCGAGGCGATGACGATATTTGCGGTAATATGCGCGGGTATGTTCCCAATCTTCCACATGGGCCGTGTATGGGATGCAGGTTTTATCTTCCCGCTGCCTAACACCCGTGGTCCGCTTTGGGTAAACTTTAACTCACCGCTTCTTTGGGACGTATTTGCGATCTCTACTTATTTCTCGGTTTCATTGTTGTTCTGGTACTCGGGCCTTATGCCAGATTTTGCAACTGTACGCGACCGTGCAAAAGGCAAATGGAGAAAATACATCTATAACCTGCTTTCTTTCGGTTGGCAAGGTAATGCCAAACAATGGCAGCGTTTTGAGTCACTATCACTGGTTTTGGCAGGTCTTTCTACTCCGCTGGTACTTTCGGTACACACTATCGTATCGTTCGACTTTGCAACTTCGGTAATACCCGGCTGGCACACCACCATTTTCCCTCCATACTTCGTGGCAGGTGCTATCTTCTCTGGTTTTGCCATGGTGGAAACCCTGATGCTGATTTCGAGAAAACTATTTAACCTGGAAGACTACATAACGGTTAACCACATCGAATCGATGAACAAAATCATCGTACTAACCGGTTCGATAGTAGGTATAGCCTACCTTACCGAGCTTTTCATAGCCTGGTATTCTGGTTTCCTTTACGAGCAGTTTGCTTTCTATAACCGTATTTTGGGTAAGTACCTTTGGGCATACGCATTAATGATGTTCTGCAACGTGGTATCTCCACAGTTCTACTGGTTTAAGCCACTACGCCGCAACCTGTATGTTACTTTTATCCTGTCGATATTCGTAAACATAGGTATGTGGTTCGAGCGTTTTGTAATTATCGTTACCTCGCTTGCCGATGATTATCTGCCATCAAGCTGGGCTTATTTCTCACCTACCTGGGTAGATATAGGCATCTATGTAGGCTCTATGTTTATGTTCCTGTTCTTATTCCTGTTGTTCAGCCGTTTCTTCCCTACTATCGCTATTGCCGAGGTTAAATCAATCTTCAGAATTTCATCGGAAGTTGCCAAAGCAGAGCGCGCCAAGAAAGAAGGTGCTGCACACGGTGGCTATGTAGGTATGACTACTGTAGGCCCGCTGGATAAAGATTCGAAAGGTAATTAATTGAAGTAAAAGCATTAGATAAAATAGTAATTCAAAATACATGAGTGCTACAACAGCAAGACCGAACAAATTTGTAGTGGGCCTTTGGGACCATGAGGAGGTATATCTTCATGCCATTGAGCATATCCGCGCAAAGGGTATAGAAATTTACGATAGCATAACTCCATTCCCGGTTCACGGTTTGGAAGATGCGCTGGGCTATAAAGAAAGCCGTCTGCACACTGCCGGTTTCTTCTTTGGTGCTACCGGTACAACGCTGGCTCTTACTTTTATGACCTGGGTAATGACCACTAACTATCCTATCAACTTTGGTGGTAAACCTAACTGGCCGCTACCTTCGTTTATTCCTATCACGTTCGAGTTAACCGTATTGTTCTCTGCCTGGGGTATGACACTTACCTACCTGGTACGTAACAAACTGTGGCCGGGCCGTGTACCACGCATTTACGACAAGCGCACTACCGACGACCGCTTTGCATTGGTGTTTGATGCTGAAAAACTGAGCGATACCCAGATAAGCGACATCAAAGGCCTTTGCACCAAAGAGGGCGCTGTAGAGGTGAAAGACAAAGTATTTGCCGGACAAGATGAACTATAATAAGGGTACAAACCAACACAAATAAGAAACTGAATAGCCTTACAATGAGAAAACAAATTATAAAACTGGTTCCTGTAGTAGCTGCCGCAGCCCTGATGTTTACATCATGCGACCGCGCAGGTAAAGACCGCACCGGTAGAATATATATGCCGGACATGACCTACTCAAACGCATACGAAACTTATGCAGAGAGTGAGATTAAAACTCCGGAAGGCTTTAATATGTCGGCCCGTAAACCAGTAGCAGGTACCATACCTTATGGTTATATACCCGATGACCAGAAAATTAAAACCAACAGCGCATTATTGGCCAGCTATGTAATGAAGAACCATTACTCATATGCCATACCTGATCAGGATGCAGAGCGTGTACGTGCCGGTAACGAGATTCAGGATCCATTGGCCTATACCGCTGAAAACCTGGCAGAAGGTAAACGCTTATATGATATTAACTGCTCACCTTGTCACGGCGAAAAAGGCGAAGGCAACGGTCAGTTGATTGAATTGCCAGGTGGTGGTGATGGCCCTTTTACAGCCCGCCCTCAGCCATACAAAACCTTGTTGCCTCCAATGAAAGACGGCTCTATATTTTACTCGGTTAGCTATGGTAAAAATATGATGGGTGGTTACGGTTTCCAGCTTTCGGTTAACGAAAGATGGAAAGTGATACACTACATTAAGAGCCTGGCCGGTATAGCCCCGGGCACTGTTGCCGAAGCACCTAAAGATGAAAAAGCTGAAGCTGCAAAACACTAAATAGTACTAAACTTAAAGAAACTGAAAACAGATAAAAGATGAATGATACTTTTCAATTTACCGACAAACTGAAGAAACAACTCTTCGTTATGATGGGCATAGGTTTGCTCGGACTGGTGTGGGTATTCCTGCTGCACCCGGCAAATAGCCACTCTCGTTTCTGGTCAAACCTGTTGGCTAACACCTACTACTTCACCGGTATATCTCTGTTTGGTATGTTTGCAGTAGCAGCTCCGCAGCTTGCTTATGGCGGCTGGAACGTGCTTACCAAGCGTATTTTCCTATCTATGGCGGCCTTTGTGCGTGTAAGCGGTTTTGTATTGGTAGCAATAGTGGTGTTAGGTATTTTGAATGTTCATACACTTTACCAGCACATACTGCACATAGTTCATGAAACCCCGGTTAAAGAAATACACACTACTAAAGTGGTATTCTTCTCAGAGGTATTCTGGATTAGCCGTATAGTAGCTTATGCTTTCCTTTGGGCTGGTTTTTCATGGTACATGAACAAGTTTTTTGGTAACCCTAACCAAACAGACCCTAAGACTTACAAGAACTCTAAACTACTTGCTGCTGCTTTCATCGTAACATTTGCTGTTACAGAATCGGCTGCTTCTTGGGATTATATTATGAGCTTGGACCCACACTGGTACAGCACCCTGTTTGGTTGGTATAACTTTGCCAGCTATGGTTGCGCTGCCTGGGCTATGACTATCCTGTTGGTTATTTACCTGAAATCTAAAGGCTATCTGCACCAGGTTAACGAAAACCACGTACACGATTTGGGTAAACTGTTGTTTGGTTTCTCTATCTTCTGGACATATCTGTGGTTTGATCAGTTTATGTTACAGTGGTATGCCAACATGCCTGAAGAGACTAACTTCTGGATTAAACGATTTGACGAGCCTTACTTTAAGTTTACTGTATTCTTTGCGCTTATTGTAAACTTCCTGTTCCCGCTGTTCTTCCTGATTAAGAGAAGTGCAAAAAGAAATTTCAAGCTGATTGGCTTTGGTGCTGCCCTGCTTATTTTTGGCCACTATGTAGATTTCTTCAATTACACATTCTTCGAATCGGGTAATGCGGTTAGCCACCATGCTGCCGGCGCTGGTGAGCACCATGCTGCTGCCCAAACAGAGAAAGTGGTACTTTATGCACAGCACGAAGCACACCCTGCGGCTGCTACCGATGCAACCCACGCTACCGAAAATAAAGAAGCAGTTGCTACAGAAGTTAAACACGAGGAGGCTGCACACGGTGAAGCTGCTCATGCAGAAGGACATGCTGGTGCCGCTCACGGTACCGAGGCACATGCTGCAGGTGCTGAACATGGTAAAGGTGGCCATCATGAGGCTCCGGTTACCAACTACTCTAGCATAGGAATAGGTGAGATAATGATATTTATAGGTTTTCTGGGAGCATTCCTGTTCGCATTTTTCCTTAACTTGTCTAAGCGTCCTATTGTTCCTGAAAGCGACCCATACCTGAAAGAGGCTGAGAAACTGACAGTAACATACTCGTAATTGTATTTTTGATAAACAGAAAGAAACATTAATCATCATGATAGCATTTTTAAGTTTTGCGGTTGTAGCGTTGTTGTTTGCGGTGCTGGTATTAATTGCCAGAGCAAGTGAGTTAACTACCGAATTGAAAAACGGCAAACTGGATTACACCAGCCAGAGCAAGTGGAACGGTTATTTCCTGCTTGCATTTCTGGTAGCCATGTTTGTGGGATCGGCCATGTGCTTTAAAATACTGATGCCGGTTATGGTACCTAAAGCCGCCTCGATACATGGCGAGCAAACAGATTTTCTGTTTAACCTGACCATGATAATACTCCTGGTGGTATTTGTACTAACCCAAACAGCTTTGTTTTGGTTTGCTTACCGCTACAACGAAAGCCACGGACACGACTCGTATTTCTACCCACATAACAATAACCTGGAAATTGTATGGACCGTTATTCCAGCTGTAGTACTATCAGTTCTGGTGGGTTTGGGTATGCATCGTTGGTCGCAGATTTTTGATGTAGAAAGCCGCGCCAAAAACATGCTGGTGATAGAAGTTACCGGAAAACAATTCAACTGGATTTTGCGTTATTCGGGTAAGGATGGTAAGTTCGGTGAGCGTATCATTGATAGAGAACACGTATCGCCTACCAACGAATTAGGTATTAACTGGAACGACCCTAAGAGCCATGATGATTTTATCAGCGATAAACTGTATCTGGTAAAAGGCCGTCCGGTACTTATGAAACTTGGTGCACAGGATGTACTGCACAGCTTCTTCCTGCCGCATTTCCGTGTTAAAATGGACTGCGTACCGGGCCTACCTACAGAATTTTACTTTACCCCAACTATGACAACTGCCGAAATGCAGCAATATCTTAAAACACAACCATGGTGGCAAACCATTAACCCTGAGACAGGACAGCCACGTTGGCAAACATTTAAATATGAGCTTGCCTGTGCCGAATTGTGTGGTAAATCGCACTTTGGTATGCAGCGTGAGGTTGTGGTAGTTGACCAAAAAGAGTACGATGAGTGGTTAGCCAAGCAAACACCTACCTACCAACCAGCACCGGCTGAAGAGGCTCCTGCAGCTGTTGAAACAGCAGCTACTGACAGTACTGCTACTGAGGCAGCCAAGCCAACCGCCATGCTTATTAAAAAATAATATTTAGAATAACCAGAGAAATTAAATATACGATATGGATATTGCAACAGCACACACCGACGCCCATCACAGCCATGTACATGGCCACGAAGAGCATCATCATGAAGAAACGTTTCTGACGAAATATATTTTCAGTCAGGATCACAAGATGATAAGCAAGCAATTTTTGATTACCGGTATGTTTTGGGGTGTAGTAGGCGGCTTGCTGTCTATACTATTCCGTTTGCAGTTGGGTTGGCCAAACGAAACATTCCCTTTTCTTGAGACCTTTTTAGGTAAATGGGCAGAGGGTGGCCGCATAAGCCAGGAGTTTTACTATGCATTGGTTACCATGCACGGTACTATTCTTGTGTTTTTCGTGTTAACCGGTGGTTTGAGCGGTACATTTGCTAACCTGCTTATTCCTTATCAGGTAGGTGCACGCGATATGGCATCGCCGCTTATTAACATGCTATCGTACTGGTTCTTTTTTGCAGCCGGTGTGGTTATGTTCTTCTCATTCTTTATCCAAACTGGTCCTGCTTCTGGTGGTTGGACAGCTTACCCACCGCTTAACGGTTTGCGCGATACCGGTGTTAACCTGGGTTCGGGCCTTGGTTTCGACCTTTGGATATTGGGTATGACTTTGTTTATCGTATCATCGTTATTGGGTGGTCTTAACTACATAGCTACTGTACTTAACATGCGTACCAAAGGTATGAGCATGTTCCGTATGCCACTTACTATGTGGGCGCTATTGTTCACTGCTGTAATCGGTGTACTTTCGTTCCCTGCCCTGTTGGCTGGTTGTGTTTTATTAGAGTTCGACCGTTTGCTGGATACAAGCTTCTACCTGAATAATATTATCATAAACGGTAACCTGTTAGCCTACAAAGGTGGTACTCCTATTTTGTTCCAGCATTTGTTCTGGTTCCTGGGCCACCCAGAGGTATACATCATCATTATACCAGCCATGGGTCTGGTATCTGAAATTCTTTCGGTACACTCACGCAAACCTATTTTCGGTTACAAAGCGATGGTGTTTTCAATTATCGCCATCCTTATCCTGTCGTTCATAGTATGGGCGCACCACATGTTTGTAACAGGTCTTAACCCAAGCTTAGGTGCTGTGTTTACCCTGTTTACGTTAATGATTGCGATACCATCGGCTATTAAGGTATTTAACTGGATAGGAACAATCTGGCGTGGTAAAGTAAGGTTAAGTACACCTGCATTATTTGCCATCGGTTTTGTATCGATGTTCATTACCGGTGGTCTTACTGGTATCATACTTGGTAACTCGGCTATCGATATTCAGTTGCACGATACCATGTTTGTGGTTGCCCACTTCCACATAGTAATGGGTGTATCTGCATTCTTCGGTATGTTTGCCGGTGTTTACCACTGGTTCCCTCGTTTATACGGTCGTTTTATGAACGAAACGCTGGGACAAATTCACTTCTACCTGACCATGATTGGTGCATACGCAATTTTCTTCCCTATGCACTTTATGACCGGTCTGCCTCGTCGTTACTACACCTATGCTAACTTCGAAACATTCAACAACTTCAACTTCCTGGCTGAGTTCATAAGCATCGCGGCCATTATCGTATTCCTTGCTCAGTTTGTATTTATCATCAACTTCTTCTACAGCATATTTAAAGGTAGAAAGGTACAGGCAGAGAGAGAAGAAGGTGGTTACGGCTATGCTAACCCATGGGGGAGCACCTCGCTGGAATGGTCTGCACCTATCGACAGATTGCACGGCAACTGGCCAGGCGATATACCAAGCGTACACCGTTGGCCATACGATTACGGTGTTAACGGACGTGAGTTTATACCACAGACCGAGCCACTTAAACCCGGAGAAATTCCTCATCACTAATAGTTTTATTCAGTAAGTAGTAATGATAAAGTCTAAAGCAATACAAGTAACAAAAGGGCAGTTAATACGCCAGAAAATCAGCGACTATGCAGCGCTGGCTAAGTTTCGTCTTAGTTTTCTGGTAGTGTTTTCGGCTGTTATAGGTTATTTATTTGCAGCACCCGCTACGCTTAATGTTACCAGCATTATATTGCTGGCTATAGGTGGTATGCTGGTAACCGGAGCGTCTAACGCCATAAACCAGATAATAGAGCGCGACATTGATAAGTTGATGAAGCGCACAGAGAACCGCCCATTGCCTACTGAGCGTATGAATGTGATGGAGGCTGTAATGGCCGCCGGTGCTATGGGTATTTCGGGATTATTGATACTTACGTATTTTTTCAATCCGGTGGCTGGTGTATTATCTGCTATATCGCTGCTTAGCTATGCGTTTGTATATACACCGCTAAAGCGTGTTTCTCCCATTGCTGTTTTTGTAGGTGCTATACCAGGGGCATTGCCTCCCATGATTGGGTACGTATGTGCTACCGGTAGTATCGACTACATTGCTATCATGCTTTTCAGTGTACAGTTCGTATGGCAGTTCCCTCACTTTTGGTCAATTGCCTGGGTACAGTACGATGACTATAAAAAAGCGGGTATTATGTTGCTGCCTTCGGCTAGTGGCAAAACAAGTATGAGTGCGGTGCAAAATGTTATTTATACATTAGTGTTGCTGGTAGTTTCTATGCTGCCTTTCTTTCTGGATATGGTAGGTACACTATCGGCAATAATTACAGGTATTACAGGTACAGTTTTTTTGTGGATGGCATGGAACCATTACCGCGCCTGCGATGATAAATCTGCACGGGTGTTGATGTTTGGTTCATTTTTGTATTTGCCGGTTGTACAGCTGGCATTGTTGTTGGGGAAATTATAAGCTGTGAGTGAGCAAGATGTAATAAAAGAGAAAACTGAGTATAACGGGGTACACCCGCAGAAGCTGGCGCTTTGGATTGCAATGGCTTCGATGAGTATGTTCTTTGCAGCGTTAACAAGCGCATTGCTGGTAAAAAAGGGAGATTACAGAGTTTGGGAAAACTTTAAGTTGCCTACCATTTTTATGTTCAGCACGCTATCGGTAATAGCAGTAAGTGTTTGTATACATGCAGCACTAATCAGTTACCGCAAAGCAAAGTTTGTGCAGTTTCGCTGGTTAATGTTCTTTTCATTTATACTGGGGTGCCTATTTTTGGTATTACAGTTAGGAGGGTGGAATGTGATGATTAACGGAGGTATGACGTTAACCGAAAACCTTTCGGGTGCGTTTATTTACGTTATTACAGCCTCTCACGGGGTGCATATCATTGTAGGATTGCTGGTTATGTTGGTGTTTATAATAGACGCCTTCCGTAGCCGTAAGGACCCAATATATGAGTTGCGCAGCATTATTAACCCCAAGCGACAACTGCATCTTGAACTGCTGGTAAGTTACTGGCACTATGTAGATGCTGTTTGGGTGTATTTGTATGTATTTTTTTATTTGAATTACCGATAAGTAGATAATTAACTAACTAATAACGATTAATTTTAAGAGTATGTCAGCACACGCTACAGCGCATCATGGTGAAGAATCTGCAAATGAACTTTGGGGTGGGGGAGGCTCACCGTTCAAGGCAGGTTACGGAAAGGTAATGATGTGGTATTTTCTTATTTCGGACACCTTCACTTTCGCATCTTTTCTGATTGCTTATGCATCGCTACGGTTTACCCAATCTGCCGATTGGCCAAAACCGGCAGAGGTGTTTTCTTCAATTCCTGTTCATGGGCTTGATGGAATGAACCTGCCGTTGGTGTTTGTTAGTTTTATGACGTTCCTGCTGATTGTTAGCTCGTGGACAATGGTACGCGCCGTACAGGAAGGTTACCGTATGAATAAAGACGGTGTAGTTAAATTTTTGATACCAACTATCATTTGCGGTATAGCGTTCCTGGGTTGCCAGTATCTGGAGTGGACCCACCTGATAGCTGATGGTATGACACCAACCACTTTTTCTGAAACTACTAAAATTCAAAACTTCGGTCAGTTGTTCTTTGTAATTACCGGTTTTCACGGTTTACACGTACTGGGTGGTGTGGTATTAAACACCTGGTTGGCTGTTGAAGCTGCCAATGGCCGCTTTGACCGTGTTGGCCACTACGAAATGGTTGAAAAGATAGGTTTGTACTGGCACTTTGTAGACCTTGTTTGGGTGTATGTATTCCTTTGCTTCTACCTTCTTTAATTTTTATTCAGAAAACAATTTTATTAAAAATATAATTTTAGCATATGAACTTTGATGAACCAGTACAAGGCCACTTACATTGGACCGTAGAAGAGTACAACGACAGTAAAAAAGACGTTTTAAAAACGATTGTTATTCTGTCGGTAGTAACTATTGCAGAGGTGGGGCTTGCTATATTTTACGATCACTTTTTAGCTAACAGCATGGGTAAAATATGGATTAACCTGGCTATGGCCATTGCATCGGTAGTTAAGGTGTACTTTATCATGGGTACCTTTATGCACTTGAAGCATGAAAAGAAATGGTTTATTATTACGGTATTTTCTCCGTTTGCATTTCTGATATGGGCAATTATTGCATTTAGCGTAGAAGGAGCGAGCTGGGAGCACATGCGTACCTGGTTGAATTTGTTCTAAACATTAACATGCTTACTATTAAAAGCGGCACACCAAGGCGGTGTGCCGCTTTTTTTATTTCACCCATCGTGTAGGTGAATATCCCCGGCAGTCAATATTTGACAGGTTGTGGGCTTACTTGCAAAAATATTAACACTAATAGCTATATGCAATATTGATTAATAATCAGTTTTTTATGAGTTGCTTAAAAAACAATCTTATGTAGTAGGTTTTACCGGTGTTATTTCTCCAATAATTCTGAGTAAATTTACAAGGATTTCGGGGCACTACATATTTGTAAAAGATGATGAAATTTTGGATTTGGGCTGTTTTGGCGGTCTTTACATGGCCGTATATGGGTGTTAATGCACAATGTACCAACAACAATACATTCCTGCTTAGCTACTCTCCTTTGTGCAATAACACGTCGGAGAACATAACCAACTGTATTACGGGTGGGCAGTATGTAGCTGTAGATGTTGTAGCTGGCAATGTATATACTTTTTCTACCTGTGGTAATACGGCATTCGATTCGCAGATAACGCTATACAATAGTGGCGGTGGCGGTGCCCTGGGCTATAACGATGATGGTTGTGGTACACAATCTACTGTTACCTGGACATCTTCTTTTACCGGTGTTTTATGGGTTTTGGTAGATCAGTACAACTGTACCAGCAATACTACCTGCATACCGCTTAATGTTACTTGTGGCACAGCCCCTCCGGCAGCTGCAGGCGACGAGCCTTGTACGGCCACTGCTTTAACGGTTGGCACATCCTGTAATGCCATTAGCAGTACTACTGCGGGTTCTACCGCCAGCACAGGCGTACCTGCTCCCGGTTGCGCCAGTTACAACGGATTTGATGTTTGGTTTACAGCCGTAGTGCCTGCATCGGGTTCATTAACGGTGCAAACCCAGGCCAATGTAATTACAGATGGCGGTATGGCCATTTACACCGGTAGCAGTTGCAGTGCCTTAACCTTATCTCAGTGTTTTGATGATGTGAACGGAAATTCTATGCCATCGGCGGTTATCAATCAAACGCCGGGCAGTACAGTTTATATACGGGTATGGGAGTATGGTGGCAACAACAACGGGTCTTTCGGTATCTGTGCTTTCGATAACTCGCCTCCACCAAGTTCGGCCTGTCTGGCACCTATACCCGATGCCTGTACCAGTGCCTGCGATTTGGGAACCTTGCCTACACCACCACCGTGCGGCTCAGGCTCTATTTCCAACGGTTCTCCGCTTACACATAACCTGAGCAATGAAGGCGCCACAGCCGAAGTGCCGTATTCTGCGGTATCGGGTTGTGTTGCACCGGGTGCCGATGTATGGTACAGATTTCGCGCTACCGGTACGCAATTGGTTTTTAGCATAAGCAGTGTGCCAGGTAACCCGCTTAACAACCCCAATGTAAGTTTATACAACGGCAACAACTGCAATGCCCTGTTGCCATTACGTTGCTTTACCGGTACCGGTGGAGCCTTGTCGGCAACCTTTCAGCCGGTAACCCCTAACGATTATTACTATTTGCAGATATCGGGTGGTAACATAAACGACATGGGCGATTTTACGCTTGTGATAAGAAATAACTACGATTGCGATAACTGCTTACTGGCACAGGATCTTCAGGTTACGCCAGCCCCTTTAAACGGCACGTATGGTGCAGGCCAGGTGGTGCAGTTTTGCTTTACAGTATCAAATTATAACCAAACAGCAGCGAACTGGATACATGGTATTGATCTTGATTTTGGTGCCGGTTGGGATATATCTACTTTAACACCCACATCTATTCCATTGCCTTGTGCTACTACAGCAGGCGCCAGTTGGGGGTATTATAACAGTGTAACGGGTTCTTCATCGGGCACTACATACGGGCCAGGTTTTTTCTATGAAACAACATCCGGTTCAAGTTCAGGTGTTATAGATGGTAACCCCGGCAATAACTTTGGTGATGTGGGTGTAAGCACTACCTGCCCGCGTACGTTTTGCTGGCGGATAGCAACACGGCCTACCGGTTCGTGTACACCCGGTGCCAGTCTTGCGGTGGCTATTAACACACTTGGCGATTCGGAGTCAGGTTCGTGGAGCAGCGCCGGTTGCACCAACGACCCTATTGTGAACTTTACCGCCTCACTTGCCTGTTGCGCACCACCTACGCTGGTTGTAACACCAACCGGCTGTGGTAACAGCGTAGGCAAAATAGTTGCTACCGGCTTAGGTTCGCCACCTTGGGACTATGTATGGTCAGATTCGACCGGAGCCGTAATTGCCACACATAATAACATTAACGGCCCCGATTCTATAACGGGCCTGGCTGCCGGTAACTATACGCTTACGGTAAGCGATAACCTGGGTTGTTCTGTAGGCTCTGCCGCAACTGTTACAGGTGCTAACGGCGGCACAGCAACTGCCGGAAATGGTGGCCCATATTGTACCGGTCAAACAATTTCGCTTACAGCTGCTGCGGGTGGTGCCACATATAACTGGAGTGGCCCCGGTGGTTTTACCAGCACTCAGCAAAACCCTACCAGAGCATCGGCAACTACTGCTATGGCTGGTACCTATACTGTAACTGTTAGTTATACCGGTGGTTGCACTGCTACAGCTACCACCACAGTTGTGGTTAACAGCCCGCCAACGGCCACTATTACGCCGGCATCTGCATCGGTATGCCCGGGGGGCAGTATTACCCTTACAGCCAGTGGTGGGGCTACTTATTTGTGGAGCAACAGCGGTACTACTGCATCTGTTACTGTATCGCCTACGGCTAATACCACTTACACAGTTACGGTAACCAGTGCCGGTAACTGTACCGCAACTGCATCGCGCCTGGTAACTATAGGTGCAGCACCGGTAGCTGCTATTACACCAGCCACCGCAACAATTTGTAACGGAGCAAGTACTACCTTAACAGCAAGTGGTGGCGCAACTTATTTGTGGAGCAACAGTAGCACCACAGCAGCTATTACAGTATCGCCTACGGCTACTACCACCTACACCGTTACTGTAACCAGTGCCGCAAACTGTACAGCTATTGCATCGGCCACGGTAACTGTGGTGCCGTTAATGTCGCTGTCGGGTTTTATTACCAATGTTAGTTGCAATGGTGGTGCCGATGGTGCTGTAAACATAAGTGTGGGTGGCGGCCAGCCGTCATATACGTATCAATGGAGTAATAATGCCACTACACAAAGCATTTCGGGTGTGCCTGTTGGTACATATACCGTAATAGTTACCGATGCGGCGCAATGTACAGCCAGCGCCAGTACAACAGTTACAGAGCCTCCGGTATTTACTGTATCTGAACAGCATACCGATGTACAGTGTAACGGCGATAATACCGGAAGCATCACCCTAACCCCTGGCGGAGGTACTTCTCCCTATTCGTACACCTGGAATGGCTTGCCTAGTACTTCCTCGCAAAGTAGTTTGCCCGCAGGCAACTATTCAATTGTAGCTACAGATAACAACCAATGCTCAGTTGCTTTAAGTATAGATATAGCAGAGCCGGCATTACTTACCATTACAGAAACACATACCGATGTAACCTGCAACGGTACAAACACCGGAAGTATAGATATTACTGCGCAGGGTGGTTCGCAGCCTTACACGTATAGCTGGAACGACCTGGTGGTAACAGAAGATAGAACCAATATACCTTCGGGTAGCTATTCGGTAACTGTGTATGATAACTACCAGTGTAGCGCTACTGCAACGGTTGTAATTAACCAGCCTCAGGTACTTTCATTAACCGAAAGCCACACCAACGTATTATGTAATGCGGCCAGCACAGGAGGAATAGATATTACAGCTACCGGCGGTACAAATCCATACACTTATGTATGGAACGATGCCGTTCAAACCGAAGACCGCGCTAACATAGCCGCTGGCAACTATGCAGTTACGGCGTATGACACATACCAGTGCAGCGCCACAATACAGGTTGTTGTTACAGAACCTACAGCTTTAACCGTTACAGAAACCCATACCAATGTATCGTGTGGCGGTGGCGCAGATGGAGCTATTGATATAACCGTGGCTGGAGCAACTGCGCCATATAGCTTTTTATGGGCCGATGGACCTACAACCGAAGATCGTAGTGCCTTGTCTATAGGCACATACACAGTAGGTGTAGCCGATGTAAACCAATGCACGGCCAGCTTAACAGTTAACGTAGCCAGTGCATCTAACCTGAATGTTACGCTACAATCTACCGATGTATTGTGTTTTGGTGGTAATGATGGTTCAATTACCAGTACTGTTACAGGCGGCACGTCTCCCTACACATACCTTTGGAACGATGCCGTAAGTACCGATAACCGTACCGGTTTGGTACGGGGTAGTTATACTTTATCTGTAACCGATTTTAATCAATGCCAGGTTACTGCCAGCGTGGTTATAAACGAACCACAACAATTAGCTGTGGTTTTGCAAGCTACTGATGTTGCCTGCAACGGGCAAAATACCGGAAGTATAGATGTAACTACATCCGGTGGTACATCGCCTTACAGCTTTGTATGGAGCGATATGGTGTACACCGAAGACCGTACCGGCCTTGCGGCAGGCAGTTATCAATTAGTAGCATACGATGACCACCAATGCTCTGCAACAGGCACTGCAGTTATTACAGAGCCCGCAATTTTAGCAATTGCCGAAACACACACAGATGTAGCCTGTAACGGTAGCAGTACGGGAGCTATTGATATAACTGTTTCCGGTGGTGTATCGCCGTATAGTTATGTATGGACCGATGGCATACAAACAGAAGATAGGTTGGCTATACCTGCGGGCAACTACTCGGTAACAGGTACCGACGTTAATTTGTGTACGGTAACTGTAGCAGTTGTTATAACCGAACCAACAGCCATTGCTGCCACAGAAGCACATAACGATGTATTGTGTTACGGCGGTGCCGATGGGCGTGCTACCATTACTGCCAGCCAGGGTACTGCTCCGCTAACTTACCTTTGGAACGATGGAGATACTTCATCTATACGAAATGGATTGACAGCAGCTACATACACAGTTACTGTAACCGATGCCAATTATTGTTCGGTGTCGCTTACATCGGTGGTTGGGCAGCCTGCTGCAATAGCAGTTACTACAACGCATACCGATGTTAGCTGCATGGGTTATGCCGATGGCACTGCAACCGTAGATGCTGTAGGAGGTACACCTCCGTACAGTTATACATGGAGCAACTCTGCCATATTGCCCGGCAATACTAACCCCGGGCTTACAGCCGGCAGTTATGCTGTTACTGTATTTGATACCCACCAGTGTTCGGCTACCGGTAGTGTAACTGTTGCAGAACCTGCAGGTATTGTAATGAATAATCTGTTCACTAATCCATCGTGCCCATCTAAAGATGCAGATGGTACAATTACCTTAAATGTTACCGGTGGTTCGCAACCGTATGCTTACAACTGGAGTAACGCAGCATCGGGTGCACAGTTACAGGGGTTGTTGCCGGGTAGCTATAACGTTACAGTATCTGATGCCAATAATTGCAGTATGACCGATACTTTTGTATTGGCCTATCTGTACGATTTTTCTATTGAAGTAACACCATCGGTAGATATTGATTTTGGTGAAAGCACTACGCTTGGTTATACATTAACGGGTGTTTCCGGCAGCACAGCAATCAGCTGGAGCCCCGGCGGATCGCTTAGCTGCACCAGTTGCGATACGCCTGTTGCTACACCGGTTAATACAACCGATTACCATGTAGCAGTAACCAATAATGCCGGTTGTGTGGCATATGGCATGGTTACTGTTTCTGTAGTGCCAGATTATACAGTGTTTGTGCCTAATGCTTTTACGCCTAACAACGATGGCAACAACGATGTGTTTAGTATATACGGCAACCTTAAAGCACTGGCCTATTTGCAAATGCAGATATTTAACCGTTGGGGCGAAAAGGTGTTTGAAAGCAATGATCATCAGTTTACCTGGGATGGTACTTACAAAGGTGAGTTACAACCATCGGGTATATATACCTGGCAGCTTAAACTTACATACCTGAACGGCCACCGCGAGGAGATACGCACCGGTACACTTACCATGCTCCGCTAACAAGTTACTTCTTGTTTATAGTTGCTGCTACACTGTCTTCGTACATTTGTTGTGATTTTTTACAATAATTCTTAACCGGTTATTTGCTGTTATTAGTTGTGTTATGCGTTGGTTTAACAGCTAAATGCCCATATAACTTTACATGGTTGTGTGTTACAGTGTAAAAAGGGTTGTTCGCTTGCCTGTAAATAGCTAATTTGGCGCGGTTAAAAATAAGTGACTAAAAAGCGTATAAAATATTAACACCCTTGAATGCGTTATTTTCACATTTAAAACCCTTAGCCATGAGAACTAACATTTTCAGGACTATCGTTGTTTTTTTGTTTGCAACGACATTCACCAGGCCTGCTTATTCTACATCGGTAACAACCGCCGACTCGCTGTGTATAGACCCTATCATTTGCCAGTTGGATAGTATGTCGTTAAGCCTGCTTACCCGCGATAAATTTTTTGTAAGTGATGAAGAGCTGCTTGCCAGCATTAACATGCCTTACGATTTTATTCCAAAATATACAGAGGCAGAAATAAAAGAGAAACTGAAGCTGATACCTGCTATAGTTCCTATGAACTATAACCAGCATGTACGCACGTTTATCGATCTGTTTGCTTACCGTAAGCGCGGGTTAATGTCGCGCTGCCTGGCCAACTCACAAATTTACTTCCCTATTTTCGAAGAGATACTTGACCGGAAAGGAATACCAGTAGAATTTAAATACCTGCCTATTGTAGAGTCGGCATTTAACCCTATTGCTGTATCGCGTGTTGGCGCTACCGGTTTATGGCAATTTATGTATGGCACGGGACAGATGATGGGGCTTAACATTAACTCGTATATTGATGAGCGCCGCGACCCTATCCGCTCTACCGAGGCAGCGGCTGACTACCTACGCAAACTGTACGATATATATGGCGACTGGCACCTGGTGTTGGCAGCATACAACAGTGGTCCCGGTAACGTAAACAAAGCAATAGCCCGCGCCGGCGGTGTAAAAAATTTCTGGGCCATTATGAACTATCTGCCTGCCGAAACACGCAGTTATGTACCTACGTTTATAGCCGCAGTGTATGTAATGGAAAATTACAAAGACTATAAACTGGTATCTGCCGAGCCTAAGCGTGAGTTGTATGCTATAGATACGGTATTGGTAACACAGAAAGTAAGCTTGAAGCACATTTCGAACATACTTGGTATTGCCGAAGATGAGTTGCAGTTTTTAAACCCTGCTATTAAAATAGGCGTGGTGCCTTATACACAAAACGGGTATGCGCTAAACCTGCCGGTTAACTATTTTGCAATTTTTGAGGCCCGTAAGGAAGAGATAATGAACGACCCTTCGCAACAGGTGGCTAATGTAGAACCAGCACTTGTTGCAGCAACCAAAACTATTTACTACAAGGTTAAAAAGAACGAAACGATTGCTAAGGTTGCCAGCAAGCACGGTGTTAGTGTAAGTAGTATTAAGCGATGGAACAGGCTAAAGAGCAGTTATCTGTACACCGGCCAGAAACTTAAACTGGTAGTGGCGGCACCTTCATCGGCGGTATCGGCTACCTATGCACAGGCGTTTAGTAACAAGATCATCGAGAAACCATCTTCAAATGGCACCGTAGTGGTTGCCGATTCAACAAAGAAAGACATTGACACAGCCCCGGCTAGCGCATCTACTGCGGTTAAAGAGCCAGCAACGGTAAAAGAGAATAACCAGGCCCCCGTTAATGCCACCGGTTACGATAATAGCTGCAAGTGTATATTTCATGTAGTGCAACCCGGCGATACCCTGTGGGGCTTAACCCAGCGCTACCAGGGCTTAACTATTGATAAACTTAAAGCCGACAACAAGACTTTGCGTGAGCGCCCGATTAAGGTTGGCGACATTATTAAGATATTCTTATAATCAATAATAGCTACATATTCAGGGCTGCCGGATTACCGGCAGCCCTTTTTTTTATTGTAAAATCGGCACCATTGTAAGTAGTGGTGTGGTTTAATTTGTTGATTTTGTGTGGTTTGTGTTGGTTGGTTGTGTAAAGCAATTATATAAAAATGTTGAAAATAAGCCCCTGTATTGTATTGCTTAAAGCCTTAATTGGTTACATTTGGCGTCTCTAAAAAAACAAAACACGCTATGAGAAAATTAGTTACCCTGATGTTTGCGTTGGTTGCCCTGAGCGCCACTGCACAATTGAATTTCAGCGGTGCACCTAATGGTCCTAAAAAGCTTGACAGAGCAGCTTTACCTGCTAAAAAGCCTATGACCATAGATGCCGGCCGCGCCATTACCAACATTGCATTGGATTATGATTCATTCGATGTAAGATGGAAAAACCAGAACACTCCACCCGATAGTATGTATTACTACTCGTGGGGCGTAAACAACAACTACCGCAATACTACCGAGTACACCCTGCGTTACATTACGCAATCGTACGATACCCTGGCTGATGTAAACAACAACTTTGCCGGTACACCTAAACAAGGTACTACCATTACTGTAGATAGTTTCGACATTTTACTTGCTCATGATAACCAGAGCGGTTTGAATGATACCCTGATTATATCGGTGTACGACAAATCGGTAGCTACTGTAACAGGTGCCGGTATAAATGGTAAACTGAACACTACACCACTGTGGTCAGATACTATTATCGACAATCAGGATTTCCTTCCTACCGATTCATTGTTCTATTTCCTAACATTTAAACCTAATGTAACCCTGCCTGCCGGCCATACTTTTGGTATACGCGTAGATTTTATGGGCGATACCACTGATGCGGTTTACATTATCGCTTCATTCCGCGATAAATGCTCAAGCCAGGCGCTGGGCGATACCAATAAACTGGCTCCACGCAATACCTCGTATTACTTTAACCTGTCTAACGGTTCGGGTTTCTTTAACTATACTACTAACCACGCTTACAACACTCCGGCTGCCTGCGATTACTGGATTATCCAGAACCTGCTGGTTTACCCGTATGTAACGCTAAACACTGGCAGCAGCGGCTCTGCCTGTACACCAGACCCTAACGTATCATCAGGACTAGCCCCTACATCGGATAACGTGCCATGTATACAGCAAGGTGTTTCTTTCAGCCAGACTTATACCTTTAAAGTACCAGCAGCTGCCGGTCCTATTCCAATTACTTCAGTTAGCTTTACAGGTATCGATAACCTGCCAGCAGGCTTAACTGCTACATTCAGCAAAAACCCTGCTACATACAGCGGCGGCGAAACCGGTTGTTTTATAGTAACCGGCACTACCAACGCGGCCTGCGGTCAATACTGGATGAAAGTAAATGTATCTATTAACGGTGTGTTAACAGGCGAACTTTCATCATTGGCTACTCAGTACGGTCTTTCAGGTTTCCCTAAAAACTTCCTGCGCGTAGTAGGCCAAGGTGGTACCTGCCCTGCGGTTGATAATAACCAGACACAGGATTTTGTAGCCGGATCATGCGGTACCAGCAGTGGTATTACTGCATCTGCTACAGCTACCAATGTTAACTGCTTTGGCCAGGCTACCGGTACAGCAACTGCAACCGGCAACGGTGGCAGCAACTACACCTACCTGTGGAGCAATGGACAAACAACTGCAACAGCTACAGGCCTTGTTGCCGGTACGTACACAGTAACTGTAACCTCGGGTAACAGCACAGCAACCGCTACTGCTACCGTAACACAGCCAAACAGCGCACTTACTGCCTCGGCAACAGCAACTACTACTACCTGCGGCACCAGCAATGGTACTGCCAGCGTAACAGCTAACGGTGGTACACCTAACTACACTTACCTGTGGAACAACAACTCTACCACCGCCACCCTTAATGGTTTGGGTGCAGGTAACTACAGCGTAACTGTTAGCGATAGCAAAGGCTGCACCGCTACTGCATCTACGGCAGTTACCACACCTAACGGCCCTCAGGCTACAGCTGTGGCAACCCCTGTTACCTGCTTTGGTACCAACACCGGTTCGGTAGATGCTACTGTAACAGGTGGTACCGGTACCCTTGTTTATGCATGGAGCAATGGTGCTTCTACAGTAGATATAAGCAACCTGGCTGTAAACACCTATACTTTAACCGTAACCGATGGCAACAACTGCTCGTTCAGCGTAGCAGCTACTGTTAGCGGTCCTTCGGCTGCTGTATCAGTAACCGGCCAGGCTACCAACAACACCGGTGGAAACAACGGTGCAGTTAATATTACTGCTGCCGGTGGTACCGGTGGTTACACCTATAACTGGAGCAACAGTACTACAACCGAAGACCTTACAGGACTGGGCGCAGGTACTTATACTGTAACCGTTACCGACCAGGCTGGTTGTACAGCTACTGCCAGCTTTACTGTAGCTACTACTATTGGTATAAACGATATGGAAATGGTAAGCAAGTTTACCCTGTTCCCTAACCCGGCTAATGCTATGGTTAACGTACAGGTTGCACTTACCGAAATAACCGATACCAAAATAGAACTGGTTGACCTGACCGGTAAAGTAATACTTACCGAAAACACAGGTAAAACCAACCTGATTAACCATGTTGTAAATCTGAACAATGTACCAGCCGGTGTTTACGCTGTGCGTGTATCTGGTTCTAAATTCAACGCAGTTAAACAGATAACAATAACCAGATAATAACTGGTGTTGTAATAACCTTTTAAGAGGGCTGCCTTTGCAAAAAGGCAGCCCTCTTTTTGTGGCAGTATGTAAACCTTACTTTAAATATTACGTATACCAGTACCGGAACCCACCCACGCAGCCTGTAGGTTGTGTTATTTTATTAATACTATATATTTATAGAATGAGGATAGTGCTAAGCATTTGCCTGGTATGGCTGTTTGGTATAGGTGGTTTTGCGCAAAATGCCCCTGATACCCTACAGGTAGATTTTGATGAGGTTGACAGCCTTATTGAAAGCACCCCGGCTGTAGAGATGTGCCTGAAAGGCGGAGAGGAGGACCTGCGCTTTTTTAGTAAAGTGCCCGAAAAGTACTCTGACTTTAAACAACAGTTTATGGAAGAGGCGATAAAGGCTATTGCGATACCTGCCGGTAACCGTTTTTATTGCGATATATCGGTAGAGGTTGACTGCAAGGGCAGGGCTGGCAACTATAGTTTTGGCATAGAGCCGAGGAACTTTAAATACAGCGATTTTGAAGTATTTAAACAGCTGATAGCCCTGATAAACACTATGAGCGACCGCACTTATAAACCAGCCCATTACCTGGGTGAGGATGTAAACAGCAAAGTGAGGTTCAGGTTGCTGGTAAAAGACGATAAACTACTGATGCAGTAGCCGCTTACTTGTTACAGGCAATTCGCAAACAATAAACAGAGCCTGCCGGTTTTTAACTGGCAGGCTCTGTTGTTAATCTACCAGTAGTGTTTTTATAGTAGCAGATGTTCCGCTTTTTAATTGTAGGGTATAGTGCCCTTTGGCCAGCGTAGCGCTTATTGGTAACTGCTGTTCGCCGGCGTGTAACTGAAAAATGCGGGTAAAACAAATGCGGCCTGTTACATCGGTAATAGTTAGTGTGGTGCTTTGTGCCGCCGGGCTGTTAACCTGTAAGGTAAACGTGCCGTTGTTGGGGTTAGGGTAAATAGTAACTCCTTTCAGGTTGTTTAATGAGTTTATGCCGGTGCACTCGGTTACGTCTATAGCAAACGAAACGGTAGAAATACATCCATCGGTATTGGTGTATTGGTAGCTAACCGGGTTGCTGCCAATAACAGCGTTGGCCGGGTTAAAGGTGCCGGCTGTAACCTGATTGCCGCTGTAGCTGCCCCCGGCAGGTACTACATAACTGCTTAACTCAACAGTATTGGCTGTACGGCAGAATGTGGTATCGGGTATAGAGGTAGTTAGTGCCGTGGTATCTGTAACATACAGCGTAATGGCCGAAGATGATACACAGCCGAAAGGGTTGGTATAGATATAACCTATTACAGCACTATCGGCAGTTGGTTGGGCAGGGTAAAACATATTACCCGATACCCCTGTACCTGAGTAGGTACCACCTGCGGGAAACATAAAGTCGGTTAGCTGAACAGGTGTAAGGTTGCGGCAGAACACAGTTGTTACTTTACCGGGTGTAACAGCTGTAGTATCGCCTACCAGCATAGTTAACGAGCCGCGCGATGTACAATTGCCGTTGTTGTATTCAAACAGCACCGGGTGCTGGCCAATACCGGCTGTTGCCGGTGTAAATACACCACCCGATACACCTGTGCCGGTGTACTGGCCGGCTACGTTGAAATAAGTATTGAGCGTAACTGCACCCGAGGTAAGGCAGAACGATGTATCCAGCGGGTTTTTTACCAATGCAGTAGTATCGGTTACCTCCAGCGGAAAAATTTGGTTAGATACACAGCCGTATTGGTTAGTGTAGGTGTATGTTATTGGTGTAATACCCTGAACTGCTGCCGGGTTAAATACACTATTGCTAACGCCATTACCGCTAAAGGTTCCATTTGCAGGTGTTACATAAGGGGTAAGGTCGAAGGCTGGAACATTTTGGCAAATGGCAGTAAATTTAGATGGCGTAATGGCTGTAGTATCATACACCTGTATGTACACCGAGTCGCTCATGCTTTGGCAGGCCGCATTGGTTTTGCTTACGCGCACCTTGTACCAGCCGCTTTGTGTGGTGGTGTATTGGTAGGCCGTAGCACCGTTAATAATACCATTGCTGTTGTACCATTGGTAGTTGAGGGTATCGCCGCGCAGTGCTGCCACCGATACCGACGAACAGCCTGATAGCGTATCGGCCAGGGTAATAAATGCTACCGGATTGCAGTTGCTGGTTTCGGTAAGGCGGTATATGCGGCCATTGGTTCTACCAGCTATATAAAGTTCCCCAAAATTATCTTCCCCAAAAGTGCTTATGTTGTTGGTTAGGAAGGATGTTGTCCCATTGATAGATACAGTTGGAGAGTCAGTATCAAAAGTATTGTTGCCAAGCTTTTGCGTGGCCCATACACGTCCGCTACAGAAATCAGTATTTAGGTATTTTCCAAAAAGAGCATTGTATTGTCCGCCCCGATATACATAGCCTCCTGTAACTGAGCAATTGGTTGTTCCATGAGATATTTCGAAAATTGGATCTGTATAACCAATACCGGTACATCCTGAAAGATTACAACTAGGGCAGGCATGTAAGCCCTCCCGGCACCTCCAGCCATAGTTTTCTCCACCTGTACTTGTTACACTTTGGAAATCTATTTCTTCATAAGCATCCTGACCTACATCGCCTATCCACATATCGCCTGTTATTCTATCAAAACTACAACGCCATGGGTTACGCACACCATATGCCCATATTTCTTCCTTCACATTTGGCTGTCCGGTAAATGGATTAGAAGCGGGTATGGTATATGTAGTGTCGGGGTTGCTAACATCTATTCTTATAATTTTACCCAGATATGTATTTTTATTTTGTCCGTATCCCTGAGGGTCACTACCACTACCGCCATCACCCTGTGTAGAATACAGGTAACCATCTTTACCAAACATTAGTGAAGCGCCATTGTGGTTTGTGTATGGCTGCGTAAATGTAAGTAGTACCTGTTCGCTGTTAGGGTCTGCCTGGGTAGAGTCGTTCGCCAACATTCTGAACCTGGATATGCGTGTACTACCGCTTCCGCTACCATTTATATAGTTTACGTAGAAATAGCCGTCCTGCTTAAAGTTAGGGCTAAATGCAAGCGATAACAACCCTTGCTCATTACCAGAAGAGTTAACCAAAGGGTCTATATTCAGGAAAGGCGTGGTTTGTTTTGTGCCATCTTTGTACAGAATACGGATGTAGCCGCTCTGTTCTACAATGAATATTCGATTATCTCCACAGTGCTTAATATCGACAGGGCTTGAGTACCCCGTTGCAATTTGTACAAAGTTTAGTGACGGTACTTGTGCATTTATATTTAAAAGCACTGTCAGATAAAAACATAAGGTAAATACTTTCTTCATGGCAACAGTTTTAGGTTCTTACAAAGAAATAAGAACTGTGCGTAAGCCACAAATAAAGCGGTACAATGTTTACTGCTATGTAATCGCTATTGTGTTTTTAACAAGCGCACCGTATAGGTTTGCTGTTGCTGCAGGCAAGTAGCAAAGTACACCCCGGCAGGCAAGGCCGATACATCTACCTGATTAAGCCCGGCGGGTAAGCCCTCCATGTTCATCAGTACATTACCCATCAGGCCGGTTATTATAAAGCGGTCTATGGGCTGCTCTGTTGCTATTGTAAGCGAAGTTGTAACCGGGTTTGGATAAATGCTGGTATTAGCAGCAAGGGTAGTAATGCCGTTTACAATATCGTCATCATCTATAATAGTAAGCGTGTAGGCAATAATACCTTTAAACAGGTTGGTGTCTTCGGGTACCAGGTTGAAATTTATCTGTTCGTTAGGTTCTATAATGGTGTCATTCAGTATTTGCACCCATACGCTTTGCGTATCTATACTATTGGCCGGAAAAACTACCGTAGTATCGTTAAATCTGAAATCAACGTTTTTGGTAGCGTTGCCGGGTGCCAGTGTAACGCGTACCCGGGCTGTATCGGGCAGTGGGCCGGTAAGTACCAGTTTAACCTGCACCAGTCCGGTATCTTCTACATAGCTGTACCCTGCGCCAAAAAACGAAACCAGTAGTACGTCTTCATCGGTTATGTTTAATGTGTAGGTAGAGTCTGTAACTATCTGGCCATTGCTGCTTACATTGGTAATAAACAATACGGCAGTTTCGGTATTTTCTACAACCAGGTCATCGGTTATAGTCATATAAACGGTGTCGTACCAAAGGCCCGGGCCATGTGTAAATGATGGTACCGGTACCACATAGTCAACATTATACAATGCAGTAGAGGCATTGTTGTCGTGGCCTACCACGTAACTCACATTATTATCGGTAAGGTTGTTTACCTCCAGCACCACCTGTATTGGGGTGTTGTAATTTTCGGGGTGCGTGCTGCCTGCTTGTAAAAACCTGATGCTGGCTTTAGGTGGCACCGAACCGCAAGGGTAAATAAAGTGAAAGCCCAGCGAGTCTTTAAAGTCAGTTCCGGTGCGGTTCCAGGTATGTACGCCATAGCTCCAATAATAATCGCCGTGGTACACATCTTTTTTGCGTATGTAGTTATTAAACCAGGTAGAGCCTACATCCATAGGAAAACCAAGGCCGGGGTTTAGGCCCGGTTGGCCAAATACATCAATCGTATCGGTGTTATGCAGCAGTATCATTGCATCGTTACCATCCCAGTTAAAAAGCGGTGATAAGGTATCGGCCTGTGCTACTATATCGGGCCGCGAGCCGGTTTTAGCAAATATATATACATCGCCGGCAGCCAGTTGCCCGTCGAAGCCCATTATACGGGTACTATCGCCACCGTTGTAGGATATGATAACCCGATATTCGCTCATGTCAACCGCCTGCTGGGTGGGGTTATAAATTTCCATTGCTTTATCATCTGCATCGCCGTGCAGGTACTCGCTGAAAAACAGATCGGTGCAGTTTTGCAGAAAAAGCGAGTCGTTGTTTAGTATGGTAAGCGTAAATGTATCTGCCGCAACAGTTACGCCATTGGTAGCGTTGGTAAGCACCAACTGCACCGTTTCGGGCGCTTCGAAAGCTGCATCGTCCACAATAAACACGGGTACTTCAATTACGCCCGAGCTATCCGGTTGCCAGGTGATGGTAGTATCGTTAAAAGCAAAGTCGGCAACCTGGGTGGCGGTTGACCCGGCAGCATAAAACTGTACGGTAACGCTGGTAGGGTTGCTGTTGCCGGTTACCAGTTGTACCGGCACGTTTATCTGTCCGGCATCTTCGTAAGCAGCCTGTGTAGCTGGTGTAAAGCCTACCGAGAAAGCATCGTTATCGGTAATAGTTACCTGGTGGGTGGCATTGGCGCCTATAGTGGCGTTGTTGGTGGGGTTGTTCAGTGCAAATGTAAAAGTTTCATTGCCCTCTACCAGTTGGTCGTCGTTTATGTACACGGTAACCAGTTCCACTACCTGCGAGCCTGCCGGAAAAGTGAGTGTAACCGGCGAATAGGTATAATCTACCCCGGCCGATGCTGTGCCGCCGCCCTGCACGGTTATATCTACACTGGTAGGGTTATTATCGGGGTTGGTAATAGATAGTGCGATTTGAAAACTGCCTACACCCTCGTGGCGAACCGAAGAGGTAACAACAAACTGTACACTGGGTGCTGCCTGTGCCCATGCAGCAATACATACGCAAAACAAAATCCATAAATTCTTCATTGGGCGATAGTTGTTTATACTAAGACGTTGAAACCGGTAAAATAGTAAACCAAATAAAGCTTTTTTATCGTAACTATATAACAGGCACGTTTACAACATTTTTTAGTGGTTTATTTTACCTGTGCAGCTATTTTGTATAATATAGCCTGAGAATGTATATGCTATGGACGGTAAGGATAATGTATGGAGCTATGAGTTTGAAAAGGGCAAAGGCGTAAGCGCCGGCAAGCTATTGCTGAGCGAGCCCTTTATGTTCGACGAAAATTTTCGGCGGACAGTGGTACTGGTGTGCGAGCACACCGAGGAAAACGGCACCGTAGGCCTTATACTTAACAAGCCCATTAATTTACGCCTGAACGATGTAGTAGAGGGCTTTCCGCCGTTTAAAAGCAAAATTTTTCTGGGCGGGCCGGTAGGCACCGATACCATGCAGTTTGTGCATAGCCTGGGCGATAAGATTGAGAACAGCCTTAAACTGGCCGATGGCCTTTATTGGGGAGGAAATTTTGAGCAACTGAAAGCAATGATGGCCGATGGTGAAATAACAACCGGCGATGTGCGTTTTTTTCTGGGATATAGCGGATGGTCTTCGGGCCAACTGGATGATGAACTGAAAGATAACTCGTGGATAATAGCCGATGCCAATGCCAGCCATTTGTTTGAAACACCGCACGAACAGCTATGGAAAGTAATTATGAAAGAGATGGGCGGAGTGTATAATACCATGGCCGGCTACCCCGAAAACCCCACCCTTAACTAATGAACCTGTTTACATACGGCCGTAAGCCCGCCAGCCTGCTAAGGCTTGTTTTTGTTTTTGTTTTTCTGTTTCCCGCGCTGTTTACCAGCCATGCTATTTCGCTAAGCGATTCGGCGCGTGTTACCCTGCTTACTGTTTCGCCGGGCGAGGAGTTGTATTCTGCCTTTGGCCATACCGGCATACGAGTTACAGATTATAAGAAAGATTTTGATGTGGTGTTTAACTACGGCACGTTCGATTTTGATCAGCCGGGTTTCTATACCAATTTTGTGAAAGGCAAAATGCGCTACATGATAGCGTATGAAGATTTCAGGAGTTTTATGTATGCCTACAACTACGAAAAACGTAGTGTAACCGAGCAGGAGCTGCGCCTTACCACAGAAGAGAAGCAACGGGTATTTGATTTTTTATATACCAATGCCTTGCCCGAAAACCGCGAGTACTACTACGATTTTTTTTGGGATAACTGTGCCACCCGTCCGCGCGATGTTTTTGAAAAAGTGCTGGGCCCGCGGTTAACGTACGATACAGTACAAGCCGGGTTTGAAAAAGGCAAAACCATGCATGATATGCTGCGGGTATATGTGCATGACCGGCCCTGGGTAGATTTTGGCTTTGACCTGATACTTGGCCTGCCCTGCGAGGTAGAAGCTAACCCGCGCAGCCAGACTTTTTTACCCGAATACTTACTGAAGTATATAGATGCTGCCCGTATAGACGGCCAACCGTTTGTAGTGAGTAAGGATGTATTGCTGAAGTTTGAACCGGTAAAGCCCTACGAAGGTTTTACCCCCTTACAATTGTGCCAGCTGATAGCATTTGCTGCATTGCTAATGGCATTTATTGAGCGCTATAGAAAGAACCATAATTTTCATTTCGATTTTGTTTTGTTTCTGGTGACCGGTTTGCTGGGGTTGTTGTTTTTATCGCTGGGTATTTTTACCTCGCATTACTCTACCCCCAAAAACCTGAACATACTATGGCTGCTGCCTACACACGCTGTAGTTGCTTTTGTATTGCTTAAAGCACAAAAGCCGGTATGGCTTAGGTATTACTTTGCGGCAACAGCCGTGTTTATGCTGGTACTTATACTGGCCTGGGGGTATTTGCCACAGCCCTATAACCCTGCTGTTAAATGGTTGATAGTGGCACTTGGTTTTAGGGCGTTTAGTATAGCTATGTATTTGCAAAAAGGTAAACAACTGTATGAAAGAACAGCACCTGACAGTAAGTAAAACAGCCCGCTATTACACAGCAGGTGAATTAACCGGTAGTACCCGCCACGTATGGTTTGCCCTGCATGGCTGGGGGATGAATGCCAAAGATTTTCTGGCCTCGCTGGAGCCTTTGTTAAGTGATACTGTATTTATTGTAGCACCCGAAGCACTTAACCGGTTTTACTTAAAAGGTTCGGGCGGGCAGGTAGGTGCTACCTGGATGACTAAAGAAGACCGGCTGAATGAGATAAAGGATTACATAGCTTACCTGGATAGCCTGTACAGGCATTTTGCAGATACTATACCCCCAAACGCTACAGTAACCGCACTTGGTTTCTCTCAGGGTGCAGCTACAGTAACACGCTGGGTACACGCGGGCAATTGCCGGATAGATAACCTGGTGGTATTTGCCGGTGAAGTAGGGCCCGAGCTGTTGCCGCTTACTGCGGATTCGGGGCTTAAGCGGACACGCAACTATTTTATGTGCGGCACCCACGATGCTATTTTTACCCCACCCCTGGTAAAAGAAATGAAAGAAAAATACCGGGAATTAAATTTTGACTACACCGATTTTACTGGCAGACATGAGATTAATACGCAGGTGCTTGAG
>CAYREY010000032.1:43397-50364 GCA_964423405.1 uncultured Chitinophaga sp. | reverse complement strand
TATCTGGTAGTGGTAGATACCGGCACCAACTACTGGCAACTGGAGCATACCATGTTTACACTTAAAAGCAAACTGGGTTTAAAAATAGATACTATGGGCAGGTACTACAACGCAGGTAAAAATGATGTGGTGTTGCCCGATGATGATGAAGACGATATATATGCCGGCAATTATTTCCCCCGCCGTTACAGCGATGATTTTCTTAGCATAGAAAACATGTCGTTTTACCGACCGGGGTTACAAACAGGTGCTGCTAACACCTTTTTACTAGTAAGCGGCCTGTACGATAACCCATCCAGCGCCGATAGCATGGCAGGCATTATCAAACCATATCAACCAACGGTGTTTGTAATGAAGTCTAAGATTTACATGGGCTGTATGCACTAATCTACCGGCGGGGCTAAGCGTTTCTCCAGCCACAAAAATATACCCGTGTACCGTACCGGAAAAAGCCGCACAATCCAGTCAATCACATAAGCATCGGGGCCTACAAGCACTTTTGTTTTTTTAGCACGTATGCCGTTTATAATAATAGTGGCTGCCTTTTCGGCAGTAGTGCGGGTCATTTTATCAAACCGGGCTATGCTTTGCTCGGCGTTTTTGTAGTGTATGCCGTTGCGGGCTATGTTGGTGGCAATGCCGCCGGGGTGCACGCTGGTAACGGTTACGTTGGTATTGTATAGCTCCATACGCAGCGCCTCGGTAAGGCCACGCACGGCAAACTTGGTAATGGTATAGGGTATTTGTGTTTTTACACCCGCCAGCCCAAACACACTGCTAAAGTTAACCAACGATGCCTCGGGCCGGGTTAACAGGTTGGGCAAAAAGGAACGGGTAAAATGTACCACGCCCCACATATTTACATCTACCACGCGGCGCAGGTGTTCGTCTTTTACATCGGTCAGGTGTACCTCGCCTATAGCCATACCGGCGTTATTAATCAACACATCCAGGTACTGCTCCTCTTTTAAAAACGTACCGGCAAACTCCTCTATAGCCTGCTGGTTGCCGCTATCCACTACATACTGGCGGCACACCCCTCCTTTGGCCTTAATGGCTTCGGCAGTTTCGTTCAGCGTTTGCGGGTTTATATCGGTAATAAACACCTTTGCCCCCAACGCCGATAGCTGATAAGCCAACTGCCTGCCCATACCCGAGCCGGCACCGGTAATAAGTACTTTTTTGCCTTGCAGGTTTTTCATGGTGGTGTGGTTTTGGGTGGTGTATATGGTTTAATTACCCCTTACTAAGCCGGGCTGTTCAACTCTCCTCCTTAAAATGCCGGAGATTGCTTCGTCGCAAAGCCTCCTCGCAATGACGGCACCTTTTTACTTTTTCTTAGCCGCTTTTTTAGCAGCAGCCTTTTTAGCAGGTGCTTTTTTACCTTTTAAAATATTATGCCCTGCTTTATCGCGTTTGGCGGTCAGGTATTTCTCGTTGTGCGGGTTCACCTCTGCCTCCAGCCCTACATTCTCTACTATCTCTAACCCATAGCCTATCAAACCAACCCGCTTTTTAGGGTTGTTGGTCATCAGCTTCATTTTGGTAATACCCAGGTCGTTCAGTATTTGTGCGCCTACACCGTAGTCGCGGGCATCCATAGGTAGGCCCAGGTGCAGGTTAGCCTCGTAGGTATCCATACCCTGCTCCTGCAATTCGTAGGCGCGCAGCTTGTTAAGCAGGCCAATGCCACGGCCCTCTTGCTGCATATACAGCACCACACCTTTACCTTCTTTCTCAAGCGCGGTCATGGCCGCCGAAAGCTGGTCGCCGCAATCGCAGCGCAGCGAACCCATTATATCGCCGGTAAGGCACGATGAATGCACGCGCACCAGCACCGGCTCATCTGGCTCCCACGATCCCTTTATAATAGCCAGGTGTGGTTCGTTACAACCAATCTGCGAGTAGGCACGCACTTTAAAGTAGCCGTATTTGCTGGGCAGGTTAACCTCTACCTCGCGCTTAATCAGGCGGTCGTGTTTCATGCGGTACAAAATCAAATCTTTAATAGATATAATTTTGAGCTTGTGCTTTTTAGCAATCTTAAATAGTTCGGGCAGGCGCGCCATGCTGCCATCGGCGTTCATTACTTCTACCAACACACCGGCTTCTTCAAAGCCTGCCATGCGCGATAGGTCAACCGTGGCCTCGGTATGGCCGGCACGGCGCAATACACCACCGGCTTTGGCACGTAGCGGAAAAATATGGCCCGGACGGGCAAAGTCTTCCGGCTTGGCTTTTTTATTAATCAGGTGCTGTATGGTTTTAGCACGGTCGTGCGCCGATATACCGGTAGTGCAGCCGTGGCCCAACAAATCTACCGATACGGTAAAAGCCGTTTCGTGCTGTGCCGAGTTTTTGGTAACCATCATAGGTAAATCCAGCCGCTCGCACATCTCTTCGCTCATGGGCATACAAATCAACCCACGGCCGTGTGTAGCCATAAAGTTTATCATCTCGGGGGTAACCTTGCGGGCAGCGCCTATAAAGTCGCCCTCGTTCTCGCGGTCTTCATCATCTACCACTATAATCAGCTTGCCGTTTTTTATATCTTCTATCGCTTCGGGTATGGTATTCAGTTTCATTTTATCAGTTGTCTGTTTTTTAGTTGTCGGTTGTCAGTTGACCGTTGTCAATTAAATATTTCTCTTAGTTGGGTTCCAGGCACTTGTTTTTACACCCTGCATATACATTACAAACCCTTTTACCAAAGCAAAGTTCATAATGTAGAAATACGATGCAAAGCGCAATATTACCAAATGCACACCCAATTGTTTTAATACTTTATCAATTATTGGAGAAAGCAGCAGCAGGTTTTGTGCCACAAACGTAAACAGGTAAAAACTGCCTACCGGTAGCAGACAAATATTAGCCACATACGCCAAAAGTATAAACACCGGCCCCAGCCAGCGTATTACCTTGTGCGATAGAAAGCAAAACGCCACCGCATTAAACCTGAACAGCAACGGCCAGTACACCCCCAGATTTTGAAAATTGCCGGCCTGTATCCGCACCTTGCGCTTGTACTCCTCCTCTATCTCGTTCGATACATCCTCGTAGCATACGGCGTTTAGCTCCATTATAGCCTTGCCCCCGCCCTTAAGTATGTGCATACTCAGGTAGAAATCTTCCATCAGGTAGTTAGCAGGTATATCGGTCCAGGCGCTGGCGCGCATGGCATAGCAGGCACCAAAAGCCCCCATCATACTACCCCAGTTTAACCCCTCCAGGTATTTTACGTGGTTCTCGCGCTGTATGTAGCTTTTCTCCTGGTGCGATATACCATCGGCCCGCACGCCCTTGTTTAAAACATTGGCAGCTACCTGCGCTATACCGGTGTTGCGAAAATGCCTGGCCAGTTCAAACAAGGTGGTAGGGGTAAAAAACACATTGGCATCGGTAAACACAAATACCGCGTTGGCGCTATGGCCCTTGCTTTTTATTTCGCCTACCAGCCGGTTAAGTATTTTGGCTTTGCCGTTCCGGTCCTTGTACGGGTAAAACACCAGTTGCGGGTGCAGGGCAGCAAACTCCTGTACTATGCCATTGGTAGCGTCCGATGAGTTATCCGACCCTATGTAAACCTTCAATTTATTGGGCGGGTAGTTGGTGTTAAACAGGCTCTCCAGTTTTTCGCGTATCACACGTTCCTCGTTATACACAGCAAATACCACATATACATCGGGCAGTTCTTCATCGGTAAGCGTGTAGGTAAGATCGTTCTGCTTTTTGCCGGTGACAAACAAACGCAACAGCAAGGGGTATAACGCATACGAGTGAAACATAAGCCCCACCGAAAACCAGAAAACAATAAGCGCCAGCGTTACTATCACAAATACGGTTTACAAAAGTCAATAATAGCAGAACATATCTTACGGTTATCGTACCGGTTGCTAACAAGCTGTTGGGCATTGTGGCCCAGCGTAAGCCTAAGCGGTGGCTGTGTCAGCACATCCACTATCGCACGGGTAAAGCTGGCTTCGTCGTTAGCTATCAGTATATCGGCACCATTGGTATAGGCAATACTTTCGGCACCTACGCTGGTAGCTATAATGGCACGGCCCAAGGTCATGGCTTCTATAATTTTTACCCGCATGCCGCTACCGGCAAACAAAGGCACTATACTTATTGCTTTAGATGTTACAAACTGTTTAGCATCGGGCACCTCGCCTACTACCTTAATCCCGGGTACGTTCAGTTGCTTAATCTCAGCAGGAAAATTGCGCCCCGCCAGATAGAATACCGCCCCCGGCACCTGCGCCCGTACCTTGGGCCATACGTTGGCAATAAACCACTCTACCCCCTCGCGGTTAGGCATCCAGTCCATAGCGCCAATAAAGGCTACGGCATTCTCCTCATTCGTATCTATCGCCGGCAGGGTATCAAAATCATACCCTATCGGGAAAGTACAGTGCGGCGTTTTACACCCCTCTGCCCTGAAAATATCCATATCCATTTCGCTAACCGGTAGCAGCAGGTCGGCCCTGCTGATGTTATCCAGCTCAAACTTTTTCATGCGGCTGGCCAGTAGTTTCAGGTAAGCCTTTTTAAGCGGGTTGGTTTCATTTTGGTATAACCGCTGCCATATTACATACTCTACATTATGCGGGCGCAGTACTACTTTGGCCCGGGTGCTGCGGCGTATTACATCTATATAGCGCATGGGGTAAATACCCTCCAGCAATACAAAATCGAAGTTACCAGCGGCTAGTACTGCGGCTATCTTATCTTCAAACTGCTTGCTGTAAAACCGCTCTACATTGTACGATTTATTGGTAAACAGATTTAAAAACGCATCCGTAACCTTAATATCCGTATTAATATCTACCGTTAAATAGGTGGCCATTTTTTTCCGGCTTTCGGGCAGTTGGGCTACATCAAAGTAGTGCTTGTTGGTATTAAGCGCCAGAACCGTTACCTGGTGCCCAAGTTGAGCAAAGCCGTTGGTAAGGCCGTTTATGGCAATCACTTCTCCATCTATATTGGGATATGGAAATTTTTTAGTGATTTGCAGTATGCGCACTTCTGTTAGATTTGCGCGCGAATGTATTAAATAGATAACAGATAGCCCCCAAAGGCTTGGTTATTAATAAAACCAGTACGCCCCAATGTATAAAGGCAAAAAAGTTGTAGTTGTAATGCCGGCCTATAACGCCGAACTTACCTTAGAGCAAACCCTGAAGGAAGTACCTATGGACGTGGTTGACGAGCTGATACTGGTAGATGATGCCAGTAAGGATAATACATCGGAAAAAGCCCGCCAGTTGGGTGTACACCACGTAATTAAACACGAAAAAAACAAAGGCTATGGCGGCAACCAGAAAACCTGCTACAGCAAAGCGCTGGAGATAGGTGCCGATATAGTAATAATGCTGCACCCCGATTACCAGTACACACCCAAACTGCTAATGGCTATGATTAGCATTATTGGCAACGAGGTGTACCCGGTGGTGTTTGGTTCGCGCATACTGGGCGGCGGCGCGCTTAAAGGCGGCATGCCCATGTACAAATACATCTTCAACCGGTTCCTTACATTTACACAAAACGTGCTGATAGGCCAGAAACTATCGGAGTACCATACCGGCTACCGCGCCTTTAACCGCGAGGTACTTACCAGCGTTAAGTTTATGAATAACGACGACGATTTCGTATTCGATAACGAGATGGTGAGCCAGATTTTTTATGCCGGTTTCGAGGTGGCAGAAGTTACCTGCCCTACCAAGTATTTTCCCGAGGCCAGCTCTATCAACTTTCAACGTAGCTTAAAGTATGGCTTTGGCTGTTTAAAGGTATCGCTGGTGCACCGCCTGTGCATGTGGGGACTGATGAAAAGCAAGCTGTATTAAAAAACATGTTAACCCACCCCACACCTAAACAACTAACTTACAGTTAGTTACACTTTTTCGACGTTAACCCACCCCTGCCACTTTAATATTAAATTATTTTACAATATTTAATACTATTACAGAGCATTACTACTTCCACACCTCCCACCATTTCTTTTCAGCCGGTTGGGGTTGCAGTTGTTTCATGTACCAGTCTTCGGTAATTTTCACAGCGTTAATCAGTATCTGCGCCAGCTCCTGCGGCGGGCCTTCACTTTTTTCGCCATACACCACGCGGAACGAAAAATCGGCGCCCTGCTGGCCCTGAAAAATGATAGACAACCGGCACTCGCGGCCCACAGGGTTAGGCTGTTTAATTACCCCAGCATACTGAAAGATCTGCTCGTCAATAGTCATCATTAAGGCCTCAAAATGCCCATCGCGCGAGTAGCCCTGGGCCAGCTCCAGCGGGTTATCGGGACTGCCGTTACCCTTACGGTGCAGGCTGCCATCTTTGGCCAATAAAATCAATAATGCAGTGCGGTCGCCTACCTCTAAAGTGATAAGAACCTTGTCAATTAAGTGTTTTAACATAGTTTATGTATTAACGAACTGCCGCCAATAAAATTTGAAAACCGCTTATAACCAATTATTAACAGGTCTGGTTTTCCACAAAAAGCCCGAACCCCTATTTATTTTGTTGTTTCAATATATTTTCTATTCTTGCACCAATCACTACGGTGAAAAATTAAATACGTCCCAATGGCAAGAAAGAAATTTACCCTGGAATACATCATCCGCTCATCGCCGTCTATCCTGTTTGAGTTTGTAACACAGCCCGATAGCCTGGCACAATGGTTTGCCGATGTGTGCGATGCACAGGACGATATATACATATTTGGCTGGGGTGGCGATTACCAACGCGCCCGTCAGGTAGAGTTGGTAGATGAAGAATCGGTAAAATACCACTGGGAGCACGGTAAAAAAGATGAATACTTTTCGTTCCGTGTGTATAAATCAGAAATATCGAACGATACCATACTGGAAATAACCGATTTTGCCGAGGCAAAAGAGATTAAAGAACAGACTTTCCTGTGGGATAAACAGGTTGACGACCTGCGGCACGCCATCGGCGCGTAAAC
>CAYREY010000032.1:0-43297 GCA_964423405.1 uncultured Chitinophaga sp. | reverse complement strand
CTTTCCTGTGGGATAAACAGGTTGACGACCTGCGGCACGCCATCGGCGCGTAAACAAGCACAAAGCTTACAATAAGAAATACAAAGTACAGCAGGCCACTATTGTCAAAATTCATGTTGACGGTAGTGGCCTGCATTTTTGCATTAATACTCCTGTTATTTAAACCACATAGACACATAGAATACCAACAGCCAGATTTGCACTATTTCTACCCAAAACATCAGTTTCTCAAAGTCAACATAGAATACAAAAGTGCCTTTCTACTGTTCTCTGGCCTTTAACCTTGTATTCCTGTATTTCTATGTTCCTATGTGGTTAATATATGTCCTATGTGGTCAACAAATGCATTTCTGCATTTCCACTTCGTACTTCCAACTTCGTACTTCCAACTTATAACTTCTCACTTCTTACTTCCTACACATACTTACTTTTTTACTTTCGCGTTTAATGCGCGTGAAAAAACTCGATTGGCTGGTTATTAAAAGTTACATCGGGCCGTTCATACTTACCTTCTTCATTGCCCAGTTTGTGCTGGTGTTGCAGTTTTTGTGGAAGTATGTAGACGACCTGGTAGGCAAAGGGCTCGATACCTGGGTGCTGATAGAACTACTCATGTACGCATCGGCGCGTTTGGTGCCTATGGCGTTGCCACTGGCGGTTTTGCTGGCCTCTATTATGACCTACGGCTCGTTTGGCGAGCACTACGAGCTTACCGCAGTGCGTTCGGCAGGTATTTCGTTGTTGCGCTTTATGCGCCCGCTTATCATAACCGTTGCCGGTATCAGCATTTTTGCATTTTTCTTTTCTAACAACCTGCTGCCCAGGGCCAACCTTAAATTCGGTGCACTGTTGTACGATATACGCCACCAGAAACCCACGGCTACGCTTAAGCCCGGCATTTTTTACAGCGGTATAGATGGCTATGCCATACGTGCCGGCGATAAAGATGATGAAACCAATACCCTGTACGATATTACGGTGTACGACCACACCAGCGGCAAAGGCAACGACCATGTAATAACTGCCCGCCGTGGTATGATGACCCAGGACGATGATGCCATGGCGCTAACGCTTAAACTGGATACCGGTAAGCAGTACCGCGAAATGGACGCCAAAGAGGGCGAAGCCAAAACTTACCCCATGGTAAATACCGAGTTTTCATCGTGGGAAAAAAGGTTCGACCTATCGCAGTTTAAACTGGCGCGTACCGATGAAAACTTTTTTAAAGACCTGAAACAGATGCTGAACCTGGACCAGTTATACAGCGGTATGGATACTGTGCAGATAGAGGTTAACAACCTGAAGAAAGGATACAGCAACTACCTGGCCCCGTACGTAAGCATTAAAAAATTCGGGCTGGATACGCTAAAGCGCAGCGAAAACCTGAAACCGGTAAAATTTAACCGCGCCGAAGACTTATTAAAAGAGTTTGAACCCACCAAACGGATACAGATAATGGAGATGGCGATGAGCCGTGCCCGCAACGTAAAAAACTTTTCGGATGTTACGGCCAAGCAGTTAGATTATAAAGACAATGAAACCACCAGCTACATGGTAGAGGTGTATCGCAAGTTTACCCTATCAATAGCCTGCCTGGTATTGTTTTTTATAGGTGCACCGCTGGGCTCTATTATCCGCAAGGGCGGGTTGGGCTGGCCGCTTTTTTACAGCGTGTTGTTTTTTATAGTGTACCACGTCACCTCTATCATCGGCGAAAAATTATCGGAAAACGATGTGCTTACTGTATTTGCCGGCATGTGGCTATCTACATTTATACTGCTACCTCTGGGTCTGTTTTTAACCATGAAAGCGGCCAACGATTCTAAAATTTACAGTACCGATTATTATACTAACCTGATACGTAGGTTTAAATCAAAAAAGAAAGCCGCCATTTGAAAAGCTTTTTAAAAGAAAACCAGATCTTCTTTTCGTTATATGCTGCCTTTCTGGTAGCAGGCGCTGTTATTATAGCCACGTTGGAGTACGGCAGCGAAATACTTTATTTCAATGCCCTGCACACCCCGCCGCTTGATTCGTTTTTTAAGGCGGTAACACAACTGGCCGAAGGCCCTTTGTTTCTGTTAGCCATTATTATAGCCATCCGGTTTAGTTATGGCAAGGGTCTGGTGCTGGCCATAAACGCGCTGCTGGTACTGGGTATTACCACATTTTTAAAGCATGTCGTTTTCGATGGTGTAATACGCCCTTCTGTTTTTTTCGAAGGTAAAGTAACCCTCAACTTTGTAGAGGGGCTGGATATACTACGCTATAACAGTTTCCCATCGGGCCATACCGCCGGTGCGTTTGGGGCGTTCTGTATGCTATCGCTGCTGGTAACCAACAAAAAATGGAGCTATCTTTTTTTTACTGCTGCGCTGCTGGTGGGCGTATCGCGGGTGTACCTGCTCCAGCATTTTTTCCGCGATATATATGCCGGTTCGCTAGTAGGTGTAGTGGTCAGTTCGGTTTTTTATCTAACTTTCGTGCGCACCGGTTGGTATAATAACCTGCACTGGAAAGACAAAGCACTGCTAAAAAAATGATAGACAGTTTACGTAAACGGGTTATGCAGTTTCCTACGCAATTGCTGTTAATAGCAATTGGCGCATTGCTGTTTATACCTTTTATAGGCAGTGTTCACCTGTTCGATTGGGATGAGATAAACTTTGCCGAAAGCGCCCGCGAAATGTTGCTTACCCACAACTACCGCATGGTGCAAATCAATTTTCAACCGTTTTACGAAAAGCCACCACTGTTCATCTGGCTACAGGCATTAAGCATGCAATACTTTGGTGTAAACGAGTTTGCAGCCCGTCTGCCCAATGCTATCTGTGGTATAATAACCATGTTGGTAGTATTTAATGTAGGGCGCAATGTTTTCAAATCGCAGATGGGTATGCTATGGGCACTAATGTTTGCCTGCAGCATGTTGCCACAGGTATATTTCCGCAGTGGTATTATCGACCCGGTGTTTAACCTGTTTATCTTTCTGGGTATATTTTTTATTTACCGGCTTACCGTACCCAGCGATTTTGAAGATAACCGCACCCGCCGCCGTAACCGGCGCTGGAACCTGCTGCTATCGGCCCTGTTTATTGGCCTGGCCACACTTACCAAAGGGCCGGTTGCCATACTGGTGCTGGTGCTTACATCTTCTACCTACTTTTTTGTTCACCGCGGTAAACTTAAAATAGAACTGGGCGAAATGGTTGTGTGGTGGCTACTGGTAGCTGCCGTGGTTACCGCCTGGCTTAGCTTTGAAATACGCGACAACGGTATAAAATTTATCGACGAGTTTGTTAAGTACCAGATACGCCTCTTCAGCACGCCCGATGCCGGGCATAATGGCCCGTTTTATTACCATGCTATAGCCTTACTTATCGGTGCCTTTCCGGCATCGGCACTTATATTCGAGTCGTTTCGCAAAAACGAATACGATGACCAAAGCCAGCACTACTTTAAACGCTGGATGATTTACCTGCTCATAGTGGTATTGGCTCTGTTCAGCATTGTAAAAACCAAAATACTGCACTACTCATCGTTGTGCCATTTCCCTATTACGTTTTTGGCAGCATATTACCTCAACCATTTGTTTGATGGTAAAACAAAATGGACCTGGAAACAAACCGTGCCTTTGCTATCTATAGGCATACTTATTACCGGTGGGCTAACAGCAGGCATATTTATAATGCAGCGCCCCGAAATATTTATCAGCTATGTAAAAGATGACTTTGCCCGCGAGTGCCTGAAAGCAACCGTGTACTGGACCCGCAACGATATATTTTTTATTGCACCCTATGTATTGCTGATAATAATTGCCATACTGATGGCACAAACCAAACACATAAAATGGGGCGTGTACCTGCTTATAATGAGCAGTGCCCTGTTTGTAAGCACAGTAATGACCTTTGTAATACCACGGGTAGAAAAATACAGCCAGGCGGCGCTGATTGAATTTTTAGAATCGAAAAAGAATGAGCCCTGCCTGGTTGAAACTGCCGGCTTTAAAAGCTACGCACAGTATTTTTATACCAACAAGCCGGCACCATCGGCGGCAGATGCCAGCAAGAAGGTGTACGTAGTAGCCAAGATTAATAAAGTAGACCAGATACGCCCCTGGTACTGGCAGTACGAGCTTAAAGAACTGTACACCAAAAACGGCTGGGTGTTTTTTGAACGGGTAAACAAAAATCAATGAGCATTATAGGCAGTATAGTAAAGCGCTTTTTATTACCACAGCACTTATACCAGGTTATAAAGCTGCAACGCAACCGCAAAAAGGTAGAGCGCGTGTACGATGATGCCCAACTGAAACTGTACTCGCAGTTACTACCCAAAGATTTTTTGCACTACGGTTATTTCGAAGATCCCAATATAAACCCGCTCGATATATCCATCAACCACCTGTATAAAGCGCAGGAAGATTACGGCTGGCAGATTATTAATCATATTACCGACTACAACAATCCGGTGCTGGATATTGGTTGTGGTATGGGCGGCCTGCTGGCGCTGATGCAAAGCAAAAACCTGCGCGCAGTGGCACTAACCCCCGATAAGAACCAGGTAAAACACGTACGCGAAAAATATAAAGGCGTGCAGGTACTCGATTGCCGGTTCGAAGATATGCCCACCGGCGATTTTACTTCGCACTTTGGTACAGTAGTTACGTCCGAATCGTTACAATACCTTAAACCGGATGAAGCACTGCCTATCATAAATAAAATACTGAAACCGGGTGGCAGGTGGGTAGCCTGCGACTACTTTAAAAAAGGCGAGGCCGGTGAAAAAAGCGGCCATAACTGGCAATTGTTCAACAGCAAGCTGCAACAAAATGGTTTTAAAATTACGTACCAGCGCGATATTACACCCCATGTACTGCCTACTATAGCCTACGTTTATATGTGGGCCAATCAAATTGGTATGCCCATAAAAGAGTTTGCACTGGGCAAGTTAAAAGTAAAGGCACCAGGCATCTATTACGCTGTAAGTGAAGCCATTCCGATGCTTGAAGCCAAAATAGACAAGAATATAGATACCATTAACCCTACCACCTTTGCCGCCAATAAGCAATACGTACTAATGGTAATAGAAAGGGCACAATAAATTAATAATCGCAGCTATCAACAATAGCACCTAGATATGCACCACTTAAAGGTTGGTTATAAAGACAATAGCAGAAATAGTTAACTTCCGCTACACGCTCAAAAACTTACCGCACATGAAAAAACTGTACTTCTCCCTGATTGTTTTTGTAGTTGCGATCTACCATTCTAACCTTGCTGCTCAAACCAGTACGTATTCGCAGGTACATCATTTACTTGAAACACACTGCGCCGGCAGTAGCTGCCACAGCGGTGTTACCAGCACCTTTAATGTAACTCTTAGCGATTCGGCATTTTACACCAACATTGTAAATGCCACACCGGTAAACCCTGCCGCTGCCGCCAAAGGCGATAAGCTGATAAAACCCGGCAGTGTGGTTAAAAGCTTTCTGCTGCGTAAACTTTCGCATGGCTCTAATGTGCCGCTATCGCTTACCCAGCCACAAGAAGGCAACTACATGCCCGATGGAGGACAGGCACTTAAAGACCACGAATTTGAACTGGTGCGCCAATGGATACTAAAAGGCGCGCCCAAAGATAGCGTGGTTGTAGATACTGCACTTATAAATACCTTTTACCGCGATGGTGGTATTACCGATGCCTACCCGTACCAACCGGCACCGGCTGCCGGCACCGGTTTTCAAATGTATGTAGGTAAAGTATTTGTACGCCCCGGTACCGAGGAGTACTACTATATAAAGTACAAACCGGACTTAACCAGCAACGTAGAGATACCGCGCATTATTACCTACATGCCACAATCTACCCACCACTTTGTAATTTATAAGTTCCCTAACCCGGCGGCGGCCAACAACTACCGCGAGGGCCTGCGTGGGGAAGACGAAACATCGCACTCCGATGTAGCCGACGGTATAGGTACCGGTAAAGGTTTGTGGGAGTATAACCTGCCACAGGGCACCGCTTATTTCTGGAACCAGACTACTACGCTCGACCTGAACCTGCACATAAAAAACAGCAGCCAGGATTCGATACTGGCCGCCGACATAGTTATTAATGTGTACACCCAACCGGTAGGCACTGCGCAGAACTATATGCTTATTGCCAACTTCCCGGTGTTTACCATCTCTATACCGCAAGATGGCCAGGAGCATAGCTTTACCGAAATAGCCAACCACCCCGAAGCCACCAAATACTGGAAAATATGGCAACTGTATTCGCATACGCACAAGTATGGTACCGACTATGATATTTTCCGCCGCGAAGCCGATGGCAGTATGGGCCAGCAGGAATACGAAGGCTGGTATAGCTACGAGCAGGACTTTATGGTGGGCTACTACCGCAACGGTGTAGATGTAACCTTTAAATACTACCCCGATGATTCGCTGCTGACTATTGACCCGCGCTTAGGTTTCCTGCACCGTGCTAAATTCAGAAACACCGGTGGGCCTAACCCGGTAAACTGGGGCTTAACATCCGATGAAGAAATGATGGTGATGGGTTTCCAGTTCATTTACGGCGACGACCTGCCGGCCTTATCGGTTAACGATGTAACGAAAGAAAGTATTAAGCTTTATATGTTTCCTAACCCGGCCTATGGCAGTGTATCGCTCAACTATGCATTGGAAAACACAACCGATGTAAGTATAGAGCTAAGCAACGTGCTGGGCGAAACCACAACTGTATTACAACACAAAAACCGCGCACCCGGCAACTATCTCGATGAGATAGAACTGGACAAACGTTTTGCGCCTGGCGTGTACCTGCTTACCTTACGTACACCGGGCAGCACCACCACCAAACGATTAGTAATAGAATAGTTTTTTTCTTATCGGCCCGCCATACCACTATGGCGGGCCGATATTCCTATTATACCAAACCACACTTAATAAAACCGCCACCATGAAAAAAATTCTATCGGGCATACTAAGCCTGTTAACTGTAATGGCATTACACGCACAAAATGCCATACCCAACCCCGGATTTGAAAACTGGACCAACCAGGGTTTATACGAAGACCCCGATAATTGGGGGACTATCAATAGTTTAACTTCTATATTATTTGTTACTACCGCCACCAAAGCCACCGGTGGTAATGCCCACAGCGGCACGTATGCTTTAAAACTCGAATCGAAAAATATTGTTGGCCAGGGTACCGCACCGGGTATTGCAGCCACCGGTTCTATCAACGCGCAAACGCAGGCCGTAGATGGCGGCGTAGCCTTCCACCGCAGGCCTATATCATTTACCGGTTGGTACAAGTATATACCTAATGGTATAGATACCGGCAGTATAGATGCGCGCCTGTGGCGCTGGAACAGCAGCACCCAAACCCGCGAGCAGATTGGTACTGCAGAGTTTATTATGACCAGCACTGTAAATACCTACACCCAGTTTACAGCCACGTTTAACTATACCAGTTCGGCCTTCCCCGATTCGATGGTGATAACCCTGCTAACCAGCAGCCGTGCACAAGGCTCGCCTACCGGCACACAGCTATTTGTAGATGACCTGGGCATGGTACTGTGCAACAACTTTACAGCCGCTGCCAGCCAAACAAGCCCGGCTGCCTGCGGCCAACCCGGTAGCGCTACGGTAACTACCAATAACGGCGCCGGTGAATACACCTATAACTGGAGCAACGGAGGCAATGCCGCAGCTATTAATACCGCAGCGGGCAGCTACAACGTTACCGTAAGCGATGGCAACGGCTGCACCGCCGCTTCATCGGCTACCATTGCCACTGCTATTGGTACTATCAACGTATCGGCATCGGCCACAGATGCTCAATGTGCCAGCAGCAGCGGCAGTGTAACCGCTACGCCTAACAGCGGCAGCGGCCCGTATAGCTACTTATGGTCGCTGGGTATAAGCAATGCTACTACACAAACAGTAAATAGTGTTGCTGCCGGTACCTATCCGGTAACCGTAACCGATGCCAACGGTTGTACCGGTTCGGCCACTGCTACTGTAAACGCGTTGCAGTTAACTATTACATCTATCATCAGCGCCACCGGTACATCGTGCGCTTCCAGCACCGGTTCGGTAACAGTTACCCCTACCAACGGTACAGCTACCTATGCCTACAGCTGGACCAACGGCGGCAACACACAAACCATCAGCAGCCTGCCATCGGGTAGCTACAGCGTTACCATTACCGATGCCAACGGCTGCACCGGTACTGCCAGCAGCAGTGTAACTACACCCAACGGCCCACAGGCTACCGCTACTACCAGCAACATTACCTGCAACGGCGCCGGCGATGGTGCTATTGATGTAACCACTACCGGTGGCACCGGTACCGTTACCTACAACTGGAGCAACAACGCAACTGTAGATGACCTTACCGGCCTGCAGGCCGGGCCTTACACACTTACCATTAACGATGCCAACAACTGCTCGTTTACCTTATCGGTAAACATTACCGAGCCCGATGCACTTACCGGTACCATTACCCCTACCGATGTAACCTGCTTTGGTGCCGGCGATGGCAGCGCAAGTATGAGCGCCAATGGTGGGGTTATTCCATACAACTACCAGTGGAGCACCGGCCAATCGGGTAATACCGCTTCTACACTTAGCCCCGGTTCTATTATTCTAACAGTAACAGATGCCAACGCCTGCTCAGCTACGTTCAGCACTACCATCAACTCGCCTACAGCACTTACCAGCAGCGTGGCAAGCAGCAACCCGTATTGCAACGGCTCTGCCGATGGTTCTATAGATATTACCGTAACCGGTGGTACAGCTACCTACAGCTTTCAGTGGGCTGGCCTGGCAGGTAACACCGGTTCGCAAAGTAACCTGGCTGCCGGCACGTATAATGTTACCGTTACCGATGCCAATGCCTGTTCTGTAACCAGCAGCATTACACTAAGCGAACCTACAGCCATCAACATTACATTTGCGGTTACCGATGCATCTTCAGCTACCGCCAACGATGGTGCCATCAACTCTACCGTTACCGGTGGTGTACTGCCTTATGTGTACAACTGGAATAATGCAAGCTCATCTGCCGACCCTGCCGGCCTTACCGAAGGCCAGTACTGCGTAACCGTAACCGACGCCAACACCTGTACCGTAACCGCCTGTGCAACGGTAAGTGCACCTTCAGCAATTAACGGCATAGCCGCCGATAATATTAAAGTGTACCCTAACCCGGCTGCAAATTTTATTACGATAGAAACCACCACCGCATCGGAGCTTACCATTTACACGCTGGAAGGTAAACTGGTAAATCAAACACCGGTTACCGCCGGCAAAGCCACGGTTAGTGTAAGCGAGCTACCTGCCGGGCTGTACAGCTATACAATTAAAAACACGGCCACCGGTAAAGTAAACGGCGGCAACCTGCTTATAGAAAGATAATACAGAGCATACTCCTCACACCAAACCAAAACTCCCGCAAAGCGCAAGCCGAGCGGGAGTTTTTATTTATGCGTTGTATCTAATTAAATTTTACCTGCATCCAGTAGTGCCTTTGCTTTAAGCACACTGGCCACCGAAAGGCTGTCGCGTATTTCGCCGCGCATTACCATCTGGTACACTTCTTCAAAGGGCAGTTTACGTATAGCCAGTTGTTCATCTTCTTCCGGCTCCTCTCCTACATACTTCAACCCACGGGCTATATAGGTGTACGATAGTTCATCGGTAGTACTGTTAGATAGCTGCATCTCCAGTATCATTTCAAAACTATCGGCGTGCAGCCCCACTTCTTCTATCAGTTCGCGTTTGGCCGTATCAAGCGGCGAGGTACCCACCGGGCAGCCACCTTCTACAATCTCCCACTCGTAGCTATCCTGCGGGTAGCGGTACTGCCCTACTATCCAGGTATTGTTGTGCTCATCTAAGGGTATAATAGCTATGGCATGGGTTTTAAATTGCACCACCCCGTATATACCATCGTTACCGGCAGGGTTCTTCACCTTATCTTCTACCACGCGTATCCACGGGTTCTCATATTTGGTTTCGCGCGATAGCTGCGTCCACGGGTTAACGGCTTCGTTCTTTTTCATGGCTATTGCTTTACGCGGGCAACAATAAAAACAGAGGTGCTTAAAAACGGTACCGTAGTGGTTTCGCTATTAAAAATGTTGTTTACCAGAAAGCGTTTTAGTTTACCCTCTTTCAACACATCCATTGGTGCGGTTATGTATTGCATCTCCAGCACTTCAAAGCCGTTTTCCTCCAGCAGGTTTTTTATGCGGGCTTTGGTATAAATACGCGCATTGGCAAAGCGCTCGTGTATAAATGTAGGCAGCCAGCTAAAAAACGGCACGCGGTTCCAGGGCAGCAAAGGCAACTTAGCCCCGTGGGTTTCAAACACCCACCACTTGTTAGGCACCGATATGGCACACAAGGCACCGGGCTTTAACCAACGCGTAAATTGCTTTACAGTTTTATCATCGTTAAAGTGCTCTATCACCTCAAAGCATATCAACCGGTCGAACTTCGTATCCAGGTCTTCGTTCTCTATATCTTTTAAAATAACATCGCAGTTGGTTATTCCTTTCTCTGCTTTGGTGCGCTTAAACTCGGCGGTGTGGTCAAACACATCTACCCCCAGGCAGCTTTTCATTTCATCGGCCATTAGCAACAGGGTTGCACCATTGCCGCAACCTATCTCCAGCAGGTTAAGGTCTTTACCGCAAAAACCGGGTATTTGTTTTACCAGCCCCACGCGGCGCGTAATAATCTTATCGGTACTATCGGCGGGGCGGCCTAAATAATGTTCTCCCTCAAAAAGTGTTTCGTCTACCCTTGTCATAGCGCAATTATAAACCGTGTTTTTTATTTCGAAGTACATTTTCCATATCCCACTCCATTTTATGGGTAAACGGCTGCCTGCGTACCGGGCAATCGTCAATAGCACACACCTTACACGAAGCAGCAATACAGGGGTCGCCGTGTATAAAAAACTCCAGCTGGTTATCGCTGGTAGTGTTTACCAGGGCAGCAATCTCTTCCATTTCGCGGTGGGCTTCTTCCAGGCTGTAATACCAGGGCAGGGTAGTGTGGCAATCTACATGCAGTTTGTTGCCATACTGTATTACGCGCAGGTTATGTACATCTATCCATTGCGGCTTGCGGTGGCTGTTTAGCTGCGCTATAACCGATAATACCACCGCCTCGTCGGTCTCGTCCATAATACCGGCTATAGAGCGGCGCAGCAACTTAATACCGGTGTAGATAATAAATGCACCAAAAACAATAGCCACCACGCTATCCAGATAATATTGTTTGGTTGCCATTATCAGCACCAGCCCTATCAGCACTCCTAACGATGACCAGGCATCGCTCTTCAGGTGTTCGCCATCGGCCCGCAGGGTAAGCGATTGATGTTTCTTACCGGCCCGTATCAGCAGCACTGCCAATAAATAATTGATAAGCCCCGAAACCAGCACTATACCCAAACCCCAATCTAAATGCTCCAGCGGCTGCGGATGAAAAAATGAGATTACAGATTTGATGATAATAGACACACCTGCAATGGCTATTAAAATGCCCTCAAACCCGGCCGATATAAACTCTACTTTACCATGCCCGTAAGGGTGGTCAAGGTCTTTGGGTTTAGATGACAGATACAAACTATACAACGCAAAGGCACCGGCTACTACATTAATAATAGACTCCAGCGCATCGGTAAGTATGGTGTTGGAATGCGTTAAGAAATAGGCCGCAAACTTGGCCCCCAGCAGCAATGCCCCGGCAATAACAGCAAACAGCTGTATGCGCAATATTTCTTTGTTATTTTCTTCGGCAGTTTTCAATCCTTACTATCGCTGTATTTTATATTCCATCCGTGTAATCATTCCTCATAGGTGTAATCATCCCCAATCATATCTTACTACAAATAGGGCATTTCTCTTCATCGTGGCCACGTGCGGGGCAATATTCGCGCCCGAAATAAATTATCTGCAAATGCAGGTCGTTCCATAGTTCCTGCTTAAACAGGCGCTTGGCATCTTTTTCGGTTTGCTCTACACTTTTACCGTTGCTCAGTTTCCAGCGGTGCATCAGCCGGTGTATATGCGTATCTACCGGAAAGGCCGGCACACCAAACACCTGCGACATAACCACCGAAGCCGTTTTATGCCCTACACCGGGCAGTTCTTCCAGCGCCTCAAAGGTATCGGGTACCTGGCCATTGTATTTCTCCAGCAGTATTTCCGAGAGGCGGTGAATAGCCTTCGACTTAGCCGGTGCCAGCCCGCAGGGGCGGATAATATCTTCAATATCCTTTACATCCAGCTTCACCATTTTTTTAGGTGTATTGGCCCGCTCAAACAAAAACGGGGTGGTAAGGTTTACCCGCTTATCGGTACACTGAGCCGATAGCAACACGGCAATCAGCATGGTGTAGGCATCTGTATGGTCCAGCGGAATTGCCGGATGCGGGTACAGCCGTTGCAGGGTTTCTACCACAAACTCAACACGCTCTTTCTTTGTCATGCGGCTAAGATAAAAAAGTGCACCATGCCACCCGATGATTTACCCCAAACAAAAAGCCCCTACCGGTAAGGCAAGGGCTTTTTATTAGTGTCAATTATTAACTAAAAAACCAATTAGCGCATTTGCACTATCTGGCGGCTGTGCACTTCGCCGTTCACCACCAGTTTTATAATGAAAATTCCCGACAGGGAACCTGCATTTTTCGCATCGAAACTTACATTGTAGCTACCGGCTTTCTGGTTGCCCTCAAACAGGTTGCTTACCAGTTTACCGTTCATATCATACACCTGGGTAGTAACTTTAGAGTCGCTAGGCAGGTTGTAATAAATGGTAGATGTTTGTACAAACGGGTTAGGGAACACGTTAACCGTCATATTGTCGCTAACATTGGCAGTTGCAGTACCGGCATTGGCCAATACCTGCAGGTTGTTGCTGTTATCTACTTTTACCAGTTCGGTTTCGCCACCGCTGCAAGGGTAGTTATATACTTCCATATAGCTGGGTGTAGCACCTACCAGTTTCAGCTTATCGCCGTCTTTGGCAAACAGCAGTTCGCCGCTTTTAAAACACCATACTTTGCCCTCGGGGCGCGCAGCGCTTTTCACTTCTTTCTCAGCAAAATGCAGCTTGTTACCAATAAGCACACCTTCTATCAGCATATCGGCGTACTCGCCGTTGCTGCTTATAATGGTGGTGGTACCAGTTATAATGTTACCTTCCTGTTTAAGGTCAAATTCATATTGAAATGACTCTACAAACGATTTTTTATCCCAGCTGTACTGGTTGCGTTTGCCGGTCCATTTGCCGCTTACATCCAGTTTAGATACCTGTTCGGCATTTAAATATTGTGGGGCAGTTGCGGTAGGGCTGGTAGCATTAGCTACGCCGGCAATCATTAAAAAAGCTAGCAGTGTTAAGGTTAATCTTCTCATAAAGTCGATTTAGGTTTTAGGTTTAGAAATCAGTACTAAGATGTTGTTAGAATTAATTTCCATACGGAAAGTAACAAGTCCGCGCATTTAATACAAACAAGGGGTGTTAAAAATTACAAGCCGCCCGGTTAACAGGGTTTTGGCTATATTAGTCCACCGCATTACTAACGCCTTTGGCCCCTTAACATTGTACCGAAAAGGCCGGTTATAGGTTACAAAATAAAATATATGCACTTAGCAGCCCTCGTTTTTACAGCATTGGTAGCAGGTATACACCTGTACATAGTATGGATGGAGATGTTTGCCTGGGAAACTGCCGGCAAAAAAGCCTTTAAAGGCGCCCTGCCCGATGAAATGTTTAAACCTACCAAAACCCTGGCAGGCAACCAGGGCCTGTATAATGGCTTTCTGGTAGCGGGCCTTGTATGGAGCTACCTGATAGCCGACCCGGCCTGGAGCCAGAACGTAGCCTTGTTTTTTCTGGGTTGTGTGGCCGTAGCAGGCTTATATGGGGCTGTCACCGCCAGCCGTAAAATATTGTTTGTACAAACCCTTCCGGCAATTATAGCTATAGCATTAATTTTATTGGCATAACAACAGGCGGCACCTATGGTGCGCCACATCTAACGTAATTTTAAATTCTACAAACAGACGGCTCCTACCGGAGCGAAAATACAATGATACACCGTGTAGCGGTAGCCTGTTTGTAGGAATTACGCAGTAACCCGGCTGTTAAAGTCCCTCTCCTTCGGAGAGGGATTTAGGGAGAGGCACCCAAAAAAAATTGCCCGTCTGAAAACAGACGGGCAATTTTCAAACAAGAGAAATAATTTCTCCTGCCGGCAAACTACGATAAGTGTTTGTTGATCAGTTTGGTCATTTCAAACATGCTTACGGTTTTTTTGCCGCCAAACACTTTCTGAAGTGCAGCGTCACCATTGATGTTGCGTTTTTCTTTGGCGTCCTGCAGTTTGTTTTTCTTAATGTAGTCCCAAACTTTTTTGGTCACTTCAGTACGTGGAAGCGGTTTGCTGCCTACTACTTCTGCAAGCGCAGCGCTTGGAGTCATAGCTTTCATAAATGCAGCGTTTGGTTTACGCTTTGCTTTAGGCGCAGCTTTTTTAGCAGCGGCTTTCTTTTTTGGAGCTGCTGCTTTTTTAGCGGCAGGTTTCTTAGCGGCTTTCTTTTTTGTTGCCATAGTAAATTTGGTTTAGTGATGGAAAAGTAAGAACGAAATGCATGGTGCAAAAAAATGGGCCTTATAAGTTATGCACACAAATTCTCACATCTCCCTATGAGAAAAGAGAAATTAAATTATTGCTGTACCAATGAAAACACCTGCAACACAAAATAATAACGCCACAAAACCCCAACCTGTTCTTTGCCGGCAAAAGATAATTGGCACATACTAAAATGCTTTACTAAAAAAATTATATTTGCTCAACCTTTCAACCAATGCAACCACGCATTCTACTCGACAGTAAGAAACTTGACCTGACAATAACCCGTCTTTGCCATCAGCTAATTGAGCAACATAAAAGCTTTGAAAACAGCGCCATTATTGGGGTTCAGCCCCGTGGCGTGTATCTGGCCGACCGCATACACAGCAAGCTGCAACAGATACTAAAGAAGAAAAATATAGAGTACGGCAAACTGGATATCACCTTTCACCGCGATGATATACACCGCAAAGGCAAGCCCATGCTGGCCGACGAAACCTGTATTGATTTTACCCTGGAAGACAAAAATATTATACTTATAGATGATGTGCTTTACACCGGTAGAACCATACGCGCCGCACTGGATGCTATGCTGGCTTATGGCCGCCCTGCCGATGTGGAATTGTTGGTACTTATAGACCGAAGATTGCAGCGACACCTGCCTATACAGGCCAAATATGTAGGCAAAGTGGTAGATAGCATAAGCGCCGAAAAGGTAAAAGTAGAATGGAAAGAAACCGATGGCAGCGATAAAGTTTGGATTGTAAGCGACGATAAAGCCGAATAAAAAAAGCGAATTAAGACATAGAAAAATATAAATGAGCGCACTAAGTCAAAAGCACCTTATAGGTTTAAAGTATCTGAACAAGCAAGACATTGAACTCATTTTTCAGACAGCCGATAACTTTAAAGAGATACTGCAGCGGCCTATTAAAAAAGTGCCCAGCCTGCGCGATATAACTATTGCCAACCTGTTTTTTGAAGATAGCACCCGCACCCGTATATCATTTGAACTGGCCGAAAAACGCCTGAGTGCCGATACCATCAACTTCTCTGCTTCGGGCTCATCGGTAAAAAAAGGCGAAACGTTGCTGGATACCGTACGCAACATACTGGCCATGAAAGTAGATATGATAGTAATGCGCCACTCCAGCTCGGGTGCGCCCAACTTTCTATCGGAACATATACCGGCCAACATTATTAACGCCGGCGATGGCACGCACGAGCACCCTACCCAGGGCCTGCTGGATGGCTATAGCGTACGCGAAAAATTTGGCGAACTGAAAGGGCTGAACTACCTGATAATAGGCGATATTAAACACAGCCGTGTGGCAGGGTCTGATATACCCCTTATGACTAAAATGGGCGCTAAGGTTAAAGTATGTGGACCACCAACGCTTATACCTAAACACATTGAAGAGTTAGGCGTAACCTACGAACCCAACCTTAAAAAAGCACTGGAGTGGTGCGATGTAGCCAACGTGCTGCGCATACAACTGGAGCGGATGGATATAAAATTTGTACCCAGTCTGCGCGAGTACTCGCTGTTTTATGGTGTAAACCGCGAGTTGCTCGATTCTATAAACAAAGATGTAACCATTATGCACCCCGGCCCTATTAACCGCGGGGTAGAGCTTAACAGCGATGTGGCCGATAGCAAACAATCGTTGATACTGCAACAGGTAGAAAACGGTGTGGCCATACGTATGGCTGTACTTTACCTGCTGGCTGGTAGAAATTAATAGTTCAATATGCCATAAAACAGCAACGCCAACCTTGCGGTTGGCGTTGCTGTTTTATAATACCCCGGCATTACTAATGCATATCGCCAGGCATGGGTACCTGGCAACACTGTGGTAGTTTACCAAATGCCTGTTCGTTTTTCTTAACACCATCCGCATCGTAACCGGTAGCCGATATTACCTCGCGTAGTCTCTCGGGGCTGGTTTTATCGGGATTGTATTTAATCTTCATCTTTTTGCTGTTCAGATTAAGCAGCGCTTCCTCTACACCATCTACTGCTTTTACAGCTTTCTCTAACCTTACTTTACACGAGCCGCAAATGGCCGATGTTTTAATAGTTACCACGGCGCTTTTGCCTTTCTCGGCTGCATATAAACCTACCGACATTACAAATATCAGTACAATGGCCGAAGAGAATTGTTTGATCATCATTTTCATATCTATTGGGTTTTACGTAATAAAGTTAAAACAAAAAACATACCAGCCTGCGTCCATTAACTTACTTTAAAACAAAGCGCACACCGGTAAATGCCATAGCACCACGCAGCGGCCCGTAAATAAGCGAAGCATCAAACTGGTTACCAAAAGGCATATCGCCGGCTATAATGGGGTTAGGCTGCGAAAAATTAAGCAGGTTCTCCCCTCCCAGGTAAACCTCCCATTGTTTCCACTTAAATGTTATCTGCGCATTCAGCTGAAAAAAATCTTTCGAGCGCAATGGACGCTTATTGGCTTCATCGTTAACCGAAGTATCGGGTATGCGGGTTTTGCCAAACCAGTTAAACCCGGTATTAAAGCGCCAGTGCTCGTTTTTAGTAGTGTACTGCAACGAAACCAAACCACGGTGCTGCGGGCGTAGTGGTATTATTTTGCGGCCACTCTGGTAATCGGTTTTAGCCTGCTCAAATTTGTAAGCAATCTTTACATCAAAGCGTTTTATTACTTCATGGCTTATTTCTATCTGCATAGCATTGGCAAACGATTGGCCCGGCAGGTTATAAAAACGCAGCGTGCGGGTATCTTCCAAGTCTACCACTACCTGGTGGGTAAAATCGGTGCGGTAATAATCTACATTAATATTACCCTCTCTGAAATTGAGGAAGAACTTATAGTTTAAACTAACACCATAATTCCAGGCTTTCTCCATAGCAATGGCAGGGTCAATTTGTATAGCGCGGTTGTTAGCCAGCAGCCCGTAGTTTTCGGCAAACAGCGTAGGCGTACGGAAACCCCTACCGGCCGAAATACGCAGGCTCAAATCGTACAGTATATCCCACTTTAAATTAAAGCGTGGGGTTACCAGCAAACCATACAGGTTGTGCCTGTCAACCCGCATACCTATTACGGTGGTTACATTTTTACGCGGGCCAAAACTTAAACTTGCTTCGGCAAAAATACCGGATACTACTTCCAGCCGTTTATGGTTAATCGTATCAAAGCGCTCGGTTACATAATCGGTTTGCAGCGATACACCACCCTTAACCATATCCTCCTGCTCATTCAGGTTTTTCTGGAATATAAAATTAAAGTAGCCGTAATGTTCCAGCCCGTTGTAATTGCGGCGGCCTACATACCCATACTGGTTTTGATAAATATATTTATACTGCACTCCTATAAAATTTTCTTCGGGCAGATTAAAACCTGTTTTAGCAAATGCCTCTACCCGGTTGGTACGCAGGCGTAGCCCCCAGTTGTTTTGCGCCCATCTGTCCACTGTAGGTTTAAAGTGGGTAGAACCACCGGTGCGGTCTTCTATGTTGGCTATGGTGGCAAACAAGGCCATCCCTTTACCTTTAGGCATCAGGTAAGTAAACCGGTGCATCAGGTTCAGGCTCTTTACCAGCGGGTTATCTATGTAATGGTCATGATTCATGTCCATTTTCAAAAAATTGATAAGCCCGTGCACCGAGGTCAGCTGGCTCCATCTCTCGTTAAACTTATGGGCACTTATCACATTTAGCTCTGTACGCAAATCCTGATTAAGGTATAGGTTAACAAACAAGCGGTCGGCCAGCTGTGGCTTTTTAAGCTCTACATTTATCTGGCCCGTCATACCCTCGTAGCCATTCACCACACTACCGGCCCCTTTGTTTACCTGTATACTACTCATTAGCGGGCCGGGTATATAGTTTAGCCCAAAGGTTTGCCCCAGCGAGCGGATAGAGGGCATATTCTCTACCATTATCTGCGTGTACATACCATCCAGCCCCAGCATACGTATCTCCTTAGCCCCCGATACCGCATCGGTAAAATTTACATCCACCGTGGCTGAGCTTTCAAAGCTTTCGCTCAGGTTACAGCAGGCATCTTTCACCAGGTCGGCGCTGTTTATTACCTCTACATTCATGGCGCTCATTTCTATGCGGCTCGCTTTGCGGGCATTTATCTCCACATCGGTAAGCACCAGCGGTTGTAGGGTAATGGTAATAAGTGTATTGCCTTTAAGGTAAGTGGTATCGGTTTTATAACCCAGGTACGATATTACCAGTGCATCTGTAGCCGGGTTGGCGGTAATAGCGAAAGCACCTTTATCATCGGTAGTGGTAGCGGTGGTAGTACCCAATATACCTACTACAGCACCGGCAACAGCTGTACGCTTGCCAGTGGTTTCATCTATTACATAGCCCTGTATGGTTTGCGCCAGGGCCATGTTTAGCAACAACAGGTATAGCATGCCGGCAAGTAGCCAACGCTTATACTTTATGCTGCATACATTAATTAAAACATCATCTTTCATCTCATGCTTTTTGAACAGAATGTTCTTTACAGAAAAAAGGTACACGGCTAAATACCGCGTTATGGTTACTGCATAGCAACTACACGAGATGATACTAAATACGAAAGGTTTGTGTAAAAGTACCCGAGCTTTTTGAAAGTGCAATTAAAGGCGGCGAAGTATTGACCGCCAATATAATTACCGGCTGCACCACACGGGGTGTAAACACCTGCGATTGCGGCTGCACTGCTACCTGATAGTATTCTACATCGTTTACTACCGGCTGGCTAACAAAGTTCTGCTTAAGGTATTTGGAGCTAACCTCGCAGCAGGTGGCTTTGCGGATAGTGCAGTTATTGAACACTACCTTTGCACTGCAGCAATGCTTAGGGCTGCCAATACTAAGGTGAGTATGTTTCGATTTAAGGCAGGTATGGGCATATATGGTCTGTCCGCTATCGGCAAACAATATCAGCACCAGCATTAAAACAGAAACAGCTCTTTTTAAAAGCATATTCAAATATATATTTATAAACGAGCAATTACCAACTATAGTTGAAGGCTGTAAACAGTTAATAACAAAACAGGTGGGGAAATGTCATACCCTGGTGTTATACAAATAAAGATATTTGGGCCGTGGATATAATGCATATACTTGGTTATCTGGGTGCTGTGCTTACGGGCCTGGTGTTGGGGCTGTTGGGTGGTGGTGGTGCGTTACTTTCTATACCTGTATTGGTATACCTGTTTAATATTCCGGCAGATATAGCAACAGGCTACTCATTGTTTCTGGTGGGCGTTACGGCCTCATCGGGCGCTGTACAAAACATTTATAAAAAACTGGTTGACCGGGATGCTGTGTTTTACTACGGCGTACCCAGTATGATTACCGTTTACACGGTAAGGAGATTTGTAATGCCCGCCCTGCCCGATGTTTTTTTTACCGTTGGCAGCTTTACGCTCGATAAAAACCATTTCATACTTACTATTCTATCACTAGTAATGTTTGGCGCAGGCTATAAAATGATAACCGGTGGCGAACCTACCGAGCATACAGATGGCCAGAATAAAACCCTGGACCATATTAAGCTACCCTTGTATGCTATAGCAGTGGGTGCTTTTCTTGGTCTGGTAGGGGCCGGTGGCGGTTTTTTAATGATACCCGCTCTGGTGTATTTTGCGCACCTGCCTATGCGTAGGGCCGTTGCAACTTCTTTGGTGTTGGTAGCAGCCAACTCGTTCATAGGTTTTATTGGCGATATACACAGCAACCCGCATACCGACTGGAAATTTTTGTTAACCTTTTCAGCCTTCTCTATCACCGGTGTGTTAGCCGGCTCTTACCTGGAGCGGCACATCAGCGCCAAGCGTATGAAAAGCTACTTTGGCTGGTTTGTAATTTCGGTAGCAGTGTTTATGATAGTTAAGGAGATGATGAGGTAAGAAACTGCTATAAAAAGGACCGTAGGTCCGGCTCATACTATAACGCCGGGTTTTAACCCGGCGACACGATAGCACAATCCTACCTCGTCAACAATCCCGCATCTACCACAAACTCGCTACCGGTCATGTAGCGGGCATTATCCGATGCTAAGAATACGACTGCATTAGCCACGTCTTCCGGTTCTACCCAGGGGGCAGGCAACAGGTTACCAGCGCTGCGTTCAGCTATCTCCAGCGCTGTAGCACCCTCCATTTCGGCCAGGCCATCCTGCATAGGGGTATTTACGCCGGTTGGGTGTACCGATACTACCCGTATGTTATACTGCGCCAACTCTATAGCCCACGATTTGGTTAAACCCACCACGCCGTATTTACTGGCTACATAGTGGCACAAGCGGTTAGCACCGCGCAAGCCAAGCACCGATGAGTTATTGATAATAACGCCGCTCTTCTGCTTTATCATTACCGGTATCACGCGGCGGGCCACCATCCAGGGGCCTTTCAGGTTAATGTCTATCATACTGTCCCAGGCATCTTCGGTCAGTTCGTGCGCCAAACCATAGGCACATATACCGGCATTATTAAACAGAATATCAATTCTGCCAAACGCCTTTTCGGTAGCCTTTACCGCTTTGGTTACATCTTTATCGTTACGCACATCGCCTTTATGGGTAATACACTTTACTCCCAGCTTTTCGCACTCTTTCTTTAATGTATCTAACTCTTTGTTCGACCCGAATTTATACTTCGGGTACTCCAGTTGCTTGGCAATATCAAAGGCGGCAATGTTTACGCCCTCTTTAGCTAATGCAATAGCAGCAGCGCGGCCCTGTCCGTGGGCGGCACCGGTTATAAAAGCTGTTTTACCTTTCAGGTTTGTTTTCATAAACTTCGTTTAAATGATTACACCGATGAAAATATAGATTAGATGGATAATACAAAATACAATACTTAACCACATAGACACATAGTAATACTAAACAGCCAGAACTAATTATTTATCACATCGTACTACACTTACTAAACATAGAGAACATAGAACAACAGTTGTTTGGGCTGTTATCAGCATAATCAATCTGCATTTATATGTGTAATCGTCAGCGAAGCTGTTATCTGTGTAATCGATGCCAACGGCACTATTTAGTAACTGCAGTATACTCAGCAAGGTACTCATCTATCTGCACCTCCAGCGCGTTATTAAAAATATTAGTGGCTATCATTTGTCCCGCAAAGCCTATCAGAGTAATAATCTCCGCCTCGGTATACTTAGCGGCAATCTGGCTATATAAATCTTCCGGTACTTCGCCTTTATTGTTGGCCATTACGCTTCCAAAGTCAAGCAGGGTTTGCTCTTCGGCGGTTAGTACCAGTTCTTCCGGTTTCTCGCCATGCTCTATTATTATCTTTCTGAAAAACGTAGTACATAGCGGGCAGTTACTCCCCTGCGATACTGCGTGTGCAAACAGGTAAGCCATCCGTTCGCCGGTTATTTTTATTACCTCGCGGTACAGGTCGTACCACTCCATATATACTTTAAACACCGGCAGGGCTTTGCCCATGGTGCTTTTCATATTGGTAATACGTGCGTTGTATTCGGTTTTGTGGAGCTCGAAAGCTACACGTATCTCGTCGGTTATCTGCTCGGGTGTAAGAGGATGTATGCGGGGCATGTTGGTTTAGCTTAGTACCGTAAAAATAATATCCCACGCGACAGTGCAGAGCCTGTGCCCATTTTAAATGTGCGGCGATGTTTAATAACTTAACCAAAATTGGGTTTGAACAATTGCAAAACCGGTTTAGTATTGTAGGGTACTAAACAATCAATACTCCACATGAGAGAGGCATATATCTTCGACAGTGTCCGCACCCCGCGTGGGCGTGGCAAAAAATCAGGTTCGCTTTACGAGGTTAAACCTATCGACCTGTTATCTACCTTATTTAAAGCATTACACAAACGCAACGGAGGCTTCGATACCTCGGTGGTAGATGATGTGGTGCTGGGCTGTGTTACGCCTATTGGCGAGCAGGGCGGCGATATAGCCAAGTTTGGCCATGCTATGGCCGGCTGGAGCGAAAAAGTATCGGGTATGCAGATTAACCGTTTCTGCTCATCGGGGCTGGAGGCTATTAACCTGGCAGCTATGAAAGTACGCAGCGGTTGGGAAGAACTGGTAGTAGCCGGTGGTGTAGAAAGTATGAGCCGCAATGCTATGGGCAGCGATGGCGGCGCCTGGTATCTGGACCCGCAGGTAAACAGCAAACTGGGTTTTATACCGCAAGGTATATCGGCCGATTTGATTGCTACGGTAGAGGGCTTTAGCCGCGAAACAGTAGATAACTACGCACTAAGCTCGCACCGCAAAGCGGCACACGCCCGCAAAAACGGTTACTTTAATAAATCGCTGGTGCCGGTGCTGGACCAGAACGGTATTACCATACTTGATTATGATGAAACTGTACGCGAAGATGCCAGCATGGATGCTATGGCTAAACTACAACCCAGCTTTGCCATGATGGGCGAGTTTGGTTTCGATGCCGTAGCTATGCAAAAGTACACCACTGTAGAGCAGATATACCACGTACATACTCCCGGCAACTCATCGGGTATAGTAGATGGTGCCGCTTTAACGCTGGTAGGCAGTAAAGAGGCCGGCGAACAACAGGGCCTTAAACCACGTGCCCGCATAGTAGCGGCAGCGGTTACCAGCGCCGACCCAACTATTATGTTAACCGGCCCGGCATTCTCGGCACGCAAAGCATTAAAACTGGCCGGTATGCAGCCAAAAGATATTGACCTGTACGAAATGAACGAAGCATTTGCCAGCGCTGTACTTAAGTTTCAGCGCGAATTAAATATTGACGATGCCATATTAAACGTAAATGGTGGCGCTATAGCACTGGGCCACCCGCTGGGGGCAACCGGTAGCATGTTATTAGGTACCGTGCTGGATGAACTGGAGCGCACCAACAAATCTACCGGATTGATTACCCTATGTGTAGGTGGTGGTATGGGAGTGGCTACTATAATTGAAAGAGTATAATCAAGTACGAATTTAGAAGTTAGAAATACGAAGTAATACAATTGACAATCTAAAATATAAATCATGAGTTCTGCTAACACAGCCTCTCCTATAAAATATACTATCGATAGCGATGGCATCGCCATAATAACTTTCGACAACCCTACCCGCTCGGCTAACATATTAAACCTGGCCTTTGGCACAGCGTTTAAAGAAACCATAGCACAACTACAAAAAGATAAAGACGCTATTAAAGGCATCATTATCACATCGGCTAAAGAAACGTTTTTTGCCGGTGCCGATATTGATGAGATGTTTGCGCAAACCGATGCCAAATACTTTTTCGAGCGCGGTAACGAGTTTAAAGCCGGGTTGCGCTATTTAGAAACACAAGGCAAACCGGTAGTGGCTGCTATTAACGGTACAGCACTGGGTGCAGGGTTCGAGATACCGCTGGCCTGCCACCGCCGTATAGTAATAGATAACCCTAAAATACAAATAGGCTTACCCGAAGTAACGCTGGGCCTGCTGCCCGGTGGTGGTGGAGTAACCCGCATGGTGCGCTTAATGGGTTTACAACCATCGCTGGCGTACCTTACCGAGGGTAAAAAAGTAGCGCCGCAAGAAGCCCTGCGCGATGGACTGATACACGAACTGGCTACCGATAAAGCCGACCTGCTGGCCAAAGCCAAAGCATGGATACTGGCTAACCCCACCGCCAAAGCACCGTGGGACACCGACGGTTATAAAATGCCCGGTGGCACACCGCTAACACCAAAGGTAGCACAAATGCTACCGGTAGCGCCGGCGGTACTGGCTAAAAAAACACATAACAACTACCCTGCCCCGCTGGCTATAATGAGTGCTGCTGTAGAAGGTGCACTGGTAGATTTTGATACTGCATCGCGTATAGAGTCGAGGTATTTTGCAGGCCTGGCTACCGGTAAGGTAGCTAAGAATATGATCAAGGTTTTCTGGACCCAGCTAAACGCCATTAACGCAGGCAACAGCCGCCCTAAAACCGATGTGAAAGGCAACTTTAAAAAAGTAGGTGTACTGGGTGCCGGTATGATGGGTAGCGCCATTGCTTATTGCAGCGCCATCAGCGGTATAGAAACCGTACTGAAAGATGTAACGATAGAAGGTGCCGAAAAAGGCAAAGCCTACAGCGCTAACATCTTGAACAAGCGCGTAAGCAAAGGCAAAATGACCAAAGAAAAAGCCGATGATGTGTTGGCTAAAATTAAAGCTACCGCCAGCGCCAACGACCTGAAAGGCTGCGACCTGATTATTGAAGCTGTGTTTGAAAACCGCGAACTGAAAGCCGGTGTTACCAAAGAGGCCGAAGCACAAATGGACCCAACCGGTGTATTTGCCAGCAACACCTCTACCCTGCCTATTACAGGTTTATCAACTGCCTCATCGCGCCCGGCTAATTTTATTGGTTTGCACTTTTTCTCGCCGGCCGATAAAATGCCGCTGGTAGAAATTATAGTGGGTAAAGATACCAGCGACGAAACACTGGCCCGTGCTTTCGATTTTGTAAAGGCTATTAAAAAAACACCGATAGTAGTAAACGACTCGCGCGGTTTTTACACCAGCCGTGTGTTTGCCACCTACGTACAGGAGGGCATGGCCCTGCTGGGCGAAGGATACAACGCCCGCGCTATAGAGGCAGCCGGTATACAGGCCGGTATGCCGGTAGGCCCGCTGGCATTAACCGATGAGGTATCGCTTAACCTGCTGGCACACATACGCAAACAAACCGCCGAAGACTTAAAAGCAGAAGGCAAACAAGCGCCTGACCATCCATCGTTTGCCGTAGCCGAAAAACTGCTGGAGTTAAAACGCCCTGGCAAAGCTGCCGGTGCAGGTTTTTACGATTACCCACAGGGTGGCAAAAAACACCTGTGGAGCGGGCTGAAAGACCTGTTTGAAAGCAAAGCACCGGTTAACACCGATGATGTGGACCGTATGAAAAACGAACAGCAGGACATGATAGACCGTATGATGTTTATACAGGCTATAGAAACGGTGCGCTGTGTAGATGAGGGCGTGCTGCGCTCGGTAGAAGATGCCAACATAGGCTCTATCTTCGGATGGGGTTTTGCACCATTTAAAGGCGGCACCCTGCAATTTATAAACGACTACGGAGCTAAGGCATTTGTAGAGCGCGCCAAACAGTTACACGCCAAATACGGTGCGCGTTTTGCCGTACCGGCCAGTCTGGAAAAAATGGCAGCAGAAGGCAAAGAGTATTAATACCGGCTTATACCTAATCAAAACGCCACAGCAATGCTGTGGCGTTTTGATTTAAAAGATTTATCTGCTTATACCCCTACCATCGTTTACCAAACTGAAACGAGAGGTAAAACGCAAACTGGTAGAACCGGTTAGAATTATTAACCATAATAGGCAGGCGCTTATAGTAAAAATCGAACATTACACCAGCCTCCAGTGCTTTTACAAAAGCATCTTTGGTCCCCCAGTCAAAGTCGAGGCCCGATTTAACGTGCAAACCGGCTACCGGTTGTATCTGGCCCAAGCCATAGCGGATAGGTGCAGCCTCTACAATATAATTTCTGTTTAAAAAACGGTCGTCATTTGCCTGTGAGTAACGCTCCGGTTTAACCTCCGGTGCAGTACTATCGGTAGGCGTTTGGTACAGGTTTAAATAGTATGGCTTTAGCAGGCCTAACGAAACACCACCAAAAAACACTGCCGATAAACGAACGCCATTGCGGGCTGCTTTATCTGCAATGGTGCGTTTAAAGCCATAGGCCACACGTATCACATGAAAATTATTCTGCTTACCGAAATAAAATTTGCGCCCACCCTGGTTTTGCGGGTCAAGTAGTTTTTGCCGGTAATCTATATGGTAGCTGTACTCAAGTTGCAGCAAGCGGGTACGGTAAATGTCTTTTATCCAGCCATACTCACCAAACAAGGTAAAGCCGTTGGTTTGCAGGCGCAAGCCACCCGATGCTTCATGCTTGTACATGTAATCGCGCATATCGGTACTCTTCAACTTGTTTTGCGCAGCTAATGAAAATACCGTGAGCACCCCCACCAAAAACATTATGGCCCGTTTCTGCATTTATTATCAATATTACAAACTATAAACGAAATTGTTTTGGTTTAAGTTTGCTTAACTAAAAATAAAAAGATGACCTCAAAAGTAGTGTACGAGGGTAAACTACGTACAAAAATGACCCATCTGTACTCCGGAACCGAAGTGCTGACCGATGCGCCGCTCGATAATCAGGGCCTTGCACAGGCCTTTTCGCCTACCGACCTGGTAGCTACTGCACTGGCCAGTTGCATGATATCTATAATGGGTATAAAGGCCCGCGATATGAATGTGAATATAGATGGTACCGAAGCCGATGTAACCAAGGTAATGGCCAGCGACCCACGCCGTATTTCGCAGGTTAAGGTAGTTATCCGTTTCCCTAAAGGCAACTACAGCGATAAAGATAAAACCATACTGGAAAACGCAGCCCGCACCTGCCCGGTAGCCAAATCGCTGCATACCGATACTGTACAGGAGGTAACGTTTGAGTGGTAAACCAATGATACAACCGCACGACACATACATGCAACGCTGCCTGGACCTTGCCATAAAAGGACTGGGCCATGTAGCCCCCAACCCTATGGTAGGCAGTGTACTGGTGCATAACGGTGTAATTATTGGCGAAGGTTACCATATGCAATACGGCGGCCCGCATGCCGAGGTAAATGCCATTGCATCGGTAACAGATGAAGCGCTGCTTAAACACGCCACCCTGTATGTAAACCTGGAGCCCTGCTCACATTACGGTAAAACACCACCCTGTGCCGATTTAATATTAACCAAACAAATACCCCGCGTGGTAATTGGCAGCTACGACCCTAACCCCAAAGTGGCCGGTAAAGGTATACAGCGGCTTAAAAATGCCGGTGTAGAAGTAATAACTGAAGTATTAAAAGCTGAATCGGACTTTTTAAACCGCAGGTTTTTAACCTACCACACGCAACACCGCCCTTACGTAGTACTTAAATGGGCGCAAAGCAGCGATGGCTATATGGGTTTAAATGAGCCCAAACAGTTGTGGCTTACCAATGCATTAAGTAAAAAGCTAAGCCATAAATGGCGTACTGAAGAGCAGGCCATATTAGTTGGCCGCAATACCGTTACGGTAGATGACAGTGAACTTACCGCCCGCCTGTGGCCGGGCAACAACCCTTTGCGAATAGTTATAGACCGAAATCTGTTGCTGGGGCTGGATAAAAAGATATTCAACAACAAGGCAGATACACTGATTATAAACGAACAGAAAGAAGAAACCACCGGCAACCTGCATTACTGTAAAATAGATTTTGCCGCCGATGTTCCTGCACAGATACTACAATTGCTATACCGGCGTAATATACTATCGGTAATTGTAGAGGGCGGTGCGCAAACCCTGCAAAGTTTTATCAATACTGATTTGTGGGATGAAGCACGTATATTTACCACCCCGCACACTTTAAACAGTGGCAAACCGGCACCGGTATTGCCCGGCAAATTAATTGAAGAAACTGCTATAGAAAACGATAAGCTGCAAGTGCTGTTGAATAACCGTGTATGATATATTTACTACTATCTATTGTATGTACCGCCCTGCTGTTGCTGGCGTTTAAAGTATTTGAACGCAACAACGTGCCGGTGTTTCAGGCCATCGTGTACAATTACCTGTCGGCCAGTGTATGCGGCTTTCTGTTTCTGCCCGATAAAACAGCCGTGCTATCCGGCCAGGTGTTTCAGGCACCGTGGCTGTTGCTATCGCTGGGGCTGGGCAGTATGTTTATCCTCATATTTAACCTTACCAGCATTACTACAGTAAAGTATGGCGTATCTACCGCATCGGTAGCTATGAAACTGGGCCTGGTGTTTCCGGTGTTACTGGCCTTTACGGTGTATGGCGAGCCTTTTAACTGGGTTAAACTGCTGGGCATATTATTTGCCTTTGCAGCAGTAATCCTGTCCTCGTTAAAAGAAGATGCCGGCAGTAAAGACCACCACTCGTCGTTTGCCATACTGCCGGTTATTGTTTTTCTGGGTAGTGGTGCCTGCGATAGTATCACGCAGTATGCCAACAAAACTTATCTCACAGATTCCGGATTCGAGGAGTTCTCGTTGTTTCTGTTTATAGCCGCTGCCATTGCCGGTTGTAGCATTTTTGCCTATCAGTTGCTAACCGGCAAAGCCGTGTTTAGCCTGCGCAGCCTGGCTGGTGGCATATTGCTGGGCATTGCCAACTATTTTTCTTTTTTGTTTCTGTTAAAATCGCTGGCTTATGTTAGCTGGGGCAGTTCGGTGGTGTTTCCGGTAAGCAACCTGGGTACGGTGCTGGTAGCCACACTGGCGGGCGTGCTTATTTTTAATGAAAAACTATCAAAACTTAATCTGCTGGGGCTGGGCTTTGCTGTACTATCTATTGTACTGATTATAACAGCCAGTGGAGTGCTGAATCAATAAGGGAGATTATTACGTATATTTATAGTGATGAAAGTTTGGTTTACAGCGCTTATGGCGGTGGGTATGCTTACAGCTACCGCACAAAAAACAAATGAGGAGTACACTCCTGTTCAATACCGGAGCAGCACCTGTCGTTCTATGTTTACGCACATACAGCTTACCGGCGATGTATCAGAAAAAAAGATAGCGGCACACCTGAAAGAAACCCTAGCCAACCTGAAAGACAACCGCACCGGCCTGCAACTAAACTATGCCAAACAAAGCCCCGGCGGCTATCATTACTCGTTTACACAACTTTTTATGGGCGTACCGGTTTACCAAAGCGAGATTAAAGTAAACCTGGACCGCCATAATGTGATACGTTCCGTATTCGATAACTCTGAAACCATATCGGCCTGGAATGTAGATGTGAGTAACGTCAATCAGCAATCGGTAATAGCCCTGCACCCCGAAACCGGTAAACCGGTGTTGTGTACGCGTATAGTAACCGAAAACTCGGAAGAGGTACTGATGGCAGCAGGCAAGGTTGTTTTTGCCCGCGATATGAAAGCTTACGCTGCGCAGGACTCTACCGTATCGGGTAAAATATTCAGGCCCGACCCGCTTACCTCTGCTCAGGTAAATTATGGGGTGCCATATTACGACCGTGGCGATACTACCAGCGCCCAACTGGATGCACAATTGCAAACAGTTCAGTTTACAGCCAGCTACGATGCCGGCACTTTCAGCTTAAAAAACGATTACATACACATGCTGGATTTCAGCGGTGCCAACACCGGTGCACCTACCAGCAACAATGGTGTATTTGATTTTAACCGTTCGCAAAGCGGGTTCGAATACGTAAACGCATTTTACCACCTTAACCAGGTACAAAGCCATATACACACTCTGGGCTTTGATTGTGCCGACTCGCGGATTGATGTAGATGCGCATGGTACAGATGCCGACCAGTCGTTTTTCTCACCCGGATTTCAGCCACAGCGCTTAACACTGGGCGATGGCTGTGTAGATGATGCTGAAGATGCCGATGTGGTAATACATGAGTACGGGCATTTTGTTTCAGAAACTGCATCGCCGGGCAGCAACTCGGGCAATCAGCGCAATGCGCTGGACGAGGGCTTTGGCGATTATCTGGCAGCGTCTTACTCTGCTTCTATCAGTAATTTCCGTAGTGAGTGGGTTTTTAACTGGGATGGCCACAATGAATGCTGGAACGGACGGGTGTTAAATACTACCGAAAGTTATCCTATCAATACTTCAAGTATATACCGTAACGGGCAGATATGGAGTGCCGTATTGTGGTGCCTGCATGGCATTATAGGCGGCGCAGCTACCGATAGCCTGATACTGCAAACCCACTACATGTACGCATCCGGCATATCTATGCCCGATGCCGCTGTGCTTTTGATGGAAGCAGATACCATGCTTACGGGCGGCAAATACGCCTGCGATATTTACCGTTGCCTGTTCAGTAAAGGCCTGCACCCGCAAAACCCATTTATTAACTGCGAAGTAGGCATAACCGATGAACAGTTGTTGCCGCTACAGTTTTTAAACCACAGCAATAGCTTTACATTATTAAACCAACAACAAAAGCCACTAGCGCTGCAGATAAGAAACCTGCAGGGGCAGTTAATTGAAACTACTACAGTTACACAAGCCAGTTATAACTATGCCAACAACATGTTACCCGCCGGTATGTATGTAGTTACCCTGCAAACAACCGGAGCTACACGCAGCTTTAAGTGGAGCAAGTACTAAACCCACCAGCCCTATGGAAGAGAAACAGCCTATAGCAGAATCGGAGTTGATAATAAACCCCGATGGAAGTATATACCACCTGCACCTTAAACCGCATGAACTGGCCGACACCGTTATTACTGTTGGCGACCCCGACCGGGTAGAGAGTGTGAGCCGGCATTTCGACACCATTCAGCACAAAGTGCAGCACCGCGAGTTTGTAACCCACACAGGCTACCTGAACAATAAGCGTATTTCGGTTATAAGCACCGGCATAGGCACCGATAACATAGATATAGTATTTAACGAACTGGACGCCCTGGTAAATATCGATTTTACAACCCGCAAAGTAAAAGACGGGCTAACGCAACTGGATATAATCCGGGTAGGCACATCGGGCTCGGTACAGGCCGATATAGAGGTAGATACCGTGCTGATTTCGGAAGCGGCTATTGGTATGGATGGCTTGCTTAACTTTTATACCTATGAAAATACGATACAGGAAACCGTTTACCTCGAGGCTTTCCGCAGCCATATAAGGCCGTATATAAAAAACGCAGCCCCCTACATAGCCAGCGCCGGCCAAAACCTGTTACAAAAATTTGAACCACACTATACCAAAGGCACCACCATTACCGCCAATGGTTTTTATGCGCCACAAGGCAGGGCCCTGCGCCTGGGCCGTGAGTTCCCGGGCTTTATTAACCACATCAGCGCTTTCAGGCATAAGCATTTCCGCATTACCAACCTGGAGATGGAAACCGCCGGTATTTACGGGCTGGGGAAACTGCTGGGGCATAACTGCCTTTCGGTTAACGCCATACTGGCTAACCGCATCCACCACAAATTCAGCGCTAACCCATCGGCCATAGTGGGTAAAATGATAGAAGACGTGTTGGAGATAGCAACCGCCTGATTCAGATTTTAACAGTTAGTTTATAGTAGCAGTAGCCAGTTATAAGGCAATTGTGCATTAGCATCGCGTTAACATCTTGCTTTTACCAATTTTCATATCTTGCGCGCCTCAAAAAAACGGTAATGAAACAGTTTTTAGCTGCGATGTTGGTGTTGGTATCATTGGCAGGTATAGCACAGAAAGGTGCCGATAAAGGTTCGGTTAAAGGATTTATATACGACAAGGTTAACGGCGAGGGTATTCCTTTTGCCAACGTGCAGGTACAGGGCACCGATTTTGGAGCTGCTACCGATGAACAGGGTTTCTTCTTTATACCCAACCTGCCATCGGGTAGTTATAAAATAATAGTTAATTACATAGGTTACGAGCAGCAGATACTGGATGTAGAGGTAAAGAAAAACCAGACCGCCAACCTTAAAATATTCATATCTACCAAAAGTATAGAATTAAAAGACGTAGAGATTAGTGCAGAAAAACAACAACGCACTACCGAAAGCCGGGTATCGGTTACCTCTATTACCCCTATGGAAATTAAACGCCTGCCTACTATTGGCGGCGAGGCCGATATAGCCCAGTACCTGCAGGTATTACCGGGTGTAATAAGCACCGGCGACCAGGGTGGCCAGGTGGTAATACGCGGTGGCACACCCATACAAACCAAGTTTTTGCTGGATGGTATTACTATTTACAACCCTTTCCACTCTATAGGTTTATTCTCTATTTACGAAACGGATATTATTAAGAACGTAGACGTTTACACCGGTGGTTTCCCATCGCAATACGGTGGCCGTATATCGGCAGTGGTAGATGTTACCACCCGCGATGGTAACCGCAAAAAGGTAAGCGGCAAAGTAAGCGCAAGCCCTTTCATGGCACATGCCTTGTTAGAAATACCTATTATTAAACTGAAAGAAGACCGCAACACCAGTGCCTCGCTTATACTAAACACCAAGATATCGTACCTGGACCGCACATCAAAGGTAATGTACCCCTATGCCGATAAAAACGGCCTGCCGTATAATTTTTACGATGTGTATGGTAAGTTTTCGGTTAACGCAGGCAAAGGCAATAAATTCAGCATCAGCGGTTTTAACTATATAGACAATACTAACTTTTCGCAGGCCAAATACCGTTGGAATACCTTTGGCGTAGGGGCCAACTTTCTGGCAGTACCCAAAAACTCTAACCTGTACTTCAATACACACGTTAGCTACTCGCAGTACAAAATGCGCCTTACCGAACCAGACCTGGGTGAGCGCAGTACCAGCATAGGTGGCTACAACATAGGTATGGACTTTGTGTATTACATTAAAAACGGCGAACTGAAATACGGCCTTGATCTGGAAGGTAACTTTACCAAGCTTGATTTTACCAACCAGTACGGCCAGATAGTACGCCAGGACCAGAACACTACCGACCTGTGCGCTTATGTTATGATGCACAAATACGTTAAAAAATTTGTGATAGAAGGCGGTTTCCGTTTTCAATACTACGGCAATGTTGCAGGTATATCGCCCGAGCCACGCCTGAGTATGAAGTATAACATTACAGATATGGTGCGCCTTAAACTGGCTACCGGTATGTACTCGCAAAACTTTATAAGCACCAAAAGCGACCGCGATGTGGTTAACCTGTTTACCGGTTTCTTAACCGGCCCTGAAGAGGTAGCACAAGACGCTTCTGGCAAAAGCTACGATAACATACGCAACTTCCAGCGTTCGGTACACGGCATATTTGGTCTGGAGCTGGATCTGCCTAAAAATGTAACAGTAAACATAGAACCATACTATAAATATTTCTGGCACCTGTTTAACATTAACCGCTTTAAACAACAAACCAGCGACCCTGACTTTTTGATAGAGAAAGGCGATGCATATGGCCTTGATATATTAGTTAAATGGCAATGGAAAGGCCTGTTCCTGTATGGCACGTACTCGCTATCGTGGACCCACCGTAACGATGGTGTGCAGATATACCCGCCGCACTTTGACCGCCGCCACAACGTAAACCTGATAGCCAACTACACCTTTGGCAAAAAACGCGATTGGGAGATAAGCGCCCGCTGGAACCTGGGTAGCGGTTTCCCTTTCACCAAAACACAGGGTTTCTACGAAAATATACCACTGGATGGTGGCATAGGCAGCGATATTACCGGCACCAATGGCAACCTGGCTATACTGTACGATAGCCAGATTAACGGCGGCCGTTTGCCATACTACCACCGTTTAGATATGAGCTTTAAAAAGATATTCGATATAAAAGACAAGCTCAAAATAGAAATTAACCTGAGCGTATCTAACGTGTACAACCGCAAAAACATTTTCTATTTCGACCGCGTAAGCTACCAGCGTGTTAACCAGTTGCCGGTGCTACCAAGCTTAGCGGTATCATTTGCGTTCTAATAACACAACTAACCATAACCAAACAGGCCCGTAATATTATTACGGGCCTGTTTGTTTATAGATAATACCAGTGGTTACACCAGTTTCTGCTTACGTTGTTTCCACATATAGCCATACAGCACCGGAAAGTAATAGGCATAAATTACAAACAATACTGCTGCAAAAGCAGTGTATAATGAGAAACCAAAACCGGTTGCCACTATCGGTGTAAGTATAATCAGCCACTCACCGGTAACACCAAGCGGATAAAGCCCTATAAAAAAGGTGTAGCGCATCCATAGCAAGGCAGCCGGTTGCTTGCCAAGCAGCGCCAACAGGTAAAACGAATAGCGTACCATTTCTGTAATACCCCAGGCAAACGATATAATTACCAACCCGGCCTTAAACACAGTAGCGGCAGGGTACAGCGGCAGGTACAGGTTAACAAACACCAGCACCAGTATGCGCGATGCTACCTGCGCCAGTGTAGAAGCCACCGGCGATTTAACCCACTTTAAAACCGTGTGCAGTACCTCCAGCACGGCCATACCCTGTGCTATGTTAAGCAGTAATAATACGGTTGAGTTGTACTGTAGGCCGCCGGATATATACAATACTAAAAAAGCAGCCCAGCTGACAAATGCGGCAGCATTGTACAGCACCAGGTAATTACGCATGAGTGTATTATTCATAGCTAAAGGGAGTTATCAATTAAAATTAAACTAGTAAATAAATATATACCGTATTTAAATATAAGCACCCATGTTGATAATATCACACTCTTAGTGCTGTATATACCATAGTTATTAATAGTTTTATGCAATCAATCCACCGAGTGCTTTATTGATTTGGTTGTTGCGCATAAACCTGCCAGCACTACCTGCCTTACAGGTGGTTTGATACGTTTATGCTGTAGCAACCGCAACAGCGTAACCAATGAAAAAAGCTACCGCAGCACAACGGCAATCTATATCGTTTTATACCCGGTACGGCCCACAATTACTTACAGGTCTGGCAACACTTATACTGTTTGCTGTATTTCACGATTTTCTGGTGTTTGATAAACTGTATCTGTTTAAGGGCCTGGCCAGCGACTCGATGGTAGATACCTACCCCAACTATATACATATATCCGATTATCTGCGCTCCGAGGGCCTGCCAATGTGGTCGTTCAGCCAGGGTATGGGGCAAAGTGTTTTCCCGTTTAGCTTTCCCGATCCTTTTGTAACGTTTTTGTACACGCTGGGCCGCGAAAAACTGGCCTATGGCATAGCCTATATGGAAGTGCTGAAAATGCTGCTGGCAGCTATACTTTTTTTCTCGTTTCTGCGCAAAAGGCAACTAGATAATTATGCGGCTATTGTAGGCGGGTTGTGCTACGCTTTCTCGGGTTTTATGGTGGTAGGCAGTTGCTGGAATCTTTTCTCTACCGAGGCGCTGTATCTGGCATTGCTGTTGTACAGCTTCGAAAAATATTATCAGGACCGCAACCTGCTGCTGTTACCGCTTACATTCGGGCTGGTTGCCGTACTGCAACCATTCGATTTGTGGTTGTTTGGCTTTTTTCTGGGCCTGTATATGCTGGTGCGTTTTACAGAAGAGGAAGACAAAACACCGGTAGATTTTATTAAAACCACATGTAGCATTGCGGCACAGGGGCTGCTGGGTATTGGTATGGCTTCTTTCTTTTTTTTAAGCGAAGTTAAAGCCATGCTAAACAGTCCGCGTATGGGTACCGAAGCTGGTTACACCGAAGAATTAATGTCGGACTCTATACTAAGCATGGGCAACGGCCTGCATAATGTTACAGCTATTCTGCGCCTGTTCTCAACCGAGCTATTAGGTGCATCCAACACCTATCAGGGCTGGTATAATTTTATGGAGGCGCCTTTGTTTTACTGCGGGCTTATAACTCTGTTACTTGTACCGCAGGTTTTTTCGTTACTAAGCAAACGCAAAAAAATAGTATATGGCCTGTGGCTGGCAGTACTTGTATTGCCGGTGGCGTTGCCATACCTGCGCCATGCCATCTGGCTGTTTACCGGCGATTACTACAGGTTGTATGCATTTTTTATATCGGTAGCTATGCTTATGCTTGCAACGCAGGCACTGCACCTGCTTATTAAAACCAATGCCGTAAACCTGTGGTTGCTGGCTGGCACACTGGTTGTTTTACTACTGGCACTATGCTACCCATACAGCGTATTACAAAACTACCAGTTGCCCAATAAAGATATACGGAATATTGTAATTCTGTTTTTGCTGGGCTACACTACGCTTATAGCCCTGCTTAAGTACCGTAACCTTACTAGTATAAGTTGTGCGCTTATATTACCGTTAGTGGTGGTAGAATTGATTTATACCAACCGTACAAATGTAGATGAACGAATGGCCCTTACTGCCGAAGAGCATGAGCAAAAGTTTGGCTTTATGGACTACACGATTGATGCTGTAAACTATCTGAAGGGTATGGATAACAGTTTTTACCGGATAAGTAAAGACTACTGGTCGGGGCCGGTAAACCACCCCAGCTTTAACGATGCCAAAATACAGGGCTATAAAGGTACCGGCTCATATCACTCTTTCAATCAGCCAAACTATGTGCGCTTTCTGGCCAGTATGAATATTATTGATGAAAAAGATGAAGCACAAACACGCTGGCTGATAGGGCTACGAAACGAGCCAATGTTGCATAGCCACATCAGCCTTAAATACTTTTTGAGTAAAAACCCTAATCTGCTAAGGCATATTAATTACGATTCGCTGGCTACCATAGGCGATGTGCGGATTTACAGAAACAAATACGTATTGCCGCTGGGTTTTGCCTACCAAAGCAAAATAGATTCCAGAGTATTCAATCAGTTACCCGACCACCAGAAAACGGCCATGCTGTATAAGGCAGCCGTAATTAACGATAGTATTTTTGGCCAATTCGCCACCGGCCTTCCATTACTTACAGCCAACGACACAGTGATTAACTACCTGGATGGAGAATATGTAAGCGATATAAATAAACTTAAAGAAGATACACTCGCCATCAGCATGTTCAGTAATAATCACATTAAAGGCACCATTAACCTACCTCAACGCAAAGTGCTATTCTTCTCTATTCCATTCAGCGATGGGTGGTCGGCAAGGGTAGATGGCCAGCCATACCAACTGATAAGGGCAAACATTGGATTTACCGGCCTGGTGCTTAACAAGGGCCAGCACAGTGTAGAACTTACCTTTAGGCCTACTACCTTCAAATACTCCATATCTATATCTGTTACCTCTATAATACTTTATCTGATGTTGACGGCATACTATGTACGTAGTAAAAAAACAACTATGGATTAAACTTGCTTTGGTGCCACTACAAACAGTGAAGACCCAAAAGGAATAATTGCCGGCAACTTTATTTCTACCCTTAAAGCAAACCTAAGTACATTATTTATAACAGCACCTGGTTGTGTAACATCTGAATTTATTTGAAAACCGCCGGAGGCCATACGCAGCCGTTGCCGGTAACGTGCTATGGCTATAAACGGCGATAGACAAACCGGCCAATATCTGTAGCTGTAACCACAGGCAGGCAATAACGCCGGCAACATACGGTGATGGTAACGCTTACCAATACCCACACTTATATCATGTATACCACTAAACAATTCCAATGCAGGCAAATTCAAAATAAGTAAGCCACCGGGGCGTAGCATACTGTACAACTGTGCCAACACCTTCTTCTGTTGTTCTGTTTGTAGAAAGTACAGTGCATCGCAGCAGGTAATTACATCAAACTGCTGGCCGGCATATACACCAGCAACATCCGTAAGTGAGGCTTGCAAAACATCCAGCCCCTTACTACGGCAGTGAGCTATGGCATAATCAGACACATCGAACCCTTTTACCTGAGCATACCCTCTTTTAGCAAGATACTGCATTAAACCACCAGTACCACAACCGGCATCCAGTATATCTACTTTACGCGATGCAAACTTGTTTTTTATAGTTGAGTATACCTGGCAGTGCAGGGTAGTATACCACCAATGCTGTGCTTCGGTAGCAGCCATTTTATCGTACTCATGCTCACTACTCAGCATATCCGCTTCCCTTCTTTACCGATTTAATAACCCACTGCGGCGTGCTGTTCTGGTCCAGATATTGTTTACCAACATACTCACCCATTACACCCAAAAACAAAATCTGAAAACCAGAGAAAGTAATAATCAGCGTAGCTATGGCCGTCCACCCTATTGGTATATGCGGGTTACTCAGTTTCTCTATCACAAAAGCTATCAGCAACAACACTCCTACTATAAAAAGTGCCAGCCCCATAAAAATGAGAATTCGCAATGGCCGGATAGAAAAATTGACAAACATATTCAGATACAGGCTAACCAATCGCGACAGGTTATAGTTGCTTTTGCCGTATGTACGGTTGGCGTGTTGCACGGTAACAGTGCTTATAGAAGAAGTGGCCCGCAGTATCAAACCATCTATATACGGAAACGGCCCCTTGTATTTAATTATCTCACTTACCACATCGCGGTGTATTATTTTAAAACTTGATAAATACAGGCCATGCGGTTTATCTATCAGCCAACCGGCTATCAGGTTATTAAACCAGCTACCGGCATTACGAAAAAATGAATGCCGCTTATCCTCATACCGTGAATACACTACATCATACCCTTTTTGTATTTCTTCATACAACTTATATACTTCAGCAGGCGGATTCTGAAAATCATCATCCATTATCGCTACACAATCGCCGGTTACATAGTTCAACCCGCACATCACCGCGTTATGCTCGCCACTGTTTTTACGCAGCGAAATGGCAACAACGTTACTGTACCTTTCGGCAAGCATACTGCACACATCGGCAGAGTTATCAGAACTGCAATCGTTTACCAAAATAATTTCCTGCAAAAAACCGCCACAATGCACAAACACCTCATCTACCAGCCGGGCTATAGTAGCTGCTGCATTGTACACCGGTATTACTATAGATAGTTTCATGGGTTATACTGGTTAATAATATCGGTTACATAATCTATATGGGCCTGTGGCATACCGGGGTACAGGGGCAGGCTGAGTACGCTGTTGCTCAACGCATCGGTTACAGGCAGGTGCAGGTTACTCAACTCGCAGTAAGCCTGCTGCCGGTGTACCGGTATGGGGTAATGTATCTGAGTTTGTACGCCGCTGTTTGCCATATACTGCTGCAACCGGTTACGGCTTTGTGCGCGTACTACAAACAAATGCCACACCTGCTCTTCGGGCTGTGCGGCAACGGCCGGTAAAAGTATATGCCGGTTTCGTATGGCACTATGATATTGCGCTGCTATGCAGCGCCGCTTAGTATTTTCATCATCTAAACATGTAAGCTTAGCCAGCAGAAACGCTGCCTGTATTTCATCCAGCCTGCTGTTGCAGCCTTTGTACAGGTTAGTATATTTCTTAACTGCACCATAATTGCGTAAGGCTTTTATTTTTTCTGCCACGGCAGCATCGTTGGTTACCACGGCTCCCCCATCGCCCAGGGCACCCAGGTTTTTGGTAGGGTAAAAACTAAAAGCAGCCGCATGGCCAAAGCTTCCGGCTTTTTTACCATAATAAACAGCACCATGTGCCTGCGCGCAATCTTCTATTACTTTTAAGTTGTACGCAGTTGCCAGTTCCATTACCTGTTGCATAGCAACCATACGGCCATACAGGTGCACTACCAGTATGGCACAGGTGTTACCGGTTATGTGCCGGTCAATTATCCCAGTACTTATATTGTGTGTTTCTTCATCCGGCTCTACAAGCACCGGTTTAAGCCCGCAGGCATTTATGGCAAGCACAGTGGCTATGTAAGTATTGGCCGGTACTATTACCTCGGCACCGGGTTTAAAATCAAATGCCTTTAATGCCAGCACCAGGGCATCGTACCCGTTACCGGTACCCACGCAATACTGCACACCACAGTATTGTGCAAAGCCCTCCTCAAACCGGCTTACATAATCGCCCAGAATGTACGTTCCTGTATTGAGCACACCAGCCAGTGCCTGATTAAACGCCGGCAAATATTTATGATTTACCTGTTTAAGGTCTAAGAAAGGTATCTCCTGCATAGGGTTCAAACACGTAATCATTTTGGTTAAAATTGGTAGAGGCTGCTATAAGTAAAATAGTGCCGGGCATAAAATCAAACATCTGGTGCCAGTCTGCCGGTTCCAGCAACAGACATTTGGCAGGTGTATCCATACTATACACTGCCTGATGTCCCTTGCCATTGTTGCAATATATTTTACAACTTCCGCTTATACATATAGCTGCCTGGCGGGTAGCTATATGCCGGTGGCCACCACGTGCAGAGGTATCTACATCGTAGATGTAGAAAAAACGCTTAATAGTAAAAGGTATCTGAAAGTCTTCGAGAACGCTGAGTGAGCCCCGGCTATCCGAAAACGATTTCAGCTCAATTAATTCAGCCATTGAAACCGTAAGTAAAAAATGATAAACAGTAAACCGGGCGGTAATAGTTGGGTTCTCTGCTTTAAGAGGTTATTGAAGGCGCGGTTTACTTTCTCGTGGGTAACTGCAATATACTACTTTAAACCAAATGGACCATATTAGTGTTGCTATTCTATCATGGATTTGTTCACCACACCCAATACTAACTTATTGCCACACGATGGTGTAGTGCGGTATTACGGCAACGTACTTACCCACGAGCAGGCGTTGCTATATTTTAATACGCTTTTAAATACCTTAACCTGGCAGCATGATGAGGTAATAATGTTTGGCAAGCGCATAGTTACCAGCCGCAAAACAGCCTGGTATGGGCAGCAGCCATACCGATACACGTATTCAGGTATAGCCCGGGTGGCATTGCCTTTTACCCCACAACTGCTGGAGTTGAAACAACTTTGCGAAGAAAAAACGGGCACACAGTACAATTCATGCCTGCTAAACCTGTACCATAACGGTAACGAAAGCATGGGCTGGCACAGCGATGATGAAGACACCATAGTGCCCGGTTCGGCCATAGCATCGGTAAGCCTGGGTGCTGCGCGAAGGTTTTGTTTTAAACACAGGCATACGAAAGATAAAGTAGAAGTACTGCTCGAAAACGGCAGCCTGCTGCTAATGGCCGGCAGTACTCAACAGCACTGGCTGCATCAACTGCCGCCAACTAAAAAGGTAACACAGCCCCGTATCAATCTTACGTTCAGGACTATGTTAGCTCAGTAGGGGCTGCTGTATGTTACCAGTGGTATCTGAAATATACGCCCATCACAAATTTTTCGTAATAGGCCGATGTATCGGTCAGTTCTATCGAACCACGGAAACCGGTAGAATCGGTATAAGGTGTAAAGCTTTTACTGTACATCAGTTCGTCGGTACCGCCTGCATTGTAATCCCATAACTCGAAAGAGTAGTTATTATTCGTTATATCATAAATCAGTATCGAATCGCTTCCTAAAAGCATAGGATAGAATGTTGTATAAGATGCATCATTCGCTTTATAGTTTATACCATTAAATATTACATCAGTTCCTCTCTTAATCACCGGATAGATATCTGCTTTACCATCACCATCCCATACACCTCCCCCTGGTTTTCCGGGGTTAAAGCTTTCAACTGTTAAACGCCATATATCTATATATGCCGGAGCCTCCTGTATCTGGCAGTTAGTACCCGATGTGTGGGGCGGGCACTGGCAAAGCCCGTTACTGCAAAGGGCGCCATTTAAACATACCAGCGTATCGCAGGGTTCTATTTGCTGGCTGCAATCGGCACCGCTAAAACCCGGAGGGCACTCGCAGCTGCCATCCTTGCAGGTTCCGCCATTGTTGCACACCACTCCTTCGCACACGTTTTGTTTACACGATTGTGTGGCTACCAGAAACAGAATAGCCAACAGGGGTAATAGTTTCTTCATAAAAGGGGTTTTGGTTTACTCAAATTTAACTTCCTTTTTCATATTGCAAATTACAGTGCTACTACTATCTGCCGGCATTGTTATTGCATCTGCTGCCAATAAATTATAACTTAGTAACTTTAATACAACATGAGAAAACAACTTTACCTGTTTACCTTTGCGTTACTTACCTTTAGTGTTGCGGCGCAAAATAGTACACTACCCAAACCACAACTATCGCACCTTACGCGCAGTTACCTATATGCCTGGCAACACCACACAGCCAGCGGTAAACTACCCGAGGGCTTTTTGTACAAAAAAGGCGATAACGGACAGGCTTATATTAGTGCACTAATTAAAGTAAACAATGCAGGCGCAGCACAGGCCGCGCTCAATAACATAAACGCACTGGTAGGCACCAAAGCCGGCGATATATGGACTGTACGCGTACCTTATTATAAGATTGTAGAGTTTACACAAATAACCGGTATTAGCTACATACAACTGGATGAACCAGCCAAACCTAACCTGGACCGTGCGCGCCGCACTACCCGGGTAGACTCGGTACATGCCGGTATTAACCTGCCTATGGCTTACAGCGGTAAAGATGTAGTAGTGGGAGTACTTGATTTTGGATTTGATTACAACCACCCATCTTTTTACGATACGCTGCATAACCAGTACCGCGTTAAACGGGTATGGGAGCTGAATGGCAGTGGCCCGCACCCTGCCGGTTATAACTATGGCACCGAGATAACCGACGAAACACTTATCAGAGCACAAGGCACCGATAACAGTGAACAAACACACGGTACCTGTGTAGCAGGTATGGCAGCCGGCTCGGGTTACGGCAGCGCGCTGAATAACAAATTTCGCGGTATGGCTTACGATGCCGATATGGTGTTTGTAAGCGTTCGCCGCGCCGCCATTGCCGAGCAATGGCTGGAGGGCAGCTTTACCGATTTTATAGATGGTATTGCTTACATTTTCAACTATGCCCAATCGGTAGGCAAACCCTGTGTAACCAATGTAAGCTGGGGCGCACAATCGGGCCCGCACGATGGCAGCACCTTGTTTAACCTGGCACTCAACAACCTGAGCGGCCCCGGCAAAGTAATAGTAATGAGCGCCGGTAACGAGGGCGAAGAGAAAATACATATAGCCAAAACCTTTACCCCTACCGACACCAGCGTATCTACTTTCCTTACATTTACATCGGGCGTTTACAAACGTACCTGGGTAGATGTGTGGGGCGAGTACGGCAAAGCTATATGCGGCAACAT
>CAYREY010000031.1:47422-50552 GCA_964423405.1 uncultured Chitinophaga sp. | reverse complement strand
AAAAATAACAGAGCCGCGCCACCAACCACTAAGTTAAACTGTTTGGAACGAGAAGCTTTGCTCAAAGCCTGGCTCCATTCTCGCGCCAAAGGTGAGTAGCCGCGAGGGTTTTTGTTTTCATTGTTCAGTTTGTTTTTAGTGTGCGAAGAATAAGGTTCAATTGTAAATATACACATATAAATTTAATTATATAATATATTAATAAAATAACGATGTGTTAAATTAACGATAGGATAGTGCCGGGTGCCGGCGTCGCTTATAATGCAAACAGTATTTATTGCAAAATAATTTAATATATAGTGCAGGGGGGTGGGTTAACACCAAAATTTTATAAAATACTGATAGTGAGGGGTTTGATAAGGGGGTGGGTTAACGTTTTTTGGGGGGCTAAGAAATGCGACCTCTCCCCTCTCCGAAGGCATACGCGTCAAGCTAAGGATGAATTGATAATGCTCAAACATAGGCACAGTAAGGGTTTCTGGTAATTGTACATCCACCTCCGGTTTCGCTTCGCTCAACCACCTCCGCCAGCGGAGGACAGAACAGCCGCCGATACAATTTAAGATTGACATAACGAAAGCGCCGGTATTTTGTCCTCCGCTGGCGGAGGTGGCCCGCTGCTTTGAGCGGGACGGAGGTGGAGGGTAGTTCAACCTGAAACATCGGCCCGGGCTACGTTTCAGATACTTTATTATCCTCTTAGCTTGACGCGTATGCTCTCCGAAGGAGAGGGAAGAACCACCAACTACTGTTAGCATGATAATGCACCTTTATTTAATGATATTGGGGGTTAACGTTTTTGGGGGTGGATTGTTGGAGCTATGCGTGGCAGGGCATAAAAAAAGGCCGCTTGCGGCGGCCTTTGTGTGTTAGTCTTCGTTATCTTTTTTTAGCTGCAGGTTAACCAGCTCTATCCGTTTATCAGATGCCTTTAGCACTTTAATGTGGAAGCCGTTGAGGTCTATAACAGTACCGGCCTCGGGTATATCTTCGAACCCGCTGATGATATAGCCCGACAGGGTAGAGTATTCGCCTTCGGGTATATTAAGGTTATATTCCTGGTTAAGGTAATCTACCTCCAGGCGGCCGGCCAGTATGTATTCGGTTTCCGATACTTTCTTTTCGGTAAAGTTTTCTTCGTCGTGCTCATCCTGTATGTCGCCAAAAATTTCTTCCATCAGGTCTTCCAGGGTAATAATACCGGCGGTGCCGCCGTACTCATCTACTACCCAGGCCATGCTTTTTTTATCGCGTATAAACTGCAGCATCAGGTCGCGGGCGGTCATGGTTTCGGGTATAATAAGCATGGGGCGTATAAGCTGGCGGAACGAGCGTTCGGCGCGCAGCATATCGAAGTGGTGCACGTAGCCTACTATCTTATCTATGGTATCGTCGTACACCAGTATGCGCGATAGTTTGGTTTCTACAAACATTTTTTTGAGTACCTCCAGGCCCTCGGTTATTTCTACGGCCTGTATCTCGGGGCGGGGCACCATGCAGTTGCGCACCTTTACATCTTTCAGGTACAGGGCTTTTTCAAATATCTCGGAGTTAAGGTGGTCGGCCTCGTCGGGGCTATCGCTATCGCTTACGGCGGTTTCTTTAACCAGGTACTCCAGGTCTTCTTTGGTAAAGGCCTGTTTGCTTTCTACCAGATCGGAACCCAGTACCAGTTTAATTAACCGGCGCGATAGCCAGTGAAACAGGTCGGCCAGGGGCTTAAGCAGATAGTAGAACAACTGCATGGGGTAGGCAAACAGCAGCAGGGTCTGGTCGCTGTTTACGCGGAAAAGAATTTTAGGTATCAGCTCGCCAAACACCAGTATAACAAAGGTGGTGAAGATGGTTTGTATAATCAGCAGGCTAATTTCGCCTTGTGGCAATGCCGGGAAACGTTCGTGCGTAATAAAATTGGCCGTAATGCTGCCGAACAGCACCAGTGATATATTAAGCCCTATGAGCATAGAGCTGATAAAGCGCGCGGGGTTCTGGTTAAAAAAGGCAATGATTTTTCCGCGGGAGGAGCCTTTCTCTTTCAGCAGCTCTACCCGTAGTTTATTGGCCGATACAAAAGCGGTTTCTATACCCGAAAAGAAGGCTATAAATAAGAGGGCTATTAAAATACCAAAGGGTTCCATTACTTGTTCTGACTGGCTTTTTTCTCGTTTTCTTCTATCATCCTTTCGCGAAAACGGCGTTGCCCGCGAATGTTGTACCAGATAAGGATACAAAACAAACCGCAGAAGAAAGGAAAGTAAACCCGGTTATCGAAACTGCGCAGGGTAGCCAGGTTGTAGATGGCTACAACAAATGCCAGCACAAACACGGCAATCCAGGCTTTTTCAAAGTACCGGAGAATTTTCATAGCCGCTAATGTAAGCAATAGTAAACAAACGCCGGTGATGTAACCCATGCGGTGGGGCATAGTGCCATAACATGTGCTAAAATATGCGGGTGCATGGGGCAAATAATTAAGTTTGCACCAGCATGGATATTATTCGTTTATTGCCCGATAACATAGCTAACCAGATAGCAGCCGGCGAAGTAATACAGCGCCCGGCAAGCGCGGTGAAGGAGCTGCTGGAGAACTCGATAGACTCGGGGGCAACACATATAAAACTGATTGTAAAGCAGGCGGGTAAAAGCCTGGTGCAGGTAATTGATAATGGCTGCGGTATGAGCGATACCGATGCCCGTATGTGTTTTGAAAAGCACGCTACCTCTAAAATCCGTTCGGCCGACGACCTGTTTAATATACGTACGATGGGTTTCAGGGGCGAGGCGCTGGCCAGTATTGCGGCTATTGCCCAGGTAGAATTAAAAACCCGGCAGACCGGTGAGCAGTTAGGCACCAGTATAGAAATAGAGGGGATGAAAGTGTTGAAACAGGAACCCTGCCAGACACCCGAGGGGACGTCTATAGCAATGAAAAACCTGTTTTTTAACGTACCGGCACGCCGCAACTTTTTAAAAAGCGATGCGGTAGAGTTGAAGAACATAATAGAGGAGTTTCAGCGTATAGCACTGGCGCACCCTAAAATTGGGTTTCAGCTATACAACGGCGATAACGAGGTGTACCACCTTAAAAGCGGTAACCTTAAGCAACGTATTGTTGCCCTGTTTGGCGATA
>CAYREY010000031.1:0-47322 GCA_964423405.1 uncultured Chitinophaga sp. | reverse complement strand
TACCACCTTAAAAGCGGTAACCTTAAGCAACGTATTGTTGCCCTGTTTGGCGATAACTATGCACAGAAGATAGTACCGGTAGAGGAGAAAAGCTATGCCCTGCATGTGTATGGGTTTGTAGGCAAGCCAGAGTTTAGCAAGAAGACCCGGGGCGAGCAGTTTATTTTTGTAAATAACCGGTTTATAAAATCGGCATACCTTAACCATGCTGTATCTGCCGCCTTTAACGAAATGATACCGCAGGGTAGCTTTCCGTTTTATGTGTTGTTTATGGATATAGACCCCTCTAAAATTGATATAAACGTGCACCCCGCCAAGCACGAAATAAAGTTTGAAGATGAGAAGCTGGTGTACACCTTTGTAAACCTGGGTGTAAAGCATGCGCTGGGTGCGTACAGCGTTTCGCCATCGATAGATTTTAACCAGGAGCACCACCTGAACAGCAACAACACCTTTACCGAGCAACCCCGCACCTGGCTGGAGATAACCCAGCAGGCTACCACCACCCGCGATGCTAAAAAGTTTGCACCACCGTCTAACTTTCAACCCCTAACCCAACGCGAAGAAGGTAACGTTAAAAACTGGCAGAACCTGTATGAGAAGCCCGAACCTGGAAGTACGAAGCCGGAAGTAAATACAACGGTAAGCAGTACGCGCCAGATGGCTACCGAGCAGGAAGGTTACAAAGAGGCGGTACCGCCGCACCAGATACAGCGTAAGTACATTGTATCGCAAATAAAGAGCGGGTTTATACTGATAGACCAGCAAGCCGCACACGAGCGGATTATGTATGAGCGATACCTTAAAATGCTGGAGAAAAACCGCAACGAAAGCCAGCGAAACCTGTTTCCGCAAAGCCTGGATTTGAATGCCGCCGATGCGCAGATACTATTGCAGATATTGCCGGAGATAAACAGCCTGGGTTTTGATATACAGGAGTTTGGTAAAAACAGCTTTGTAATTCATGGGTTTCCGGCAGATATAGTGCAGGAAAACGAGAAGAAGATTGTGGAGGAGATGATAGAGCAGTATAAGATGAACGCGCAGGTAACCAAACTAAGCAAGCGCGAAAACCTGGCTAAATCGCTGGCGTACAGCTCCAGCATAAAAGCAGGTAAAAAACTTAGTGTAGAGGAAATGAAAACACTGATAGATGAACTGTTTGCCTGCGAAAATGCCTTTACAGCACCCAACGGCAGGTTTACGTTTATTACCATAGGTAATGATGAACTGGAAAAACGATTTGAGAATAAATAATTTGCAGGGTTAATCGTTTAATAAATCACCTAGTAGTATATACAAATGCAAAACCAAATAGATACCCGTAGTATTACATTCAATATTATAATGGTTAATGTGCTGGTATTTGTAGTATCGGTAATTAAACCCGGTATAGGCAATTACCTGAGCCTGCATTATTTTTTTAATAACCATCATTATTTATCGAGCCTGGTTACCAGCGATTTTTTATCGGGTAAGTACCCTGAGCTTAGTGCGCTGGCAAGGGAGTATTCCTATTACGATCATACCGGGGGCTTTTTGCCAATTCAGATCATCAGCCACATGTTTATGCACGGTGGTATAGGGCACCTGTTCTTTAACATGTTTGGCCTGTTTATGCTGGGCCACATACTGGAGCGCCTGTGGGGGCCGCAGCGGTTTTTGTTGTTTTACTTTGTTACCGGATTTGGAGCGGTAGTGTTACACATGTTTGTGCAGGGTTTACTGGTTTATCAGGCAACCGGCACGGTTAACCCCAGCATGGCTTTGCTGGAGGCACACCCCGAAGCTTGGAGCACGTATTTCTCTACCACGGTGGGTGCCTCGGGTGCAATATTCGGTATACTAACAGCTTTTGCCACGTTGTTTCCCAATACCGAATTGTATGTAATGTTTATACCTGTGCCCGTTAAAGCCAAATATTTTGTAAGCGTATATATACTAATTGAGCTATGGCAGGGCTTTGCCATGAACGGTGGTGATAACGTAGCCCACTTTGCCCACCTGGGTGGTGCATTGTTTGGTTTCTTGATAGTTAAATACTGGAACCGCAACAACCGTAACTCGCTCTACTAATACTCTTTGGTTTTGTAGGGTATCTTTTTCAACTGCTCAAAAAATGCTTTGCATTTCTCTTTGCCTTCTGTTGGGTTAATAGCAAAGTACCAGTAATTCTCCAGGTCGCCATAGTTCATTGCCAGCTGCATAGTACCCTGCGATTTGTGCTCGGCTATCTCCCAGTTTACCACTATCTTGTAGCTAAGCTTGTTTTTATAACCAAACGGTGCCGACTTATCAAACGAGTACACCGCACCCTTTTCAACCTTTGTTTCGGTGTAGTTTTTTAGTTGTTCAAACTGTACAGTGATAGTATCTTTCAAGCTGCTGCCGGTTACACCCAATACTATCGGGCGCTGGCTTACCGGTAACTGTTGTACGGTACGCAGGGCCAGCATGGTAGCAGCTTTATGGTGTGCGTGGGTTTCGGGTACCGGTAGCAGGCAAAACACATAGTCGTATTTAGTGTTGCTCATTATCTCTTTTAGCCGGGTAGTAACCCAGTTTACATTCCAGGTAGTATCCAGCGGTTCGCGTTCATCTAACCCGTAGTGCGCATCTTTCTGGTCCATAAAGTAAATGTTGTTCATGCCTATAATCTTACCGGCATTCACCAACTCCTGCTTGCGTATACGCGGAAGGTTTTCGCGGCCTACCTTTTCATTGGTTAGCTCTAAATTATAATATGCCTCGGCCAGTGTACTGTACTTATAGCCGCCCTCGCCATTGGTAATTACGCACTGGTCAACAGTGCCGTTAAGTTCGTGGGTTACTTTATATATCACTGCCGCCATACCGGTTTCATCGTCGGGGTGGGCAGTTACCACCAATACTTTAGGGCCGGTTTTGGTTTGAGAAAAAACAGGCACGCAGATAGCCATTATAAGCAGTAGGATAATATTTTTCATACGGTAAACTTAATACGAATACTTTTACAATAAAGCAGTATATGAGTAAACTAATACGCGGATTAAGCCTGCCACAGGCGGTGGCTATTAACACCATTGATATGGTGGGCATTGGTCCGTTTATTACCATACCATTTATTATAGGTGCCATGAACGGCCCACAGTGTATACTGGCCTGGGTATTGGGTGCCGTGCTGTCGTTTGCCGATGGCAGCGTATGGGCCGAGTTGGGAGCCAAATGGCCCGAGGCCGGTGGCAGCTACTCGTTTTTGCAAAACCTGTATGGCAGGCATAAGTGGGGTAGGCTGTTTTCGTTTCTGTATATCTGGCAAACTATTATTCAGGCGCCGTTGGTGGTAGCATCGGGCGCTATAGGCTTTGCACAATACCTTACCTATCTGGTACCGCTGGGCACGTATCAGCAAAAAGCAGTAAGCGGGGCGCTGGTATTGCTCATCACTTTTTTGCTGTACCGCAAAATAACCGACATAGGCAAAATATCGGTGTTTATGGGCATGATAGTGGGCGGCACTATATTGTGGTTAATACTCAGTGCAGTACCACATTTTGATAGTAGCCTTGCCTTTACTTACGCACCCGATGCGTTCGACCTTACACCGGCGTTCTTTCTGGGTTTGGGGCAGGCCAGTATAAAAACGGTGTATTCGTTTTTAGGGTACTACAATGTGTGCCACCTGGGCGGAGAGATTCAGCAACCCGAACGCAACATACCCCGCAGTATTTTTATTTCTATAGCCATTATAGCCGTGTTGTATTTGCTGATGCAGCTATCGGTGTTAGGTGTTATACCCTGGCAAACAGCTAAAGATTCGCCGTTTATAGTAAGCCTGTACTTTGAAAAAATATATGGTACCACCGTAGCGCAGATAGCCACCGCGCTGGTATTGTTTATTGCCATTACATCGCTGTTCGCGGTACTGCTGGGTTACAGCCGCGTGCCTTATGCAGCGGCCGCCGACGGCAACTTCTTTTCGGTATTCGGTAAGCTGCACCCTACAAAAAACTTTCCGCACGTATCGTTGCTTATACTGGCAGGCATTGCTTTTTTCTTTAGCCTGTTGTTTAAAATGAAAGAGGTTATCACGGCTATTATTATAGTGCGCATTATCATTCAGTTTCTAAGCCAAAGCATTGGCATACTGCTATACCATCAAAAATATAAAGCAGAAAAATTCCCTTTCCGCATGTGGCTGTACCCATTGCCGGCTTTGGTAGGTATTGCTGTTTGGCTGTTTATCTTCTTCTCTGCCGAATGGCCCTATATAGTTGGTGCGCTGGGTGTAATAGCGTTGGGTTGTATAGTGTACATGTTAAAGGAGCGCAATTATAAAAGTATATAATACAAGCGCACTCATCACTATGCACTTACCTTATTACTGTGTAAAAACCGGCTGTGAAGCACAATGGCTATATAAGATATTCGCAGCTTAACCATACTAGTGTATATGCAGGTTTTAAAATTTGGGGGCACATCGGTTGCCAATGCAGAAAATATCAGTAAAACAATTGCCATTGTACAGCGCGCGCTTACCAAAGGCAACACCATGGTAGTAGTATCGGCCCTGGGCGGCACTACCGATATGTTGATTGATGCCGGCAAACTGGCCGCCAACGGTAACGAGGCCTATAAAGATAAACTGGCAGCTATAGAGCAACGCCACCTGCAAACCGTTAAAGACCTGATACCTGTAGCCAGCCAAAGCGCTATACTGAGCGAGGTAAAAAAACAGTGTAACGAACTGGAGGCTATTTGTGAAGGCATTTTTCTGCTGCGCGAATTAAGCAACCGCACGCTCGATAGAATTGTAAGCTTTGGCGAGTTGCTGTCGTCTATCATCATATCGCATAAGCTGAAAGCCATGAACGTAGCGCACGAGTGGAAAGACTCGCGACAGCTGATACAAACCAACAACAACTATACGTTTGCCGCAGTAAATTTCGATGCTACCAATAAAAAGATAACAGAGTTTGTAAAACAACATCCATCATCCTTATATCTGTTTCCGGGCTTTATTGCCAGCGATGCCGAAGGCATTACCACCACGCTGGGCCGTGGCGGCTCTGATTATACAGCTGCTATTTTTGCCGCCGCCGTTAATGCTTCGGTGTTGGAGATATGGACCGATGTAAGCGGTATGATGACCGCCGACCCACGACTGGTACAAAACGTAAAAGTAATACCACGTATCAGCTATCAGGAGGCGATGGAGCTTTCGCACTTTGGCGCTAAGGTAATTTACCCACCCACCATACAACCGGTTATGAGCCTGGGTATGCCGCTGTGGATTAAGAACACCTTTGCGCCCGATGATGAAGGCACCCTGATAGAAAATAAAACCGATGCCAACCAGAATATTGTAAGCGGCATAAGCAGCATAGGTAAAGTAGCGCTGCTGTTGTTAGAGGGCAGCGGCATGATAGGTATACCCGGCTTTAGCAAACGATTGTTCGATGCGCTTAGCAAAGAGAAGATAAACGTAATACTGATTACCCAAAGCTCGTCAGAGCACTCTATATGCGTGGCAATAGATGAGGTAAACGCCGCTAAAGCAAAGGCCGCGGTGGATGCCGAGTTTGAGTACGAGATTGGTGTAAAAAAACTGGAGCCGCTGAATGTAGAGGGGCAGTTAGCTATTGTAGCACTGGTAGGCGATAACATGAAAAACCACCCCGGCATAAGCGGAAGAATGTTTAGTGCGCTGGGTAAAAACGGTGTAAACATACGCGCCATTGCACAGGGCAGCAGCGAAAAAAATATCTCGGCGGTTATTACAGCGCCCGATGTAAAAAAGGCTATTAACGTATTGCACGAAGAGTTTTTCGAAACCACTTACAAGCAGGTCAACCTGTTTATAGCCGGTGCCGGTAATGTAGGCCGCCGGTTGATAGACCAGCTAAAACAGCAGCATACGTATTTGCAGCAACATCTGCGCCTGAATGTGCGCGTGGTAGCCATTGCCAATAGCAAACGTGTAGCACTTAACGAAGAAGGGCTGGACCTTAACCAATGGGAAAACGACCTGACAGAGGCCGCCCCTATGGGGTTAAACGAACTGGTGCAGTTTATTATTGATAAAAACCTGCGCAACTCGGTATTTGTAGATGTTACTGCTACCGCTGCCGTAGCCGATAGCTATGCCATCCTGTTGCAAAAAAGTGTAACCGTAGTGGCCTGCAATAAAATTGCAGCCTCGTCGGCGTACAGTAACTACGAGCATTTAAAAAACCTGGCAAGAGAATACAACACATCATTTTTGTTTGAAACCAACGTAGGTGCCGGCTTACCCGTAATAGGTACGCTAAACGATTTAATGCGCAGTGGCGATGAAGTACAAAAAATGCAGGCAGTACTTTCGGGTACGCTTAACTTTGTGTTTAATAACTACGATGGCACCCGCACTTTTGCCAGCGTGGTTAAGCAGGCGCAGGACGAGGGCTACACCGAACCCGACCCGCGGTTAGATTTGGGCGGCACCGATGTAATGCGCAAAATACTGATACTGGCACGCGAGGCCGGTTACAAAATGGAAATGGCCGACATAAGCAACACTATGTTTTTACCTGCCGATTGTATGGAAGGCGATGTGGCTGCATTTTATAAAGCGCTGGAGAAAAACGAAGCACACTTTAAAAAGCTGTACGATGCCGCCAGGGCTAACGACTGTAAGTTAAAGTTTGTAGCGCAGCTAAGCGATGGTAAAGCATCGGTTGGTTTGCAGCATATTGGAAAAGAGCACGACCTGTACCACCTGTATGGTAAAGATAACGTGGTACTGTTTTACACCCGCCGCTACTCGCAGCAGCCACTGGTAATTAAAGGGGCTGGTGCCGGTGCCGAGGTAACCGCATCGGGTGTATTTGCCGATATACTAAGGGCAGTGTAACAAATAAAGGGTCGTCATTGCGAGGAGCGAGGCCCTGCGAGCGACGAAGCAATCCGGCTGCGGCTGTTTAGAGATTGCTTCGTCGCAGAGCCTCCTCGCAATGACGTCAGTATTTTTTACTAAATCCTTTATTGGAATTATCCGAGTAATCATCATAATTTATCCGCGTAATCAATGAGTAACATAACCGTACTATCGCCCGCTACTGTAGCCAACATTGTATGTGGTTTCGATGTGTTGGGTTTAGCACTAAACGAACCCAGTGATAAACTGGTAATGCGCCTGCTGCCCGAGCGCCGCATAAGCATAGTAAATAACGATAGCTATAACCTGCCAACCGACCCTGAGAAAAATGTATTTGGTGGTGCCCTGTTGGCTATGCTGAAAGAAGTAGATGAGCAAGTAGGCTTTGAAATAGAAAGCACCAAAATGATTATGCCCGGTAGCGGTATAGGCAGCAGTGCCGCCAGTGCCGGTGGGGTAGTAGTAGGTGCCAACTATTTATTGGGTAACCGGTTTAGCAAACAGCAACTGGTTAACTTTGCCACGTACGGCGAACAGGTAGCATCTGGCTCTCGACATGCCGATAACATAGCGCCCTGTATTTACGGTGGCGTTACGCTTATCCGTAGTAACGACCCGCTGGATATTATACCGCTCAATTTTCCGCCACTGTATGTAACGGTTATTCACCCGCAGATAGAGGTAAAAACATCTGACGCGCGGCAGATACTTAAAAAGCAGATACAGCTGAAAGATGCCATTACCCAATGGGCCAACGTAGCCGGTCTGGTAACCGGCTTTATGAAACAGGACTACGACCTGATAGGCCGCTCGCTGGTAGATGTGTTGATAGAACCGGTGCGCAGTATGCTGATACCGGGCTTTGATGAATTAAAGAAACAGAGTAAAGAGGCCGGTGCGTTGGGTGGCGGTATCTCCGGCTCGGGCCCTTCGGTATTTATGCTAAGTAAAGATGAACCCACCGCCCGCGCTGTAGAGCAGGCTATGCGTAATGTATACGATAAAATAGGAGTAGACTACCACGTACATGTTACCACCGTAAACAGTGAAGGAGTAAAAATTATTGAAAACTAACCCGGTTTCGTCATTGCGAGGAGCGAGGCCCTGCGAGCGACGAAGCAATCTCTATCTTAAACTAAGATTGCTTCGTCGCAAAGCCTCCTCGCAATGACGACAAAAGATAAGAACACACTATGTTATACCACAGTACCAATAAACAATCGCCGGTAGTAAATTTCCGCCAGGCCACTATACAGGGGCAGGCACCTGATAAAGGCCTGTACTTTCCCGAAACGATACCGGCACTAACAGCTGATTTCTTGCAAACCTACCGCACCAAAAGCAAAGCACAGATTGCCTTTGAAGTTATACGCCCCTATGTGGGCGATACTATTGCAGAGGCCGATTTATATACCATCTGCGAGCACACGGTCAACTTCGATTTCCCATTGGTTAAGGTTACCGATAGTATTTCATCGCTCGAATTATTTCACGGCCCTACACTGGCGTTTAAAGATGTTGGTGCGCGGTTTATGAGCCGCTGTTTAGGTTACTTCTCTAAAACCGATAGCCGTAAAGTTACCGTACTGGTAGCCACCAGCGGCGATACCGGCAGCGCAGTAGCCAATGGTTTTTTAGGGGTAGAGGGTGTAGAAGTAATAATACTGTATCCATCGGGTAAGGTGAGCAACATACAAGAGCTGCAGTTAACCACACTGGGGCAAAACATAACAGCGCTGGAAGTAAACGGCACGTTTGATGATTGTCAGGCTATGGTGAAGCAGGCCTTTACCGATGCAGAGTTAAACAGCAAGCTGTTTCTTACCTCGGCCAATTCAATCAACGTAGCACGCTGGCTGCCGCAGCAGTTTTATTATTTCTATGCGTTGCAACAATGGCAGGGCAGCGAGGCACCGGTAGTGTGCGTACCCAGCGGTAACTTTGGTAATATATGTGCCGGTTTACTTGCGGCTGTATCGGGCTTGCCGGTTAAGCATTTTGTAGCCGCCTGCAATAGTAACGATGAGTTTACCCAATACCTGGCCACCGGTACGCTTACCCCTAAGCCGGCCATAGCAACTATATCTAACGCAATGGATGTAGGTAACCCCAGCAACTTTGTACGCATAGTAGAATTGTTCGGCAACGATTATAGCCGAATAAAGAATTTTATCAGCAGCTACTCAGTAAGCGATACCGATACAGCCGCTACCATAGCGCGGGTATATAAAGATTATAACTACACGCTCGACCCACACGGGGCAGTGGCCTTTAATGCGTTGGAGCAATATGGCGAAAAAGGTTTTATACTCGAAACGGCCCACCCGGTTAAGTTCAGCAACGTAGTTGAACAGGCTACCGGCACTGCCATAGCTTTCCCCGACAACATGAAATACCTGCTTACACAGCAAAAGAAGAGCATAGTAACAGAAGCAAGGTACGAGGCGCTGAAGGAGTATTTAATGAAATACCTGCGCTATAGCTCGTAATGCTGGTTGCGGTAAATTTTTAGCAGCAGTATAAAATACGATATAAGCAGCGGACCGAAAATTATACCCACCACACCAAACAGTGGCAGGCCAATCAATACGCCAAAAAAAGTAATGAGCGGGTGTATATCGCCCAACTTTTTTTGCACCACAAACCTAAACAGGTTATCTATATTAGTAATTACTATAGCGCCAAACAGCGCCAGGCTTATACCCTGCACATGTTCGCCACCGGCATATTGTACTATTGCCAACGGTACCCATACCGCGGTGGTACCAACTATTGGCAACATGCTCATTACACCGGTTACCACACCCCAGAAAAAAGGTTCATCTACCCCTAAAAAATAATAACCAATAATAGCAGTAATGGCCTGTAGCACCGAAAGCACCGGTATACCTATGGCGTTAGATATGGTTTGGGTGCGTAGCTCGCTTAGCAGTAGCTGGTTGTTTTCTTCGGTAAAGGGCAGGTTTTCGCGCACAAAATTTTCCATGGGCTGTGCGTTGGCCAGCATAAAGTACAACACAAAATAAAGTATGAAAATATCTACCACGGCACTAAGCGTAGCCGATACAAAACCAGGTATTACATTGGCCGCCAGGCCGGTAAGCTTGCCCGCTGTTTCCGCCGAAAGTAAATCTACCCCCAGGTACTGTTGCGCCAATCCGTTCCATTGCTGCGCCAGGTTAATAAAATCTTCATAGTGGTTTATCAGGTAACCAATTTTGCCCGATAGCATCAGTGATATCAGTATGACCGGTAGAATCAGCACTGTAAACGAGCTGAATATTAGCATGACTACCGCCAGCCAACCCGGCCAGCGCTTTTGTTGGGTAAGATAAAACAGCGGCCTGCGCAGCAGTATGTAAAACACTACCGCACCTAAAAAGGCGCTCAAAAAACCTGATAGCAGCCAGAACAGTAGTCCGCCGAGAGCAAACAGAGCTAACAGAAAAATTGATTGCTTTAGTTTTTCTTTATCAAGATACATACATTAAAAATAAACCTTGTTACTTATTAAAATAAGGTTTATAACAATTTAAGTTTGTTATACCTATATGCAATTGCTGACTGATAAAAGAATTTTGATAACCGGAGGCAGTGGCCATCTCGGTTCGGCATTAATACACTACCTGGTAGGTAGCCTTGGTGTTAAACCACAAAACATACGGGTGTTTTATCTTAAAGGCTCGCCGCTTAACTCGCTGGCCGATATAGAGGGCCTTGATTTTTTTGCCGGCAACGTACTTAACCCCACCGATGTAGAAGCCGCCTGTACGGGTGTGCATTTGGTGTTTCACATGATAGGCCTTACTACCTTCGACCCACGGCAGAAAAAACTGCAATGGCAGGTTAATGTACACGGCACGCGTAATTTGTTAGAGGCTGTCCGCAAGTCAACCACCATAGAAAAGCTTTGCTATACCAGTACCGTTAATGCACTGGCACCACCCTGGCCACAGGGTACTATCGGTAACTTTGAAAACAGCAACCCTTACAACACAAACCTGCGCCACCATACGTTTACATCGCGGCAGGCTACGCTTAAGTTTATTGAACGCACCTATACCACCACCGATTGGGAGAAAGAGATTGGCATTTGTTACTACGATAGCAAACTGGCCGCGCACGAACTGGTAGATGAATACGTACACCTACATGGCATAAATGCCGTAAGCGTGTTACCGGGTACCATGTTTGGCCCCTACGATTACCTGATAGGCACCGGTATGTATCTGCTATCACTATACAAAAACCAGATGCCCGTAGTGCTTAACGGCGGCATGCCATTGGCCCATGTACTGGATGTAGCCGAAGGGCATGTGCTGGCTATGGAGAAAGCAGCCACCGGCAGCCAGTATATACTCAGCGGCCCCGATGCCGACAACCGAAGCTTTAAAGATATGTGTGGCATAATTGCTGATGTGTTGCAAAAGCATTTTCCCGATAAAACCATACGCAAACCAAAACTGGTAGTGCCCACCGGCATTGCTATGGCGGCGGCTTACGTTGCCGAAAAGCAGGCCACGTTGTTTAACCAACCCATGTTACTTAGCCGCGATGCCGTAAAAGCAGGGGCAGCGTTTTTATACTATACATCGGCTAATGCCACGCGCGATTTAGGCTACCAACCCAAACGTACGTTTAAGCAGGCGGTAGAAGAAATGCTGGAGTATTACATACAGCACAATCTTTTACAGGCGGAGGGCCGCTATGTAGATCTGCAACCTAATCGGGAATAATACTTACCTCATCATACAGTCGCCCATCGCGGTACATGCGCACATAGTGACGGTTGCCGTTTAGCGTTGTGCCATCTACCTTGTAGTTGAATGTGTGTTCGCCCGGGTTTTGTGTTTCATTATTCAGGTACGTGGTTACCACCTGGTTGTTGTTATTGTACAAGGCAATAGTAACCTTTGCCGCCCGCGAAAAACTATAGGTAAAGCTGCCCGAGTAATTGGTGCGCATGGTACGCACCGGCTCTGTTTCTGTGTCATCATCGGCCGGGGTATATACTTTATCGGGCGTTAGGCCTTTTGCTTTGGCTACAAACCTGCGCAGTTCAAACATCATAGCTGTATCGGTGCTGAAAATGGTGTTCAGGCCATAATCATCGGTAAGGCACCACATGGCATTTTGCGCGGTATTGCCCTGGTACTTTTTGCGGTTCAACAATTCGGTAAGTTCAAGCAAGTGCCCTGTACTTCTGTTCCTAAGCTCAAACCGCGATTGCGGCGAGGGGCCGCCATCGTGTGCCTGGGTGCACATGGCATACAAGCGGCAGGTTTTCTTTTGTTTGGGTGCCAGCCTTACTATCAGTGTCTGGGTTACTATCATGGTTTGCAGGCTGCTGTCATCGGGTACCAGGTTATAGCCATACTCCAGTTTAAGGCTCATACTTTCGCTACTGTTACTGGCCAGTTGCAACTGCATACAGGGCCCGTAGTGCGAGGAGTATTCGCCCGTAAAAGCAGTGTCGCGTTCGGCCCCGGTAAGGTTTACAGCTATAAGCTTGCGCTGTGCGGCATCGCCCAGGGTGTAAACGTTTTCGGCAAACAGGTTAGCCGACCATAGTATAATATTGAGCAGGTATAGGCACCGCATAGCAGGTAATTTTACAGGTTAGTATTACCATAACGCCTGCACACTATTTTTTATTATGTATTATCGCCGCCGGAACCAAAAGTGTATATTGGTTTCGTAAACCCAACATTATGCTGATTATAGGAATTACCGGAGGCTCGGGCTCGGGCAAAACCACTGTGGTAAATAAGATTAAGCGTTCATTTTCGAGCGAGCAGGTAACTATTGTATCGCAGGATAGCTATTACAAGGATAACACCAACGTACCCTTAGATGATCGCCAGAACATTAACTTTGACCACCCCGATAGTATTGAGTTCGACCTGCTGGTAGAGCATATGAAACTACTGCGCAAGGGCCTGCCTATAGATGAGCCGGTGTACGATTACATCACCTCTACCCGTATGCCCGAAACCATTCGTGTGGTGCCCAACCCGGTAGTAATAGTAGAAGGTATACTGTTGTTTACCGATAAACGCGTACGCGAACTTTGCGACATAAAGGTGTTTGTAGATGCCGAACCCGATGACCGCCTGATACGCATTATAGAGCGCGATATGCGCGAGCGTGGCCGCACCGCCCAACAGGTAATAGAGCGCTACGGTATAGTAAAAGAGATGCACATACTGTTTATTGAACCCACCAAGCGGTATGCCGATATTATAATACCACAGGGCGGCGAAAACCAGGTTGCCATTACCGTGCTGGAGGCCACTATAAGACAGAAATTACTACAGGAAAGCGCCCAACAGCCACTTAAATAATAATTGCGGCACAGTATTATCGTTATATATTAAAACCCGTTTTATGCGTAATAAATTCATAGTATCATTATTAGTGTGTGCAACAGTTATGGTTTCATTTAACGGTTGCAAGAAAGATGGAGGCTTTAATTTTTTTACCATAGAAGATGATAAAAACTTTGGAGCACAGGTAGAGGCTGAAATAAACTCGAGCGGACAGTATAATATACTTGACCGTACTACTTATGCCAGTCAGTACGCCTATCTGGAGAATATTAAACAACAGATACTAAACTCGGGTCAGGTAACACACGCTAATGATTTTACCTGGAAACTATACATTATTAAAGATGATGCCACCCAAAATGCTTTCTGCACCCCCGGTGGTTATATTTATGTATATACCGGCTTGATAAAATACCTTGATAATGCTTCATCGCTGGCAGGTGTTATAGGCCACGAGATGGCGCATGCCGATAAACGCCACAGCACACAGCAGTTAACGGCACAGTATGGTTTTTCGTTGCTGGTAAGTGTTATAGCAGGTACTACCGGTCAGGATCAGTTGGCGCAGATAGTTGGCAGCCTTAGTTCGCTGGCGTATAGCCGCGACCACGAAAAGGAGGCCGATAAGTATTCGGTTATTTATTTGTGCCCAACACAGTACCGCGCCGATGGTGCGGCCGATTTCTTTCAGAAAATTATAGATTCAGGCACTCCGAGTCCTCCGGCTTTTTTAAGTACGCACCCCAGCCCCGATAACCGTGTAGCCAACATACAGGCTGAGAAAGCGGAACGTAACTGCACCGGTAACCCAGCCACTACAGTAGAGTTTAACGATTATACTGCCTTTAAGAACAGCCTGTAAAGTGTAATAGGTAGTTGCGCCCTAAATGGCAAACTCCAGATCGTTGTGCAGGGTTATTACCCGTTTGTAATACGCCTCGTATTGTGGCAGTATGTTTTCTATATCAAACGTGCGGGCCTGTTGCAGCGCATTGTGTTTAAATTCTTTCAGGCGGTTATCATCCTGTAAAATGTAAATGGCATTTTTCGCCATATCGGTATAGTCGCCTACGTTACTCATAAACCCGGTATTACCGTGTATGTTTATTTCGGGTATGCCGCCGGCGTTAGATGATATTACAGGCACTTCTACCGCCATAGCTTCCAGTGCTGCCAGACCAAAGCTTTCGGTTTCAGATGGTAGCAAAAACAAATCGGATACGGCTAACAGTTCTTCTACAGCCTCCTGCTTGCCCAAAAAGCGAACATCATCGCAAATTTTCAGGTTACGGCATAGCATTTCTATACCCATCCGCTCGGGGCCATCGCCTACCAAAAACAGTTTAGAGGGTACTGCCTTATGCACTATCTCAAACATCTTCACCACATCTTCTACCCGCTTTACTTTACGAAAGTTAGATACGTGAGTAAGTATGCGCTCGCCATTAGGGGCAATGGCTTTTTTAAAGTGGTCTTTATTGGTTTTTTTAAACCGCGAAAAATCTATAAAGTTAGGTATCACTTCTATCTCGCGTGTTATGCTAAAGTTGGTATAGGTATCATCTTTCAGGCTTTGCGATACCGAGGTGATACCATCGCTATGGTTAATGCTGTACTCTACAACCGGTTTGTAACCGGGGTCCTTTCCTATCAGCGTAATATCGGTACCGTGCAGGGTAGTAACAAATGGCAGTTTAAAACCTTTCTCGCGCAGTATGCTGCGCGCTATCAGTGCCGATGAGGCATGTGGTATGGCGTAATGTACGTGCAGTATATCCAGCTTTTCAAACTGGGCTACGTCAACTATTTTACTGGCAAGGGCACTTTCATAAGGCTGGTATTGAAAGAGGGGATAATCGAGCGCCGAAACCTCGTGGTAGAAAATATTCTCGTGAAAAGAATCGAGCCGCACCGGCTCCTGATAAGTAATAAAATGTACCTGGTGGCCTTTTTTAGCCAATGCTTTACCCAGCTCGGTAGCCACTACACCGCTACCGCCATAGGTGGGGTAACAAACAATACCAATTCTCATCTTGCGTTTTAATTTATGACGAAACGAATGTAAACAGATTGCAATTAGGCAGTAATATGTTTTTGTAACTTGCCTGTTAGCATAATTTAACCTGTAGAATGATACACAATAATCTGTTACTCTGTACCATAGTTCTGCTATCGGGTATAAACAGTATAGTTGCCCAGACCAATCGGGTACATGCTGTTGCGGCCCCGCTTAAAATGAACGTATTTTACATCGGTATAGATAATCCGCTGGATATTGCGGTAGCTGGTGTGCCGGTTACCGATATTAGTGCAAGGCTAACAGGCGCAGGCAACCTGATTAAGCTGGCAGACGGCCACTACAATGCCAGACCCTCGGAACCAGGCTTGTGTAGAATTGTTGTTAGTGTAAAAAATAAGGATGTAGACACCCTTGATTTCAGGGCAAAGTATATGCCCGCCCCTACTGCAAGTATTGGAGGAGTAATAAAAAGTGGGGTTTGCAACGTAGGCCTGTTGCGCGCGCAGGCAGGTATAGTAGCAAGATATGATGGATTTGATTACGACGTACGATATAAAATCAACAGCTTTAGTGTAACCTGTAACCGGGGTAGTATAAGTAACAAGTTAAGTACAACCGGGCCGTTGTTTACACCTGAAATGAAAAATATGTTCGGGCAATTGAAAAAGGGCGATGTGGTAATTGTGGATGATGTAATAGCTGTATGCCCCGATAGTATGCCCCGCCGGTTACAGGCTATTATTATCACAATGCTATAAACAGAAACAGGCCGCACTCTTTTGCGGCCTGCTCTTTACACTATGAGAAAGGTTTGGTTACTCTTCTATGGCTGCCAGTTTTACGGCAGGGTATGCAATTTCGGTACCATCTTTGGCTACAGCTTTAATGCGGTAGTACACACTGGTTTCGTAAGGAAAACGGTCCACTTCGCTAAAGTCGCCTGTCTGGGCCTTGCCGCCGCAGCTAATGTATTTACAACGGCCAAACTCATCAGTCGATTCGGCACTGCGCTCAATAATTACATACTCAAACAGGCTCATGTCTTTTATATTCAGGTGCAGTTTTATTTCACCGGAAGTACGCTTTGCTTCCAGCTTAAACTGGTCGTCGGGCGATGCAAAAGAGTTATTAATTTCGGCAGGTACACCTGCAAATACAGTTGGAAAACCTATCAGTAAACCCAGTGCTAAAGTTAGTAGTTGTCGTTTCATACCTGTGTTTACGCCACCGGTAAAACTTTGGTTTCGATTTCTGATTTGAATGTTACATCTTACAGTTTGTGATACCGGTTAATAGTAATATATATCTGAACAGGCTGGATATAAACGATGCAGACACGATAGTTATGTATATGGCCGATAAAGAGATATCGGATAATATATCGGTAATACCATACCCCTATACTATAGACGATGCACATTGGTTTCTGAACGATACAGCCATACAGGGACAAGAAACCGGCATACAGAAAAATTATGCTATACGCAACAGCGATGGCTTACTGCTGGGTATTATTGGTTTACACCTTAACAATCCCGCAGCTGAGCGGCGCAGCGAGTTTGGTTACTGGCTGGGCAAGCCACATCGTAACAAAGGTGTAATGAAAGCTGTGCTAAACAGATTTTTTGAAGTATCGCATACCACCTATGGTATAGATACACTAGAGGCATTTGTATATCATTTCAACATGCCCTCTATGAAACTATTACTGGCTACCGGCTTTGCCCAAACACCTAAGCAGCAAACACGCACCCGCCGCGATGGCACTACAGTAGTTGCCTTACAATTTGTAAAACAGATACACCACCAGAAAGGCATATAACTGTTTTGTCATATTTCTGTCATTTATTAGCCTGTTATCTCTATCTTACAATACTGTGACACTTGCCGGTATTTGCTTATGTATGTTTGTGCTGTTCGTTTTAGCAATAACCGGCTTTGAACCTATGAACTATGAAAACGCTGGTTAGCCCCCGGCAGCAGAGTGCCGGGGGCTTTTGTAAAATCAAGTACTATGAAAACAACCTTTACATTTACCAGGCAGTTTTTTGTACTTCTTTTTTTTGTACTACCTGTCTTTTCAAGGGCTCAGCACAATTCAATTTTTGATGCAAATAACTTTAGCGCTGGTATTGGAGAGCGGGGTATGCTTTTCTATTCCGACTCTATAAGTCAACAGCCCCAGTTTATGGCAGAGGTACCCAAAGGGGGGGGCACGTCGGTTTTTTATTATGCAAACCTTATTCTCAGTGGCCTCGATGAACAAGGCAAGCACCATTTTGCAGCTAATAGCTGGCAGCATCCCCGCAACAGTTATTACAGCGGCCCTATAGCCGTACAGTACGATTCGCTTTATGATAATCTGTACAGTCGCAATTTTAAAGTTACCCGCCAACAGGTAGATCAGCACCGGGCGCAGCTCTTTCCTACATTAAATGTAAGCAACGCAATAAGATTTTGGCCGGCGCGTGGTAATCCTCATATTCTGGCAGAGTATGGTATTGGTATTACACAAAATATGGCTCCATTTGTAGATGTAAATACCAATAACTATTACGATCCGGCCAATGGTGATTACCCTGCCTTTTGCGGCGACCAGGCTATTTTTTTTGTTTTTAACGATGAGCGTGCCAGCCATGATAGCGCAGCAGGCAGCAACCATTTGGGTATTGAAATAAGAGCACATGCCGAACAGTTTTTATTGCCCGGTGAGGCGTTAGATAAGCATCCGGTTAACAACGCCATGTTTGTGCATTATGAGGTTGAGAATAAGTCGGCAAGCAGCTACTCCGATTTGTTTGTGAGTATGAACTTAGACCCGGATGTGGGCTGCTTTAGCAACGACGCTATTGGCTGTGATACCAACCGCCATCTGGCATATGCCTATAACCGTACCGGGTTTGATATGGACTGTCAGGGGATTAAAGGTTACCATAACTTACATACAGCAGGTGGTGTACAACGGTTAGATGCACCCCTTAGTTCATTTGGGTACTTTATCTACGGTGGTACGTTTAATGTTCTTAATTCGGATAGTTCATATTATTATGCCCTGCGTGGCAAGTGGGCCGATGGTGTTCCCTACACCGAGGGCGGAACCGGCAGGGACGGAACCGTACCTACCAGGTTCATATACCCCGGCACACCTACCGATTTAAATACATGGAGTGAAGTATCGGCAGCTACCCAAATGGGCGATCGCCGTTTTTTAGCCAGTAGTGGACCGGTTACCTTTGCACAAGGGCAGGTAAAAACATTCGACTATGCCTTTTTTGCATCGTACGATTCTACTGCTACCAACCTTACAATTGCAGATACCCTGCGCCGCGATGCAGATGTTATACAAGCCTTCTATAATTCTACCGTAGTGCCGTGCCGCGTGGCAATTGGTACTGGTATAACCAAAACAGATGACGGGTTGCTACAGGTTTCGGTGTATCCTAACCCGGCAAGTTCGCAATTGGCAGTAGAAACACCCGAAGTTATAACCCGGCTACAAGTAACAAATATGTTGGGGCAGGTGGTTATTGCCGAACCGGGTAACAGCACCAAACAGGTTATAGATGTATCGGGGCTGGCTAAGGGCATTTACCTGCTAAAGGTAAAGGCCGGTGATAAAGAGGCAGTGCGTAAAATAGTGCTGGAATAGTGTTGGTGTTAGCTATTCGGGCAGGTGGTAGTAGCGCATGGTTGCTTTGTAATCGTTATAATCTACCGGTACTTTTTTACCGCTATATAAATCGCCGGCTACGGCTATAATTATTTTAACCTTGGGCATAGTAATATTACCACCGGTGTATGGCCCAAACGTAGGGCTGTATGGGTGTAGTGTAAACGTAGTAGAATCTGCCGTGCTGCTCATAAAGTAGCGGGTTTGGTACGATGCCCCGGCACCCGGCCCCGGCGACGAATACCAACCACTTACACTTACATCGTAGTAATAAACAAGTATCAGGGCAGAGTCTACTGCCGTTGCGCGTAGCGGTATGGTTACTTCAACATCGTGCGTAGGCGACATGTATTGATTGGCAAACAGGTACGCTGTTACTTTTGTACTATCGTTGCTCACGGTTTTCTCTTTACTGCCCGTTCTTCGGAGGTATCCCGCAGGGTTACTTCAAAGTTTAAATGAAATTGAAGCCTCCTGACTTCAAACCATAACACCTATATTCATTTTCTCAAATCACTCCCATGCATAAAGTAAACCTTGCCGAAAAGCTTGCACTTTTTAATGAATACTGGTCGCCTAAAATTGTAGGTGAGTTAAACGGGCAACAGGTTAAGCTGGCCAAGTTTAAAGGCGAGTTTGTATGGCATAAACACGACCACGAGGACGAACTGTTTTTGGTTATTAATGGCAGCTTTAAAATGGAGTACCGCGATAGAACCGAAGTAATAAACGAAAACGAATTTGTAATAGTACCCCGTGGGGTAGAGCACCGCCCGGTAGCAGATGAAGAAGTTTCGGTACTGCTGTTTGAACCCGTCACCACCCTCAACACCGGCGGCACGGTTAGCGAACTAACCAAAACTGTATTAGATCGAATATAGTTTTAGCGTATGCCGCATTTTGTTGCGTTAAATAATCTGTTACACCGCATTGGCACAAGCCATACCATCCATAGCGGCACTTACTATACCACCGGCATAGCCGGCCCCTTCGCCGCAGGGCAGCAGGTTGCTTATTTGCGGGTGGCGTAGTGTTACTTTATCGCGCGGTATGCGTACGGGGCTGCTGGTGCGGCTTTCTACACCTATCAGCACGGCATCGTTGGTTCGGTAGCCACGCATTTTTTTACCAAAGTCTACCAGTGCTTCGCGCAGGCTGTTGGTTACAAATTGGGGCAATACCTGCTTAAGCTCTACTGGCACTATACCGGGCAGGTAACTGGTACGCGGTAAATCTTTCGATTGCTTGTTTTGTATAAAATCTTCTACCCGCTGTGCCGGTGCCTGTATGCTACCGGTAGCAGCAAAAGCTTTCTGTTCTACCTGTTTCTGAAACTCCAACGCCGCCAGTGCGCCGTGCTGGCTGTACTGTTTCCAGTCGGCTACATCTACCGATACTACCATGCCGCTGTTGGCAAACGGGCCGTTACGCGCACTGCTGCTCCAGCCGTTTACCACCGTTTCGCCACCGGTAGTACTACAAGGGGCTATTACCCCACCCGGGCACATACAAAACGAAAAAACGCCGTGGTTACACGCCTGTGTTACCAGGCTATACGACGATGGCGGCAGAAAATTTCCGCGCTCGGGCCGCTTGTATTGTATACTGTCTATTAACGCCTGTGGGTGTTCTATACGTACACCCAGGGCAAACGGCTTGGCCTCTATAGCTATATGCTTACGGTGTAGCAATTCAAATATATCGCGGGCGCTGTGGCCGGTAGCCAGTATTAGTTGCTGGCAGGGTAGCACATCACCATCGGCACAACGTATCTGTGTAATGCGGTTATCCTCTACAGTAAAGTCAACCACCTTTTTATTAAAGTGCACTTCGCCACCCTGGTCAAGTATGCTTTGGCGCATGGCCTCTATAATACGCGGCAACTTGTTGGTGCCTATGTGCGGGTGTGCTTCGTAACCTATGCGTTCATCGGCACCATGTTGTATCAGTACATCCAGCACCTTTTTTATATCGCCACGTTTTGTGCTGCGGGTGTATAGCTTGCCATCGCTGTAAGTACCGGCACCACCTTCGCCAAAGCAGTAGTTACTATCGGGGTCAACGGTTAGGGTGCGGTTAATTTTAGATAGGTCGCTTACGCGTTCGCGTGCCGGTTTGCCGCGCTCCAGTATAATGGGCTTAATACCCCGCTCCAGCAATTGCAGCGCAGCATACATACCGGCAGGGCCCATACCAATTATGTGGCAGGTTTTGGTATTGCTTACCGGTTGGTAGTTAAAGGTGCGCAGCTCGGGCTGGTAGGTTTCGCCGGTTCGGTATACATCTACCTTTAGCAGTATTAGTATCTGCGGTTGGCGCGCATCCATCGATTTGCGCAACAGGTGCACATGTACTATATCGGCAAGTGGTATGTGCGTAATAACAGCAGCCTGCTTTTTAATCTCAGCAATATCGGCCGCCTGTTCGGGCGTAAGTTTCAGTTCTATAGTTATGGGCATGGTTAGGTATTTATCCTAATAACAATGGCAAAGGTACAGTAAGTACGGCTTAAAGTTAATGCTATTTTAACCGGTGTGGTACAGCTTTAGGCTGTAATGTATTGGCATACAAGCCATATTAATCTGCCCTAATTTGTGTACTACTTGTTTTACATTGTTAAAAGGGGGGCACTAATAGTGGGCTTATTGTTATCTTAGAGGTAGCAAACAAACCCAGCTGTCTGAAAACAGAAAACTATAAAGATCTGACGGACGAGGAGTTAATTCACCGGTACCGTAATTCTCACGAAACAGCATACGTGGGAGAGCTTTACCAGCGCTATACCCACCTGGTATACGGTGTATGCATGAAATATGTACAGAACGAGGCACAGGCCGAGGACATGACCATGCAGATTTTTGAAAAGCTGATACAGGACCTGAAGAAGCACCACGTTACCACCTTTAAGCCCTGGCTGCACATGGTAGTTAAAAACCATTGCATGATGCATTTCCGCAAAGAGTCAAAAGATGATAAAAAACAGGCTAAACTGCGGTTTGAGCTAAATAATAGTGTGGAAAATGAGCCGGTTGATCATCTACTGGATGCTGAAGAGAAAAAAAGAGAAGCAGAAGAGAAAGAGTTTGTGCTGCAATACCTGAAAGAGGGTATAGACGAACTGAAAGAAGAACAACGAACGTGTATAGAACTGTTTTACTTAAAGGATTGTAGTTATAACGAAATTGCCAACGTAACCGGCTTTACTACCAACGAGGTAAAAAGCCATTTACAAAACGGTAAGCGTAATTTGAAGAATTATATAACCTCTAAAAACAATGAGGCAAAAAACGGATAAAATAGTACTGGCTGAGCATGGTGTTGTGCGCGAGGAAGCCCTGTTGGCTTACCTGAACAATGAGCTGGGTGCAGACGAAGTACAGCAGCTGGAAAAGCTGCTGGCCGATGATCCGTTTGCCCAGGAAGCCCTGGAGGGCTTAAAGCAAACTACCAGGGCCACGGCAACGGCGGCAGTGGTAAATATTAACCGCAAGGTGCGCGAACGCACCGGAGCTAAAGAAAGCGGCGGGGCAACCATGCACTGGACGGCCTACGCCTGGGCTGCTGCTGTGTTGGGCCTGCTGGTGGGTATTGGCTTTGTAATGGTTATGTTTTTAGGTAACAAAAACGATAGCACCCTGGCTATGAACGAACCCGCCAAACAGGAAAACATAAACCTGCTGGAGGAACAAAAAACAATGGCTACCACTCAGGAGTTTGTACCGGCAGCCGGTAGTACCGATACCACCGCCGCGGCTACCGAAACAACGGCGATGGCAAACGGCGGCGCATCGGTAGCGGCAGGTAACCAAAATGCCGCACCGGTTAACAGCGGCGCATTAGCAACAGCGCCGGCCGAACAACCATTAAAAGAAAATGCAGCTACAGGCACCGCTAACAATACCGGAGCTTACAAAAACATAACCACCGACGCCGATGCAGGCACTGCCCCTGCACAAAAGCCGGTGGTACAGCCGGGAACGACGGTAGATAATCTTTCGCTTAGAAGAGGGGTGCGGGAAGATAACAACGCTGACAAGGCAGCGAATATGAATACCGCTGCTACCAGCGCCGAACGCAAAGCACCGGCCCCCGAGCTAAAGAAAGATAAACAACAAACTGCGGCTTATACTACCCAACCGGTAGTAAGAGGTAGCATAATGGAAAAAGAAGAGACAGACCGTGTAACCGTTATTACCATGGATGATGCCATGAAAAGTTTTAATAACCAGGATTATAAAACATCGTCGGAGCAGTTTGGCGAAATATTGAAACAACAACCCAATAATGCCGATGCACTATACTTTGGAGGCATAAGCGATTACCTGAACGGCAACACCAAAAAGAGCGAGAAGAACTTTGATAAACTACTAAAAGACGGCAACCGCTATGCCGAGGGTTCTAAATGGTACAAGGCTAACATACTGCTTAAAAAAGGCAAAAGAGATGAAGCTAAAAAGCTGTTGGACGAACTGGCCAACTCAAGCGGCTCGTACCGCGAGCGTGCCATTAAAAAGAAAGCAGAGATAGAGTTTTAATCTATCCGGTTACAAAAGCAAACTGCTGGCAATGGCTTCACCGTCTTTGTCATTCCGAACGCAGGCTTTGCGGAGTGAGGAATCCTGTATTGTTATTAGATTATTACCATTAAAACCTCAGCCTGGTCCAGTAGATGTACGTTTTGCCCAACTGCCCGCGTATCCAGTTTTTCTTTCGCTTGGTAATATCGCTGCTGTAGTTCATTACCACATAGGTATTGGCATCTACCGGTGCTATACCGGCATAGGCGTTATCGCCGGTAGAGGGAAAATCAATAACCGGTGTTACGGTAAGGCTGTCTTTATCAAACTTATACAATGCAGTTACCTTGCGCGTAACAGAGTAGCGTATCAGGTTGCGCATACGTCCCTGCTTATCGTTTTTGCGGTTTTTCACTTTATCCATATCGCCATCTACATTACGGCGGCTTATCAGGTATATGTCATCGTTATGGTCAAGCAGCAAGGCGCTGTCGTACTTGGCTTTGGTACGGCGTTGCTGCCATTGGCTAAGGTTGTCAGCGGTTGCTTTACATACCAGTGCACCGGTACCTTCTAAACGCACGGTGGCATACATATCGCCTTTTTTATCAAATATAAATTCGCCCTCTTCGGCATTCAGTACTTCTATTTGTGGTTCGGTAGATATACTGTGCCACGCAGTGGCATCAGTACTCCAAAACAAGCGCAGGTTACTGTGGTGGCTGCCTTTGTAAAGACCGCGCCCGTAATAGGCCGATAGGTACAGCGTATCGTTACGGGTGCGCAAACGCCACGGCACAAAACCATCCAGGTTTACCGATTGCTGTACGCTCCAGTTGCCGGCACCGGCTTTGCGGGTAAGCAGTACTTCGTTGGGCTCAAAGCGCAGGGGACGGGTGCCGCCGGTAAAAAAGTACAGGTTCAGCGTATCGTGGTAAACGGCAAAGCGCGGCTCACGTACATCGCGCTGTAATGCAAACTCCGTTTCGTATTGCCAGTTCTCCAAGTCGGTAGAGCTAACCACATACATCACCGCCTTTTTAGATGCAAAGTGCGAGGGCGCTGTACGGAAAGCCAGATAATAACGCCCCTGGTATTTTACCACATCCAGGTTATTGTTGCTGTGTTGTATTATACATTGCGGGGGCAGCTTGCCGCTGGTGGTAAGGTTTTGCCACGCATCGTATTTTACCTGTTGAGAAAAGCCGGTTGTTAATTGAAGTAAAAAGCAAAGGGTGGCTATATTGCGTAACATGTGGCAAAAATATTGTTGCCGGTAAATCGTAATAGCATAATGGCAGAAATAAAACACAGTAATAACCCTGAGCTGAAAACCATACTGAGCGGCTGGCGCGGTAACCCCATGGCCAATGGCCGGTTTATAGACCCCAACAAACGCTTTGTAAGCAAGTTTACCAACGCCCTGAAATGGAAGCTTGGCACCAACGATAAAGCACAGGAAAAGAAGAATGATAAATGGCGCTTAACGGTACACACCGGTAACGATTTTTTAAAACAAACCGGCAATAGCATTGTATGGCTGGGCCATGCCAGTTTTTTTATGCAACTACATGGCAAGCGGTTTCTGATAGACCCTGTTTTTGGGCGTATATCGGGTATAGTGCCACGCTATTCGGCATTGCCCTGCTCGCCCGATGATTTTACCGGTATAGATTATGTGCTGATTTCGCATGCCCACCGCGACCATTGCGATAAATCATCACTACAAAAAGTGTTTGCCATTAACCCCAACGCCACATTGCTCACCTCGCTAAACACCGGTAAGCTGGTGGCCGGCTGGGTAGATGATTTAAAGTATATGGAAGCCGGTTGGTACCAGCAATATAACCTGCCCGAAGGCAACCTGCGTATTACATTTTTGCCTACCCAGCACTGGAGCAACCGGTTTATGAATGATATTAACCGCACACTGTACGGTAGCTTTATGATAGAGGCTGATGGGTTGAATATTTTCTTTAACGGCGATAGCGGTTATTGCAGCTACCCCAAACAAATAGGCGAACTGTTCCCCACTATAGATATAGCCATGATAGGTGTGGGGGCTTACCACCCGGCTTTTATGATGAAAGACGTGCACACCAACCCTTATGAGGCGGTGCAGATTTTTCACGATCTGAAAGCAAAGACCTTTATACCCATGCATTACGGCACCTTCGACCTGGCCGATGAGCCACTTGGCGAACCGGTACGGATTTTGAAACAACTGGAGCAGGAGAAAAAAATAAACGGCGAACTAAAGCTGTTAGATGTGGGAGAAGTGTTTGAGTTAGGATAATTGCATGGCAGATGGATGACTAAAAACAGCACCCATCTGCCATATACGTACTACATTTACAATATAAAACGCATACTACTATGAGCAAAAACCAAATAGGGCTTAATAAAGAACAGGCCAAACAACTGGCAAAAAAATTAAACACACTGCTGGCTAATTACCATCTGTTTTATCAAAACGCGCGCGGCTTTCACTGGAACATAACCGGCGATAAGTTTTTTGAACTACACGTAAAGTTTGAAGAACTGTACACCGATGCGCTGCTGAAGATTGATGAGATAGCCGAGCGTATTCTTACACTGGGCCATACGCCTACACATACCTTTACCGATTATGTAGCCGGATCATCTATTAAAGAAGCCAAAAACGTAACCGATGGTAAAAAGGCAATAGAGCTGATACTGGACGGTTATAGCAAGCTGCTGCCGCTGGAACGCGAACTGCTACAACTAAGCGCCGATGCCGGCGACGAAGGCACCAACGCCCTGATGAGCGATTATATCCGCCAGCAGGAAAAAACAGTATGGATGTACTCGGCCTACCTTAAAAAATAATAGGGTAGCTAGGTATATGCCACGGCCCGGTGCGTTAGCACCGGGCCGTGTTGTTTATGGCTTACAGGTTTTCTATATACGCCCCGCTACTGTTTACATCGTAATACGGCAGGTTCAGCCGCTGGCAATCGGCGGCCCATTGTTCGGTGCGTTTCTTTTTGTTAGATGAATCGAACACCACTTTGCTAAAGTTACATACCTGTTGCAGGCCCGCTATGGGCACCTTTGCATTATTAGATAGTATTACCAAATCGGCGTGTAGCTTAGGGGTTACGCTGTACCGGTTCAGTACACTATCTACCACCAGTATGGTTTTACCCTCAAACAATACTATACGCCCGCCGGTTATGCGCATAGTGGCTACCGGACCCTGGCTGCTAATGTTACCGGCCCACCAGTTTGGCAACACATGAAATTTCTGCTTGGGCGTATCGGCCAGCAGGCTATCGCTGAACAAGGTATAACTACTGTTGCCTGCTATAAACGAAACGGCCTGCTGTTTAGGCACACAATACACGGCAATCTGTTTCTGGTTGGCCTGCATTATCTTTTCTGCCGCATTATAAACTACCAGCCCGGTTGTAATTAACAGTCCGGTTATTAGTACGCGGCTGCGTTGCGCTATGGTTAACCAACAACCCAGCAGCAGCAGCACATACAGCAACAACATTTCTACTGTTGAGATACTAATACCTTCGGTAACCGCACCGGGTATGGCATTAATAGCAAACATTAGCTTGTTGAGTGCAGTAAGCAGTGCGTTAAAACAATAGCCGGTTATACTGTTAAGGTACACTACCTCGCCAAAGGCACACAGCGCCGTACCGGTAAACAACACCAGGTTGCTAAGCGGTATTACCACCATGTTAGATAACACAAACATATTGGGAAACTGGTGGAAGTAATACAGGCTTAGCGGCAGCGTAGCCAATTGCGCCGCTACCGATACAGCCACCAGCGCCCACATAGCATCGAGCGTGTAGGTAAACAGCCAGCGCCAATCGTGCTTAATGGCAGCCTTGAGTTTAGCTACATAACCATTGGCCCGTTTATAGGCCTTGGGCTTACTACTACCCACCGGCACCAGTGCATACAGCTTAGGGTATAAAAATACTATACCCACTACTGCCAGGTAGCTTAACTGAAAACCCGCCTCGGCAATAATATACGGATTGAACAGCATAAGCACCAGTGCGCTGCCGGCTACTATATTGTAAATATTTACGTGCCGTGTGGCGGTAATACCAATTTGTATCAGGCTAAACATGAGCGCCGAGCGCAACACCGATGGGCTAAGCCCCGTAAGGCAGGCATAAAACCACATAAAGGCAATAATAAACACCGCTTTGGCCAGTTTAACGTTGCTGCCCTTTGTATCGGCCCAGCCCAGCAAAAAGTTGAGCAGCAAAAACATAATGCCCACATGCAGTCCGCTTACACTTAACACATGCAGTGTACCGGCATTGGTGTAGGCCTGCGTAATATCGGTGGTCATGTAATCGTTATAGCCCAGCATAATGGCGGCGGCTACAGCCATGTTATCGGCACCGGTTACATACTGCTGTAGCTTACTTAAAAAATAGGCGCGCACCTTATATACCTGTTGCAGCAGGGCATTGCCCTGCCCGGTAGCAACCACCCGCCAACTACCGGGCGGCAAAAACGCGCGGTGGTACACATTATGCAGTGCCTGGTAGCGTTTAAAGTTAAACTCGCCGGGGTTTTTAGGTGCAGCAAACTCGTTTACAGAGGCTTTAAAAACCAGCTCATCGCCGTAGTGCAAATTTACCGGCTTAGCCGTGCGCAGTATGTATAGCAGCACCTTGCCTGTTGCCGGTAACGTACCGGTTGGTGTGTGTACCGCTGTAACCTCAGCCACTGCGGCTATGGTCTTTTCTTTCTCTACCGGTGGTTTAATAATACGCGCCACCAGGGTTGCATTGGCGGTTATGCTGTTGCCGAAATGCGTAGTGTAAACCCTGTCGCTATGCAGCCAGGCCAGCAGGTAGCCTACCGATAACAGCGCTGCTACTACAGCCGCACCGGTAGCATAGCGCAGGCGGTATGTGGCGGCAGTAGTTGCTACCCGGTTTGTTATAAACAGAAACAATAATGCAACCACCAATAATGGCAACGCCACATATACCCCGGTAGTGGCAGTACCGGTTTGCAACATACCGTACAGGCACAGCAACACGCCCGCTACCACAGGTAGCAGTACACGTACTAACGGCATCTGGCTCCATATACTGCGCATGGGCAATAATTATTATTTGCTAAATTTAATTGAAAATAATACTTAATGGGTGAGTAACTACCGGAGAAAATTTAATGGTAGGTGACGCTACTTTATTTTTTAAAGAAGCTAAACAACAACCGCGGCTAAATGAAAAAAATATTCATATCGCTTTTGCTCCTTTTAATGGAATTGCCATTAATCGCCCAAGCACCACTGATAAAGCAATGGGATAGACGATACGGGGGCTTTGGATTGGACAATTTCGCTATGGTTGAACAAACCAAGGATGGTGGCTATATTTTAGGCGGCTCCAGCGCATCTGGAAATACAGGAGATAAAAGTCAGCCAAGTTGGGGCAGTAGAGACTATTGGGTAGTAAAACTTGATAGCCTCGGTTATAAAGAATGGGATAAACGTTTTGGAGGTAATAGCATAGATGATTTTTCTGCATTAGCTCAAACTCATGATGGCGGCTTTCTAGTATGCGGTACGTCATATTCCCCTGTTAGTGGTAATAAGTCTCAGCCAGCTTATGGTGTTAGAGACTTTTGGGTAGTAAAAATAGATGTTGATGGTAATAAACTATGGGATAAGAAATATGGGGGAGATAAACGGGATTATCTGAATTGTTTAACTAAAACTACCGACAACGGATTTATTCTCGGTGGTACATCTTTCTCTGATATAAGCAATGAGGTGACTAGTCCTAATTGGGATACTACTTTTCAATCGGGGGACTACTGGATTGTTAAGATTGACTCTGCCGGCAATAAATTATGGGATAAGAAATATGGTGGATTGAAACAAGATGACCTGGCCTCAATTCAGCAAACTACAGACGGTGGTTTTATCCTTGGTGGAAAATCAATATCGGGAATGGGGGGAGATAAGACACAGGAAAATAGGGGTTCATACGACTACTGGATTGTAAAAATTGACTCTGTAGGTAATAAACAATGGGATAAAAGATATGGCACAATTACCTCAGAAGAATTTGCAAAAATTATACAAACAAAGGATAAGGGATATATCCTTCTTGGAGGAACTCCAGCGGGCATTAGCTATGATAAAAGTGATACAAGTCGTGGCGTATATGATAATTGGATAGTAAAGCTAGACTCAATAGGTGACAAAGAATGGGACAAAACTTATGGATCTAGTGCCAGAGATGAGATAGTAAATATTATAGAGACAAAAGAAGATGGCTATTTAATTTCCAGCGACTCATATTCTCCGAGAGGTGGTGAGAAAACGGAGAATAACTTAGGCTTCCAATGCGTCTGGTTAATTAAAATAGATTTACAAGGCAATGTACTTTGGGACAAAACAGTGCAAACCTATGGAGAGAATGATGTAGGCTATGTAATCCAAACAAACGACGGTTCTATAGTAGTTGCTGATGGAAATAATAGCGGCATAGGTGGTGAAAAGACTCAGGACTGTTGGGATAGTCTAACGCCGTATCCGATGATGTCATATGATACCGATTATTGGATTATTAAATATAGTGACACTACACAATACTGCCAGTTAGGGCCTGTTAATATCAATGCTGGCAATAGTTTAATTTGTGCAGGCGACAGTATCAATATATGTGCCCCTCCTGATTTTGTTTCTTATGCATGGAACAACGGAGAATCAGCTTCTTGCATTTATATAAATGCTGCCGGCAATTATTATGTAACAGTAAGTGATAATAATTCTTGCACGGCTACATCTAATGTAGTATCTGTTTCTGTGTATCCGATACTACAAACGTCAGTAAGTCAAAACGGTGACACATTAATAGCTTACGGGGCTACTAATTACCAATGGTATTTAAACGGCGTTGTAATTAATGGGGCAACGGAAAATTTTTACATTGCTGTAGTGCCGGGAAACTATACGGTACTATTAACTGACAGTAATGGGTGCCAGGCAATATCAACCTCACTTTTGGTAACCTCTATTGAAAATACCGATACTGATATAATTTCTATATACCCCAATCCATTTAACTCAGAAGTATTAATAACAATGTCTGGGTTATATATGTCGAACCCGACTATTACAATAACGGATATAGCAGGGCAAACTGTATACCAGCAAACCAATAACGATATGGTTAACATGCAAAGCCAAACCCTTGAATTAAATTATTTGCCCAGCGGGTTTTATCTGGTAGCCGTATCTTGCAGGGGAAACAACTATGTACAAAAGCTTATTAAACAATAAACGGACTGAGCGTTAGAACGACTGTTGCAATAAAAAAGCCGGATGAAAAATTTTATTCAGCGGGGTCTCCGAGGTTAAAGCTTTGTCAACTTTTATAAAGTTGACAAAGCTCTCCCTATGAAGTGTGCCTTTGTTTTCAGGCCTGCCAGATTTTAAAAACCAGGCAGGTCTGAACACAAAAGGCACTCGTAAAAGGAAAAGCTCCTTTTATCCAACAAGCAAGTAGCCCGTGGCTTTCCCCGCTGTTCCGGGTGTTGCGAAACACAACCCGAAGCTTATAATAAACATCAGTGTTTAACTACGACACCCCTGGTTCCGTACCTACGGCACGGTGTTTATCGGTTAACCAATGCTACCCATGTTTGGTGCCTACGGCACCACAAAATCCCGTAGGGATTAGATATAGGTAGAAAGAATGTTGACACACATAACCGGCACCCCATAGCGGGTGCTACCTTCAACCAGCTACTAAACATAATAACTCAATAAAAACTGTTGCTATGCATGTACAGTAATTACTATGCTTACTCTACCTGCCCGGCGGCCCATTTGTAAGAGGCTTCGGCCTTATAATATTTGGTAAGTAGTTCGGCGGTTTTTACCTGTGCATCCAGGTAGCGGGTCTCGCGGGCGTTTACCAAAAACAACGAGCTTTCGCCATTTATAAACCGGCGTTGCTCACCATCCAGCAGGGCTTTAAAGCCCTCTACACTACGCAGGTAAATACGGGCCTGTTGTTGTAGTGCGGCCAGCTCGTTAAAGCTGCTGCGCAGTTTGTTTTTTAGTTGCTGTGTTTTCAGTTCCAGCCCATAGTTGGTGTCCTGTATTTTAAGCCGCACCTGTTTAAGTTCGCCACGCGCCTGCGTAAACGCCAGCGGCATGCTAAACTGCATACCAAACTTATAGCTGTTGGTAAACAACAAACCGGCATCGCTCCTGAAACTGAATTTATTGCTGATGAGGTTATACTGCACGTTCAGTTGCGGTTTCAGGTTTTCTATTTTAAGGCGGCGCTCTATATCCAGTTGTTTCAGCTTAAGGTTGTACAGGGCCAGTTGCGGGTTTACGGTACGTAGCCGGGCGGCCAGTTCTTCCATGGCCGTCATACTAAGTGCGCTTTTTATAAACGACGTGTCGGGCGCTGCCGGCACTATCAATGTATCGAAAGGATAAGCCTCGCCACTGGGTAGCCACATGTAATTGTTTATCTCCAGTGCGGCGTTCAGGTAGCGCATGCGCGAATCTACCAGTTGCAACTGCCGGCTTTGCAATTGGGTAAGTGCCTCGGTGGTATCTATGGCAGGGCGGTCGCCCAGTTCGGCCGTTTTAAGTGTGGCCACAAAACGTTGCTCGGCTACTACCACCGCCTGCCGGTACACATTATACTCAGCATAGGCAAAGCTCCACTCGTAGTAAGCCTTCAGCGCATCTAAAAACAAATCGTTCAACTGGCTTAAACGCTCCTGCTGGCTGGCCTGCATAAACACCTGCGCCTGGCGCAAAGCTGCCCGCTTTTTATCAAACACCAGGTTGGCACCCAGGGGTACGTTTATACCCAGGTAGCCCAGGCCTGCACCCGGCAATTTGTTTTCGGGGTTAATGTTGTTGCCATAGGCAAAGTCGTAACCGGCTTTCACCTCTATACCATACCACACCGGTATTTTTACAGCACTCTCAAAAAACGAATAGTAATTTTTACCGTCGTAGGTTTTGCTGTCATAATCTGAGTACAACACCGGGTCGAACCCACCACGTGCTACCCGCAATGTGGCACGTGCCTGCTGCGGCAACAGGTTGGCCTGGCTGGCCACCGGGTGGTAGTTGCCCACTATTGCCATATACTCGGCCACGCTTAGCACACGCAGGCTATCGGTACCGGCATGTGCCGGTAGCCATATGGCCAGCCACAACGTTAACACTAACACATATCTGCGCATGGGCTTTCTACTTTTTAGCTTTGGTATCGGTGGTTGGTGCCTTGTAAAAATCGGGCGGAAAACCGTTAAAGTTACGCCATAGTTCGTACCATACCGGCACATCTTTCAGCAGGGCCAGGCCTTTGGCACCACCCCCTACTTTCAGCATCTGCGGCCATTTCATATCGTTGGGGTCTTCGGCTACCAGCACCCGGAATTTACCGTTATCGGATATACTATTATCAATAGCTACCACTTTACCGCCAAAGGTACCATAACTTACATTGGGCCAGCCGCTAAACACTATCGAAGGCCAACCATCAAACTGAAAGCGCACTTTCTGCCCGTGCGATATAAGCGGTAAATCAAGCGGGCGCACATACATTTCTACCGCATACTGAAACTGCTGTGGCACTACCATTACCAGCATATCGCCCTCTTTTACCACCTCGCCCACACCGGCAGCAACGGTGCGTGTTATCTGCCCGTTTTGCGGGGCCAGTACATAGTAAAAACTGTTACGTATAGCATAGTTGCTAAACTGGTTTTTAAGCTTGGCCACTTCGGCTTCGCCTCCGCTTATATCGCCCAGCACCGCAAATCTGTCCGAGGTTATCTTGGCTATCTTCTCGCTGTAGTCGCGCTCTATCTGGTTTACTTCCAACCGGGCATTCATCAGTTCGTTACCGGCATTCATCAGTTTGTTTTCGGCTACCATTTTTTTAGCCTCGGCATTTTGTAATGCCTGCCGGCGTTGCTCCAGCTCCGTAAGCGATTTAAGCCCGGCCTCATACAATTCTTTCTGACGGTCGTACTGGTCGCGTGCTATCTTCAGCTCGGTACTGGCAGCCACCAATGCTATGCTATCGCTTTGTACATATACAATTGCCTGTTTAACCTTGTTGCGCGCCTGCTCCAGTTTCACATCGCGGGCCTGTGTAATGGCCAGTTGCTGCGCCTGGTTGGCGGCTACCTTATCGCGGTACAGGTCTATGGTTTGCTCTTTGGCGCGTATCTGCTCCTCTGTACGTTTCAGCAACTCGGGGTCCAGGTAAGCTTCCTTTACCTCCGTTAGTTTAAGAATGGTGTCGCCCTTATTTACCAGGTCGCCTTCACGTACATACCACTTCTCAATAGCACCGGCTATACTTGCATTTACCTCCTGCGGGCGCTGCTCCGGCGAACGGGTAGTAATAATACCGGTGGCTACTATTGTCTGGGTCCAGGGCAATAGCATAATTACCAGCAAAACTGCCAGAAATACACCCAGCACCCTTGTTGGCTTCAGGGCATCGCTATCGTGGGCCACCTTGCTCCACGAAAGCAGTCCGGTGTTCTGCTGCAATAAACTTGTCCTATCCTTGCTTAACCACATAGTTTATAATATTTACAGGCTTAACCGGCGAAACATTTTCCGGTATTCCAGCGAGTTCTTAACTTCTTCAAACGTACCCTGTTTAATAATACGGCCCTCGTCTAGTAGTATGATACGCTGACAATGGCAGGCAAAAGCCTCATCGTTGGTAACCGCCACCAGTGTATACGGAACAGAATTGCCGGTTATAAATTTTATAATCGTATCCTGCTCATCTACTTCCATGCTGCTCCAACAATCTTCCAGCAGCATCAGGCGCGGTTTGTTTAGTAAGGCGCGTAGTATTAACAGCTTGCTTACCGTGTTGCGCGGCAGCTTTTTACCCAGCGAATCGATAGGGGTATCCAGCCCCTGCGGCAACGATTGAATAAACGACAGCAAACCCATACTTTCCGATACAGTAAGAATATCATCTACGCTAATATCAGCCTGCCCCATCGTCAGGTTTTCCATCAGCGTACCCGAAAACAAATCGGCCGTAGCCATGTAAATACCAACCTGCTTACGCAGCTCGTTCAGGTTATAATCGGTAAGGGGGTAACTATCTATTAGTAGCTGGCCACTATACCCGCTGTAGGCACCGGTCAGTAACTTAAGCAGGGTAGATTTACCCGACCCCTCGGAACCGAAAATACAAACCTTCTCGCCCGGCTTAATGTTAAAGTTAAGGTCGTTCAGCACCCAGTTGCCCTGTGGTACATTGTACCGGTAGTTTAGGCTGTTAGCTTGTATAGCCATACCGGCATTTTCTTTGCGCGGCTCTATACCGCCCTGTCTTTCTTCGGGCTTATCCAGTATCTTGCTTACTTTCTCCAGCGAGGTAAGCATATCGTACACCACATCCAGGCTGCCAATTAGTTTTTCTATACTGTTTATCAGTACCAGTATTACTATCTCGGCAGCAATAAACTGGCCCAGGTTAAGTTGCTGTTCAAACACCAGCAGCGTACCCACAATAAGCAGGGCCGCCGTAATAATTACTTTAAAAATTACAAAGCTCCAATATTGTATTTTAAGTACATCAAAGTGGCTTTTACGGGCATCCAGATAACCGCTTACCAGTTCGTCGGTTTTTTGCACCGGAAAATTATTAAGCCCCATAAACTTGATGGTTTTAATGGTGCGCGCTACTTCTTCCAGCCAATAACCAACCTCGTATTTATAGTTCGATTCTTCTAAACTGGTGCGGATGCCCTGCGGGTATGTAAACCGCATAATCAATACAATTAAGGCCACCAGCCCAATACCAAAAAATAAAAAAGCTCCGTTGTAAAACGATAGCAGGGCTATACCAAAAAATATCTGCACGGTTGCTCCCGGAAAATCGAGCAATACCTTCGAAACACCCTTTTGTAACGATGCTGTGTCGAAAAAGCGGTTGACAAGTTCGGGCAGGTAATAGTCATCTACCGCCATCATATCCAGCCGGGGTATCTTGTAGGCAAACTGCAGGCTGTAACGGGTAAATATGCGGCGCTGTATGTTTTCGTTTACCCGCATCTGCAAAATCTGTATCCAGCCGTTGGCCAGCACACCCAATACCACTACCCCTATCAGTACTACCAGCGAGGTAGAGATAACACCACCAAACAACAGGTTTATTATTGATTGAATACCCAACGGCAAACTAAGGCTGATAAGGCCACTGATAATAGCATAGAAATAAATAGCCGTAATCTCTTTGCGTTCAAGCGCTATTAGTTTAAAGAAGCGCTGCATGGGCGTAAGGGTGCTACTCATAATGCAAAGAAATTAATACTTATTAAAATGATAGTATTACTATTATTAAAAAATGTAAAAGTATAACAAAAGGTAGTTTTTATTTGTTTTGTTTACAGTTGTTAATTTAAGAATATCCGGTATGGAGTTGCAGCTGCGTATAAAAATGAATGAAAAGCTTTATCTGCGCGACCCGGAGAGCACCGAGTTGGGCCGCCGGATTGTGAAAGAAGCTATTGTAATGATCGAGGCACTTGGCTTTGAAGAGTTTACCTTCAAAAAGCTGGCCGAAGCAGTAGGCACTACCGAAGCTACCATCTACCGGTACTTTGAAAACAAACACCGGTTGCTGGTGTATATTATTGCCTGGTACTGGACCTGGATGGAATACCTGGTAGTGTATAACATTAATAACCTGAGCAGCCCCGAAAAGAAAATTAATAAAGTAATAGAACTGCTAACCAGTCCACTGATAGATAGCATAGGTGGCGATGAACTGGATAAAAAAGCACTTTTCAATGTAGTGGTATGGGAGGTAAACAAGGTATATCTTACCAAAGAGGTAGGTGTAGAAAACCGCCTGAAACTATTTAAGCCTTATAAAGATTTATGTGCCCGTATTGCGGGCCTGTTTGCCGAGCACAGCCCCGGCTACACCTACACTCACTCGCTGGCCAGCACCCTGCTGGAAACAGCCCACCTGCAATACTTTTTTATGCAGCACCTGCCGGCCTTAACCGACTATGGCAAACAAAAAGAAGTAACCAAACTGCGTAAATTTTTGCAGCACCTAGTATTTTCTTCTCTTAAGTAATAGGTTTTGCCTTTATAACCGGCAACCATTGCAAGTGCCACAAGGGTAAGTTATTATAACCTTTCGCTCCTCTTATTCTATTGGCTCTATTATGTGTTAGCCGTGTAAGAAACTTACCATTTATGGTTGGTGGCAGGTTGCGGTATGGCCACTTTTGTATCAGAAAATGCAAAACCAAAATTTTATGAAAATAACCAAAACACTTGTATGGCTGTTGCTGTTAGTGGCAGCGTACCGGGTAAACGCACAGTGTGTGTGGTACTACCCAACTTATGAGGGCGGTGGCACTTATAGTTTCGCCGCATCGCTAGATTCTATTAACCCCAACGCCCAGTATAACTGGACCTTTGATGACGGGGGCACGGCTACGGGCCCCAATGTGCAACACACATTTACTACCGCCGGCTTACATAGCTGGTGCCTTAACTTTAACGGCAGCTGCACTACTACTATTTGCGATACCGCCTACGTTGACCCCTGCAGCTGGCCGGTAAGCGTTTCGTATACCGAGGGTGACACACTTGTTACTTTTGGCATGGGTGGTGAACAACCGGGCTGGACCTACAGCTGGTCGTTTCCCAACGGCACACCGGCCACCTCTACAGCCACCAACCCTACCATTGCCTTTCCGGGGCCGGGCTACTACACCGGCCAGGTTACCGTAAACACACCGGGGGGCTGTACCTTTACCTTAGGTGCCAGTGCCAATGTTACTGCAGTAACTCACACCGGTAACTGTAATGCCTGGGCATACGCGTACAACCAAAACCATGGGCTGGTTAATTTTGTAGCGGCGGCCGATAGCACACCAGCCGCTACTTACCAATGGGATTTTGGCGATGGCACCGGCAGCAACCTGCAAAACCCATCGCACACCTATACCGCCAGCGGCACCTATACCTATTGCTTTGATTACAGCGGGCCTTTATGCAGCGGTAGTATATGCCGTACGGTACAGGTAGATGTTTGCCAGTTTGTAAGCAGCATATCTGTAATTAATACAACCGGTACTACCATAACACTGGCAGTAGATGGTGCCTTACCGGGCAGCACCTATCAGTGGAGCATTGCAGGCGGCACACCGTCTACCTCTACACAGGCCAATCCGGCAGTTACTTTCCCGGCCTATGGCATATATAGCGCTTCTGTAACTATTACTTCTCCATCGGGTTGTATAAAACAATTATCAGGTAATGTACGGGTAAATGATTTTTGCAACGTACATACGGTTGTGTACCCAAATGGTGGTGGCGACACCTACTTTGCCGCCTATGCCGATACCCTTGCTTACCAGGGTACCTATACCTGGGATTTTGGCGATGGTACAACCGGTACCGGCCAATACCCTTTTCACAGCTACCAAAGCAACGGTACTTATGTGTACTGTGTGGATTATAACATACCGTCGGCTGGTTGCAGCGGCACCTACTGCGATACAGTATATGTAGATATATGTGATTTAAATGCATCTATATTTCCGTATCAGCAAGGCAATGGAACCAACTACTCATTCCGGGTATATGCCGACTCGCTAAGTATGTGGACCTATAACTGGAATTTTGGAACCGGTCAACCTGCTACTTCTACAGATGCCTACCCCGTAGTAACATTCCCCGGTCCGGGCACTTATAACATAAGCGTAGATTACATTGCCCACAATGGTTGCACCGGCACGCTTACTTACACGCTTGTAGTAACCTCGCAACAATTAAGCCCCTGCGATTCGCTGTTTTATACCAACGTAACCGCCAACGACCTTAGCGTAACACTGGCCAATACACCTAATCCTCATGCTACTTATTACTGGGAGTTTGGCGATGGCGATAGCACAGCAGGCACTTCTCCTACGCATCATTATACCGCGTTGGGCTCCTACAGTGTTTGCTTAACGGTTACGGCACCGGGTTGTGTGTCATCGCTTTGCCGTACAATAAATGTACAGAACATCTTTAACTATACCATTACCGGCTATGTAACCAAAGACAGTGTATCATATAATATATGCGATGCCTATGTTTTTCTTATCAGCGATTCTGCTGGTTACCTTACTGCTATCGATACGTTTGATATGACAGCCGACACCGGCTCGTGCAACAGCCACTTTTACTTTACCGATTTGCCAGCAGGCACTTACTATGTAAAGGCAGCCCTGCTACCCGGCGATGTTGACTACGCAAGTTTTTTACCTACCTACAGCTTGCAACAGCTAAACTGGGCCGATGCTAACCCTATTGTATTTACCGGCAACAATTATCAGGAGCATATACTGGTTAACCTGATACCAGGTGTTAACCCCGGTGGGTCGGGCTTTGTTGGCGGATGGGTAACACAGGGTGCCGGACTGGGTATAGGCGGCGGTGCCGATGAAACACGCGCCGTAGGCGATCCGCTGGCCGGCGTACAAATTAACCTGCTTAACAGTGCCGGACAACCGGTTGCATATACTTACAGCAATGGCACCGGTCAGTTTAGCTTTGGCAATCTGGCACTGGGTACCTATAAAATATATGCCGAGGCGTTGAACAAAACACCGATAGAGCTGACCTTTACGCTTACGCAAAACAACCCATCTGTACAAAACATAGTAATTGAAGTAAACAGCAACAGCGCTGTAGCAACTGCTATAGAAGAGCTACAGGGTTTATTTGTAGAAGGCCTGATGCCTAACCCAACTACCGATATGGCCACACTGGCAGTAACTGTTAAGCAAAGTGCAGAGGCTACCCTAACCATACGCAGCCTTACCGGTAGTGTGGTAAACAGCCGGCAACTGCAACTTACAACCGGCTTAAACAATATTGCTGTAAGTCTGGCCAACCAACCAAGCGGTATCTATACCATTGAGCTGGCCGGTGCAAGCGGCAACCGCGTACTTAAACTGGTAAAAACTCAATAACAATTTCAGTTCGTTTTGTTCAGGCGGCTATGGTTAACCATAGCCGCTTTTTTATTTTACACCGGTACAAAAAAACTGAGCAACTATCAGCCGTTTCGTTAAAAACAAAAAGTGATTTTTATTAAATACTCCCTAAATTTTCAAAGCATAGAAAGTGTAGTTAACTTAGCGTTTCTGGTGTTATCTATTTTGCAAATCTCACTTATTGAGATATTTAGAATATATGTCCTGGAAGCCAGTATTTATTTCTACCTCGGCACTACATGTTATAAAATTAATGCTTACATTGTATGCTATTACAATAAAAGTGGGTCAATTGAAAAAACAGAAAAGAGTCTATTGGGCACTTATACTCTTAGTTGCTTTGGGTTGTAAAAAAGAAGCACCGAAAGATCTGAGAGAAAAGTTTTTGGGAGAATACAATGGTCGTGAATTATCATGTACTGTTAGCAACCCGGGCTTTTATTCTATAGTTATTACACCATTACAAAATGAATCGGAAGTGAATATTAGCAACATCTGGGATGCACAAGATAATACAGTAGGAGCAGTAAAAGGAGATGGAAATTTGTATATAGCAAATCAGCCTTTCGATGAAGGCAAAGGAACTATCACCGGCAGGGCCACAATGATTTCCGGCACATTAAGTATAGGTTATTCTATTACGCACACGCAACTGGGCAGCAGCACAGATAATTGCGTGTGGCTGAACTACTAATTTTGCCATATGACAAAAGCCACAATTAGCCTTTTCTTTCTAATTTACTTTGTTAGTGGATGCAAGAAGCATACGCATGATGTGGTTTGTTTTCCTAATAGTCACATAATAAGTAATGCATGTGTTTGTGATGATGGTTGGTTTGGATGGTATTGCGAAAAAAACTCGAATGAGGAATGTGGGGTAAACGGATATGGTGTCGAAAACTGGTGCTTTTGTAAAACAGGATGGACCGGAAACAAATGTACCGTGCATGTTGGCAAATTGACTGGTAAATATTTTATGACCGGAACGTCTTCTTCATGGTCAGGGCCAACAAGTTCACCCCCAATTAATATTGAAGATACTATTGACGTTGTTTTGTATAAAGACACGTCATTGGCTGTCAATGGTTATGTATATTTGTACAGTACGTTTGGCGACACGGTTAATAACTATTCATTTTATTGGCCTTTTCATAATAATCATAGTTATAGCACCTTGCATTTTAGAAAGGGTAACGATTCGCTTTTCTTAATTAGATATCTTGGTAGTCTTGGCAGTGGCACAACTACATCTTTAAGTGGTGTAAAAGTACAATAAGGTTTTTCGACAGACACAGCATGGCATAGAAAGCAAACGGGGCGGTCATCAGCCGCCCCGTTAAAACAACAACCAGGTTTTTTATCGAAGACATCCGAAGTTTTTAAAACTTCGGATGTCTTTTCATTTCTACTGTTTTCTATGTAGTTAACTATGTATTTACACCAATAAATCTGCTTCGGGCTCTTCGTTGGTTTTACTGCCGCTTATCTTTCTTGCCAGTTTGGTAATGGCAACAAACAGCACCGGTACTACAAATATGGCCAGTGTAGTAGCAGCCAGCATACCGCCAAACACCGTCCAGCCTATGGTTTTGCGGGCCTCGGCGCCGGCACCGGTAGCAAAGGCCAGCGGCAACACACCAAACACAAACGCCAGCGAGGTCATCACTATAGGGCGTAAACGTAGTTTAACCGCTTCCATGGTAGCTTCCAGCACATCGCGGCCCTTGTCGGTTCGCTCTTTGGCAAACTCTACAATCAATATTGCGTTTTTAGCAGCCAGTCCTATCAGCGTTATTAAACCAATTTGCGCATATACGTTGTTGCTAAGGTTAGGTAACAGCGTAAGCGCTATAATTGAACCAAAGGCACCAATAGGTACAGCAAACAATACCGAAAAGGGTACGGCCCAACTTTCATACAACGCCGCCAGAAACAGGAACACAAACCCCAGCGATAACATGAAGATGTACAACGAGCTGCTGCCGGCCTTTTCTTCCTCTAAACTAAGCCCCGAAAACTCGTAGCCATAGCCTACCGGTAGTGTTTTGGCAGCAGTTTCTTTCAGTGCCTGTATAGCCTGGCCCGAGCTGTAGCCCGGTGCCGGTTCGCCGTTTATTTCTATCGATGGAAAAATGTTATAGTGCGATATCAATGCCGGTTGCTCTATTACCTGCACCGTAACCAGTGCGCTCATAGGCACCATGCCACCGGTGCTGTTGCGTACATAGTATTTTTGCAGGGCTTCTATTTCGCCGCGGTAGGTAGAGTCACCCTGTACCATTACCCGGAAATTGCGCCCGTATATATTAAAATCGTTCACATACGTACTGCCCAGCATGGTGCTCATGGCTCCATAGGCATCGGCTATACTTACGCCCAGTTTCTTCGCTTTGTCGCGGTCAAGGTCAACTTTATAGCCCGGTGTTCGGGTATTAAAAAAGGTGTAGGCCATAGCAATCTCGGGGCGCTTGCGCAGCTCTGCCAAAAACTCGTTGGTTACCCGTTCAAATGCTTTCAGGTCATCGGTGCTCTCTCGCTTTTGTAGCTCAAACGTAAAGCCACCTGTGCTGCCCAGGCCGTCGATAGCCGGTGGTGCAATAGCCATCGCGCTTATCTGGCGTATGCCATTTAGCTTTTGTTGCACAGCTCCTAAAATAGCCGATAGCTGCTGGTCGGGACTGGTACGCTCTTCCCACGGTTTAAGTAGTATAAATATGGTGCCCACGTTACTTTTATTGGTAAAGCTGATGGCGTTAAGGCCTGCAATAGCACCGGTGTTGCGTACGCCGGGCACACTGCTTATCTCTTTAATAATCTGTTGCAGGGTTTCTATGTTGCGCGTGGTGCTGGTAGCCTCGGGTAGTTCGTAGGCTACAAACATATAGCCCTTATCCTCGTTAGGTATAAAGCCGGTAGGCTTGTTTTTAAATAAAAACGTCAGGCCTACAAACAGGCATATCATCATTACCAGTACATAAGGCGTACCTTTTATAAACCGAAGTACACCGTTACTGTACGAATTGGTAACCCTATCAAACCAGTTATTGAAACTGCTAAAGAAACGTGCCAGTAAGCCTTTACTCTCGTTAGGGTTGTTGCGTTTAAGTAACAGCACACACAATGCCGGTGTAAGCGATAGCGCCACAAACGCCGATATAAGCACCGATATAGCAATGGTAATAGCAAACTGCTGGTACAGGCGGCCTACTATGCCCGGTATAAAACCTACCGGTACAAACACCGCTGCCAGTATCAAGGCAATAGCTATTACCGGCCCCGAAATTTCTTTCATGGCTTTGATAGTTGCCTGTTTGGCACTCAGGTGCTCGTGGTCCATTAAATGCTGTACGGCCTCTACCACCACTATGGCATCATCTACCACTATACCAATGGCCAGTATCATACCAAACAGCGTAAGCGTATTGATAGAGAAACCCAGCGGAATGAAAAACGCAAACGTACCTATAAGCGATACCGGTATGGCCAGTACCGGTATTAGGGTAGCGCGCCAGTTTTGTAGAAAAAGGAACACCACTATTACTACCAGCAATAAGGCTTCTATAAACGTATGCAACACTTCATCTATCGATGCACTAACTACCGATACGGTTTCGTATGGTACCAGGTAGTCTACATCTTTCGGAAACGTTTTTTTCATACGTTCCATAGTTTCGTTTACGGCTTTGTAAGTTTCCAGCGCATTAGCCCCCGGCGATTGGAAGATGAGCATAAACGCAGCCTGCTTGCCGTTTACATACGCATTGTTGTTGTAGTTAAACTTACCAAGCTCTATACGCGCCACATCTTTCAGGTAAGTAAGCGCACCGGTTTGCGGGTTGGTGCGTACTACTATGCTTTCAAATTCTTCTTTTTTGTTTAAGCGGCTATTGGTAAACACGTTGTACTCAAACGCCTGCTGGCCGGGTTGCGGTGTACCGCCCACGCTACCTACTGCCACCTGCAGGTTTTGCTCTTGCAGCGCATACAGTACTTCGTTGGTGCTTATACCCATAGCGGCCAGCTTATCGGGGTTAAGCCATATACGCATACCAAAGTCATCGCCAAACGAGGTAATATCGCCCACGCCTTTTACACGCAGCAGCGCATCTTTAATATATATGTTGGCATAGTTGCCCAAAAACGTAGCATCGTGTGTACCGTTGGGCGAGTACAGGGCTATTACCTCCATTATACCCGGGTTACGCTTACGCACGGTAAGGCCCATCCGCTTTACCGCATCGGGTAAAGTAGGTTCGGCAACGCTTACACGGTTTTGTACATCCAGCGCAGCTATATCCACGTTGGTGCCTACTTCAAACGTTACGTTAATGTTCGAGCGCCCGTCGGCGGTACTGTTGCTCGATAAATACGACATACCCGGCGTACCGTTTACCTGTGTTTCTATACCGGTAGTAGTGGTTTGCTCTACGGTTTGTGCATCGGCACCGGTAAACAGACCGGCAATAGTTACCTGCGGTGGTACTATATCGGGGTACTCTGCCACCGGCAGGTTCATTAGAGAGATAAGGCCCACTGCCGTAATTACTATGGATATAACCATAGCGGTAACGGGCCTTTTTATAAATGTATCAGCAATCATTTTATTAGAAGTTAGATATTAGATAATAGGGGGGAATTCAGTTTTACTTTTTAGCAGCCGGTGCTCCGGTTTCTATCACCGAGCCTTCGTGTAATTTCTGTACGCCATCTATCACAATGGTTTCGCCTTCTTTAAGGCCGTCTTTTATTATTACATCGTTACCTACATAGCGCCCTGGTGTTACTTTGCGTTGGGTTACTTTGCTGCTATCGGTAGCTACGTATACAAAGTAATCGCCCAGTTGCTCGGTAACCGCCCGCGATGGCACCGTAATAACCGGTGCAGCGTTGTTGTTAGCCACCAGCACGTTGCAGCTCATACCGGCGCGCAGCAGGTTGCTGCGGTTGGGAAACTCCAACCGTACACGCAGGGTACCGGTCTGCGGGTCAACAGCACGGTCAAGCAAACTAAGCTTACCGCTAAACGGATATACGTCGGTTTCGCTAAACGCTATGCGGAAAGTAGAGTCACCGGCTTTGCTGCCCTGTTGCAGCAAGGTGGTAAAGCGGTAAATCTCTTTCTGGTCTATGGCCATATCCACCGCCATCGGGTTATCGGTAGATATGGTGTTCAGCAAGGTCATACCAGCAGTAACAGCCGTACCGGTTTTAACCTGCGATATACCAATGGTGCCATCAAACGGCGCGGTGATGGTAGTGTACTTAACACCGGTCTGCACGCTTTGCGCAGCGGCTTTAGCAGCATCTACCTGTTTCTTCGCGGCCTCCAGTGCCGCATCGGCATAGTCTACCTGCTGTTTGGCAATGGCTTCGTTCTTATCCAGCTCGTGGTAGCGGTCAGCATCTTTTTGTGCTTTGGCCAGGTTGCTTTCAGCCAGTTTAACGTTGGCAACTGCCTGGTCGTAATTGGCGGCGTACATCTGGGCATCTATGGTATATAGTTTCTGGCCTTTGTGTACCCGGTCACCATCTTTAAAATAAATACCGGTTATATAGCCGCTTACCTGTGGTAATATCTGCACCTGTTCCAGTGCTACTACAGTGCCGGGGTAGGTGTTGTTATACGCCACATTGGTAGCAGCTACTTTAGCCGTAACAACCGGTACAGGCCCTTCGCTCCAGCCACCGCCTTGTTGTTGATTGTTGCATGCCACCAACGATAGTAACAGCGATAGTGCCAGTATAAGCAGGGTAGCCTGCAGAAATTTATGTATGTAACTGATCATAATATATGTAAGGGGTTTTTAATTAATATTTTATTTCTCCGGTTGCTTTTTGTAAATCTACCTTACCCGATAGTACCTGGTAAAGTGCGTTGTAGTAGTTAATTTGTGTAGTGCGCAGGTCGCTTTCGGCTATCAATACCTCCAGGTAGGTTTTAACCCCCGACTTATATTGTAGCTGAATGGTGTTGTACACATCGCGGGCCAGGTCAAGGTTTTCTTTAACGGCGTTGTAAGCTGCCAGGCTGCTGTTATAGGCCGCCAGTGCCTGTGCATATTGCGAGTTGATGTTACTCTCCATACCGGTTAAATCCCAGTCGGCTTTTTTAAGTTGCCATTGTGCCTGACGTATGTTCATCCAGCGTTTACCGCCTGCTACCAGTGGCACGGCAATGGTAATACCGGCATACGAGTTAGGATAGTTGGCGTTGTACAGTTTAGTTGCATCATCGTTCAGGTAGTTCATGTTATAAGCAGCAAAGCCCTGCACCGATGGCAAAAACGCCAGCTTGCTGTACTTAAGGTTGCCTACCTGTAACTGGCGCTGGGTTTGCAGCAACTGGTAATCCGGACGGTTGTTGTAGTTTACCACCTGAGCAACATCGTACGTAACACCGGCTTCCATTTGCACGCTGTCGTACACTACCGCCAGGTTTGCTTTGGCCGGGTAGCCCATTATACTTTTCAGGTATTCGGTTTTGGCTTTCAGTGCTTCTTCGTTGCTTTTTTTGAGTGCTATAGCATTGTTCAGCAATATGGTGGCGCGCTGGTAGTCGGTTTTATCTACTATACCGCTCTGGTACTGGGCGCGGGTATCTTTTACACTACGCTCCAGCCGCATAATGTTTTCGTTGCTTACGTTAATCTGTTGCTGTGTAAGCAGCACATCGTAAAAAGCCTTGCTAACCTGTGCCACTACATCGGTTTTATTAATGGCCGTTACCTGCGCCGATGCTTTTTTTACATCGCCGGCGGTGGTGGCCGTAAATACCAGGGTAGGGTTCAGTATATTTTGCGTGTAGGCAAACTGCTGCATACTGCTGTTGCGCGTGCCCAGTTGTATTACCTGGCCTGCAAACGAGGCATACTGTAACTGAAAATTGTGCTGAAAGCTGTAGTTATACCCTATTTGCGGGTACCAGTCGGCCAGCCGACTGTTAACCTGCGATTTGGTGATGCGCTCATCCAGCAACGACTTTTGTATAGCCGGCTGATGGGCCAGGGTGTATTTGATGATATTCTCCAGCGTGCCGCTTTCCAGCAGGCTATCGTTGCTTACCTGTGCCTGTAGCACCGGGGCAGCCGCCAGAAGAATACCTGTAAGAAGAAGTAAATACCGTTTCATTAAGGGGTAGCTTTAAATTAGATTGTTTATAATAAGATTGAGTAATCAGTCATTTTTAGGGCAAAAAAATATTAGTTCAGGCCTTTCCAGATCAGCGAAAACGCCTCTTCCTGATGCTTTTTAAGGTTATGCGATTCGGCACGCTCCTGCAGGTACATACTCATTTGATGAAAATAGGCAGAGATTGCATGGGCTGTTAAATCGCGGTTACCGCTGGTAAGTTCACCGGTTTCGAACGCTTTTTTTACCACATCGCTCACTACGCTCATCCGCAAGACGGCCTTTTCGCGGGTTAAGCCGGTAATAAGCGGCGAGGTACAGTACTGCATCATAAACTTTATTTTTTCGGGGTTGCCGGTGTACCAGCTAACCGTACGTTCAAATATGTGCTTAAGCTGTAGTTTAAAGGTAGGGTGCTCCCATACGCCGGTCTCTATATAGGAGGCAAACTCATCTTTACATTCCAGGTACAACTCGTTAACCAGGTGTTCCTTACTATCGAAATAGCAAAACAAGGTACCGGTGCCTACATTGGCAGCCTGCGATATACTGGCGGTAGAGGTGTCGTAAAAACACGATTCGCAAAACAGTTTCAGGCTGGCATCCAGTATGGCCCTGCGTTTTTCGCTCTGCTTTTCGGCTAGTTTCATGGCTTCAATTTTTTACTTTCTGCTTTTATAATAAACTGACTAATCAGTCACAAAAGTAAAAACGGG
>CAYREY010000030.1:42044-50705 GCA_964423405.1 uncultured Chitinophaga sp. | reverse complement strand
CGGTTGGTGTTAAAGTTTACATCGCCCGCCTGGTCGCTCATAAATGAGATGCCCAAACCCGCAAAGCTGTTGTACTTGGTAATCTTACCAACCGCCATATCGGCACCGCCGGCAAATGTACGGTAAGTGTTACCTGATGATACCGTTAACCATTGGGTACGGAAATTGGCGTAGATACGGTAGTCGCAATTATTCATACCTGCCAGTGCCGGGTTTAGGGCAAGTGGCGAAGCGTTGTATTGTGAGAAGTGAATATCCTGCGCATTGGCACTGGTAAAACACAGCACAATACTTGTAATAAAAATTGCTTTCAGTAGACTTTTTATCATGGTTCCTTCAATTATCTTACCAGTGTAATGTTGCCCTGTTTAGTCACAATATCATGGTTAATACATTCCACTTCAAGTGTATAAACGAAAACTGCCGGATTTAGTTTCTCGCCTTGCTGGTTGGTTCCATCCCAGCCCCACGCTGTTTCGTTAGGAGCGCCATTCTTCGATTCGTAAACTAACTGCCCCCATCTGTCGAATATACGGAAATAATTAATCTTGGTAATAGGCAGTCCACGTATCATAAATACATCGTTAATACCATCACCATTAGGTGTAAAGGTATTGGGCACGTATACATGGCTATCATCACATATATCCAGTACAGTTATGGTTACCGAATCTGTGTTGGTACAGGTTACACCATTCTCGCTATAGAAAATAGTGGCATAGTAAGTTGTAGTTTGTATAGGCGTAGCTACGGGATTAGGGCAGCTATTACAATCCAATGTTGCATCTGGTGACCATAGTATGCTGTCAATCTGACCCGGTATCTGAGAAGTAATAGTTGAACTTAGACCCAATACAATACTTTCAGGTGTAGCTCGCACTTCAATTGGTATTTGCTGTATAATTCTTATAACAAAGGTATCTGAAGCAGCATCACATACTCCATTTACTGCTGTTATAATATAACCAATATCACCAAGAGGGCTGATAGTAACTACCGCAGAATTAGGGTCGCTAACCCATACATTCGGAGTCCATACTACATTATCAAACACACCATTTACAGTATAATTTACCACAGTACCGAAACATATAGTAGTATCGCCCGGGTACACCACCAATTGCGATAAAGAATCGGTGCTTACCGTTTTAATTATGGTGTCGGTGCAACCATTTAAATCATGCACTACCAGTTGTACATCGTGTGGGCCCGGAGGGAACATAAACGAAGTGTTGCAATTATTATCAATTACTGGTGTTGGTGCACCTACCCAAAGTAGCCACTGGCAGGTATCTATTGCTCCATCTCCTGCAACAGAGGTACTTGTAAGCGGCATAAGTTTATCCTCGCAAGATGTAATCCAGTTAAAATTAGCCTGCGGCACTTCAAAAACCAATACATCTATAGTAGCAGTATCAAAGCAATTATTCTGATCGCTTACAATTAACTGTACCGGATAGCTACTCTGATAGGGTGGGATGAATAACCTACATGGAGGGTTGGCTCCGCTGTACGTTCCCTGCCCCTGGCCAAAATTCCAGTTCCAGTTTATAATAGTAGCCACGCTACTCGAAAGGTCAGTAAAGCATATTTCCTTATCACTACATATACTCGAATCGTTTAACGAGAACAACGCCTGAGGTTGAGGGAACACTGTAATACTACCCGTTGCAGCATCCTGGCAGCCATAATTATCAATCGCAGTTTGCAAAACTGTAAAGTTACCCGGTGCAGCATACAAGTTGCAGGCATTAGCACCCGCTACAATGTTGCCATCGCCAAAGTTATACAACCAGTCAGTGAGCACACTGTTTACGCTTACAGATGCATCTGTTACGCACACACTATCTACCTGACAGGATGTTGGGCTAATACTAAAGTTGGCTGTTACATATGCAACCGTAGCTTGTAACGTATCAATTCCAAAACAACCAAACGTATCTACTACTGTCAATATAAATGTAGTGTCGCTCTGTATGTTAGTAGTAGGGTCGCATATATCCGGATTGGATAGTAACCCTGCCGGCTCCCAATGGCAAGTTGCACCACCGCTTGCGTTAAGCTGAACCTGCACACCACGGCAAAAAACAGTGTCCGGCCCGGCATTGGCAATAGGTTTCGACACTATTTCCATCACAAAACTACTATCGCAATCGCCACAGCCGACGCTGTCATACAAGCAGAGGTGAACCGTGTAAAAGCCCCCCTGCATATAGGTGTGGCATGGATTAGGACCCGATACGCTATCGGTAGAGCCATCGCCAAAATCCCAATACCAGAACTGTGGCCCGGTAATAGAATCTACATACGATGTATCATGAAAACACGTAGCTGTTTCAGCACATATCTTCTGCTCATCAGCATAAAACCCTACAATTGGGTACTTGGGTATAACTACTACGTTGGTGCCTACCATCGAATCTACACAACCAAAGTTAGTGGTAACTTTAAACTTAATTGGGTAAGCCCCGGGTTGCGAATAGTAGTGGGTAGGGTTCTGCTGAGTACTTGGTGTTGGATCATAAGGGTCACCAAAATCCCACTCCCAAGCTACGTTATAGGAAATATCCTGAGGCAATGTAAAGGTAGTAGCATCAAAAAAGTTTACATTACCCGACAAACATATACCAAAATTATTAAAATCAATATCTATAATCGGCGAGTCTACATACAGGAACGAATCGTTCAATAATACCTGACAACCTGTTTGATCTCCAAATGTTAACTGAGGCAAACAACTATCAGTAATACAGTACGGTATATGAAAATCGAAATAGGTAGGATTCAATGCAGTACCTACCGGTGAAACAGGATTGATAATCTGAAAGCCCTGGTTACAGCCTGAAACAAAAGTTAACTGTGTTGCTTTAATAGTAGATACTACAAAATCAATAGTGTCCTCACAGGCACATATACCCCTTGGTGAGTGTTGAATAGTTCCGTATGGGCCATCAACAACTACAGTATCTATCAATACTGTATCACGGCAACCATTGTTAGTTACAACTGACAAGTAAACAGGGTATATTCCAGGGAAAGTGTAAAAATCGCAAGGGTTGATTTCCAGATATTCACCGTTACCAAAATTCCAGGTATAAACATCGGTTAACGTATCTACCCATTGAGATGTATTAATACCACAAACGGCAAAGGGCGGGTTCGGACAGGCTGTGTAATTAGCTGTCAAACTACCCGATAGTATGGGTGCATGAACATGTATCATTACGCTATCTGTACGATTACAGTTGCCTGCCTGCACATTATAGGCAAGCATAAAATCACCTTCGGTATTGTATGTAATACATGGCGGCTGATGGCCAACATAACTATTTAATGTAGAGCCAGGGAAGGTCCAGGTCTCAACAAGGTTAGCACCACTAGATGTACGATTATCTATACAAATAGTACTACCAGGACATAAATTTGTATCAATACTGTAATCAACATATACCGGTGTAGATGCAGCTACTGTTTTCGTCATTGTAGCCGTACAGCCATAAGCGTTTTCAACCTCAAGCGTTACCACATGTTGGCCAAACTGAAAATATTTTACAGGATTAGCTTCTGTAGAAGTAGTGCCGTCATCAAAACTCCACAGATAAGATAGTATAGAATCGCAACCATAACCAATTGGATCTATAATATCAGCCACAAAATGGAAAGAATCCGGAAGGCATATATTGTTGGGTGAAAAATTTACATCCAGATCGCAAACTGTTACATATTTTACTACCGTATCTCTACAGCCCCCGGGTGCTACATAAACCATGTACACTTCATTATGGCCGGGGTAAAATGCCCTGAAAGAAGTAACACCAAGGTTACAATAATTACCTCCACAAAGATTTGGATCAATGGTAAGTCCTTGTACAGCCAGGCTCCAATCCCAAATAGTTTGGCCTGCCGCGGCCCCCGGAGTAGTGTTTTGAAACGAAACTGGCGCATAACCACAATACGCCCCCGAATTAGGAGTGGTAAAGGTAAAATCCGCTTCTACGGAGCCACAGGCCGTGGTAATTACCCTTTCCTTTGAATGAACACAACCCGTAGTATCGTTATAGGCAGTAAGTTTTACTGTACAAGTATCACAATATGGCAGTAAAAGACATGGATTGGCAATGTTAAAGGTGTCAGCAGCACAACCAAACTCCCAGTGGTAACGGTTGGCACCGTTACTTTGGTTAATCAAACAAACTTGATCGCCGGTTAAACAACTGGTACTAGAATTAAAATTAGCAGCAGGAGGATGTACTACAATATGCTTTCGCAGGGTATCGCCGTAACAACTATCCTGCGACACTACAACCCAGGCATCAAACTCGCCAAAACTAAGGTAAGTATGTATAACAGGAGATGTACTGAAATAGGTTGCCTGATCCGGATTTGGTTCATCGCCAAAATGAACCATGATTCCATTGTAGGCGCCTACGCAACTAACATCAAATGAAACCGAATCCTGCTCATAACACATAGTGTCTGGCCCCGCAACCATAGAGCATACGGGAGGTTCTCCCATACAAAAAGCAGTATCCTGATATGCAGATGTTGTACAGCCATTGGCAGTCCAACAGGTAAGGCGAACAGTATAACAACCAGGACTTTGCATATTGTATGGTAATGCACCACTAGAACCGGTTGCTAACTGAGTACCCGACGAGTTGAAAAGCTGCCAAAGATAACCAACTATAGGCTCCTGCCCCTGAAACACAGTAGTAGTACTTACTGCTGTTATAAGTTTTGGCACACATCCAAAACCGTTGGCAACATAAAAAGACGGGGCCGTAGTATCTGTAGCAACATAATTGTCTCTTTCTAGTGTAGATGAACACCCATTGGGTGCTGTAATGGTAAGTCTGATGTCTCGCTTTGCATATCCTGAAAAAATAATACTGTCCGGATTCTGTAAGGTAGATGTTGATGGCTGTGAATTGTAACCAAAATTCCAGATGTAGGTGCTTCCAGGAGGCGCTGTGCTACAATTGATAAACTTTGTTTTGAACGGTGAACGACAATCGTTCGAATCAAGAGTATAAAAGCAGGGTGTTGGCTTTAATTTTAGATTGAATGTGTTGGGTACCGTAAGCGTATCTATACACCCAGGCCCGTAGTTACCTACCAATTTTACAGTATATGATCCGGGGTTGGAAATCAATATACAAGGATCATCGCCTGTAACAGGCCCGATGTTTACCAAGGGGTTTCCTCCTGATACATACCAAACAGGATTTGCAAGAGTGGGGAAACTGGTATTATGCAAACATAACTGAACAGAACGCCCGGAATCTACACATAAAGAATTGGTATCCTGAGTGAAGGACAACTGCGGAGCAGGGAAAACGCATATAAGATTATCCCGTTGTATAGAATCTCTACACCCTGCTGGATTACTAACAACCAGTTTAATACTGGAGCAGGTACTGGCAGCCTGAAACGTACGTGTAAAGAAACGAGAATTGTTACACTGAGCCTGCACACCGTTTACATACCAGCAATAAGTATAGTTAGGCCCTGCACTATCGGCTACAAAATTGGTGGTAAGGCTGTTTACGCAAACACCTGAGGTAACATCCGCCGTAAAATTTGCCCGTGGTGCCGGCAATACACATACAGCGTTCTGAAATTTCCGTGTACCATAGCAACCGCAGGTATTTCTGAGTACCACGTTAACATCATAACACTGAGCATTACAGTTGCCACCATACAGGTGAGTGGCAGTACCCGGACAACCACTAAATGCTGAAATATTACCACATCCCCATTGAATACGTGTGCTATCTACAAAACCACAGGCCGTATTGCAGGTAAGGTTTAGTGAAACAGTTTGTGGTGCACAAAACGATGTTGGGAACAACTGAATCTGCGCAACAGGTGTATCAGACACTACAATGTTGCAGGTTTGCGTAGAACAGGTATCGCCCTGCTGGTTGCGGGCCCACATTCTAAGGCAATAACAACCTGCCACAGTAGGCACGTACGAAAAACTTGAATTTACTCCAAGTTGCGTATTAAAAACAGGTGTACCATTACATGTAGTTAAAAACCATTGCCGCGTTATCAATGCGGAGGTATCTGCAGGTGAGGCAAGAATGGGCAGCGGTATACAGCCGGAATCCCTCACTAATGTGAAATTGCAATTAACCTGCGCATGCAGGCTATTGATAATGAATAATGTAATTATCGATAAGAATCCGGTTCGTAACAATTTTTTCAAATCAAACATATTTTTCAGCCAGGGAATGAAAAATACAAAGTCGCTCAACACTAATATAGATTAAAAATACCAAAAGCAAGTTGCAACAGTGTACATTTTTTTTTCAACGCATTTGTAAACATAACTAATTGTCACTTAAAGTAGAATCAACAAGCGCAGTGTAGAAACTTAGTTTAAATAAGATAGTGGGTACAATTTAACAGGTTGTACCTTTACCCTATGAAACATGGCATTGCCACACTTAGCATTATCCCTATCCGTTTCGAGCCTTCGCACCGTAGCGAAATGGTATCGCAACTGCTATTTGGAGAGACATTCGAAGTTATACTCGAACAAAATAACTGGCTGCAAATCAAATGCACCTACGATGACTACACTGGCTGGATAGACAGTAACCAGTTTACGCCTATTGCCGAAAAAGACATTAATAACCTTGCAGTAAGTACAGGGCTGGCACTAGATCTCATGAGCAATGCCACTTCTGGGTATCATGCCATCCCTATTGTTACGGGCAGTAACCTGCCGGTGTTTGACGGGCTGAACTTTAAAATAGGAAAAGAGAAGTTCATCTATAACGGACAGGCCTTGCTGGCCGATGCACGCAACCCAGCTGTTTTCGAACGGGTAGCCATGCGTTACCTTAATGCACCCTACTTGTGGGGAGGGCGTTCGCCATTTGGTATAGATTGTTCTGGTTTTACTCAGGTTGTGTTCAAATTTACAGGTGTACAACTTATGCGCGATGCCTACCAGCAGGCCGAACAGGGCGCTGTGGTTAATTTTGTTGAAGAAAGCCAGCCAGGCGATCTTGCTTTTTTTAGCAACGATACCGGTAAAATTATACATGTGGGCATTGTGTTAAAAGACCAACGCATTGTCCACTCATCGGGCAAAGTAAGGATAGACCGGCTTGACCACTTCGGTATTTACAATGCTGATACAAAAAAATACTCGCACCAGTTGAAAGTTATTAAACGGTTTTTTTAATGAAAAAGATAGTAATACTTACCGGAGCTGGTATTAGTGCCGAAAGCGGAATAAAAACATTTCGAGATGCCGATGGACTGTGGGAGAACCACCGTATAGAAGATGTAGCTTCTCCCGAAGGATGGGCAGCGAACCGCGAACTGGTGCTCGATTTTTATAATCAACGCCGCAGACAGCTTTTACAGTGTCAGCCTAATAGCGCGCACATAGCATTAGCTAAACTGGAAAATAAATACGATGTTACTCTCGTTACACAAAACGTTGATGACCTGCACGAGCGGGGAGGTTCAACTAACATTATACACCTGCATGGCGAATTACTTAAAATGCGCAGCTCGCTCGATGAAAACCTGGTGTATGAATGTAAGGGCGATATAAATTTGGGCGATACATGCGAAAAAGGCTCGCAGTTGCGCCCGTACATTGTATGGTTTGGAGAGGCGGTCCCCAAAATTGAAGAGGCCGTAGCTGCTGTACGGGGTGCCGATATATTTATAGTAATTGGCACTTCGCTACTGGTGTACCCAGCAGCGGGCTTAATTAACTACACGCGCTACGAAATACCCAAGTGGTTAATTGACCCTTCAGATATTCAGTTGCCACGCATACCCAACCTTACATTTATAAACCAGAAGGCTACCATAGGTGTAGATTCGCTGGTAAAACACTTACTGGCCAATGCGTAAAGCTTACTACAAACCCTACAAGCTTATATTTACCAATCCGGTACTTACCTCGCGGGGACAAATGCAGGAAAAAAACGGCTATTACCTGATAATAGAACAAGATGGCAAACAAGGTATTGGAGAATGTAGTTTTATTGAAGGGCTTAGTATAGATAAGCTGGACAACTATGTACAGACACTTGATACACTTTGCAATGCCCTTAATGGTGATAAGCCTGTAGATGTAACTCTACTACACTCCCACCCTTCTATCCGTTTGGGTTACGAAACAGCAATACTCGATTTAGAAAACGGCGGCAATAAACTACTATATCCTTCTGCTTTTACCAACGGACAATCCGGCATACCCATTAATGGCCTGGTATGGATGGGTAGTAAAGATTTTATGCAGCAGCAAATAGAACAAAAACTTAAATCCGGTTTTAGCTGTATAAAAATAAAAGTAGGGGCTATAGATTTTGATGAAGAGGTAAGCCTGCTCCGGTTCATACGCAGCAAATTTCCGGCCGATATTATTGAAATACGCTTAGACGCCAACGGTGCTTTTGATGCTACAGATGTATTTGACAAGCTTGATAAACTATCACAGTTCGATGTTCATTCCATTGAGCAACCGATTAAACAAAAACAACCTATGCTTATGCAGCAGGTTTGTACCCAATCGCCCATACCGGTAGCATTAGACGAAGAACTGATAGGTGTGCCGGAGCACGAGCAGGCTCCATTACTACGCCTGTTAAAACCCACCTATATTATTTTAAAACCAAGCCTGTTGGG
>CAYREY010000030.1:40256-41944 GCA_964423405.1 uncultured Chitinophaga sp. | reverse complement strand
AATTACCGTGGGCGCAAATTTTGTAACTTGCCGCATGTTTTGCCTCGATTTTAGCCTACCACCGCAGCAACTTACCGAACTGGCCAAACTAAAACTGGCTACCAATCTGCCGCCGTGGGAAAACGACATCTGGCAGTTTATCAGTAATTGGTACAACCCTACAGTTACTTCCATTACTATATATACATCCGGCTCTACCGGTAAGCCCAAGCCTATAAGCCACACCAAAGTTGCAATGCTTAACAGTGCCGAAGCTACCTGCAAAGCATTGCAGTTAACCAAAGGCAACCAGGCATTGCTTTGCCTGCCTGCTTCTAAAATTGGTGGTATGATGGTGTTGCTGCGCAGTATACACGCCGGGCTGGTGCTGTGGTGCATAAAGCCATCGGCTTCACCATTTAACGATATACCAGCCAACGCTCATTTCGATTTTGCTGCATTTACCCCTATGCAACTACACAGTATTACCGAAAGTAATACGCACGCACAAATTGCAGGTAACATCCGTAATATAATACTGGGTGGAGAAAGTGTAACACCGGAACTATTGCAGGCTATAAAAACACTACCCAATAATGTTTATCACACCTTCGGCATGACCGAAACCATCAGCCATATTGCATTAAAAAGGCTAAACGGAGCCAACAGCCAGGCTTGCTACCATACCCTTCCGGGCATTACAATAAGCACCAATACCGATAACAGATTAATAATACATGCACCGGCACTGCAGCAACCCAACCTGCTTACCAACGATATCGTTACTGCAATCAGCCCAACCAAATTTAATTGGATTGGCCGGGCCGATAATGTAATAAATAGCGGAGGGGTTAAAATACAGGCTGAAAAAATTGAAGAGCAACTTCAGAACTACATTAAGGTGCCATTTTTTATTGGCGCATTGCCCCACAAAAAAACAGGCCAGCAGGTAGTGCTGGCCTTAGAAATTGATACATTGAATGAGATGCAAAAGGCAGAATTATTTAAGGGCATAAGTCTATTTACAGGCCCTGAAAAAATACGCAAGGTGTTAATGTTCCCTCAATTTATGCGCACTCCAACAGGCAAAACAAAAAGAAAAGAAACATTACTAATACAAGCCAGCGAAACAATTACCCTTTAATGGGCAATCTGTACTTTTTTAACTATTACTTCGTTGCCACTCGCAATTTTAATAAAGTAAATACCTGCAGGTTGCGATGATAAGTTGATGATACGCTGATTAAACGATGCCGCTATATCCTGCTCACCAATTAGTTTTTCGCCTATAGCATTGTAAACGTTGTACGAGTAAGTACCTGCTTTAAGTTGCGTGTTTACATAAACCAAACCAGTGGTTGGGTTAGGAAAAACCTGCACCATTGCAATGTTTTTTAGTTCGCTGCCTAAACCGGTAGCTATCTCTGGTGTAGCTACCCCGGCACGCGAAGTCTGTAACATGGCACGCATAATATCTGATTGGCCTTTTGTAAACATATTCAGGCAACGGTCATCAGAGTAATCCATGTAATTTTCTATCATATCATGGAAATCAACAGGAGCATCGGGGCAAGAGTTAATTACCGTATCACATGTTTGTTGAGAAGCATCTGATGCAAAAGGAGTATCTGCAATACCATCATCGTCGCTACAGCCGGTATTATCGCCCCAAATATGGCGAAGTCCAAAGTAGTGCCCCATTTCATGCG
>CAYREY010000030.1:0-40156 GCA_964423405.1 uncultured Chitinophaga sp. | reverse complement strand
CCGGTATTATCGCCCCAAATATGGCGAAGTCCAAAGTAGTGCCCCATTTCATGCGAAAGGCTGCGGCCTTTTGTCACGGTTGGATCAATAGGATCTGAAAAATTGCGACCTACCACAGGATAGTGAAGCACTATACCCTGTTTAGATGAATCTGTTGAAGAATTTGCCGGCCAGTTTGGTGCATTTGATGGAGGGAAGGCGTAACCCAATATGCCTAAACCACCCAGTATGTTGCATATCCATACGTTTACATACCTGTCGGTAGGCCAAGGTGCTTTCCCGCCGGGTTCTGTTTTTACGTTATCCTGAAAGGGGTTAAAGCCAAGTGGGCCACCGTTACCTGCTGTACGGGTTATACCGGTAGTAGGGTTACCATCAGGGTCGGTAGTAGCCAGTTCAAATTGGATTCTGGTATCGGCCGCCACAGGTAAAAACTCAGCACGTGTACGCACTGTGTCGGCGTTCAGTCTGCGGTAATCTTCATTTAAAACTTCTACCTGAGAATAGATAACCGAATCCGGTATATCTTCTGCAGCACTACCATATACTACGTGAAACACCAACCGTACTTTATAAATAGTATCATCTGCCGCGCGGCTGCTTTGCTTTTGAGCAACCAATTGTGCAGCATTATCAAAGCAGGCATTAACCCGTTGCTTGTAAGTAGGGTCTAGTTGCTGTTGGTATTGCATTACATTAAATGTACCACAGCGTTGCAGGTTAGCCTGTGCAAATACACATATACATGCCAGCATGCTAACCGATAGGGTGAAAAGTGATTTCATGTTTAATTTTTAGTGAGTTGGGCGAATTAATACAACATTGTTTCAATTTGCAAATCGCTCTATTAACGTGCTATCAGTATTTTCTCGGTTTGCGAAACCGACAGCCCCTTCAGGTGTAATACATACAAACCAACTGGCAGGCCATCTACAGGCAATACTACCGCAGAACCTGTTACAGGGGTTTCGTACACTACAGCACCAATGTTATTTATAATCTGAATCTGTGTAAAGATATGTGCCTGAGGCAACCTGATACCTACCATGTTGCTGGCCGGATTGGGAAAAACCTTTACATCTACCCTCTTATTAATATCACCAATACCAAGTGCAGGGTTGTTCTGAATATTAATATTATCAAGGTACATGGCATTACCCCAACCACTTACATTTTCAAACTTAAAGCTCACTTTATTTTGTCCGGCCAGGTTAAGTAACGGAACCGATATATTTTTCCATTGAGACGCGGTAGGTGTAAACTGTGTGGTTTGGTCGGGCGCTGTAGCCAGCTGGGTACCATTCTGGCCCCATACTTTTATCCAGTTACTGCCGCAGTCGGCACTATAGTACACATTCAGCGAGTCGGCGCGTAAAGCACTATAGCGGGCATAGGCAACATCAAAAGTAAGCTCGGGCTTGTTGATGTTTGTAAAATCGTACGAATCGGTAGTAAATGCATCTTTCTTTTGAAATGGATTGGTGCCATAGGCAGAGTTATCCATATAAACACAGCTTTGGCTGGTACCAAAAGCACCGTAAAAATCTGATTTAATCCATTTTATAACATCATTGGTTGGGTTTACAACACTCCAGTTGGCTGCAGGGAATGTAGCCTCAAATGTTTCGGTAAATGGTAATGAAACACCAGCAGCACCATTAATCGCCACAAATGTTGCCGACAGATTATCGTTTGAGTTGAAGTTATCTACCCCAGATGCGTTTACATTGTTTACACTTATGTCAAATGTATGCTGGCCTTCTGTAAATAGTTGTTGCTCGGGCAATGTAAGCTGAACAGAGTATTGCGATGGCAACGAGCCACTCCAGTCGTATGTTAATACCGAACCTCCATCTATCTGATAATAAAACTTTACAGATGTAAGTGTGGTGGCACCATCATTCTTAAATGTAATTACCGGCCTAAACAGAAAAGAGCAAATAGTATCTTTAGGAAACTCCAGTTTAACCAGTGCCGCGTCCAGATTATAAAAACAAGAAGATGAAGCCGTTTTGATTTCGGGGCGGAACTGATCAATAATGGTACGTATATTGTTAGCCTGCCCTTTAGAAAACATGTAACTGCACGCATCGTCGGTGTAATCCATGTAATTCATAAACATATCACCATCGGGGCCATTATTACAGCTTATCTTTGGAAAAGTAGGGCATCCAAAATTCATATCGCCCTGGTCTGGGGTATCGCTCACATAATCACCGGCATCGCCACAGGCATCGTCGGTACCCCAGGTGTGTAACAAACCCAGCCAGTGGCCGGCTTCGTGCGTAACTGTTTTACCCAGCACCTGCGTAGCCATTAATGTGCCGGTGGTGCCTATAGTGTTGTAGCGAGCTACAATACCATCCTGATCATCTGAACCGAAAAAGGGTAATGAAGCGTATGCCAATACACCAGATGAGGTGAGGCTCCCCCCCATTCGTACACTCCATATGTTCATGTAGCGTTTATTGTCCCAGATAGTTGATGGTTTAAGTGTATTGTCAATGGTGTTCTCATCATTCCACGAAGTATTGGATAACTGGTGGCGAATAATACCGGTAGTGGGGTTACCATCGGGATCAAACTTTGCCAGGCAAAACTGTATGTTACAGTTACCTACTCTATCGGCAAAAGCTGCGGGTACTTTATACAGGTTTATATCCTGTGCCATGTAGTGCTGGTTCATAGCCGTTAACTGCGAAATACACTGCGCATCAGTAATATTTTCACCGCTACCAATTGCATCGCCATTGTGTACAATATGAAACACCACCGGAATAAAAATGGTCTGCGAGTTAATAATTACATCGCGGTTAGTGGTATTCTGTTCCACATCCTGCAAAAACGATTTCATTCGTTCATAGTCAAGCTGCAATTTGGCGTTGTTGGGTAACTGCTGCTGCACACGGCCCATGGTATTACACCATCCGGTGCTTTGTGCCTGCGCAACAAAAGTTACTAATAGAGTACCGAATAAAAGTAGCTGAGATTTCATTTTTTCCATAGCGGGCGTAAACATAAAAAGGTAAACCAATATTGCACAAAACCATTGATTTTGCGATTGTTAATGTTAATTCAATAACAAGGCAATTTTATTTATGTTCACACTTGCCCATGGAAAACCAGAGCAAAACATCTAAACGCAGCAAGGAAAGCAACACTGTACCCGGCAAACTGTCCGAGTCGTTTTGCATGGCAACGCTTGGCTTTTTAACAATTACACTATCCTATCTGTTGTATCAGGGTACTTTAAGCCTCATATGGGGTTACGATACTGATGTATCGTTTTTGCGGGTAACTTCTACACCCTTCGAAAACCGTTATTGGAGCTCTGGCCGCGTATTAACAATGTACCTTTTACCGGCACTTATATACCTTTTTGCCGGAACCAGCATAGCTTACTATCTGCACTGGGCAGCACAAAAGGTGTCAATACTATATTGGTACCTGTATTGGTGTATGCTATTCAGTATTGCTTTTGCAACCAGCCAGTTCATTATATCTCCATTGGCAAGCCTGCATACCCAAAGCCCCCTCTATCAGGGTGTAGTAGTTGCCATGAACTGGTGGGGCATAGAATTGGGTGTACAGATAGGGTTTGCCTTCGTTTCTATAGCCATCAATCTTATAATGGGTTTTATTACTTACAAAATTCTAATGCAGCTTTCACCTGTACAATCGGTAGTATTCAGTAAAAGCAATCAGCAACTAGTTGTTTTTAGATATTTTATTGCTCCGCTTACATTGCTTTTACCGTTATCGCTGGTGCTTACCTTTCCCGATCAGGTACTTAATATACTTCCCGTTTTTTTATGCATTGGGTTATGGATTCCCGGTTATATAATAAAAACGCAAGATGGCTACCGTTTAGAGGGTAAGGTAAAACAAGCCACAAACATTACATTAGGTTACATTTGGCCCATTACTATAGGTGCACTATTATTAATGATTCGCATATTTTTGTAATTGCTAAATAAAAAATGACACCCCAAAAAAAAGGCAAACAATCCCTTTCCCTGCCCATTAAAATAGTAGCCGTGTATATATGCTGGAAAGGCTTTCATTATATGGCTCATATACCTGGCACATGGCTTGAAGTTAAATGGCAAAACATATGCCTGGTAACCGGCAGTTTCTATGCCATAATTACAGCCTGGCTACTTCGTACTACCAACACCCTCACTGCATATGCCGACGGGATTAATATCAACCTGACTGAATATAACAAACAGATATGGGTGCAGGAGCATTGCCTGGCCATACCAGCCATGGTTGTATTTACGGGTACCGTACTGCTGGTAACGAGCCCCCCAGGCCAAAAAATATGGTTTATTCCACTCGGGCTAGGTGGCATTGTGCTCATTAATACGCTCCGGCTGGTATTTGTATCGCTGGCCTGGGTTCATTTAAGCGAGCATTTTTTTAACATGCATCACTCCTATATATATACAGTAGTTACGTACGGTTTCATATTTCTTATACTGGCATGGTGGATTAACCGTAATACAGCTGTGGTGCCGGCCACGCAACAACACCTAACCTGATTTTGCATCACTTACCACTCATTAATTTTTAATTAACAAGATATCAGCTTATCATTATCATTACACAGTTTTATGTGGGCAGAGTATAGGCATGGGTAGAGGTTAATTTGAAATAGAAACAGCGCCTGCTAAAACCAATTAACCTGTTATTAAAAAAATGGCACGCACAAAAGGTTCGACAGAATTGTTTGACTTAATCCATTCGTTATCGCCCGAAGAGAAAGGCTATTACAAAAAGTTCTCTAAAAGGCATATTCCGAATGGCAGCAACTACCTTAAGCTTTTTGATGCTATTGCCGCACAGGATGCATTTGAAGAAGCCACACTAAGGGCACGTTTCAAAAACTATACGGTAATGAAAGTGTACCTTAAAGATTTTATTACCGATAGCCTGCTGCTGTACTATAAAAATAAACACCCACATGTAAACCTGCTTAGCCAGGTACAAAAAGTACATATACTACTGGTAAAAGGCCAATATATCGAAGCCGTAAGAATATTGAAGAAAACACTGGTGCAAAGCCACAAACTTGAACTATACACTATAGAAAGATACTTGCTAAGGGTATGGGCCGAAATAAACCATCACCGGTTAACCCACCCCGATGCTATTATTGAGTTTCAGCAACAATATGCCAATAACCTGAAACAAAATCTGGTTTACGAAACCGACCTGAGCGAGTGGGAACTGCGCAGCACCGAATGGCTGGCTAAAGTACGCGGACTTGATATGTTTGACAAAGCACAGTCAGATGTAGATGTAAACTCTATACAAAAACTTGATACACTCGGCATACGGAGCGAGATAAAAAAACTGAACTGCCTGTCGTACCTGCATCTGTTGCGTAAAGAGATTAATGAAAAACACAGAGTAAACAAACAGTTGCTGGACCTTTCAGAAAAATTCAAGCACGAGGGAGACCAGTCGTACAACAACGTTTACATACGTAATAACTACATCAGTTGCCTGCTCGATTTAAATCTGTTTGACGACACAATCAGGCAGTCGGATGAAATGATAAAGGCCGAAGCCCGTTTTGGTTATTACGAACACCTGGCATTCCCCAAAGCCATATTATTTAAACTGGATGCCTACTATCACCTGGGAAAGTTTAAAGAAGGGCTCGACCTGGTATATGAGGTAGAAAAAAAGATGCAGCAGATATCGGATAGCCTGGGCGACTATACCGCATGGAAAGAGTTCTGTTTCTTTAAACACACTTTTCTTTTTGTTAACCGCAGGTACCGCGAGTGTTGGATAGATATGCAAAGCGTAGATCTTAAAACGCTACAAAAAAACTACCCACCTGAGTATGCTGATTATTCGCTATTGGCATTAATGCTTCAATACGAAATGAACAACTTTGGTACACTTAAAAATATGGTTACCAAAACTGCTCAGAATTTCAACAAAACAGGTATAACCGATGAAACCTACCTGCAACTGGTAGCATTTTTTAAAGCAGTAAAACCAGAAAATGCCAAAGCACTGGCCGAAAAAACGGTTACTACACTCAATGCTTACTATAAAAAAACAGGGTTACAGCCCCGCAGGTGTTTTGCATTGGTAGGGTACACCCAATGGTTAAATGCTGTCTCTCAGCAAAAATACCTCGAAGATTTGTTATAAGGTTACTCGTACTGCTTTATCTGCTCGGCGTTCATTCGCGCACCATCTTTATAGCCCACTATATAAGCCTCTTTAAATCCGGCGGCTTTGGCTAATTCCAGTATTCGCTTAGCCTCGGCGTATGATTTTACATTGCCGGCATAGTATCGGGTAAGCCCGTTGGATAATTCTTCGCAGCTAAGTGTTTTAGATACCTTAATAGCCTTGGCATATTCTTTCAACTCTCCTTTTAAGGCAAACATCTGTACTTTAAACAACACTCCGTTTTCTGCTTTATGCAAAGGTACAAGTCGATTGCTGTTGTCGGTTGCCGCATCGGCTACAGGTTCATGCTTCTTTTCAACTACAGGCTCCTTCTTAGGCTCAGGCTTCTTATCGGTTACAGGTTCTGGTTTCTTTTCAGCAACGGGATCTTTCTTAGTCTCAGGTTTTTTTTCTGCAATAGGCTCTGGCTTTTTCTCAGGCACTGGTTTAGGTTCTGGTTTTTTTTCAACCACCGACTCAGGCTTTTTCTCTGCAGCCGGTTCATTTTTTTTCTCCGCTACCGGTTTAGGCTCTTCCTTTACCACCGGCTTGTTTTCTGCTACAGGTTTAGGCTCTTCTTTCTTCACAGGCGCGCTTGTAGTTTCTGCCTTGGGCGGCAACTTACCTCCACCGCTGGCATTTTCTGTAGGGCGGCGTATAGTACGTCCATCTTTAAGGCTGGCATACATATTCTCGTCCACAACAGCTTTTTCAGGCTCTGGCTTTTTGCTGTCGCTGCTACCGCTGGTTTGTTTGGTTTCAGTTTTAGCTACTGTTTTCTCAGCGGCAGGTTCTACTTTAACAGGCTCAGGAGTAACGGTACTTTCACCGGTACCTTTACCATCGCCACCTTCCATCTCTGTTTTGTACTTTTTAAAAGCATTAAATAAACTCGAGGCAATCTGGTCTTGCCCTTTATCGCTGTTAAGGTATTTTTCTTCCTCGGGGTTAGAGATGAAGCCGATCTCGGCAAGTAAACTCGGCATGGCCGTTTTATACAAAACATAAAATCCTGCCTGTTTTACACCCATACTTTTGCGGTGGGCGTGGTTTTCAAACTGGTTCTCAATTTTAGAGGCAATATCAATACTCTGCTCCAGAAAAGCATTCTGCTTCATGCTCATAATAATATGGCCTTCGGGAGAGTTGGGGTCAAACTCGTAATTTTTATCACGGTCATCTTCCAGCAATATTACGGCGTTCTCACGTTTAGCAACTTCCAGGTTAGCCTCGCTTCGGTGCAAACCCAGCACATAGGTACTGGTGCCGTAAAACTCCGGATTAGTTGATGAGTTAATGTGCACGGCAATGAACAAATCGGCTTTTGCCTTGTTGGCTATCTCGGCGCGTTCATGTAGTTCAATAAACACATCTGTTTTTCGGGTATATACCACATTTACATCCGGGAAATTTTTACTGATATACTCGCCAAGTTTAAGTGCTACCTGCAAGGCAATGTCCTTCTCGCGGGTTTTACCCGAACCAATGGCACCGGGATCTTTTCCACCATGACCAGCATCTATTACCACAGTTTTGATAGAAAAGTTGTTATTCGCACCGGCAAATACAAACAAGAATATAAGCGTTATAAACAATATGCCTTTCAATCGCACGTTTGGGATTTTTATTTTTGACGCAGTTTTAAACCAAATCCATACAAATAAGGGTAAAAATTTGATTAATCCTACTTTAGCTTGAGTTTCTTTAACCAAATATATCTGAACACCGGTACCTGCCGTTGGCCCCTTGCTTTGTATTTAACAACAGCATTTCTGGCTGTGTCTATTTTTTTGAATGCACAAAGTAACACAACTCCTGCCAACCCTGCAACATCCATATCTGGCAGTAAAGATAATCCTTCTGCGCAGCAAAACAGAAAACCGGAGGTAAAACCGAGAGCTGTTACACTGGATTCTGTTCAACAAAACGATTCTGCCTATACAACGTTAGTCGATACCATTAGTTTAAATGATACCATTAACACCTCCGACCAAAGCGAACTACAGGATATTATTACCTATAAAGCTACTGATAGTATTGTTTACGACATGAACACCAAAAAGATGTTCCTGTACAACGAATCTGATGTTAAATACCAAAAAATAAAGCTGAACGCTAACCTGGTAGATTTTGATTGGACAACCATGACCCTTACTGCACAAGGCAGCGTAGACAGCAGTGGGCAATTGCAGGGCAACCCGGTTTTTTCTGAAAGTGACAAAGAGTATAAGTCGAAGAAAATGAAATACAATTTCAAAACAAAAAAAGGAATTGTGTTTGAAGTGCTGACTAAAGAGGGCGATGCTATGATACACGCCAGTGTGGTGAAAAAAAATGAGTTTGACGAATGGTATGGACAAAGCGCCCGTTACACTACCTGCGATCTGGAAGACCACCCGCATTTTTACTTTAAAGCCAAACGTGTAAAAATAGTACCCAATAAAGTAATGGTATCCGGCGCTGCCAACCTATGGGTGGGCGATGTACCTACACCGCTCGTATTACCGTTTGGCATTTTTCCGGTAAAGCAGGGCAAACGGTCGGGACTGGTGCTGCCAGAGTATGGGCAGGATGGGGTTATGGGTTTCTTTTTGCGCAATGGTGGCTACTACTGGGCAGTTAACGACTACCTGGGCCTTAAATTTACCGGACAGGTATCTACCAACGGTACGGTGGGGGCAGGCTTAGCTGCACAGTATGCCTGGAAATACAAATTTACCGGTGCATTGTCATTTAACTATCTACGCTCCCGCCCTGCCAATCCCGATTTACCTACAGCAAAGTCTGTAAACTCTTATAGCCTTAACTGGACCCATACACAAGATCCCCGATCGATGCCTAACTCAAGCTTTGGCGCTACGGTACAGATACAAAGTGCCGATTTTTATCAAAACAGCCGGGTTACCGATACGCGATTATTAAATACATCATTTAACTCGGGTGTAAATTATGGCCATCAGTTTGCCGGCACGCCGCTATCGCTATCTATAAACTTAAGTCACACGCAAAACCTGCTCAACCGCACTATATCGTTTGGCTTACCTACCATTCGGTTAGCAATGTCGCGTGTTGCGCCCTTTAAGGCCAAAATACAAACAAGCACACCCAAGTGGTATGAAAACATTGGTATCCGTTATTCTTTCGAGTTTCAAAACCGTATCAGCACTTACGACTCCACTCTTTTCAGGGTAGAGTCGCTTGATAAATTCCGGATGGGTGTAAAACAGGATATAACCATAGATGCTCCGTTTAAAGTATTCAAATACCTGAACATTAACCCCTCTTTCCAATACCAGGAACGAACTTATTTTAAAGGACAAACCAAAACCTGGGACCCCGACACTGTGTATATTGTACGCAGTAGCGGAAAAGTAGATACTATTAACGGACAGATAAAAACAGATACAACCTGGAAATTTAACTCGGCACGTAATTTCTCAGCAAACATCTCTTTCAGCACCAAAGTCACCGGTATATTCCGCTTTAAAAACAAGTACATAAAAGCACTTAAACACGATTTTACGCCATCCATCTCATTTAGCTATAGCCCCGATTTTGGTAGTAATTTCTGGAAGTATAACCGCTTTGTGCAGGGCAATGCCAATGGCGAACAGGTAAAGTACAGCGTATTTGATCCCGATGCGATATACGGTGTTCCAGGAGCCGGTCAGGTAGCCATGCTTACCTGGAGCCTGGCAAATAACCTTAAAATGAAAACTTATTCTAAAAAAGATACCGTAAAACATGAGCAGGAGTTCGGGCTTTTAGATCAGTTTGGCCTGAGTGGTGGTTATAACTTCGCAGCAGACTCGCTGAAGCTACAGCCGTTTAGTATAACAGCCGTAGCTGCCCGCCTGTTTAATATTATAAACCTAAACGTAAGCATGCAGTTTGACCCTTACGCGGTTGATTCACAAAACAGAAAAATAAACACATTCGAATGGAATAAAAACAGGCGTTTGTTACGCTTTGAACAGGCAAATATCAGCGCTAACATGTCGTTACACAGTAAACCACGCAGCAGTCCCAACACCAATGAGGCTGCACCAAAGTTTATAGGCGATTATGTATCCTACAACCCTAATCAGATTTATAATTTTGATATACCATGGAATCTTTCTATTGGATATAACTTCAATATATCGAAAGGCACTTTTTTAAACCCCGATACTATTTTAACTCTACAAACACTTAGTGCGTCGGTAGATTTTAACCTTACCCCACACTGGAAAGTAGCCGTATCTACCGGTTTTGATATTACACGTAAGCAAATGACACTTACAAATATTTCTGTAATCCGCGATCTGCACTGCTGGGAACTTAGTTTTGCCTGGACCCCGCAGTTACCTACGTTTGCCAATCAGCAGTTTTCTATCATCCTGCATCCCAAGTCAAATACCCTTAAAGACCTGAAACTGGAAAAGAAGAATGCCTTACGCACCTTCTAGAACGGGTAGCGAAATACACCACGAAAACCCGGAAGAAAAATTAATCGGCCATACGGGCTGCCTTACGGGCCATGTAATGCTGCTTGCTGGTTTTGCAAACCTTATCCCATATAAATGATACTTCACCAAAGTTTACATTGGTGTGGCTGTGGTGTAGGTTATGCCAGGCAGAGCTGTTTAAACCAATACGCGGCAATATAGTTTCCAGTGCTTTAAAGGTAACACCGCTATGCAGGTACAGGTTAAGCAATACAAACGATATAATAGCTGTAAAATACAATGGCGCAAAGTGCTTGGCCACCGGGAAACAAATCAATAACAATGGCCAGAATGTAAGCACTGTTTCTACCGGGCCTACGGCAAAGCCGGCAAAAGGTGTAGGGTCGCGAAAGGTATGATGATGCTTATGAAAAGCAAAAAAGGTACGGGTATGCAGCAAGCGGTGTTTCCAGTAAGTCATAGCATCTACTGCAATTATACCCGCCCACATTTGCAATACTGCCATCCACCAGGTAAGGCCCATCTCCTGTAAGGTCCATGCTAAACCGGTTGGCAAACCCATACGGTATAAACCTACCGGCCAGGCAGCCATACACGATACCACAAACATAGCCCGGGCAGTACCAAAGGCTTCCTCGGCTATAAGCGGGGCTTTGCGGCGCTCGCCCTGTATGCGGTCGCCTTTACTTTCGCTATATCGGTACGCTATAAAGCAAAATGTAAACAACGGTACCGTTACTATTATAAACACCCGTAGGGCACTTTCGTAAAATACCCACGGCGAGGGATGCAATAAACCAGATAGAAAAGCAAGGGCTACCACAGCCCAATCAACATAGTACGCCACCTTATCCATAGGTACACGGCGCGGGGTAGAAACAGTTGCAGACATAACAGGGTTTGATTAACCCCTCAAATGTACCCGCTATACGTTAGTATAGCAAGAAAACTTTTCGCTAAATTTTGTAACCGACTGATTTATAATAAAAAACTAATTGCAGCCACGGCAAACCAATGTCATTAACTTAAGCAGAAATATGTCTTTGGCTGTTTGTATTTTCCCGTCTTCAAGAGAGCTGTCCGATGGCTCCGCACCAGACGGGGGAGTATCTCGCCGCAGACGGATGTGTGGCCATTTGGCTTAAGTGAATAACACAATTTGTTAACCCACCCCCATTTTAATTATCTTAATATCAGCCACTTGCGATTTTTTGATGTTAACCCACCTATGTCATTAAGTTAAGCTGCCAATGATAGACGGCAGAGGGCGTATTTCTTAAGTCAACCATATTGTACGGCCAACCAACAACACAGGCTACCGGCATAAAATAAAAAACCCCGCCTTTCGGCGGGGTTGCCGCCTATGGCGAAAACCATGGCAACATCCAACATCTTTATAATAGTTAAAGGTTAATAGCTAAACCGTGCTGCAAATTTAAGGCATAATTACGGTTTGCCATTAACCTTTAACATATTTAATTTACACTACTTCTTATCATCCTTAACTTCCTCATAACTAACATCTTGCACACTATCACCTTCAGCATTACTTTGCGGACCGGCAGCGCCAGGATCAGCCTGGGCCTGCTGGTTGGCGTTGTAAATATCCTGGCTGGCAGCCTCCCATGCTTTGTTTAAGGTTTCGGCGGCAGTATCCATAGCTGCAAAGTCGTTGCTTTCTTTAGCTTTTTTCAGGTCGGCAAGCGCTGTTTCCAAAGCTGCTTTTTTGTCAGCCGGTATTTTATCGCCTACTTCTTTCAGTTGTTTTTCGGTCTGGAAAATCAACGAGTCGATCTGGTTAGCCTTTTCAGCCGCTTCGCGTGCTTTCTTGTCTGCATCTTCGTTGGCTTTAGCATCGTTCTTCATTTTTTCAATCTCCTCTTTGCTAAGGCCGCTGCTGGCTTCTATACGTATGCTCTGCTCTTTACCGGTACCTTTATCTTTAGCATGTACATGCACTATACCGTTGCTGTCTATGTCAAAGGTTACTTCTATCTGCGGTGTACCACGTTGTGCAGGTGGTATATCGTTCAGGTGGAAACGGCCCAGTGTACGGTTATCTTTAGCCATGCTGCGCTCGCCCTGTAGTACGTGTATCTCTACCGATGGCTGGTTATCTACCGCTGTGGTAAACACCTGCGATTTTTTGGTAGGGATAGTAGTATTGGCATCAATCAGTTTGGTCATTACACCGCCCATGGTTTCAAGGCCCAGCGATAGCGGGGTTACGTCTACCAGTACAATGTTATCTTTTACCTCGCCGCTTAATATACCACCTTGTATGGCAGCCCCTACAGCTACAACCTCATCGGGGTTAACACCCTTGCTTGGTTTTTTACCAAAAAATTTCTCTACTACTTCCTGTATTTTAGGTATACGGGTGCTACCACCTACCAGTATCACATCGTGAATATCGCTGGCAGTATAACCTGCATCTTTCAGCGCCTGGCGGCAAGGGCCCAGTGTACGTTCAACCAGCGCATCGGTCAGTTGCTCAAATTTAGCGCGGGTAAGTTTGCGCACTAAGTGTTTAGGCACACCGTCAACAGCAGTTATGTATGGCAGGTTAATTTCAGTTTCCTGCGAGCTCGAAAGTTCAATTTTAGCTTTCTCGGCAGCTTCTTTCAAACGCTGCAGTGCCATAGGGTCTTTGCGTAGGTCTACGCGCTCTTCGCTCTGGAACTCAGCAGCCAGCCACTGTATAATTTCGTTATCAAAATCATCGCCACCCAGGTGGGTATCGCCGTTGGTAGATTTTACCTCAAACACACCATCACCCATCTCCAGTATCGATACATCGAAAGTACCGCCACCAAGGTCGTACACGGCTACTCTCATATCGCGGCCTTGCTTATCAAGTCCGTAAGCCAGTGCGGCTGCAGTAGGCTCGTTCAAAATACGCTTAACGGTTAAGCCTGCAATTTCGCCGGCTTCTTTGGTAGCCTGGCGCTGGCTGTCGTTAAAGTAAGCAGGTACGGTAATAACTGCTTCAGTAACTGTCTGGCCCAGATAGTCCTCAGCAGTTTTCTTCATTTTTTGAAGAATAACAGCCGAAAGTTCCTGTGCTGTATATAAGCGTCCGTCAATATCTACACGCACCGTGTCGTTATCGCCTTTTACCACTTTGTAAGGTACACGGGGTATCTCCTTGCTGGCCTCGCTGTAACGGATCCCCATAAAACGTTTAATAGATTGGATAGTTTTAGTTGGATTGGTTATAGCCTGACGTTTGGCAGGGTCGCCCACTTTACGTTCACCGTTGTTCAAAAAAGCCACAATACTCGGGGTGGTTCTGCGCCCCTCGTCGTTTTGTATAACCACCGGGTCGCTACCTTCCATTACGGCCACGCAGCTATTGGTGGTACCTAAGTCAATGCCTATTATTTTTCCCATAGTTATGTTGTTTTGTACCTGCTCTAGTCAATTGCCATACCAGTTGCCAAAAGCCCCTGCCAAACTGACATTTTGAAACCCAGCCTGCCAAAAGCCGGAAAAACAGCCATTTATCAACAAATTTTGGCTGTAAATTTGGCAGATGGGGGTATTTGCAAACCCCACAAATACTTCGCAACTTGGCAGTACTAAAACTAATTACTATGAAAACCCCTGTTTTGCTGGCCAGCCTGCTGGCTTTTAGCCTTACCGGCTTTGCCGGAGGTTACACACCTAACCCATTTGCCAAAGAGAAAGCGAAAAAAGAGAGTGCCGGTTTTTGGCACCACACCGGCGAGTTTCACCTGGCACCAAGTGCCGATTACATGTTGTACCGAAAAGGAACCGACTACGAAGCCAGCGAACCGTACGAATTCCGAATGCCTTTTATTGGATTTGATATAGGTGGGCAATATATGTACCGCCCGGTGGAGGTCTTTGCTATTTCTGCCGGTTTGGGTTTTCGCATGCAGGGTGGTTATTACAGGCATACTACAACCTTTTTTGGCGATAAGTATGTAGACGAAACCATTGCCGCCCATACCGGTTACCTTAACCTGCCTGTAGAGCTTCACTTGTTTAAACGCATGTCGCATAGTACTTTTGAGTTTGCCACCGGCCCACGTTTCAATTTCCCGCTTTTCCGCAAAAGCACATATTCAACATTTAACTCAGATGGAGAAAAAGTAATGTCTGGTAAAAACACCCAGAAACTTGATGCGGATGATATGCGCGACTTGTCCTCTTTAGGCTGGAGCCTGACCATGGGCGGCGAGATACATTTGTTTAACCATGGCGATTTGTTTATAGGCCCGCAAATCAATTTCCAGAACCTGGTGTACTTCAATAATGATGCACGCAGCAGTGTGAAACAATACGGTGATTACATCGATTGCTCGCTTGGATTAAAACTGGGCTTCCGTTTTCACTGCGAAACAACGGCAGGGTATAAGTAAGCTTATTGTAGGTTCTTAAAGTATTCAACCGTAAGTGCCAACCCTTTATCGAAGTTAAACTGCGGGTTGTAACTTAACAGGGCTTCGGCCTTGCTTATATCGGCCAGCGAGTTGCGTATATCGCCGGGGCGGGTATCGCGGTAAGTTGGCTGGTGGTCGCTGCCAAGCAGTTTACCAATATTATTGTAAAGCTGGTTTACGCTAAAATTCTCTCCTACGGCTATATTAAACACCTTGCCGGCTGCTTCGGTATTATCGGTAAGCATGGCGCGCACATTGGCTTGCACAGCGTTATCTACAAAGGTAAAATCGCGGGTTTGCTCGCCATCGCCATCTATAAACACCTCGGTGCGGCTCATTATTTTGCTAACAAAAAGCGGAATAACAGCAGCATACTGCCCGTTAGGGTCTTGCCGCGGGCCAAATATATTGAAGTAACGCAGGCCAGTTACCTGTAAGCCATAGGTTTTGTAAAACACATCGGCATATAACTCGTTAGCATACTTACTTACTGCATATGGCGATAGCTGTTTACCAATCTTCTCTTCTACTTTAGGCAGGCTTTTCTCATCGCCGTATACCGATGATGATGATGCATAAACAAACTTCTTAACCCCGGCATCTTTAGCAGCGGTTATCATGTTTACAAAACCGCCAACATTTACATCGTTGGTATTTTGCGGCTCCTTAATAGAGCGGGGTACCGAACCAAGCGCTGCCTGATGGGTTACATAATCTATACCCTCGCAGGCTTTGCGGCAGGTTTCAATATCGCGTATATCGCCTTTAATAAACTCGTAAGCAGGGTTAGCTTTAAATAAATCTACATTCTCTATACGGCCGGTAGCAAGGTTATCTAACACACGCACCTTTTTTGCACCGTATTTAAGCAGGTACTCTACTATGTTAGAGCCAATAAAGCCGGCACCGCCTGTTACCAGAAACGATGACTTGCTTAAATCTATAGTGTGATAGGCTGTTTCGTACATTTAACTTTCTTCTTGTTATTTAAACCGGTCCGTCATTGCGAGGAGGCTTTGCGACGAAGCAATCTCGAAATATATACAGCAAGATAGCTTCGTCAGGTTTGCAAAGCCAAACCTTTCTCGCAATTACGGACTAATTCTATCTTTCTACATATTGTTTCTCGTAATAGCTTTTATAGTCGCCGCTGGTTACGCTTTTCAGCCACTCGCCATTTGCCAGGTACCAGTCAACTGTTTTATCAAGACCTTCCTCAAACTGCAGGCTTGGTTTCCAGCCAAGGTCGTTTTGCAGTTTAGTGCTATCAATAGCATAGCGTAAATCGTGGCCGGCACGGTCTTTTACAAAGGTTATCAGCTTTTCACTTTCGCCGGCAGGGCGGCCCAGCTTACCGTCCATTATCTTACAAAGCAGGCGTATTACATCAATATTCTTCCACTCATTATGGCCACCAATATTGTAGGTAGAGCCTGTTTTAGCATTGTTCAGTATCACATCTATAGCACGGGCATGGTCTACTACGTACAACCAATCGCGCACGTTTTCGCCTTTACCATATATGGGTAGTGGCTTATTGTTTACTATGTTGTGTATACACAGCGGTATCAGTTTCTCCGGAAAGTGATTAGGCCCGTAATTATTGCTGCAGTTAGATATAACAACCGGTAAGTTATACGTATCGTAGTAAGCACGTACAAAGTGGTCGCTGCTGGCTTTGCTGGCGCTGTAAGGGCTGTGCGGGTCGTAAGGTGTTTCTTCGGTAAACATACCCTCTTCGCCAAGTGCACCATATACCTCATCGGTAGATACGTGGTAGAAACGTTTATCGGCCGGTACCGGTTTATCTTTACTGCACCCCCATATAGTGCGGGCTGCATTAAGCAGGTTTACCGTACCAATTACGTTGGTCATTACAAATTCTATAGGGTTCGATATACTACGGTCCACATGGCTTTCGGCGGCCAGGTGTATCACCGTATCAAACTGTTCCTGTTCAAATAAACCATTAATAAAAGCGGCATCAGTTATGTCGCCTTTTACAAATTTATAGTTGGCTTTATCCTCTATATCCTTCAGGTTCTCCAGGTTACCGGCGTAGGTAAGCTTATCAAGGTTTACAATGGTGCTATCGGTGTATTTGTTTACAAACAGGCGCACCACATGCGAACCTATAAATCCTGCTCCTCCGGTTATTAGTATTTTTTTCATAGCTTTTAAATGCGTATAGAACGTATAAGTAACTATCTGTTACTTTATAAACTCCAGTATTTAAACTTCTTAACTTTTTTCTTCAGGTCGCCTTTTACATCTACCACTATACCATCTGCTTTAAGTATACCCGCAAAAAATTCATCATCCAGGTTACTGAACTGCTCGTGGTTAACTGCTACCACTACAGCATCGTAATCTTTTCCGTACTCTTTATGAAGGTGTATACCATACTCCTCGTGAAACTCTTCGGCATCGGCCAATGGGTCAACCACCTCGGTATTTACCGAGTAGTTTTTAAGTTCGGTAATTACATCTACTACTTTGCTGTTGCGTATATCGCTTACGTTCTCTTTAAACGTAGCACCCATCACCAATACGCGGGTCTGGTCAATTTGCTTGTGCTGTTTAATTAGCTGCTGTACCAGCTTACGGGCTACGTGTGCGCCCATATCATCGTTAATTTTACGGCCTGCTAATATCACCTCGGGCGTATAGCCCAACGCGTTCGATTTATAAGTAAGGTAGTAAGGGTCTACACCTATACAGTGGCCGCCTACCAGGCCCGGGAAAAACTTAAGGAAATTCCATTTGGTACCGGCAGCTTCTAACACTTCGTAGGTGTTAATACCCATCAGGTCGAAAATGCGCGATAGCTCATTCATCAGCGCTATGTTCAGGTCGCGCTGGGTGTTCTCTATAATTTTAGCTGCCTCGGCAACTTTAATAGATGATGCACGGTGGGTACCGGCCATTACTATTATCTCGTACGTACGGGCTATTATATCCAGCGATTCGGCATCGTTACCCGATACTACTTTCTTTATTTTGGTAATGGTATGTTCCTTATCGCCGGGGTTAATACGCTCTGGCGAGTAGCCCAGTTTAAAATCGCCATTGGCAAGGCTTAGTCCCGATACTTTTTCTATTACCGGAAGGCAATCCTCCTCGGTACAACCAGGGTAAACGGTAGATTCAAACACCACATAATCGCCCTTTTTAAGTGCCTGGCCTATGGTGTTAGATGCAGCCAATACCGGCTTTAAATCAGGCACATTGTGCTTATCTACCGGGGTAGGTACTGCTACTATAAAAAAATTAGCCTGCTTAAGATCTTCTATGTTTGCAGTAAACAGTATATCTGTGCCTTCAAAAGCCGACGACTCTAATTCGTTGCTGGGGTCGATGTTGTTTTTCATCATATCTACCCGTTTCTGGTTTATATCAAAACCTATTACCGAAATTTTGCGTGCAAACTCCAGTGCAATAGGTAAACCCACATAGCCCAGACCAATAACTGCCAGTTTTTTCTTTTTGCTTAGTAACTCGTCAACCATTTTATATGTATTAGTTTGTTAGTGTATTGATATTAAAATGCAACTATTATTTAACCTTACTTACCACTCCGTTTTTCAATTCGTATTTCTCTTTGCTCTCGGGGCATACTGCAAAACCATCTTTATCGAAGTTAAGGCGGTGTCCATACTCGCTCATCCAGCCTATTTGTTTGCTGGGGTTACCTACTACCAACGCATATGCCGGTATGTTTTTGGTAACTACCGCACCGGCACCAATAAAGGCAAACTCGCCAATATCGTGGCCGCAAACTATGGTAGCATTAGCGCCTATGCTTGCGCCGCGTTTAACGGTTGTTTTGCTGTACTGGCCACGGCGGTTAACACCGCTACGCGGATTTACCACGTTGGTAAACACGCAACTTGGGCCTAAAAAAACATCGTCTTCGCAAACCACGCCGGTATATATACTTACGTTGTTCTGCACCTTTACATTGTTACCTAACACAACCCCCGGGCTTACTACTACGTTCTGCCCAAAGTTGCAGTTTTCGCCAATGGTGCAATCGCCCATTATATGGCTAAAGTGCCATATTTTGGTACCCTTACCTATGGTGCAGCCTTCATCTATTACGGCTGTAGGGTGTGCATAGTATGGTGTATCTGCCATATTATTCAAAACGGTGTTTAGATTTATACAACTCCTCTTTAGGCAGGTTGCGGAAATAGTCGTAGGTAATTTTTAAACCTTCCTGACGGCTTACCTTAGGTTGCCAACCCAGTACTTCTTTGGCACGGGTAATATCGGGCTGGCGCTGTTTAGGGTCATCCACAGGCAGGTCTTTATAAATTACTTTTTGTGTAGTACCGGTCAGCTTAATAATCTCCTCGGCAAACTGCGAAATAGTTATCTCGGCAGGGTTACCAATGTTAACCGGTTGGTGATAATCGCTAAGCAGCAAGCGGTAGATACCTTCTACCAAATCATCTACATAGCAAAACGAACGTGTTTGCGAGCCATCGCCAAACACGGTAAGGTCTTCGCCACGTAGCGCCTGGCCTATAAAGGCCGGCAATACACGGCCATCGTTTAAGCGCATGCGCGGGCCGTAGGTATTAAATATGCGGACTATCTTGGTATCTACACCGTGGAAAGTATGGTAAGCCATGGTTATAGCCTCCTGAAATCGTTTAGCCTCATCGTACACACCGCGTGGGCCAACGGGGTTTACATTACCCCAGTAATTTTCTGTTTGTGGATGCACCAATGGGTCGCCGTATACCTCACTGGTACTGGCAATAAGCATACAGGCTTTTTTAGCCTTTGCCAAACCCAACAGGTTATGCGTACCTAACGAACCCACTTTGAGGGTTTGAATAGGTATTTTCAAATAATCTATCGGCGATGCCGGCGATGCAAAATGTAGTATGTAATGCAGTTCACCGGGTACGTACACATATTTGGATACGTCGTGATGGGCAAACTCAAAATTTTCGTTTTTAAACAGATGCTCTATATTACGGATATCGCCTGTTATCAGGTTATCCATACCTATTACATAGTAGCCCTCTTTAATAAAGCGGTCGCACAAATGCGAACCTAAAAAGCCTGCAGCTCCTGTTATCAGTACTCGCTTCATCCCCATTTTACTTTACTATTTAGTTAACCAGTTTACGGCCTATAGAGTAATAATAATAGCCAAGTTCCTCCATATGCTCGGTACTGTACAGATTACGTCCGTCAAAAATCACCTTATCTTTCAACGCAGCCGTCATTTTATCAAAATCGGGCGAGCGGAAGGTATTCCATTCTGTTACTATGGTTAAAAAGTCGGCCCCATTCAGTGCATCATATTGGTCGGTAGCAAAATACACTTTATCACCAAATATCTGCTTTACGTTATTCATTGCCTCCGGGTCGTAGGCGTTTACCTTTGCGCCGGCTTCCAGCAATCGTTCAATTATATAAATAGCCGGAGCCTCACGTATGTCGTCGGTATTTGGCTTAAATGCCAACCCCCAAAGTGCTACCGTTTTTCCTGCCAGGTTGTTATTGTATTTAGCCAGTATTACATCAAAAAACTTTTCGCGCTGTAGCTGGTTAACATCCATTACCGAACGTAATATTCTGAAATCGTAGCTATTTTCTTTGCTGGTATAGTAAAGCGCCTGTACATCTTTTGGGAAACAGCTACCACCATAACCCACACCGGCAAATAAAAATCGCTTACCTATACGGCTATCGGTTCCAATACCTTTACGTACGTTATCTACATCGGCACCCACCAGTTCGCACAGGTTGCCAATTTCGTTCATAAACGAAATTTTGGTTGCCAGAAAAGCATTGGCTGCATACTTGGTCACCTCTGCACTACGCTCATCCATAAACAACACCGGGTTGCCCTGGCGTACAAACGGCTCGTACAATTCGTCCATCAACTTTTTAGCACGCTCCGAACGGGTACCTACCACTACGCGCTCTGGTTTCATAAAATCTTCAACCGCCACACCTTCGCGCAAAAACTCGGGGTTACTAACCACATCAAACTCTACTGTGGCATTGCGCGATATTGCTTCGCGTACTTTATCGGCAGTACCTACCGGCACGGTGCTTTTATTTACAACCACGGTGTACTGCTTAAGTATTTTACCAAGGTCGTTAGCTACGCCTAACACATATTTCAGGTCAGCGCTACCATCTTCTCCGGGTGGGGTAGGCAGGGCAAGGAAAATAATTTTTGCCCCCTCTATACCTTCGACAAGCGATGTAGTAAATGTTAAGCGGCCTTGTTTTGTATTGCGCTCAAACAATACATCCAGATCGGGTTCGTAAATGGGGATAACACCGCTTTTAAGCGACTTTACCTTTTCTTCATTTACATCTATACACACTACGTTGTTACCGGTTTCGGCAAAACAAGTACCTGTTACCAAACCTACGTATCCTGTTCCTACTACTGCTATCTTCATTTTTAATGTATGGGCGAACTGCCTTTTAATAATCCGGCTTATCCGCTGTGGTTTACTTATATAATATTACTTATCCGGCTATTACTTCTTTTACAGCATTTACAATAAACTCCAGTTCATCCTGCTCAAACTCGGTATGTATTGGTAATGATAACACCGATTTACACAGCTGCTCGGTTACCGGAAACATACCCTCTTTGTAGCGTTCATCCTTGTACGCTTTTTGCATATGTAGCGGAATAGGATAATAAATCATAGAAGGCACACCTTTATCTGCCAGTTTTTTACGCACATCATCGCGGTTAACATTGTTAAGCAACAACGTGTACTGATGAAAAACATGGGTACTATTAGTTGCCCTCACAGGTGTTTTAATAGTGGCTATACCTTTAAATGCAGCATCGTAATAATCGGCTACAGCACGGCGACGGGCAGCAAAATCGTCCAGATATTTAAGTTTAACGTCCAACACGGCTGCTTGCAAGGTGTCCAGGCGCGAGTTCACCCCAATCTCATCGTGCACATACTGTACACTCTGGCCATGGTTGGCTATCATGCGTAGTTTCTTAGCCAGTTCAGCATCGTTGGTATTTAAAGCACCACCGTCACCATAGCAACCCAAATTTTTAGACGGAAAAAACGAAGTGGACCCAACAGTACCAATAGTTCCCGATTTTTTGCGGGTACCATCACTAAAAATATAATCGGCCCCTATAGCCTGGGCATTGTCTTCTATTACATGCAGGTTGTGTTTAGCTGCAATTTTCATAATAGCCTCCATATCGGCACACTGGCCAAACAGGTGCACCGGTACAATGGCTTTTGTTTTGGGTGTAATGGCGGCCTCTATGGCAGCAGGGTCTATGGTAAAGGTGTCTGGATTTACTTCTACCAGCACCGGCTTTAATTTTAACAGTGCTATTACCTCGGCTGTAGCCACGTAGGTAAAACTGGCTGTAATTACCTCATCGCCGGGTTGGTAACCTAGGGCCATCATAGCAATCTGCAGCGAATCGGTGCCATTGGCGCAGCTAACAACCTGCCCACCGCCCAGATAAGCTGCCAGGTTATCTTCAAAGCGCTTAACCTGCGGCCCTTTTATAAACTGGGTGGTTTCTAATACCTCAGCCATAGCAGCATCTATTTCGCCCTTAATCCGCAAATACTGCGTTTTAAGGTCAACCATACGTATTTCCTTCAAAGCATTCATTTTTAGAGCGCGTGAAAATAATACTTTTGTGCTTTAACCGTTTATGCCGTTAATGAAAACTACTTTTACCCTACGCACCTTAATCTTATTTGCTGTTGTGCTTGTATCCGTTTTACCAGCCACAGCGCAAACAGAAAGCACCCCCAAGAAGAAAAAGAAAGAATTTGACTCGGGTAAGGCTTTTATGTTTTCGCCTATATATACCGCACAATTTCCTTTTGGCAGCATGCGCGACCGATTTGGTTTTAACTCCCTTTTTGGCTTGCATTTAAGCTATAAAATGAAAAAAAACTGGATGGTAGGTGTAGAAGGCAGTTTCCTGTACGGCACACAGGTACGCGAAAACTACATTCTGGATAACATTTCATTGCCCAGCGGACAGCTGATAGGTACTACAAATGCGCTTATTACCCCCAAACTTCAGGAAATGGGGGCTAACATAAAATTCACTTTCGGTAAAATTTTTCCGCTGAGCGAAAAATACCCCGATGCCGGCATTATGTGGCTTACCGGCTTTGGCTTTTTATCGCACAACATTGCCATAAACGTAAGGGGAACAACATTGCCGCAGCTTAATAAAACCTACCGCAAAGGCTACGACAGGCTAAGCAACGGGCCGGTTTTATCGCAGTTTTTAGGTGGCATTTTTATGGCACGGGGCAAATATGTAAGCCTTTATGGTGGGGTACAGTTTGATGTAGGTTTTACCCAGGGCCGCCGTAATTACGATTTTTATTCCAGGGCCCCGCTTAAAGATAAACGGGTAGATATGTTTCTGGGCTTAAGGCTGGGATGGATAATTCCTGTATTTACCCAGGCAAGTACCAAAGAGTACTACTATTACTAAGCAAAGCACCATCCAATGCACCTGCTAAGCCTGTTAGTTTATAATATTGGTATACACTGCTACTGGCTGGGCATTTATATAGCTTCTTTCTTTAACCGGCAGGCAGCCTTATGGATTGATGGCCGAAAGTATTGGCGATGCCGGTTAATGGAAATAGATTTTGGCACCGGCAAACGGGTTTGGTTTCATTGCGCATCGCTTGGCGAGTTTGAACAGGCACGGCCGGTAATAGAAAAATGGCGGGCAGATAACCCTACCGACGTTATCGTTCTTACATTCTTCTCCCCGTCGGGCTACGAAATAAGAAAGGATTACCCACAGGCCAACTTTGTGTTGTACCTGCCGTTAGATACGCCCCGTAGCGTTAAGCACTTTATTAAGTATGTAAAACCCAATGTTGCCCTGTTTGTAAAATACGAGTTTTGGTACAACTATATCAACACTTTACACCAGCAACACATACCGGTTATACTCTTCTCAGCGGTGTTTCGCAGCAATCAGGTATTTTTTAAATGGTATGGCGGTTTGTTCCGTAACCTGCTGGGCAAGTACAGCAGTATACTGGTGCAAACCAACCAATCGGCACAGTTACTGCAACAAATTGGTGTAACCAGTAGTGTAGTGCCCGATACACGTTTCGACCGCGTTTACCAGATAGCGCAAAACCATAAGCTGTTTCCGGCTATCGATACGTTTAAAGCAGGACATAGCCTATTAATAGCCGGCAGCACCTGGCAGCGCGATGAAGAACTACTACTGCAACTGATTAACGAAAACACATTAAGTGGTTTTAAATACATTATTGCACCGCACAACATTAACCCCACACGCATTACAGCGTTAATTGGCCTGCTTAAAGTAAATGCTATACGCTTTTCAGAACTTACCAATGACAACGCCGCATCGGCATCGGTTATTATAGTAGATAATATTGGTAATCTTTCATCGCTGTATGCGTATGGCGAGTTAGCTTATATAGGCGGTGGTTTTAACGCCAGCGTGCACAATGTGCTGGAAGCTGCCGTATATAACATACCGGTAGTATTTGGACCCAACTACCAAAAAGCCGAGGAAGCAAAAGAGCTGATAGAACTGGGTGTAGCGTTTAGCATTAACGACTATACCGGCTTAAATGAAAAAATCCGTTATGCGGCTACACACCTTATAACGGAACATACTGGTAAGCTTAAATTAAAAGGATACTTTGATAGTAAACTTGGTGGAGCCTTACAGGTGTATAACACCGCCAAAAGCTACCTGCCTTAAATCAGCCCGCGGGTGGACAGATAGCTCTCTGTTTGCTATCTGTCTGGCCCGTGACCGATCTCGTTGCCGAAAGGTTATTCCCCTTCGCGCTGTATATCTTTAGCAGCTACCACCGTATTATTGGCGGCAACCTTACCTGCATCTTTTTTATCTGCTGCCTCGGCGCCTGTAAAAAACAGTAGCGAGAAAAGGATGGTTGTCCAAAACGCCAGCACCCTGATGGCTAAGTCGTACAGAAATAAATCGTTGCGTAAAGCTTTCTTCTCCATAGTGTATTTTTTATTGCCCCTGCGGACAATAGTAAATACTGTAAAAGCCTGAAACTTGTTCCGCAAACAGGCTTAAAACTTACAAAACCGGCTTTGTCCGTCTGCACTTTTTGCAAGGCAGGTTCTACATAAAACAACAGGCCTTATTACCAGCAAAGCCTGTAAATGGTTAATTGCTAAAACAATAAGGCTACGGTGTATTTTAAAAAAATTAATGTTTAAAATTTGGAAATTAAGCATTGCCGGTTTTTATTTGCCCATAATGAATCGCCTCGCACACATCATTTCTTCTGCTCAACACGCCATGTGTTGTTGTATGTGTTGCTGCTGTTGTATGTGCTAATACAATAGCATTTTCCGTTTTTGCATTTCCATATTTTTTATTGGTAGTAAACAGAAAAAGAAATGAAAGTTCATATTCATATATTCCTTAGCACATGCAGCAATTTACGATGTAGGCCCTGCTTACCTTTACAGGCAGTGGCAGCCTTACAATAGCCTATGTAATAGCTATAATAAATCGTACTAAAACCGCAGTAAAACTGCAACCTAAAACATACATAAAATGAGCAACTATAAATTCGAAACCCTCCAATTACACGCCGGCCAATCTGTAGATCCTGTAACCAAATCGCGCGCGGTGCCTATTTACCAAACCAGTTCGTATGTGTTTGATAATACCGCACATGCTGCTAACCTGTTTGGGTTAAAGGAGTTTGGTAACATATACACCCGCATTGGCAACCCTACTACCGATGTATTTGAAAAACGGGTAGCCGCACTGGAAGGTGGCGTGGCAGCACTGGCCGTATCATCGGGCCAATCGGCACAGTTTATTGCACTTAACAACATACTACAGGCCGGCGAAAACTTTGTAACCACCAGCTACCTGTACGGTGGCACATACAACCAGTTTAAGGTGGCGTTTAAACGCCTGGGTATAGAAGCCCGCTTTGCCGATGGCGACAAACCAGAGAGCTTTGAAAAGCTGATTGACAATAATACCAAAGCCATTTACCTGGAAACAATTGGTAACCCTCAGCTAAACATTCCCGATTTTGAAGCAATAGCTGCCGTAGCTAAAAAGCATGATTTACCACTGGTGGTAGATAACACCTTTGGTGCGGCAGGTTACCTGTTCCGCCCGCTGGAGTGGGGTGCTAACGTGGTGGTAGAGTCGGCCACTAAATGGATTGGCGGCCACGGTACCAGCATTGGTGGTGTAATTGTAGATGGTGGCAATTATAACTGGGGCAACGGCAAGTACCCTCAGTTTACCGAACCAAGCGAAGGTTACCATGGGCTTAAATTCTGGGATGTGTTTGGCAGCGGTGGACCGTTTGGCAACATTGCCTTTATTATCCGCGCACGGGTAGAAGGCCTGCGCGATTTTGGCACTGCCCTAAGCCCTTTCAACTCGTTCCTGTTATTACAAGGGCTTGAAACACTTTCGCTACGCGTAGAACGCACCGTAAGCAACGCGCTTAAACTGGCGCAGTGGCTGGAGAAAAACGAGTTTGTAGAAAAAGTAAACTACAGCGGCTTAGAGAGCAATGCTTACAACACACTGGCTAAAAAGTATTTAAAAAACGGTTTTGGCGGTGTACTAAACTTTGAAATAAAAGGTGGCCGCGAAGCAGCTAAGGCGTTTATTGATAACCTGAAACTGGTAAGCCTGCTGGCCAACGTGGGCGATGCCAAAACACTGGTAATACACCCGGCCAGCACCACGCACGAACAACTGAGCGATGCCGAGCAACTATCTGCCGGTGTTACGCCCGGTGGCATACGTGTATCGGTAGGTATAGAGCATATTGATGATATACAGGCAGATTTTGAACAGGCATTTGCCGCAGTAAAAGCAGCTACCGGTTCTATTAATAGTGCCACAGCACCATCGGCCAGATAAGGCGACAGAAACTATTTTACACCAACGGGCAAACCAGGTAAAAGCCCGTTGGTTTACACACTTAAACAAATATGCAGGCAGGTTGTTATCGAACAGGTACAACTACCTGCAACAGTTATGGAAAGTAACGTTTTAAAACATACAGCACCCTTTATAACGGAGAGCGGCACTGCCCTGCCCGGTATAGAGGTTGCTTATTGTACTTACGGCACATTAAATGCTGCAAAAGATAATGTGATATACGTATGCCATGCACTTACTGCCAATGCCGATGTAGCCGACTGGTGGCCGGGTATGGTTGGCCCGGGCTTAGTATTTGACACCAACAAATACTATGTGGTTTGCGCCAATGTGCTGGGTTCGTGCTATGGTACCACAGGGCCAACATCGGTTAACCCCGAAACCCGTGAACCGTATGGCCGTAGCTTTCCAACACTTACCATCCGCGATTTGGTGGCAGCGCACCGGTTACTGGCACAGCAGCTACAGTTTAAAAGCATACAACTGTTATGTGGCGGCTCTATGGGCGGGCAGCAGGCACAGGAGTGGGCCATTAGCGAACCACAACTGATAAAGAACCTGTTTGTAATAGCCACCAATCCACGCCACTCGGCATGGGGCATTGCGTTTAACGAGGCACAACGTATGGCAGTAGAAAGTGGCAGTTTGGAAACGGCACGCGCCATTGCTATGCTTAGCTACCGCAACTACCACATGTATAGTCGCACGCAAACCGAAGAAGACGATAGAATAGAAAACTTTAAAGCCGCCAGCTATCAGCGCTATCAGGGCGAAAAACTAAAAAAGCGTTTTGATGCCGATGCATACCATGTACTGAGCCGTGCTATGGACTCGCACAATGTAGGCCGTGGCAGGGTTAGTATGAAACAGGCACTTAGTAACATTACCGCCCGCACCTTAGTGGTAGGCATATCTTCCGATATATTGTTCCCGGTACACGAGCAGCAGTTTATTGCAGCACATATACCCGGTGCAGTGTACGAAGAGATTGATTCGCCCTACGGGCACGATGGTTTTTTAATAGAAACCGACCAGATAACAGCATTATTAAATAAACACTTAAAAATTTAACGGAGACCTGAACCCTCCCCTTTGGGGAGGGCTGGGTGGGGCTTATGAGCAAGAAATTAAGAATAGGAATGTTTGGCTATGGCGTAGTGGGCCACGGCTTGTACGATGTGCTGAAAAAAACCAAAGGCCTGAACGCCGAAATTGTACGCATAGGTGTAAAGCACCGCGATAAAAAACGCGACCTGCCGGCAGAGTTATTTACCTACAATAAAAGCGACATACTAAACGATGATACACTGGATGTGGTGGTAGAGTTAATTGACAATGCCGATGAGGCGTTCGAGATAACATCAACCGCACTAAAAAAGGGCAAGGCTGTAGTATCGGCCAATAAAAAAATGATAGCCGAACACCTGCAGGAGTTATACGACCTGCAGCAGCAACACAACGTGCCGTTTATTTACGAGGCATCGGTGTGTGGCTCCATTCCTATTATCCGTAATCTGGAGGAATATTACGATAACGACCTGCTCGATTCGCTGGAAGGTATCTGCAACGGCACCACCAACTATATCCTTACCAAAACATCGGAAGAGAACCTTAGCTATGATGAAGCCCTGCGCCAGGCGCAGCAACTGGGCTTTGCCGAAAGCAACCCCACGCTGGATGTAAAAGGGTTTGATGCCAAGTTTAAACTAACCATACTTACGCTACATACGTTTGGGTTAATAGTAAAGCCAGAAGATATATTCAACTTTGGTATACAAAACCTATCGGTAGCCGATAGCACCTATGCCCGCGAGAAAGGTTTTAAAATAAAACTGATAGCCCACACGTACCGCACAGCAGATAACAAAGTAGCCAGCTACGTAATACCGAAGTTTATTAAACCGCACGACTTGTTTTTTGATGTACGCAACGAGTTTAACGCCGTGCAGCTTACTGCGGCGTTTAGCGATAAGCAGTTCTTTTTAGGTAAAGGTGCAGGCAGCTACCCTACCGGATCTGCCGTATTATCAGATATTGCTGCGCTTACCTACAACTACCGCTACGAATACAAAAAGGTAAAACAAAACGGCACCGTACCTTTCAGTAACGACCATTACCTTAAACTATATATACGCTATAGCGACGAGAACCTGCTGGAAGAACTAGAGGTAAAAAACATATCGGAGCGTTACACTAGCAATACCACCAACTACGTAATAGGCGAGGTAAAACTTACCAAACTATTAGAAGCCAAACTGAACGACCGGGTAGATGTGTTTGTGGCAAAGGTGGGGTAATGGTAAAGGATGCGTAGAGACGCGATGTTCGCGTCTACTCAAGAAAATTTTGCAGAAAAGACGGCTACATGCCGTCTCTACAAAATCAACCGATGGTTTGCTATATTTAATATGTGACACCCCAACTAAAAGTATCTATTGATAACCTCTACTCGGTTTTCAGCAAATACCCTTTCCGTTCTGATATGGATAGCTGTCCATGCTGTGTAGATGACACACATAAGCGGCAGCTTAGCGCAGCGCCTTTACGTGAGCTAACCGAAGAACAATTAGACACTTATACGTGGAAAGCCATGGCTACCTGGGGAGGAGTGGACGACTTTAAACACTTTCTGCCAAGGATATTTGAATTGACTGCAATGTCTGATTTCGCTGCCGATTTAACCGTATTTAGTAAACTAAAATATGCGGAGTGGGATAAATGGGCGGCTGAAGAGAAAGAAGCTGTTGTTACCTTTCTTGTTGCATTATGGCACTATAATACAAGCACAAAAGAATACTTCAACAAAGAGCTTTTTGTAGAAGCCGTTAACCGAAGCAACAACATTAACCTACTGCTAAGCAACTGGGTTGTAAGTACAGGCAATACAAGTATCAGAAACTTTGTAAACTTCGTGTATTATCACTTAAATGATTTAGCACAGCCTGCAAATTTATTTAAGCTGATTACAGCCGAAGACAGAAAACTAACAATAAGCTGGGCCACTAAACAATTACCAGTGCTTGAAAAAGCCTTCTTTCAGTACGAAACATTACATCCTGAATTTGCCGGCGAAATTTCTGAAGCTATTTATATACTGGAACGAGCAACAGCTGCCGGGTAACAGAAAGATATACAACAACCATACTACAATTTGTTTACTTTGTATAAACTTGTTGTATGGAACAATTTTCTACCCACGATATAGAAACCATAACCCGGCGGTTAGATAAACTTACGCCCGATACTAAGCCGCAATGGGGCAGTATGAGCGTAACGCAAATGCTAACACACATGAACGATGCTTTCCGTATTTGCCTGGGCATGAAAGAATCGAAAGACATCTCTAACTTTTTCTGGAACAAAGTACTTTTTCCGGTACTGGTATATGGCCTAAAGTGGTTTCCCAAAGGTGCAGAATCGCCCAAAGAAATTAACCAGGGAATAGATGGCAGCAAGCCCCGCGATTTTTATACCGAGCTGGAGTTTCTAAAGAAAATGATAGATGTGTTTAACGAGCGCGAAGGCAACAAGTTAAAGCCGCACCCGCTGTTTGGGCAACTTACCAAAACGCAATGGAAAGATTTAATGGTTGTGCACCTTAACCACCACTTAAAACAATTCGGGGTATAAGAAGTCTGCAATTGGCAGTTAGCAGTCTGCAAAAAATAAATTGTAACAACTGTATTTGTCTAAATACTCAATACTAACTACTCAATACATACAATAGATGAAGCTAGATATACTTGCAATTGGCGCTCACCCCGATGATGTGGAATTAGGCTGTTCCGGCACATTAATGAAACAAATTGAACTGGGCTATACCGTTGGCATAATAGACCTAACCAAAGGCGAACTGGGCACCCGCGGCACTGTGGCTACCCGTAAAAAAGAGGCACAGGATGCTTCGAAAATTATGGGTGTAAAGGTGCGCGAAAACCTGGGGTTTAAAGATGGTTTTTTTGTGAACGATGAAAAGCACCAGCGCGAGCTGATTAAGATAATACGCAAGTATCAGCCATCGGTAGTTATCAGCAATGCGAAGTACGACCGCCACCCCGACCATGGCCGCTCGGCACAGCTAACGTACGATGCCTGTTTTCATGCAGGGCTTAGCAAAATAGAAACCAGCCTGAACGGCAAAAAGCAACAGCCTTACCGGCCTAAAGCATTGTACCACTATATACAGGCTATACACGCCGAGCCGCACTTTGTGGTAGATATCACCAACTACTTCGATCGTAAGCTGGAAGCTATACTGGCATACAAAACCCAGTTTTACGACCCAAAGTCGAAAGAGAAAAACACCTTTATATCATCACCCGAGTTTTTAGAGTTTGTACGTGCCCGTGCCAGCCACTTTGGGGTACCCATAGGCGTACGCTACGCCGAGGCATTTACCGTAAACCGCATACCGGGGGTAAACGATATAGTTAGCCTGCTATAAACAATAAAGCCACCGCATCAACGGTGGCTTTATTGTTTATAGCAGCAGAAAGATTATGCATCAAACTCGTTTCTGAACCCGGCAATCTTAATCTCGCGGATAGAGTTCTCAACTTTTGCTTTCAGTTCCTGCTTAAAGGCAGCCAGTTTAGCAGCAACATCTTTATCGGCCGAGCCTATTATTTGTGCAGCCAGTATACCGGCATTGCGGGCACCATTAAGCGCTACAGTAGCCACCGGCACACCGGCAGGCATTTGTAGTATAGATAGTACCGAGTCCCAACCATCGATAGAGTTTGATGACTTAACCGGAACGCCTATTACCGGCAGGGTTGTAACCGACGCTACCATACCCGGCAGGTGTGCAGCACCGCCCGCACCGGCAATTACCACCCGCAAACCCCGCTCGGCAGCAGTTGCGGCATATTGCATCATCCGCTCGGGGGTACGGTGTGCGCTTATTACGGTTAGCTCAAACTCTACACCCAGGCTGGCCAGTACATCGGCAGCGTCTTTCATTATTTTAAGGTCGCTTTCGCTACCCATTATTATTCCTACCAGTGGTTTGCTCATTAGTTGTGTGGTTTATGGGGTTGTTATATGCTTATTACTTTCAGTGTCTGTTTAATAAAATCGGCTTTTTGCAACAGTTCGTCTTTACTTTCGCCAAGTATGGTTACGTGGCCCATTTTACGGCCGGGTTTGGTTTCGTGCTTGCCATACAAATGTATGTACACGCCTTTCATTCTTAGCACCTTTTCTATGCCCTGGTACTTAACCGGACCTGAATATTTAGGCTCGCCTACCAGGTTCAACATCAGCGATGGCTTAATGGCCTCTGTATTACCCAGTGGCAGGTTCTGTAGCACCCGCATCTGCATTTCGTACTGCGATGCGTAATTGCCCTCTATACTCTGGTGGCCGCTATTATGTGCCCGTGGTGCAGTTTCGTTTACCAGTATGTTACCGGCTTTATCTAAAAACATCTCTACAGCAAATATACCGGGGCTTTCCAGCGCGTTCATTACCTGTGTGGCTATGGCTTGCGCCTGTTGGGTTTGTTCAGCAGTTAATTCCGCCGGCGATAGCAGGTAATCTACCAGGTTATAGCGCGGGTCAAACACCATCTCTACCGGTGGGTATACAGCTGTTTCGCCTACTGCATTTTTGGCTACTATAACCGATATCTCTTTCTCTATATCTACCAGCTTTTCAATTACACAGGGCGCATCAAACGCTTTGGCAAAGTCGGTTTCATCGCGCAATATCTCCACCCCTTTCCCATCGTAACCACCGGTACGCAGCTTTTGTGCCACCGGAAAAAAGCCAAGATGCGTATTAAGCTCGTACTTATGCGTTATTAAATAAAATGGCGAGGTTGGTATACCGTGCGTGCGGTAAAATTCTTTCTGCAGGCCTTTATCCTTTATAGTATTTAACGCCTGCGGCTTAGGATAAATAGTAAGCCCCTCCTGCTCCAGTTTAAACAGGGCATCCAGGTTTACGTTTTCAATTTCAATAGTCAGTACATCTACCTGCTTACCAAAATTATATACTGTGTTATAGTCTTTAATATCCCCCGCTGTAAAGTGGTGGCATAGCGAAGATGCCGGCGGGTTATTACCGCTTTCCAGTACAAAAGTTTCTACATGATAGTTGGCTGCTGTTTGCAATAACATGCGGCCCAGCTGGCCGCCTCCTAAAATACCGATGCGTAATGGCTTGTTCATCGGCCCCAAATGTAAGCTTAGCTATAAATACAGAGTAAACTATTTTTCAACCAGGTTAGTTTGGTTTACCAATAACAGTATAGCCTCGTGTATGCGCAGTACTTCGGCGCGCAAATGTTCCAGCCCGTCATCGTTTACCACCACAAAATCGGCCAGCTTTACCTTCTCCTCATCGCTTAGCTGGTTACGCATACGGGCTTCTATGTCGGCAGCAGTGGTATCGTCGCGCTGGGTTACGCGCTCTATACGTACATGCAGCGGCGCGGTAACCACTATCAGCTTATCCAGCGCTTTGTACGAACCGGTTTCCACCAACAGGGCTGCTTCTTTAAGTATATAAGGCACCTTTTTCTCTTTCTGATCTTCTACCCAACGCTCCGTATCGCGAAACACCGCCGGGTGCACCAGCGAGTTAAGCAAAGCTACCTTTGCTTTATCGTTAAACACACGCTCGGCCAGCAACTTGCGGTTAAGGCGGCCGTTTTCATACACATCATCGCCAAAGTGTTTCTTAATCTCATCTATCAGGTGGTGCTCGTGGTGCATCAGGTACTTGGCACGGTCATCGGCATAGTAAACCGGTATGCCCAGGTCTTCAAACATTTTGCACACAGTAGTTTTACCGCTGCCTATACCGCCTGTTATGCCTACTTTAATCACTTTGTGCGTAGATGGTTTTCTTCGTTTCATAGTTAGTTCGTTAGGATTAACTATAAAACGAAACGGCACTAAATTATATTATTAATTAGTGCCGTTTAGATTAAAAAAATTTAAACCTCTGCTATTGTTAAGCTTTAGCCTCTTCGGTTTCAGCTTTTTTATCGGTGCTGTAAGCCGCCTGTGTAAGATCCATAGAAATGGCCGAACGTTCGATTTTGATCTTGGTATTGTTGTCAATCTCTAACATTATAGTATTGTCTTCCGCTTTTAGCACCCTGCCGTGAATGCCGCCGGTGGTAACTACCCGGGCTCCTTTCTCTATCCCTTCCTGAAACTCTTTCGATTTTTTTGCCTGTTGGGTTTGCGGGCGTATAATAAACAGCCACATTACCACTAACATGGCACCAAGAAATACTAAGCTTAAACTATCCATTTGTATGTGTATTTATATTACTGATTACTTGTCGTCTTCTGTTTTAACAAATCCTGTCAGGTACAGCATCTCGTTTCGTACTGTTGTATTACAAACCAGCGTTACGTTTTTGTGCTGATCGCCTTTTTTACCGGCAGAGTTAAAGGTCACGTGTATCGAAGCGGTATCTCCGGGCTTAACAGGGTCTTTAGGGTATTCAGGTACCGTGCAGCCGCACGAGCCAAAAGCACGGGTAATTATCAGGTTCTTATCGCCACTGTTTACCAGCCTGAACGTATGCTCTACCTTGTCATCCTGCATAATAGTGTCAAAATCAAAACTCACGCTATCTATAAAGGTTATCAGCGTAGTATCTTTAAACGCTTCGGCCTCTATTTTAAACTCGGGCGCAGGCTCGCCTTTTTTGCGGCAACCTACCACGCCTGCTACAATGGTAAGCGACAATAAAAATAGTACTGTGTGTTTCATACAATTTCTGTTTTTCAACGGCGCCAAATATAGTTTTTTGAGGTATAGTTTAACAAACAGCCCCCTATCTTAAAACAAAATTTAGCATACCGGGGCTAACCCTTATAGCTTACTTATTCCATCAGGCCACGGCCAAATTTCTTAATCTCACCCTTCTCCTGCATCTCGTTCTTCACCTTATCCAGCACCCCGTTTACAAAGTCTTTGCTTTTAGGCGTGCTGTAAAACTTAGATATATCGATGTACTCGTTAATAGAAACCTTGATAGGAATGTTAGGGAAAAACTTCAGTTCGCAAACCGCCATTTTCATCAGTATCAGGTCCAGCAGGGCCACGCGGTCCATGTCCCAGTTTTTAAGCTTGGGTTCAATCATGGATATCAGTTCGTCGTTATTGTGTATGGTGCGGCTTAGCAGGTCGCGGGCAAATTGCTGCTCTTCTTCCCAGTCCTTATTGTTCGGAAAAAAGTTATCCTCTTTAGCCGGGTTAAACACATCTACATACTTACCCAGTACGTGTAGCAGTAGTGCGTTATCATCATCGTAATTAATAAATATCTCCTGCAGGTGGGCCTCCAGGTCCTTATTAACATCAAACACCTTCTTTATCAGAAAACTGAATATCTCTTTATCCTGCTCCAGTGTAGGGTGGTCTATAGCCGAATACTCTTTATACTTTTGCTTGCCTGTAAACTCAACAAACAGCGATTTTACCAGGTCATCGGATATATAGTTGCGTATACCTTCTTTTTTAACCAGCGCCACAAACTGAGGGTCCTGTTGTAGATTTTGCACCAGCACGTTGGCCGCAATGGTGGTGCGGGCATTAATGTCCTCTTCTGTTTTGATGTACTTGGCCAGGCGCTTGGCTTTATCTACCATGCTGTAGTTACATACCTCTACCAGGTAAAGCAGGTTGGTTAAATACAACACCTTCGATTTTGCAATCTGGCCGGTAAGGTGGCCCTCCAGTTTATGCACAGGTATATCGTTGTCTATTTCCCACGAGTAAAGTTCCTGCATTACTTTAATTCTCAAATTCCTTCTTCCTAGCATTCATCAATTTTTAAAAGAACAATATTAATTAGCTGATTAGTTTGTACGGTTGTTTTACTTGCTTTTGGCCTTTTCTGTTTCAATGCGCTCCACGGCCAGTTTAATTGCCGCCTCTTGTGGCGGTATCTTCTCGGCCTTCGATTTTGCAAATATATCTAAAGTACGCTGGTATATCTTCTCTGTTATCTCATTTGTTTGCTGCTCGCTTAAATGGTGCACCTCGCGGTAGCAGTTTATAACCCCGCCGGCATTAATCAAAAAGTCGGGGGCGTACACTATGCCACGGTCTACCAACATCTGGCCGTGCAGGTTCTCATCGGCCAGCTGGTTGTTGGCAGCACCGGCTATTACATGGCACTTCAGGCGTGGTATAGTATCGCTGTTTACGGTAGCACCCAGCGCACAGGGCGAGTACACATCTACATCCAGGTCATAAATCTCTTTTGGGTCTACTATCGTAGCGCCAAAATCGTTGGCTACGGCATCCAGGTGTTCTTTGTGCAAATCGGTAGCGTAAACGGTAGCGCCCGCTTTGGTCAGGTGGCCTACCAGTGTGTAACCTACGTGGCCCACACCCTGTACGGCTACTTTTTTACCTTGCAGACTATCCGTACCAAAGGCCTCTTTTACACTGGCTTTAAGGCCCAGAAAAACACCATAAGCCGTAAACGGCGAAGGGTCACCACTGCCGCCGGCCGATATTGGTTTGCCGGTTACGTGTTTGGTTTCCTGCATTACTATGCTCATTACATCGGTGCTGGTACCTACGTCTTCGGCGGTTATGTATTTGCCGTTCAGGCTATCTACAAACTTGCCGAACCTGCGCCAGAACCCCTCAGTATGTTTGGCTTTAGGGTCACCTATTATTACGGCCTTGCCGCCACCCAGGTTAATACCGCTTATGCTCGACTTGAAAGTCATACCCCGGCTAAGGCGCAATACATCCCACAGGGCATCGCTCTCGTTCTCGTATTTCCATATACGGCAGCCGCCCAGGCTGGGACCCAGCACCGTGTTGTGTACGGCTATGATTCCCTTCAGGCCGGTCTCCTTATCGTTAAAGTACATTACCTGCTCGTGCTCCATGGGTTCTATCATTTCAAACACCCGGGCTTCTTTCCGCTCTACATTCTTTATAATATTGTTCAAACTCATAGCTGTAAGTATTGTTAGTGTGCCGCTAAGGCATGGCAAAGGTGACAAGGATTTTGATTTTACCAAACCGGACCCTGATACGGTTAATTACTTTGTTATTAACTAAATACAGCAAATAGCCATTACTTACTTACCGCCTGCTAATCAGCCACTGAGGCCCGGCATTTTTAAACCCCGTTAGCAACAAAATTTGCAGCCTTTGGGGCACCATGCCTACACCCCACCTCCGCAACACCCTACAAATCAACAAATTATAGAAACCCATGCCTATACCCCTCGGCCAAAAATGCTGCCACCCTGTATATATTACATTATTAATACATACATAAAACAGGCTGTTTGCCCTGTTAAATCTAACCATCGTGGTAAGCGAATACCACAAGCCCGATAAGCAATGGACTAGTTACAAGTAGCGCCGGGGCTGTTGGCTGTTAGTTCCCCTCTGGAGAGGGGAAAGCAAAATTTTGCTTTGAAAATTTTGCAGGGGTGTGTGGTGTTTATTGTTGGGACAACAACAATGGTTTAGAAATTCGCCATATTAAGCTGAGCGCATCTATTGCTTATAATTCTATGATATTCAACAAATACTAATATGTATAGATTTTTTTGCAAGTATAGAGAGATGGGTATATTTGAGTATGAATGCATTTAAAGGAACCACCCAAGACTATATAATATGAAAGTAACATCTAACAGACCGTATGATTTCAATGAAAGTTTTGATAGACTTCAAGAAATTTTGGACTCTACAGATACATTCGAACAAGTTGATAGTATTCCAAACAGTGAGAAACTCTCCTATTCTAATGGCTATTATTTTAAGTGTTATGCCATTTTCATAGACATAAGAGACTCCTCAACATTACCAGCAAAATATCAAAAGAGAACTTTAGCCAAAATATACAGAGCATACATTTCGGAGATTGTTGCGTTATTTCAAAGTAGTGAAAACTGTAGAGAGATAAACATTGTAGGTGACAGTGTTTGGGCAATATACCAAGCTCAATCTAAAGATGATGTTTCAGCAGTCTTTCATTCGGCATACGCTGCTAGCTCAATTATAAATACATTGAATTATAAACTTTGTAAAAAAGGGATAGACCCTATAAAAGTAGGTATTGGTATTGACAAAGGTGATGCGCTAATGATTCTAGCGGGATTTAAAGGCAGCGGCATCAATGACGTAATTTATATGGGTGGTGTTGTAAATAACGCAAGTAAACTATGTTCAAAAGGAAACAAAGCAGGTAACGGCTCAATGGTAATATCTACAGAAGTTTTTAATGACTTAGAAAACAAAAATAATGGCAAGGCTTATTATCAAACTTTTTTTTCAAAAAATCATTTAGAAAATTATTACCACTCAACTATATGTAGAATAGACATGAATAATTGGCTAGAAGAACAACAAACTAAATCCCCCTGCAACAGATGAATACAGAAGATAAATACAAAAATTTGGAGAGAGTAAATTTTTGGATAACAAGTTGTGATAGTAAAATTTCATACTTACTAACTCTACAAGGCATTATATTGACAATAATATTTACCAGTAACTATGCTGGTCGTTTAGTTATTACATTGTGTTATAAAATATCTTTTTCTAATTTTGGATGGTCCTCAATTTTAAGATTTGTTGAAGGAGTAAGCTTGTATATGTTCATAATTTTTATAGTTATTTCATTATATAATGCTTACTCAACTTTGAGAGCTAGGCTTGACCCAAAAATATTCCAAGAACCAGGACTAGTAACAAACTCAGTTTTATTTTTTGATACAATTGCTAATAAAAGCTTCGCCGACTTTAAGAATGATCAACAAATGACGACAAATCTAAATTCTGCTATGCTTAATAATGATATTGACTCACAAGTTTTTATAAACTCAAAAATTTGTCAGTTAAAATTCAGACATTACAATTTAGCACTTAAGTATTGCAAATTAGCCGTTATAACTGGGCTGATTTATTTGCTAATTACAATAAAGAACGGCATATAAAAATATTTTCTCGCAGCGAATCTCCGATTCGTAAATAAACAAAGCCATTCCATTCCCCCGTTCTTCGAAGTGTTCCGTAGGATCACTTTGAAGTTCAGATGAAGCAGAAGTCTCCGACTTCTGTTTTACACCACAAAAAAAGGTAGCACCCGCTACGGGGCGCAAATACATATACTACACACATACTACCCATATCCAATCACTACGGGATTAAGGTGCCGTTAGGCACCATATATGGGTAGCATAACACACGTAGCAGCTTACCGTGCCGTAGGTACGGAACCTATACATACCTATTATACGTAAAGCAAGCCACCCGGCTTAAAACAATCACACAGCGGAAGATTGCTTCTGGCTTTGGCTCTATCAACTATATAGGATAAAGCCATCGCAATGACACTCCTTTACAGCAAAGCCGCGCATGTGGCGCGGCTTTGCTAACTAAATGTCATAGCGAGAGGAATATCCATTAAAAATAAAACGAGTCATTCTTCGTGGCTATCTTCCGTTGTGTATTTCATGTATTGATGTCCTGCTGGCGCACATCTGTAGCGTGTACCATACCTAATAATCTATACCGCCTTTATCCTGCCAATCCAACAATCCTGTAAATCCTGATTCAGACAAAAAAGGTAGCACCCTCTACGGGGTGCAAATACATATGCTATACACACTACCCATATCCAATCACTACGGGATTAAGGTGCCGTTAGGCACCAAATATGGCTAGCACAACACATATAGTAGCTTACCGTGCCGTAGGTACGGAACAGTACATACACACTCGCCTACACACCCGCTTAATCTGCCGATGCCTTCTACCGGCACCTACATTATCTCAACAATATGGCATGGAGAAACTTAATATACCGGCGAGCCAGGCTGGTCTGCTCAGGCGGAGCCATTGAGCAGACGATTTTTTGATTCCTTTTTCTAAAAAAGGAATAAGAAGATAATGTACCATACCATTGCTATCGCAAATACGTTAAAAAATGAGATTGCCCGTTCTTCGAAGTGTTCCGAAGGATCACTTCGAAGTATAAATGAAAACAGAAGTCTCCGACTTCTGCCAACCAAAAAGGCGCTCCTTACAGAGCGCCTTTTTGGTTATGATACATATATACAATTACTCTTTTACAAAATTGCCGCGGTAGGTTTTATCGGCTTTCACCTGTACCACATACATACCGGTAGCAAGGC